>JAUWHO010000033.1 GCA_030605835.1 Candidatus Zixiibacteriota bacterium | reverse complement strand
CTACAGTTCTAATTAGACTCTTTCCCTTGCATCACCTCCTTTCAGCTTTTCTCCATGGCATAAAGGACCAGCGGTATCGGAAACGCGGCCAGGATTATGCGATCGTTAGTCGACACCGAAGTCTCCACCAACTGTCAGAAACGAAGCTATCTTCGAAGAACTTACAGGCATATTGTAACCATCTTTTAGCCGATTGTCAAGCTTTTTCCTGATAAGACTTAACAGAGAGGGTTGTCTATCCCTCCCGGACTGATCCATAAGTAATAAAAAAAGCCCCCGGATCTTCACCCAGGGGCTTTCCATCTGCCTCAGAAGGGAATTACTTCAGCAGATTCATGGACTTGGTTGCGGTGTAGTCACCAGTGCTCAGCTTGTAGAAATAGACTCCACTGGAGACGTTGGAGGCATCCCAGACCACCACTTGCTGACCAGCATCCATCTGCCCGTCAACTAAGGTAACCACCAGACGACCAGTAATGTCATAAACGTTCAGGCTGACATTGCCGGCATCAGCCAGATTGAAGCTGATGTTGGTGGTGGCATTGAACGGGTTGGGATAGTTCTGGGCCAGGGAGGTAACCGTAGGCAGACCAACCTCCGGACGATCAGTCTCTACCAGCTCCCACTCGGTGTTGCCGCTCCGCCACGGACCACACGTGATAATGTCGTGGTTCATGCAGCAGAACATGTCCCAACCGCCGGGACTGCCGCTGATCGAGCTGCTGTACTGACCGGGACCAGCCGCGTTCGGAACCTTGAAGAAGAAGTAGGTTTCGGTGATGCCAACCGGATAGGTCTTGGGCTTCGGGATAGCGATCAAAACGTTCGCCGGATCGCAGTCGTAGCCTGCATAACCGCTGAAGGTCATCGGGCCACTGATGGAGCCAGCGGTGCTGTTGTTGACCGTCTGCTTGAAGTACAAGTTCTTGCCACGGCAGAAGATCGGGGTGAGATTGTCACAGGTCATGGAGACATACTCCCCGTACTCGAAGCCGACATGGATAAAGTAGTCGCCGGGGTAGAGGTTGCCGAAAAACCAGGCACCGGCACTCTTATACCAGTTCCGATCCGGGTGGTCCTCGACACCGTCGATCATTGTATAGGCTATGAGGCCCTGACGGTTAGAAATCCCGAAGTAGTAGGTGTCGCTGGGCTGGACCGGCAGGCAGATCGGATAGCAGATATAACCGTAGGCGGGCCAGTCGATCCGCGGGTACTGGAACTCGATGTCCATGATGCCGCCGGTACCATCATCGATGATGTCACCGTTAACATCAGCGGCCCATACAAAGAACTCGGCATGGCCAGTAGCATAGCTGGCGCTGGAGGCGTAGTACAATCGCCACCACTTGATAATACCACCTTGCTCAAAGTGATACTTGGCGGCCTGGGCGTAATCCGGATATTCGTAACCAGGAAGCCAGGTCCAGCCATTAGCGACAGTGCCGTCGTCGTACCGGAGTATTTCGTCGGGCTCACCGCCAACCGCGAACTCATCCTGAATGTCGTCGTTGGCCGGGTTTTCATCCGGGGGCCAATCGACGTGGGCATCGATGATGAAGGGCTCGCACTGGGGCCAATCGACATGGAAGCTGACCAGATACTTCCTCACTTCGCTGGGATAAAGACCGGCGACGTGCACCTCACCAATCACTTCACCGTTGATGGTGAAGAGGATTAGGGCGCAGTCGACGACCTCATAACCGTTGTTGTGGGCTTTCACCCAGAACTCCCAGGTCTCGCAGTACTCGATGCAGTCATCCGGTATAGCCTCGATACCAATGTTGGTGAGGGCCAGATCGAAGTCGTACTGAGCAATCACCGGGGTGGGATTGGTCTTCTCGACTGTGGGGAAGATCGCGCCGGACTTGGCATCTATGGTGTAGTCGAGGTTCCCGCCCATAGCACTGCCAACCAGGAAGAGAGCAAAGGTGAGGCTTAAAAGAAGGCTAATTCTTTTCATCACGTTCTCCTAAAAAGACTTTTTAGGTTGACTTCTCATTGAAGTTTCCTCAAGTGAAAGGAAGTTGAAGGCCTCAAGAAAGTTCAACCTCCGGTTTTCGGCTCTTTTCGCCTCACTTGAGAAAAGCGAAAAGGCCCTTTTTTGATGAAATTACCTTAGGCTCTCACCTCCTTTCGTCATTTAGAGGTTCAAAAACAGAGGATTATTAAATAAGTCCAGTTCCGCTCGGTGTCTGCCTTAGCTTCGCCCGGCGTGTTTCACCTACCTTGGCGCCGGATTGCAAAGCTACACTTTGAAGTTAAAATTCGAGCTTTAACTCAGTTGTCCGTTTGGCGACAACTGCAAAACTCAGATTGCCCGAGCCTTGCACTTGTCAATTTAAACAACTTCCCATCCCTTGTCAAGCTAAAAATTGAGTTTTTTCCCGGTCTTTTTTCCGGGCAACCGCCACGCAAATCCATCTTTTCTCGACTCCCTGCCCTAATTAAGCGTTCCCGCCAAAACAATCCCTGCAGGATAACGAAGCTTTCCGGTTGAATTATAACCAAAAAGGCACCGGTTGTCAAGCGAAATCTTGGGGAGGCTTGGCTGAAGTGTCAACAGATTCTGCAATTGCCTTGCAAGTCCAATCAACCCAGCCGGCTATTTGCCCAACTTCTCTCTCTTGTCCTTCCACCTCAGAGTCCAGAGGCGCACCAGCCCGTAAATCAGTATCACCACCCCAAAAGCCACCCGATAGCCACCTAGCCCCCCTTCTGAGAGGAACACCCCCGAGAGCACCGCCACCCCGGCCAAGATGATAATAATCACCAGAAGGTAGTTGAGTTTTCGAACTATCCTCTCCCCCAGTGTCTTTTTCCTCCCCTTTTTTGGTCTTTCTCCATTGACGCTCATCAATTTGGGTCTTCAATGAATCTGCGGGCTTCGAATATCACATTGAAAAGCAAAATACATTTCCAGGTTCAAGCTGTCAACCGCTTTGGGGGGAAGACCATCAGGAGTGCCGGCAACCAGTTCGGCGCCTGGTCGTTTGACATGACAGTCCTGGTGGTGTCAGGAGTTCCCTCCTGACACCCGCTATCCTGAGAGAGTCCTCGCTGTCGCCGGGTGAATGATTGTCCGCCCAACCTGCTTAATCTGCTTATCCGCCTCAGGCACGGCTGTAAATAGGCCGACTCATCCCCTGGATGGAAAACGTGAGGCAACGCCATGAACCGGCATACGATGAGCCAGCTAACGACTCTCGTTCCTGACGGGCAACAGAAGACTCTGAAAATGGAAATCCCAAAACTGTTTTTTTCCTTGACAACGGTGCTGGGGCGATTTATAATCCCAACGATTTTAAGGTAACCCAAGGCGGTCCAATTCTTTCGCTTGCGAGTGTCTGAAATGAATCTCTCCGCATCAAACAGAGAATCTTCAAAGAAGCTTAGACTCCTTACGCTTCTTGTGATTTTGCCGGTGGTTTTCCTCCTCCTCTTCAAGTGTGGATACGCCGGAGGGAAATGGTATAATTACTACGAAAACGGCGTGAAATATATGAAGCAGGGGAAATACCAGCGCGCCGTAAATGAATTCAGGAGCGCCATCTCTCTGGAATTTGCGGACAAAAAGAGGATGCGCACCTACGGGATGCACTTCGTCAAGTATTATCCCCACCGCTATCTGGCGGAAGCTTACTACTATCTGGGGGACCTCGAAAACGCAAAAAAGGAGGTCGACCTCTCCTTAGCCTTCCAATCGAGCAAGGAGGCCAAGAAGCTGCAGTCCAAAATATATGGGGGGGAACCTCCACCGGTTGAAGTTACTCCGGAGGAGGTCAAATTGAGGGAGCAGGAACAGTTAGCCCTTGCTCAAGAGCGCCAGAAATTGGAGCAGGAGAAAGAGCTTTTAGCCGAGAAGGAAAAAGAGGAACGTGAAAAGGCCCTCAAGGAGTTAGAAGACAGAGAAACGAAGCTGGCCGAAAGGGAAGCCCAACTACAGAAGGCTCCTTACTACCTTTACATGACCAGCGATCTGCCCGCCGGAGCCTTAACCTACGATCCCTCTAAGGTAACCCAGGTCGGCTCCAGGCTCTCGATTGCGGTTCTAAAATTCTCCTTTTCCGGCGCCGGCAGAGACCTCTCTGATGACATCTTGAACGAACTGATAACCCGGCTCTACAATCTGGGTGGGCGCTTCAACATCATGGAGCGGGAAAAATACGACAAAATCGTCAAAGAGCAGTTGCGGGGTCAGGCGGGTCAGATTGATGAGGCCACCGCCGCCAAGGCCGGCAAGCTGATCGGAGTGGATGCCGTTTTAACCGGTAACATCACGGTCGGGGATGATGGTTCTCTGAAAACCTGGGGAAGATTGGTCAATACCGAAACCGGCAAGTTGGTGACAGCCCAGGACGCCTACGCTTCTACCAGCGACCTGAACGGAATCCGAACTGTCTCCAGGGACTTAGCCGTGAAAATCTACAATGACCTCCCCCTTGTGGAGGGCTATGTCATAGATGTGGAAGGGAGCAGTATAATCTTGGATTTGGGCGCCGATAAACACATGAAAAGGGACATGCAATGCGTCCTTTACAGAGACGGAAAAGAAGTAAACCATCCGTTATCAGGAGAGCTTCGTTTTGTCAACAAAATCTACCTGGGGGAGGTGGTGCTAACACAAGTTCAGGAACGTGCCTCTGTTTCCAAGTTAATCATTAAGGAGGAAAAGGCGAAAATCTCTGTCGGAGACAAGGTAGTAGTGAAGTAGATCGACTCCCCAACCACCGATGTTCCAACTCAACCATTGTGAACAATTTACACCAAACCTGTCACAGGAGGGTAGGTCACATGAAACTTAGGATAGCAGTTTTGATTGCGGTTCTGCTCAGCTTTTCGGCGCTGGAACCCGTCCTCGCTCAGCAGAACTTCAACTTCATAGGTTCCGGGGCGCGCGCCCGCGGCATGGGCGGAGCTTTCATCGGGGTTGCGGACGATGCCACTGCCATCTCGTGGAACCCAGCGGGATTGGCCACCTTGGAGAAGCCGGAGGCAAGCGTCGTCGGCATATACACGATGGACAAATATACCACCAAGGTTACCTCCTCGTTTTTGGGCGAAAGCGCCGAAGTGAAATTTGATCAGTCACACCCGATTTTCAACTTCGCCAGCGGCGCTTATCCTCTGGTCGTCGCCGAACGTAATCTCGTTGTTGCCGTTGCCTACCAACGGCTGATCGACCTCTACTACAAATACGAAGACGATGACTCTGAGTACGAGGAAAAAGGTGGTGTCGATGCTATCTCTCCTGGGATAGGCGTTCAGGTCACTCCTGAGGTATCGGTAGGCGCCTCCGTGAATATCTGGACTGGCCACTACGATGAGAAATACACGGATAAGGTGACCCCTGCTAACAGCTACGATGAAAAGAACGTGGACAAATTCTCCGGACTCAACTTCAACATCGGGATTATGGGCCACTTCGAGAAAACCAAAATCGGGGCGGTGATGAAAACCCCTCTCACACTCAAGGACAAATACTCTTACGAAGGCACCGACTATACTGACAAGCTGAAGTTCCCCATGATGTTCGGCTTCGGCGTCTCTTTTATGCCCAATGAGAACCTCACCTTAGCTGCGGATTACGAGATTCGACAGTTCTCCAAGTTGAAACTCTACGACGACATCTCCGGCACTGAAGAACAGGTCGAAGACATTGAGGACGTAAACCAGTTGCGGGTTGGACTCGAGTATCTGGTCATTCAGGACTTTGGGGTCCTGCCCGTGAGATTAGGCTTCCGGACCGACCCGTGGTACATGAGAGGACTCGACAACGAGAAGGTCACCGGGTTGGTCTTCACGGGCGGACTTGGCGTGATCGTTGGAAATGTCTGGATAGATGCCGCTTACGAACTGGGTATGGCCAAAACCGAGAACGACATGGACTGGGACGGCGACGGTATCGCTGACGAGATATCATTCACACAGACCACCCACAATATCATAGTCTCGGCGGTCATCCACTTCGAGCCATTCCAGTAACGCTTGACCAGACTGGAGAGACTGAGCCTCGGCCTTCAGGGCCGGGGCTTTTTTTGCGGAAAAAGCTCTCTTTTTTCGAAGAGAAACGAAATTTCTTCCTCCATAATTTCCCCCCTTCACAAGACCTTGCATGAAGCTAAAGTATCCAGTCGCATCTTGGAGGAGACTTTACTGAGACAACTCATTGCGCCACAAGCAGAAAATGAACCGGACCAGAAGGTGAACGGATGCCTTTCCCCGCTCGTGGCCAAATGATTCACGGCGAAGCGACCTGGATGGACGCAGTTCTGGCCCTCTGTGCCGCCCTCGGGAGGATGTCTCTTTGAAAATCTGGTGAAGATTGGTCAGCACCGAGACCGGAGTTAGTGACAGTTCAGGAGGGTTATCTCATAAATGTTGAGGGGGACAATATAATTTTGGGTTTGGCTGCCGATAATCATATGAAAGAAAACGTGCAACGTGATCGTTGCAGAGACCAAGAAGAGGTGAACCCTCCGACAACAGGGGAGGCTCTCTATGTGGAGGAAATCTATCTGGGGGAGGTGGTGCTGACACAGGTTTGGGGGCTGGTCTTCTTCCAAATCAATCAGCATGGAGGAGAAGGCAAAATCCATGTCGGACAAGGTGCTGATGAAGTAGGCTGATTACAGAGCACCTACGTTCCGACTCAACATTCTATTCCTGTCAGAGGAGGGTAGGTGAAATGAAGATCAAATTAGTAATTCTAACCGCGCTTCTGTTCGGCCTTTTCGGATTAGAGCTTGCCTTTGCCCAGGAGGCGAATTTCAACTTCATAGGTTCCGGGGCGCGTGCGCGGGGCATGGGGGGTGCTTTTATCGGGGTTGCAGATGACGCTACTGCCATCTCCTGGAACCCCGCGGGACTGGCCACCTTGGAAAGACCGGAGGCAAGTGTCGTGAGCTTATATTCAATGGACAAGTACACCGCCAAAGCCACATTTTCGTCCGCCTTACTGGCCGCCAGCAGCTTCGAAGAGCAGTTTGACCAGTCACACCCGGCATTCAACTTCGCCAGCGCCGCTTATCCTCTGGTTGTGGCCGAACGTAATGTTGTGCTCGCGGTCGCTTACCAGCGGCTGATCGATTTCTACTATGAAGAGGGAAATGACTCAACGATCTGGGAGGAAAAGGGCGGAGTCGATGCCATCTCTCCCGGCATCGGCGTCCAGGTGTCACCGCAGGTATCGCTAGGAGCGACAGTGAATATCTGGACCGGGCATTACGACTACAAATACACGGATAAGGTCAACTCGGCCAACAACGAGGAGGAAAAGAACTGGTACAAGTACTCGGGCCTCAACTTCAACATCGGCCTTCTGGGACATTTTGAGAAAGCGAAAATCGGAGCAGTGCTGAAGACTCCCCTCACCCTCAAGGAGAAATACACCTGGGCCGGCACCGCTTACACCGACAAGCTGAAGTTCCCCATGATCTTTGGCTTTGGCGTCTCGTATATGCCCAACGAGAATCTCACCCTGGCTGCGGATTACGAGATTCGACAGTTCTCCAAGTTGAAAATCTACGACGACATCACCGACACTGAAGAAGAGGTCGAAGACATTGAGGACGTAAACCAGTTCCGGGTTGGGCTTGAGTATCTGGTCATTCAGGACTTCGGAGTTTTGCCCGTGAGGTTAGGTTTCCGGACCAACCCGTGGCTACAGAGGGGATTGGAGGACGAAAAAGTCACTGGTTTGGTCTTCACCGGGGGACTCGGGGTCGTCGTGGGAAATATCTGGTTCGATGCTGCCTACGAGCTGGGTTTAGCTGAAACCAAGAGCGACGAAGACTGGGACGGTGACGGTATAGGTGACGAGCTGTCACTCAAGCAGACCACCCACAACATCATGGTTTCGGCGGTCATCCACTTCGAGCCATTCCAGTAACGCTTGACCAGACTGGAGAGACTGAGCCTCGGCCTTCAGGGCCGGGGCTTTTTTATTGAGAGAAATCCTGTTCTTAATGAGGAGAGCAGATTCCTCATTCCCCTGCAATTTTTTTCTTGACAATTTTTTTGCGAGGATAATATATTCGGTCGCATTCAGAAGCGGGGTTGAAACCGAGAGTAACTCGTTGTGTTGCAAGTGGATGATTAGCTAAAGAAGGAGGTAAGTCAATGCGCTGTGCAGGTTGTGGCCAAACGATCGAGGGTAAACCCTTCTGGGTTGATAATGAAGCCTACTGCTCGGAGGAATATGCCGAAGAGTTCGCTCTCGATGAAGAAGAGGAGGAATGGGAAGAGGAATACGAAGCCTGAAATAGCATTCTCTACTTGCCACTGATGTCACCTCGGGCGAAAAGCTGGAGGTGACTTTTTTTCTTGTCTTTGAACTCTGGCAACAGCACCCGGAGGGTGAATCGCTGCCCGCCCTGGCCATTGTCGGCAAGAACTTCTTATTCTCATAACCCCCTGCGGTTCCTGTGAAAACTCCGCCTTCTACGGATGTCCCCCGAAGTTCTCAAAGGTCGATTAGCCCCGTGCGTAGTCCGTGATCGATTATTGACCAGCTTTTTCCTTGCAAAAGCGTTGAGAGGTGATATATTGCCATAGAGAGGTTAAGGAAAGCTTCTACCCTTTTTGGGCAAGTGAATCTGAGTTTTTGGAGGCCAAAATGCGAATTGCGTTAACTCTCTTGCTGGCGGCGGTGGTATCGTTTCCGCCGAGCGCTGGTGATTACATCGAGACCAGGAGGATGATGCTGGTGAAGTAAGATTCACAGCAGATTAAACAGATGAAGCGGATAAGGGCTGCTAAGCTCCACAGGGCAGCGTTTATCCCAGCACCGTGTATCTGAAACCATGCTGAAGAGAGGAGAAAAGACGATGAGAAAGAAAATGCTGTTGGCCATTGCCTGTGTTTTGCTGCTGGTGTCCACCGCTGCCGCCGACCCCGGGGATACCCTCTGGACCCGCACTTACGGAGGGAGCGGTGGTGACCGTGGTTGCTCCGTCCAGCAGACCTCCGACGGCGGGTATATCATTGCGGGTGGGACCGGCTCTTTTGGCGCAGGTGGTGACGTCTACCTTGTGAAGACTGACTCTTGCGGTGACACCCTCTGGACCCGCACTTACGGGGGGAGCTCCTTGGATCAAGCATTTTCCGTGCAGCAGACCCCAGACGGCGGATACATCATTGCAGGTGACACGAAGTCTTGTGGCGCGGGTTTATTTGATGTCTATCTTGTCAAGACTGATTCCTGCGGCGACACCCTCTGGACCCGCACCCACGGGGGCAGCGATGAGGATGCTGGTCTTTCCGTCCAGCAGACCTCCGACGGCGGGTATATCGTTGCAGGTCTTACGGTGTCTTTTGGCGCAGGCAGTGTTGATTTCTACCTCCTGAAGACTGACTCTTGTGGCGACACCCTCTGGACCCGCACGTACGGGGGGAGCGATTGGGATGAGGGCTATTCCGTCCAGCAGACCTCTGACGGCGGGTATATCATTGTAGGTCAGACCGAGTCTTTTGGCGCAGGTGCTCGTGATGTCTACCTTGTGAAGACTGACTCTTCCGGTGACACCCTCTGGACCCGCACCTACGGGGGCAGCGGTTATGATGAGGGTTTTTCCGTCCGCCAGACCTCCGACGGTGGGTATATCATTGCAGGTGGGACCAACTCTTTTGGCGGAGATTATAGTGACCTCTGCCTTCTGAAGACTGCCTCTTCCGGCGACACCCTCTGGACCCGCACTTATGGGGGGAGCAATTTTGACAAGGCTTACTCCGTCCAGCAGACCTCCGACGGCGGGTACATCATTGCAGGTTCAACCTCCTCTTTTGGCGCAGGCAGTGGTGATGTCTACCTGGTAAAGGTCTCGGGTGAACCACCACAGCCTATCCTTTCTATTGACCTGGTCCCTGACCAGTCGCGGGTCATTGTGCCGCGGGGTGGCTCATTCGGCTTTACCGCCACCGTCACCAACAATACCGACGATGTTCAATGGGTTGACATCTGGCTGATGGCTTACGTGCCGGGTATAGGAATGTATGGTCCCCTGAGGCAATACAACCATGTGAAATTGTATCCGCATCATTTCCGCGGCGCTCATCTGAATCAGAACATCCCGAATATCGCTCCCATCTCTGATGAGTACATCTATTACGGGTATGTAGGGGACTACCCCGCGGTGGTCATTGATTCCTCCTACTTCCCGTTCGAGGTCATCACCGGCGCATATACTAAGGCTGGTGAGCAGGGTTGGGTTCTCACGGGCTCTTTCTTGGAAGGCGTGACTGATCTTCCTTCCGAGTTTGCGCTTATGAGCAACTATCCTAACCCCTTCAACGCTCAGACGGTAATCCAGTATCAGCTACCTATAAACAGCAGCGTCAAGCTGGAGGTTTACAATCTTCTCGGCGAGAAGGTGGCAACATTAGTAGACAGCAAACAGCAGGCAGGATACAGGTCTGTTATCTGGGATGCCAAAGAGGTGTCGTCCGGTCTTTATTTCTACAAGCTCACCGCCGGGGATTACAGCGAGACCAAGAGGATGATGCTGGTGAAGTAGAATTCACGTACGAAATGTGACCGTAGGGCGGGGGTTCATCCCCCGCCGTGTGACTGAAACCTTGATGAAGAGAGGAGAAAAGACAATGAGTAAGAAAATGCTATTAGCGATTGGCTGTGTTTTGCTTTTGGTGTCAACGACTGCCGCTGACCCCGGCGACACCCTCTGGACCCGCACCTACGGGGGGAGCAGTCTTGATCGGGGCTATTCCGTCCAACAGACCTCCGACGGCGGGTATATCCTTGCCGGCGGTACCTACTCTTTCGGCGCGGGTCTTTCTGACGTCTACCTCGTGAAGACCGATTCTTCCGGCGAGGTCCTCTGGACCCGCACCTACGGCGGGAGCAGTGAAGATGTGGGTCATTCCGTTTATCAAACCGCCGACGGCGGGTATGTCATTGCAGGTTACACCCACTCTTTTGGCGCAGGTGGTAAGGATGTCTACCTGGTGAAGACCGACTCTTCCGGCAACACCGTCTGGACCCGCACTTACGGGGGGGGCCGTTATGATGAGGGTTATTCCGTGCTGCAGACCTCCGACAGCGGGTATATCATTGCAGGTTATACTGACTCTTTTGGCGGAGGTAATTCTAATGTCTGGCTCCTGAAGACCGACTCTTCCGGCGACACCCTCTGGACCCGTACCTACGGGGGGGGCAATTACGGTGAAGGTCGGTCCGTCCAGCAGACCTCCGACGGCGGGTATGTCATTGCGGGTCGCATATTCTCTTATAGCACACATAGTTATGAGGTCTACCTCCTGAAGACCGACTCTTCCGGCGGCACCCTCTGGACCCGCACCTACGGGGGGAGGGATGATGATGAGGGTTGGTCAGTCCAGCAGACCTCCGACGGCGGGTATGTCATTGCAGGTCACACATACTATCCTCTCTACCGTGCTACTGATATCTACGTTGTGAAGACCGACTCTGCCGGCGAGACGCTCTGGACCCGCACACACGATCGGAGCTATCTTGATCAGGCTTATTCCGTCCAGCAGGCCTCTGACGGCGGGTATGTCATTGCAGGTTACACATACTTTTATCCCCCTCATCATGATGTCTACCTCCTGAAGATGGATGCTTCCGGCGACACCCTCTGGACCCGCACATACGGGGGGAGCGATTATGATGAGGGTTGGTCCATCCAAAAGACCTCTGACGGCGGGTATGTCATTGCAGGTTACACCAAGTCTTTTGGCGCAGGTAATTCTGATGTCTACCTGATAAAGGTCTCGGGTGAACAACTACAGCCCGTCGTTTCTATTGACCTCGTACCCGACCAGTCGCCGGTCGTCGTGCCTCGCGGTGGGTCCTTTGGGTTTACCGGCACCGTCACCAACAACAGCGACGTTCGTCAGATAGTGGACATCTGGACTATGGCGTACGTGCCTGGGATCGGCATGTATGGGCCTCTGAGAGATTACAGCAATGTCCCTTTCAACCCTTACCAGTCCCGCAGCGCTCATCTCAATCAGAGTATTCCAAATATCGCACCTATTTCAGATGAGTACATGTACTACGGCTATGTAGGGGAATACCCTGATGTGGTAATTGATTCCTCTTACTTCCCCTTCGAGGTCACCGCGAAGGGAGTGGGTAAACCTGGAGCAAGCGATTGGACTCTGACGGGTTCGTTCCTGCAGGGGGAATTTGCTGACCTTCCTTCTGAGTTTGCACTCTTGAACAACTACCCGAATCCCTTCAACGCCAGCACGGTGATCGAGTATCAGCTGCCGGTAACCACTGATGTCAGGCTGGAGGTCTACAACCTCCTCGGCGAGAGGGTAGCAACATTAGTAGACAGCAAGCAGCAGGCAGGATACAGGTCTGTTATCTGGGATGCCAAAGAGGTGTCGTCCGGTCTTTATTTCTACAAGCTCACCGCCGGGGATTACAGCGACACCAAAAGGATGATGCTGGTGAAGTGAGATTCACAGCAGATTGAGCAGATTAAACGGATTAGGCTGGGGTGGGAGTTAAGCTCCCACCCTTTGACCGTCAGTCCGCTCCGGGGCAGGAATGCCCCGGCTATTCTCCGTTGTTGTTCTACCTCGAATAGGCTCGGCTTTTCCGCAGGCAAAATGCGTAAACCCTCTGCCTGTTGGTATCGGACGCCCACGTCCGATACCCAAAAGGTCACGGATGAGGGCAGCTCGTACGAGCCGTATGGCCGTGACCAACGGTGAGGTTCTCGACTGGGGCGGGAGTTGAACTCCCGCCCCCTTTCTATGACAGAATCTCCAAGAACTCAGGGGGAATCTCTTCGGTCAGAAATATACCGTCGCTGGCTTTTCTGCCAGAGGCAGATCCGCCTCCGGCGGAGAAGAATCTAATTCCAGAATTGCGGGCTTCCTCAGTCTTCACTCTCAATATGGCGGGATTTGGATCCCGCCTCTTGCCGACCTCAACGGCATCCTCGACATTCACAGAGAGGTGAACGTAACGCCGACCTTCGGGTTTTAGGCCCTCCTCGAGGATCTGGGGAATAGACCCCCATGCGGTCCCGTGATATAGATCCGCTGGCGGTTCCACCTCCGGGTATTCAACCTCGACTGCGAGACTATGCCCATACAAGGCCCGGACCTTCCCCTCCACCAGCTCAAATCTCCTTTTGTCGGAGTTATCGATCACCTCAAGAATATCACTTTCGGTGACCTCTCTCCACCGAGGTTGCTTTTGCAGAGCCGAGAGAAGCTCCTCGAAGGGGACAAAGCCCTGGTTATCAGGCTCCAGTTCAAGCACCGAGGGCTTATGCCGCAAGACTAAAGAGAGGAATTTACTGAGCTGGAGGGTGTATTCTTTCCTTCTCATTTTACTGGAGTGATATTATAAACCAAAGTCACGTCCATGCCAACAGAAAAAAGAGGCTCCTCTCTCTAAACGGACCATTCCCCGGGCAGACCCTTTCACACTTCCACTTGCTGCCCACCAACGACTCACAACTCACCACTAACCACTAACCAATATCACTTGCAAAGATTGAAATTCGAGGTATATTTAATTGAGTATAGAGTTCTGAGAATGAATCCACCCGTTCGGGGAGGTAAACATGAAGACGAAAGTGAGAATTCTTTTCCTATCCGCATTGCTGTTTCTGTTTTCGAGCTATTCGCTCTGGGCAACGGTTTATATGACCCCAGAGGAGCTGAGGCTTCTGCGCCTGCAGGAGGAAGCCTACGAACGGTTGCCAGTGGTCCGACCACCGCATATCCCTGAGATCACGGATTTCGGAGAGGATTTCAACCGCGCCGCTATATTCCTCACCACTTTGCAGGAGAGAAACCCGGGACCAAACTTCGGAGGTATGATAGAGGCTGAACACTTACCCGATATTATCCAGACCGACAACACCGAGGAGGCGGTCTGGATCTGGTCGCGCTACTATGAGCTCACCGGAGATGAAAGCGTCATCCAGAACATCGAGGACGCCTGGACATACATCTGGAACTTCCCCAGCTGGAGAGAGGAGGGTGGCAGTCATCCCAGCTACGGTTACTATCGCTACTACGTCGGAGGCTGGGGGCTTTTAGCGGAAATGAAATACCGGCAAGTCTTTGGCGACAGCAGTCACTGGGCTTATGCCGATTCCGCCGCCGATTACTATCTGCAGAACTACTTCAACCATGAGTATAGCACTCTCAATCTCATGGTCAAGGCCTGGGCGATGGGCTGCCTTTACCTTTACGGAGAAGAGGTTGGGAATCCCAACTACACCTTCTACGCCCTCTGGGAGGCCGCGCGGATGAAGGTCTGGGTGGAGGCTGATCCTACCCATCGTCTCGGGCGGGAAGACTGGGCTATGTCCGGAGGCGCCGTGGTCTGGGGTCTGGCCAACTCCTACTTCCGGCAGAACCCGGATGAGGCTTCGGAGTGGATGGGGACCTACGCCCCCTACATGAAGATCTTTGATGAATATGGGCAGTGGGTTCTGGCTCACAACGCCTGGTATGCCCTGGGCCACTGGATCGCATATCGAGCCACCGCCGACTTAGTCTATCGAGACAACCACCACTTTCTCACCGACACCCTGCTTGCTCAGGACGGCGACCTCGATGGAGGCATCCCCGCTCACTTCGACGACAACGACGATATGGATCAGTCCTGGTGCACCGCCTATCTGGGATTCATGTGCTTGAATCCTTTAGTGGAGGCTCCGGTCGCGGTGGTCGTTGCTCCCCAAGAGGCGCCGATAATCATCCCCCCCGAGGGGGGACAATTTACCTACGACGGCAGCTCGTGCAATAACGGGGAGCTACCGACAACGGTCGACCTCTGGGTGATGGTGGATCTCCCCTGGGGCGGACAGCACGGCCCCGTCAAGATATACCAGGACGTTAACCTAGGCTCCTTCGAGGGAATCTCTGCCGTGAGGAATCAGAGAGTCGGCGGCGGGGTGCCGGCAGGGGTTTATACTTACAAAGCCTATGTCGGCGACTATCCCGAGATCAAAATCGACAGCTCTTACTTTGACTTCATCAAGGAGGGGCAGACAGTCGCTTTCGCCCGGTCGGAGACTTCTCCGGCGTTTGCGCCCACCGGCTTCGAGCTTGGGGGCACCTATCCCAATCCCTTTAATCTACAGACCATCATCTATTATGAGTTGCCAGCTAAAACGTCAGTGAGGCTGGAGGTCTATAATCTCTCGGGCCGGAGAGTAGCCACCCTGGTTGAAGAGAGGCAGGAGGCGGGATACCAGCAAGTGACCTGGGAGGCCGGAGGGATGCCCTCGGGTGTTTATTTCTACAAACTGAATGCCGGTGTCCACCAAACCAGCGGAAAGATGATTTTGCTGAAGTAGACGGATTCCACGAACGGAATTGATTACGAAGGAGAGAAGTCCAGATTTCCTTATTGAGGCTATGATTCTGCCCCCTTGAATTGATATCAGGATTCGACAATACTAATGGCCCGGGAAGGTGAAAATCCTCTGAACCAGTCAGTTCAGTACTTAAAGGGCGTCGGCCCCGCCAGAGCCGAGGCTTTGAAGGCCGTCGGAGTGAAGACGGTTTCGGATTTGCTCTACTATGTTCCCAGGAGGTATCTGGATCGAAGCGAGATCAAGCCGATTGCAGACTTAGAGCCTGGCAGAGTGGTGACGGTCTTAGGGAAGGTGGTTTCGACAGAGATCAGAAGGGGGCGAAGGGAGCGCCTCAGTGTCGTCATCAAAGATAAGAGCGGTTTCCTCGACTTAGTCTGGTTTTCCGGGATAAGATATTTCCAAAGAATTTTCCGACGAGGCCTTCTTATCTCCGCCTCCGGGATGGTCAATCTCTATGACACCCTGCAGATTGTCCACCCCGAGTACGAGATTTTAAGCGACGAAGAGGAGCTGGATTTAGTCCACACCGGCCGATTGGTCCCTCTCTATCCATCGACTCTGGACCTGAAACAGGCGCGCATAGACAGCCGCGGCTTGCGGCGGATCATCAAGCTGGCGGTGGAGATATATGCTCCGTCCTTGATTGAAAGTCTGCCTGAAAAAGTGTTGCGGAGTTGCGGACTTATGCCTCTCGCCGAAGCCATATCCCAAATACATTTCCCAGACGACTTGAGGTTGGCTCAAAGGGCCAGGGAGAGGCTGGCATTTGAAGAGCTTTTCTATTTGGAGTTGATGTTAGCCAAGAGCAAGAAAGCTCGGCAGGAGAAGTCACCCGGCATCTCCTTCTCCAAGCCCGGCAATCTGGTGAGATCTTTCCTCGATCGGTTGGACTTCGTCCTCACAGATTCTCAAAAAAAGGTCTTGAGAGAGACCTTCCATGATATGTCCTCGCCCCGTCCGATGCATCGGCTGCTGCAGGGGGATGTCGGCTCCGGCAAGACCGTGGTGGCGATGATCGTGATGCTCATAGCGGTCGAAAACGGCTATCAGGCCGCCCTGATGGCTCCCACTGAGATTTTGGCGGAACAGCACTATCTCTCCTGTTATGAGCTCTTGGAGGAGTTGGGCGTGAAGGTGGCCCTCTTCACCGGCTCTCTGACAGGCAGAGCAAGAAAGAGTCTGCTAAAGGAGGTGGAGGAGGGGGAAATCCAGATCGTAGTCGGCACTCACACCCTGATTCAAGAGGGAGTGGAGTTCGCCAAATTGGGATTCGTTACCATTGACGAACAGCACCGCTTCGGGGTGAGACAGCGGGCGAGGTTGAAGCAGAAGGGACACTTCCCCGACGTTCTGGTCATGACCGCCACCCCGATTCCGCGCTCCCTGGCGCTCACGCTTTACGGGGATCTGGACATATCCGTGATTGACCAGATGCCGCCGGGGCGGGGGATGATCTTCACCAGAGAGTTCGGGGAGGGGAACCGGGTACAGGCCTACGATTTCCTGAAATCGGAGCTGGACAAGGGAAGGCAGGCCTACGTTGTTTTCCCCATCATAGAGGAAAGCGAAAAACTGGAGCTTAAGGCTGCAGTCAGCTATTATGAGAAGTTGAAAGAGGGTAAGCTGAGCACTTACCGTCTGGACCTTCTGCACGGCCGCATGAAGGGGAGTGAAAAAGAAGAGATCATGAGGCGGTTTCGGGAGGGAGAAACTCAGGCTTTGATCGCAACTCCGGTGGTGGAGGTGGGGTTAGACGTCCCCAACGCCACCGTCATGCTCATAGAACATCCCGAGAGGTTCGGGCTCTCACAACTTCATCAGCTGCGGGGCAGAATCGGACGCGGCGGTCACGATTCCTTCTGCCTTCTGGTGAGTTCCGAGAAGAAGACCCCGGAGGCCAAAGAGAGAATCAAACTAATCTCCTCCACTACCGACGGTTTCAAAATTTCCGAATACGACATGCAGATGCGCGGGCCCGGGGAATTCTTCGGCACCAGGCAACACGGCCTCCCGGAGTTGAGATATGCCGATCTGGCCAGGGATTATGGTCTCGTCCGGAAGGCTCGGGAGAGAGCTTTCAAACTGGTGGAGGAGGACCCCGAATTCACAGGGAAGGATAACAGAACTGTGAAGGAGATCTTCGAGAGTAAGTACAAGGACAGACTTCGTCTCCTCCGGGCGGGATAGTTTTTCCTCGCTTTGTCTTCGTCCTTTGCATAAATTGGCCAGAGGAGCTTAAGCGCCGGGCAGATTGTGAGCAACCGCAAAGCCACCATAAAATCGCTCTTCGTAGAAGAGGAGCTCCCCTTCACCGGAGAAGAGTTGAAACCTCACTGGGCTTTCCTGAATTACGATTTGGCCGGAGACAGCATCGTTGCTTTCATCGGTCCCTACCAGGTTTCGCCGGAGTCTATTCCCGACCTTCGACGATCCAAAAAGACGAAGGAGTTCAAAAGCAGTAGAATGTTGCATCTGGTGGTGGAGCACTTCGGTTGTGACCTTCTCGAGACCTTGCTCTATGAGCGCCTTCTTTTGGGGATCGCCAAGGACAAACTGAACCATCGCTTGGGTGGAGATATTCTCCAGGTCTGGGGGGACGACATCTGCGACGGCAACAAGAGAGTCACTACCTCCTCCGCGACCGTGAACGCCCTCTCCGGGAAAATTCATCTGGGGATAAACATCGAGAGCGGTGAAGCCAAGGGGCTTAGAGATTACGACCTCAATCCTAAAGAGCTGGGAGAGGTGATAATGGATCAATATCGCTTGGAGGTCTTTAGAATAGATCAGAAACTGTCGACGACCAAGTCTGTAAAATAGAGAGAGAGAGGCGGTCATGCCAGCTCAAAAGAGCGGAAAAATCTTAAAGGAGATCTTAAGACAAATCAAGACGGCCCAGAGGTCTGCGGAGAAATTAGACCAGACCGTGAAAGCCATAATCAAGCGCACCAGAGATTACGAGCTGGAGAGGCTGTTAAAGAACATCGATGCCGACATGATGGACGTCCAGCATAAGCTCTCAATGGCCCGGAAACTGATGGAGTCTGCCAAGGGCAGCTAAAGCCGAAATCAAGTGAACTCCGAGTTGGAGGTGAGACCACATGGTCAAGGAGCAATTCATTGACAGAAACGAAGCCCTCTTTGTGCAGCTGTTGTTAACCTTCCAGACCGCCGCCTATCATCAGATGGGGAAGATCGCAAGCCCCCTGACCGGGAAGGTGGAGAGAAACTTAGAGCAGGCTCAAAATAGTATCGATATCCTGGGGATGATACAAGAGAAGACCAGGGGGAGCCTGAGCGAAAGCGAACAAAAGATGATCGATAACATCCTCTACGAGCTGAGGATGAACTTCTTAGAGGAGCAAAAGAAGGGAAAAGAAGCTCCTGAAGCCGAGGTCAAACCAAAAGAGCAGGAAGAGACGCAAAAGCCAGCTCCCGAATCCACTGAGAAACCGGAGGGGGAGGAAAAGGAAGAGAAAGATCCGACATCTTAGTTTCCATGCCTTGTCATCATTAAGCGAGAACAGCTGCCTGCAACCGCCCCCCTTGGAAATGTTGCTGTTCGTCATTTAGTGGTACCCGTCTCAGCCTCGAGCGGCTGGCAACTGATTGTCGCCATCTCTGAGAATAAGCAGTTGACAAAAAGCTGATTTCGGTTAAATTCTATATGGGGAAGGTTGAAAAGAATCTGGAGGTGAACTGAAGATCATCTCACACCTAACTAAAGCTCAATATCGAAATTGTCCTTCTGCCAATCCTTTTAGACTACCTCAATCGAGCTACAGCATATCAACAGCAAACTCCTCCACCATGAAGTTGTGGGGAGCGCTTTTTTTGTTGGAGATTTCAAGCTAAGCTTCCGTCAAAGATAACAACTTGCCGAAGAGATTCTACGAACCACAAAGAAGAAGAATCAAGCAGAAAGCCATTCTAGTGGGGCTCAGGTTGCCGGGGGCCAGCAGCTGGCAGGTGGAGGATTCAGTTGCGGAGCTGGAGGCCCTGGCCACCACCGCCGGTGCGGAGGTGTTGGGTAAACTAATCCAGGCAAGGGGGAGAATCGTAGCTGCCAGCTACATCGGCTCCGGGAAGGTGGAGCAGCTTCTGAGTCTGGCAACCGAAAAGAAGGCCAACCTGGTGATCTTCGATGACGATCTCTCCCCGGCACAGGTCAGAAACTTAGAATCGAAACTGAAGCTGCCGGTGATCGACCGCAGCGCCCTGATTCTGGACATCTTCGCCCTGAGGGCCAGAACCAAGGAGGCCAAAGCTCAGGTCAGCCTGGCACAGATGAAATACCTTCTGCCCCGCCTCGCCGGACGATGGACTCACTTAGAAAGACAGGAGGGGGCGATCGGCACCAGAGGACCGGGGGAGACCCAGCTGGAAACCGACCGTCGCCAGGTGCAAAAGAGAATAAGCGATCTAGAAAAAACTCTGGAGAGGATCGACCGGGAGAGGGAGGAACAGAGAAAAAGGAGAAGAAAAGTCTTCACCGTGGCTCTGATCGGCTACACCAACGCCGGAAAATCAACCCTGCTTAACCTCCTCTCGAAAAGCGAGGTTCTCTGCGAGGACCGACTGTTTGCCACCCTGGATGCCACCACCAGAAAGATCGTGCTGGACAAAAAGACCGAGGTTTTGCTGACCGACACCGTGGGGTTCATCAAGAAATTGCCGCTGCATCTGGTGGCCTCCTTCCGCTCCACTTTGAGAGAGATACTGGAGGCGGATCTGCTTCTGCATTTGGTGGACAGTTCTCATCGCGAGGTGGAAAACCACCTCCGGGTTGCAGACGAGACGCTCCTTTCCCTGGACGCCGAGAATAGACCGCAAATCCTGGTTTTCAACAAGGTCGACCTTCTGCCGGATGCGACTCATATAACAAAGCTTCGCCACCAACATCCGGGCTCTCTGTTTATCTCCTGCACGGAGGGGATTGGCATCAAGTCGTTGCTTCAGACTCTGCGGGAAATCGCCGAAAACCAGGAGCAAGAGACCACCATTTTCCTGGGACGTGAACAGGAGAGATTCTATCCCCTGATAGATCGTCACACGAAGATTCTGGATACCGTTTCCAACGATGGGGGTTTGCTTCTGAGGGTGAAGGGTCGCCCGGAGTGGATCAATAAACTCAGAAAGATGGTCAGCTCCTGACTTGCTCCCACCGGTTCCGACTTTGAATTCTCGCTGGGTAGCCCAGTGGCCTCCGCCACTGGGCACGATTGCCTTTCTCAAGAAATGAGCGGAGCTCGCGGTTTAACCGCCCTGGAGACCACAGGGGATCAATCCCACGCTGCCATTTGGCAACATTCTGTTGTCAGATTCGGGAAATGGAAAGCTGAAGCTTTCCGCTACAATCCCTAGCCCCTATATACTATCTCCTAGCTCCTGTTCCCTGTTTCCTGCCCTGGTAAACTCAAAAGATCGTTATCGTATATATCCTAAAGCCTTCAGCCCATCTCTAACTTCTGCCTCCAGAGGGCTCCCCACCGGGAAATAGAGCTTTTCTCCGGCCTCCACCCAGGCCAACACTTCCTTCCTCAGGCGTTCTTCCAAGAGAGGCTCGGTTCCGATCAGGTTATACAACTCTCCCGGATCCGCCTTCAGGTTGTAAAGCTCATACACTCCAGCTCCGCCGTCCGGGATGTAGATCAACTTCCAGGGCCAGGAGAGCACCATCCGTTGCTTGGAGGCGACATAGAGCGAATCGTAGCCGCCGAACCATTCCTCCGGGCTCATGTTAGCGAAGGCATCGTGGACCACCTTAATAAGAATACGGTCGTTTTTCTCCGGATAGTAGCATACTCCGGTTTCACCAAACAGCAGTCTGTCAGATTCAGAGCCTTTACCAAGGATATGAGGCACAAGGGAAATTCCGTCGATTTCGGCCTCATTTCCAATTCCTAGTAGCTCCAAAGCCGTCGGATAGACATCGTTTATCGACACCGGGGCATCAATCTGAGCTCGCAGTTCACTCCCCGGCAGAATGATCAAAAGTGGAACCTTACTGTTGTGCTGGTAAAGGAGATCCCCGTGCTCGAAGAAGTAGTTGTGTTCTCCTAATCCCTCTCCGTGGTCAGAGGTGAAGATGATGATGGTGTTCTCATCCAAGCCCGACTCCCGCAGATACTCCATCAACCGTCCTATCTGGTCGTCAACATACTTTATCTCGCTGTCGTAAAGATCAATGGCGCGCTGTATATCTTTCCGCGGCAGCTTACATCCAAAGGTATTCTCCCTCTGTTCTTCAATGGTGAATGAAAAGCGCCAACGGTATTTGCCTTTATACCCTTTGCCATATGTGTCCACGTATTGGGGAGGCGGGGAATATGGAGTATGAGGTTCGAGGTAATGGACCCAAAGGAAAAAACTGCTCCGGGAATTAGCTTTAAGCCACCGGAGGGCAAGGTCGGTATCAAGCCCAGCGTTCCAATCCAAGAGATAACGCCTGTATCGACTCAAACCGAACTCCCTTATTAAGCAGAGAGCAGGTATCCGTTGAAGCTGACGACCTAATTCGTATATCTCCCCATAATCCTCGAACCCTCGAGATAGCTTTCTGACAGGTGACAGGGTGGGGTTGTGAACAAAAGCAGCCGTTCGGTAACCGTGCTCGGAGAGGATCTCAGCCAAGGTAAAATTGGTGTCTGCCAAGATATGATACCAATTACTCCTGATGCCATGTCGGTGTGGGTATTTGCCGGTGAGGAGGGAAGCCAAGGCCGGGGCAGTGCGGGGCAGGGGGGTGTATGCGTTTCTGAAAACTGTGGCCTCTTGAGAGAGAGAATCGATGGTGGGGCTGGTGTTGCGATAGTAACCGTTATAAGAGAGGTGGTCAAATCTCAGAGTGTCTATCGTCAAAAGCAGAAGGTTCAGCCGATTGGTTGCCCCCGCTGGGTTTGCAGCCTTTGACTTCTTATCGGTTGCCAGCAATGCTAAAAGCACAACGAGGCAGAGGACGAATGTAACCACTGACATTCTGACCAGATTTCTGGAGCGTGAGTACAGCCTCTTCAGCAGGTAGTCGAGCGAAAACACATAAAAGCTCCCGGCCAAGAAAAGGCCTCCCATCGCCAGCCAGGTCCGAATCTCCCCCGAGTCTGAAAAGGCATTGATCTCCATAAGCAAGGTCAGCTGCAGGTACTGCAGGATCAGAAATTGGGGAATCAGATGAACTAGACGAACTCTGGAGGTGGGTCTATGAAAACCCGGCAACAATACTGAAAAGAGAATCGCGGTTAAAAAACCGATAGCTGTGAAAATTATGAAATTGGAGGTCAGCTCCAGTTGCAGGTATGAAGCTCTAACGCAGCTTGGAGAATTTGATAAATACGGCGAAAAGAGAAATCTGAGAAAATCAAACAGAGTGAGGTAGGCGGCGGTGAAAATCCCGTACCCGATTCCGACCCTGAGATGATTTCCGGATGATTTTAAGAATTTCAACAAAGGATCCCCTGAACTTCCAGAGTGAATCTACCAACCAAGTTGGATTCAATCTACAGGATCGCCTTCGCTTTGACAACACTCTCTTAATAAGACTTTGGTAGATTCACAGCAGGAGAAACAAAGGATGGGAGGCACTCCCCTCGCAACCGTAAACGAAATGACTACTTCAACCCCTCCAGCGCTCTCCCGAACGCGGGCCAGAAGGGGTCTATACGGGGATGATCTAAAGGTCTCTCCTCCTTCCCCTCTTTCAGCAGGATGCCGAATTTCTCTTCGATGACCTCACCGACCAGCGTTGCCCGGATCCCCTTCTTCTCGAGGGCTTTCAAGATATCCCCGGCTTTGTCCTCCACACAGGTCAAAATCAGAGTGCCTTCGCTTATGGAGCTGTATGGCTCCATCCCGTAGAAGCTGCAGATCTTCTCCACCTCCTGCTTGAGGATAATATCCTCCTTGCGGATGCGCATGCCCACTCCGGAGGCTTTTGCCAGTTCATACAGCCCCCCCCAGACACCGCACTCGGTGGCATCGTGCATGGCGGTAACTCCCCCTCCCCGAGTGCCAACTGAGGCCGCCGTCAGGGCATCCTCCACCACCGACATCTCCCAGAAAATCTCCTCGGAACGTTTCTGGAACTCCTCTCCGAACTCTTCGGCGATCTGCTTGGTGAAGGTGACCGCGAACAGACCCGTGGCCTCGATGGCAGCCCCCTTGGTGATGATCACGGCATCCCCAACTTGGGCCATCTCCGGAGTTACGTATTTGTCAGCGTCGCCGATGCAAATCACGGTGGCGCCGCCCACCATCGGGTAGCTGCAACCCTCGTAGCGGGCGGTGTGTCCTGAGAGCACCGCCATCCCCATCTTCTCGCTCTCCCGATGGATCGCCGCCCACATCGTCGCCAGCTCCTCCTTGGTCATGGAGAGCGGGAGATTTAGATCTATCGATAGATAGGTCGGGGGCAATCCGCTGGTGACGGCGTCGGAGACCAGTATGTGGGTGGCAAACCAGGCCGCCCTCTCGAAGCCGTATTCCGGAACGATGAAGACCGGGTCGGTGGTGGTGATCAGCACCTGTCCGTTACCCAGATCGGCGACGCCGATATCGACGCCGTGTCGTGGCCCCACCAGAATCTTGTCCGACTTTTTACCCAGTCTCAGATAGATTAGCTCGTCGAAGATCTCCGGCGAGATCTTCCCCATCTCTGGAAGTTCGTTTGCCATCTCCTCTCCTGGTGAGTGGTTAGTTGTTAGTGGTTAGTGACTACTCTGTCGTGGTTGTGAATTCGATTTCCTCCCGCATCGCGCAAAATTCCCCACACATGGAACACTTCTTTTCGTGGTTATGGAGTTCACCGCGTCGCCGACGGGCATACTCCGCATCGAAGGTGAATTTGAAGACCGTCTCCCAGTCGAATGTTTTCCTCGCTCTGCTCATGAGTTCATCTCTGTCGGCGGCACCGGGGATTCCTTTGGCGATGTCTCCGGCATGGGCGGCGATTACGGAGGCGATGACGCCCTGTTTGACGTCCTC
>JAUWHO010000048.1 GCA_030605835.1 Candidatus Zixiibacteriota bacterium | reverse complement strand
GAGATGATTTCTCGTTCCTGTACGCGCGACCTTCTTCTGTTACCTTGCCTTCTTCAGTCAGGATCTTTCGTATTTCATCTTTGAGGCTATTCAACTCCGCTGAAATGTGAGATTTGATCTCCTCGAAATCCTCTCCGAGAGGTCTGAGACAGCGGTCGCATTTCGAGTCGGGGCCCAGCTCTTTGATCTTATTCAATTGCTCCTGCATCCGCCCTAATTCATCCTGCCTGGATTTCTTCAGGCTCCTAAGCTCTGTCAGTCTCTCGCGCAACTCCTCCAGGCTTTTCTCGTTTTTTTCCAATTGCGCTTTCAGCTCTTCCTGTCGCGACTTCAACTGATCCATTCTGGGGGAGACCCCCTTCAGCTTCGATAGGCTCTCATAATCTGTCTCTAAAGTTTTACCCAGACTCTCAAGTTCACTCTCAGATTTCTCTCTATACTCTAATTGAATTTTGGCCTTCTCAATAGATTTCACTTCATCCTGAACCTTCTTGTACTCCTCCGGAACCGATTCAATAGACTCAAGCTTGGTCTTGAGGGTTTCAATCCTCTCTATCTCCTTGGTGAGACCTGCCAGCTCCTGTTTGAGATTTCTCTCCTGGTATGTCATCATCTCTACATCTTTTTCAAGGGAGCGGGCCTTTTCTTTTCTGGAGGAGAGTTCGCTGTAATGTTCCTGCAACTGCTGCAGTCTCTCTTTCTTCTCTTGCGCCTCCGCTCTTTTCGCCTCGATGAACTGCACTATTTGCTTGAACTCCGACTCTTTCTCTCCCCTCTGGTTTCGAATTGCCTCCAAATCGGGAAGTTGCCGGCGGGCATACTCGAGCTTTTCGGACAGACCGCGACGGTCAGTCCTCAAAAGACCCATGGCTTTATCGAGGTTATCGATTCCCAGCATCTTCACCATCTGGGTTTTTCTCTCACCCGCTCTCAAATCGGAGAGGGCATTGAGCTCCCTCTGGCGGGCGTAGAAGCTTATCTGAAAGGCGGGATAATCCATTCCCAAAAGGTTCTGGACGTAATCTCTGACTCCCCTCACCCCCTTGGCGACTAAATCTCCGTTGAGGTAGGCAAAAGCCCGGGTGTGCTCTCCCCCAGCAGAAGTCGATCTGCGTTTTGTGGAAACCTCTTTTAGTTCCCTTCGGACCAGGTAGGTGTCTCCACCGAACTCGAAGGAGAGCTCCGCCGAACAGGTCGACCCTTGGGGAGAGCCGTAGCTTTTAATCTCGTCTTTACCGCTGCGGGCGGCGATGTTTCCGTAAAGAGCCCAGGCGATTGCTTCCACCAGAGTGGTTTTTCCAGCACCGTTGTCGCCAACGATCCCCACGACTCCGGTGGGCAGATCCAGCCGCAACTCTCTAAAGCGGCGATAGTTCTCCAACTTCAGGTAATTCAGAATCATGTCATTAAACAGGGAACAGGGGATAGGGGACAGGAAACAGGATTTCTACTCCTCCTCCCCTCTCTGGGCAGACATGATATATTTCAACCCAGTCTCTCGGAGTTTCTCTTTATCTGCTTCTTTTATCTTCTGACGTTCGAGATAATCGGAGAACTCCCGTGATAGTTTGCCAATAGCTGCAGTCTCAGCTCCCGTGATCCCCGACTCCACAATCCTCTCAATCTTAAGGTCAAAATAGAGGGCCGATTCGGTCATCTTTCTGATCTCGCCCAGAGGCAAGGATCGATAGGAGGAAGCGGGAAGATTTACGACCTTCAGTCGGACGATCTTGTCGGTGATGTCGTTCTCTCTGATTCTGGACTCTATGATCCTCGGAATCTCATCCAGTTCGTAATTCGAGCAATCGATGGTTTCAAGCTCTATCATGGGGCGAATCTTTAAGGGATGAAAGACATTCTCCCCAGACTCAAGGTCAACCTCCCAGAAGCCTTTCTCCCGACCCAGCTCCCCGAAGGAGACCCTCTCGGTGGAACCGGCATAGTAGACCTTCTTCTGAACTTCAAAACGGAGATGATAATGCCCCAGGGCAACGTAATCGAAGCCTCGTCTGAAAAGGGAGTCGGGAATCTGTTGTTCCGAGATCTCGCCCATCTGGAATTCTTTCACTCCCGTTACCGCGCCGTGAATGGTCAGGATATTGTAACGGTATTTCTCATCTGGCCAGGCTCGGTCCATCTCCCTCTTGAGATCTTCTTCGTCGAGACACTGGGGGATGGCGTGGATTTTCGCCTCCCCGATGACGATCTCCTCATATGTGTTCCCATAGACCAAGTGCAAACCCTCTAATATCTCTAAAACGGAGAGGACGTTGCCGACGTATGGTTGTTTGGGGCTGTCGTGGTTGCCGGAGATGATGATCACCGGGACCTCCTTTGTGGTCAGACGCTGAAGCTCTTTGGCCGCAAAAGCCAGAATCCTGTTGGTGGGGCGCACCTGGTGAAAGAGATCCCCGGCGTGGATGACGAAATCTGGTCTTATCTTAAGAATCGTATCGACCGCCTGAGCAAAGGCCAAACAGAAATCTTGCTCTCTCTGATTCACCCCGGAGGGAGCCACTTTGCGGGTGGGACCGGAGGCCCCCAGATGGGTATCTGCGATATGGACGAAGCGCATCTTCTTTGATTTTAGCGAATTGAATATAAGATAATGGAAAAAGCGCAAAGAGACTATCTGTTTTTTGCCAAAAGAGGTGGAAACGGGGACAACGATTTTGAGACAGCTCAAAAGCGGCAGAGGGAAGTCGATATTTCTCAAAGACGGTGAGCAGGTTGAGGTTGAGGGGCACCTCGCTCGGCACTTAAAAGAGAGGGGCGGTGCACTCTCCCATCTCGGCAAAGAGCCCGAGAGGAGAGAGACCGGTCCGAGGGGGTAAACTAAACGCTTTATTTTCTTGACATATTGTCTATGGCCTTTATATTAAGGGTTTGAATTTTTGAGTAGCCTTTCAGCCTGAGGCAGCCCAAGGCAGAGCGAGCTTTGCCGCCTCCGGCGGGATGGCGAAGGAAAGATGAAAACTTACATACCCAAGATCTCAGAGCATCAAAAGAAGTGGTACCTCTACGATGCCTCTGACCAGATTCTGGGGCGCTTAGCCTCCGAGATCGCCAAAAAGCTCCGCGGTAAGGATAACCCCCTTTTCACTCCCCACCTGGATATGGGGCATTACGTGATCGTGGTGAACGCCGAGAAGGTCAAGCTTTCCGGGCAGAAAAGCTCTACCAAAGCTTATTATCATCACACCGGATATCCCGGCGGGCTCCGGAAGATAAGCTTCGAGAAGATGATAAAGGAGAAACCGGACCGGGTCATCGCACATGCGGTCAAGGGGATGCTGCCCCATAATCGACTGGGGAGAAAGCTCTTGAAGAAGTTGCACGTCTATCGCGGCGGCGAGCATCCTCATCAAGCTCAGGAACCGGAAAGAGTTCAATCAAACTAAATTTGGTCGATAGTTCCCAAGATGAATGAAGTAAAGCCGGAAGGCGAGTCGAAACCAGTCCCCAGCGAATTAGTGAGAGCCACCGGACGCCGGAAGACCGCGGTGGCAGCGGTGACCTTGAGCCGCGGCGAGGGCAAGATCAAGATAAACAACCGCGGCCTCAAGGAGTATTTCCGGCGGGATAGCCTGGTGACTCACATCATCGCCCCTCTGGAGGTGACCGGGATGATGGGCAAGGTCAACATCCGCTGCAGAGCCCACGGTGGAGGTATTTCCGGACAAGCCGGGGCACTGAGTCTGGGCATCGCCCGGGCTCTGGCGAAATTCGAGGAGTCCACCAGAAAAGCCTTGCGAAAAGAGGAGATGCTGACCAGGGACCCCCGAATGGTGGAACGGAAAAAGTACGGAATGGCCAAGGCTCGCAAGAGATTCCAATTCTCCAAGAGATGAGTTGGTCCCGCCGGAGGCGGGTCCGAATTCGTCGGAAATACACACACCCGGATGAGCCGCCGTGGGGTCCTGAGAAGTCGAAAGGCTCCCTGGGCTGGCGGACAAAACTGGGTGGAGGCACAAACCCCAAACTGAGTCTTTAAGTGATGATTACTGTCAGAGAGCTACTCGAAGCCGGGGCCCACTTCGGCCATCAGACCCGCAGGTGGAACCCCAAGATGAAGAAATTCATTTTCACCGCCAGAAACGGCATCTACATCATCGACCTCCAGAAAACTCTCCTCTCCACTCAGATGGCCTGCGACAAGATCCGAGAGGTCCGGGCCGGGGGGGGGAAGATCCTCTTCGTCGGGACTAAGAAGCAGGCAAAGGAGGTCGTCAAGGAGGAGGCTATCCGCTGCGGGATGTTTTACGTCACCGAGAGGTGGCTGGGAGGGACTCTCACCAACCTCCAGACCATCAAGCTCAACTTAAAGAGGCTCCAGGAGATCGAGAAGATGCGCCAGGATGGCACCTTCGAGCAGCTGACCAAAAAGGAGGTCCTCAAGCTAGAGAAGGAGTGGGTGAAGCTCGATAAGTTCCTGGGGGGCATCCGGGAGATGTATGCTCTGCCAGAGTTGGTTTATGTGGTCGATTGTAAAAAGGAGAGGATTGCGATTGCGGAGGCCCGCAAGCTGAACATCCCGGTGGTTGCCATCATCGACACCAACTCCGATCCCGACCCCATCGACTACCCCATCGCCGCCAACGACGACGCCATCAAATCTATCGCGGTGATAACCGCACAGATTGCGGAGACCGTCCTGGAGGCGGAGAGACAAGCGAGCGAGGAAGAGATGAAGAAAGAGGCCACGCCCCAAAAGGAAACGGAAGAAGTCACCGAGAAAAGAGCTAGAGACCCTCAGAAGAGATGAATATAAGTGCAGGCTTAGTGAAGAAGCTCCGGGAGAAAACCGGAGCGGGAATGATGGACTGTAAAAAGGCTCTGCAGGAGAGCGACGGGGATATAGAGAAAGCCGTCGATCACCTCCGCAAACAGGGAATTGCCAAGGCTGCCGCTAAATCCCAACGCACCGCCCGGGAGGGGTTGATAGCCGCGAAAATCTCTCCGGACAAACGCTCCGGAGTCATCCTGGAGCTTAACTGTGAGACCGACTTCGTCGCCCGAACCGATGATTTCAAGGCCTTGACCCAGCGTCTTATAAAGAGGGCGGAAGCTCTCTTCTCCGACGGGGGACAGGCTCGACTTGAACAGATGCGGAAAGATGAGAGTGTCAGCGAAGAGATAAACAGTATCATCGCCAAGCTGGGGGAAAACATCAATCTTTCCCGCCTCTCCGCCTTGAAGCTCGCCCCGGGGACCGAAGGAAAGGTCGGGGTTTACGTCCACCCCGGAGACAGATTGGGGGTTCTGGTGGTGATGGCGGGGGACCACGGCACCGAAGAGGAGGATTTTAGCCTCCTTCTCAAAGACATGAGCATGCAGATCGCCGCCGCCAATCCCAGCGTCATCGAGCGCGAGGAACTGCCTCCGGAGGCCCTCGAAAGGGAGCGGGAGATATATAGCCAGCTAGCCAAAAGCGAGGGCAAACCGGAGAAGATCATCGACCGCATCGTAAGCGGCAGAATGGAGAAGTACTACCAAGACACTTGCCTCTTGGAACAATCTTTCATAAAAGACCAGGACAAGACCGTCGGGGAGCTGATAAACGAGACCGCCCGGAAGTTGGGCGGGGAAATAAAGGTCCAAGGTTTCCTGCGCTTCCGCCTGGGGGAGAGCGTCGAATAGATGGCTCCCTACCGAAGAATCCTTCTGAAACTCTCCGGTGAGGCTCTGCTGGGGAAAAAGGAGTTCGGGCTCGATTTCGAGGCCATCGATAGGGTCAGTCGCGAAATAGGGGAGGTCAAAGATTTGGGAGTTGAGGTCGCCCTGGTGGTGGGTGGTGGAAACATCTTTCGAGGTCTCGCCGCCGCAAAGGAGGGCATGGATCGGGTGAGCGCCGACAACATCGGGATGCTGGCCACCCTCATTAATTCCCTGATCCTCCAAACTCACTTAGAGGAGCTGGGGTATCACACCCGGGTCATGACCGCCATCCAGGTGGAGGCGATGGCCGAACCTTACATCCGCAGGCGAGCCATCCGACACCTCCAGAAGGGAAGAATCGTAATCTTAGCGGCCGGGACCGGCAGTCCTTTTTTCTCCACCGACACCGCCGCGGCCTTAAGAGCAGCAGAAATCGGAGCCGAGATCATCCTCAAGGCCACCAAGGTGGACGGTGTCTACAGCGCCGATCCGGCGCTTCACAAGGATGCGATCTTCTATGACAAGTTGACCCATCTGGAGGTTTTAGAAAAGAGGCTGAAAATCATGGACGCCACCGCCGCCTCCCTGTGCATGGACAATGACATTCCTATAATCGTCTTCAACCTGCAAAAGAGGGGAAACCTCAGGAAAGTGGTTCAGGGCGAGAAGATCGGTACCCTGGTGGCGTCAAGGATTTCTGGGAGAGATCATGATAGCAAAAGAGCTCGAGAAAGAGATTCGGGAGCGCATGGGCAAGGCGGTGGAGGCCACCCGCAAGGAGCTTTCCGGCATCAGGATGGGAAAGGCCACCCCCTCACTTCTGGACGGAATTAGGGTCGAATGTTACGACAGCACTATGCCCTTATCGCAGGTGGCCAATATCTCGGCGCCGGAGGCCCGGCTACTGGTGGTTCAACCCTGGGATAAGACTCTCCTCCCCGATATAGTCAAAGCCATTCAGAAATCGGAGCTGGGGTTGAACCCGCAGTCCGACAACAACGTCATCCGCATACCGATCCCCCCTCTCACCGAGGAGCGCAGGAGAGACACAGTTAAACTCATCAAGAGATTGGCCGAAGAGGGGAGAATAGCGATACGGAATATCCGCCGGGACGCCAACGAAGAGCTGAAGCGAAGGGAGAAGAAAGGAGAGATCGGGGAGGACGACTCTCGCAAAAGCCAGGAGGAGGTTCAGAAGATAACCGACGAGTATATCGAAAAGATCGAGGCGCTGATTGAGAACAAAGAGAAAGAGGTCATGGAGGTTTAGTTCAAACCCGGGGGATCTCCGCAGGAGAGTCTCTGTGAACTCGACCCCTCTAAATCGGAGGGGATTTTAGTTGCTCGCAGCCAAGGTGAAACAGAAAATCGCCCTAAAAGAGAGGCTCATAAGTTACGGGAAGCTGCCGGCCCATGTCGCTATCATCATGGACGGCAACGGGCGCTGGGCCAAAAAAAGAGGCCTGCCGCGGATAGCCGGGCACCGTGCCGGGGTGAAGACCGTCAAGAAAATTGTGCGTGCCGCCGGGGATCTGGGAATCAAATACCTCACCTTATTCACTTTCTCGAAGGAGAACTGGAGAAGACCCAAATCCGAGGTGGGCTCCCTGATGAGGCTTCTGTATGAAACCACCAAGAGGGAGATGGAGGAGCTCAACGAAAACAACGTCCGCCTGATAACCACCGGCAAGGTGGAGGAGCTGTCCGCGAAGCAGAGGCAGATACTGGAGGAGGCCAGGGCTGTAACCGCCAAGAACACCGGGTTGACTCTGAACTTGGCCCTAAATTACGGAGGCAGAGACGAGATTCTGGAGGCGGTGAAAAAAATCGCCTCGGACTGCAAAGAGGGGAGGCTCAAGTCCTCGGAAATAAACGAAGAGATCTTCTCCCGCTACCTTTTCACGAAAGAGCTGCCCGACCCGGATCTTTTGGTCCGCACTTCGGGAGAGATGCGTCTCTCCAATTTCCTCCTCTGGCAGACCTCTTATACCGAGCTATACATCACCGAGGTTCTGTGGCCGGATTTCACCGAAGAGGATTTCTATTCGGCGATATGGGATTATCTGAATCGGGAGAGGAGATTCGGACGGGTCAATTCCGGATAACCCCGAAAGCAACACCGAATTCGTTATGGAAAGGAATCTGAAGCTCCGCATCTACGTTGCCCTGGTCTGGGTACCGCTTCTCCTTTTGATTTCCTACGTCGGGGGGATTCTTCTCTTAGTTTTCGTTCTCGCTGCGACTTATCTGGGCCTTCTGGAGTTCTCGCGCCTGGCCGAGAGCCGGGGCCTGAGAGCCAGTCTCCCCTACATGACGATTCTGGGAGCAGCGCTCATCCTCTCGGTCTATTTCCGAGCTTACGAGTTCCTCTTCTTCCTGCTTGCATTTGCGACCATCGTTTTGTGCCTTACGCACCTCTATCGTGGGGAGATATCCGACCTCTTCCCCAACCTGGGTGTCAATCTCTTCGGGCTTCTCTATATCGCCGGGCTCTTCTCCTATTTTGTTGCCGTCAGAAACATCTCCAATATGGAGGGGTGGAGATACCCCTCCGGCGGCGCTTGGCTGATCTTCACTCTGGCGGTCATCTGGATCGATGACACTTTCGCCTACTTCGTGGGAAAATGGTGGGGGAAGCGTCCGTTGAGCTCGAAGGTCAGCCCCAACAAGACCGTTGAGGGAGCGATTGCTGGCGCAATCGGAGCCCTCCTGGGGGGATTGTTGGCGAGGTCGCTCTTCCTGGGAACGGTTTCAAGCGTTCACATAGTTCTCCTCTCCCTTTTGGTTTTTGCCGCCGGGCTCTTCGGGGATCTAGTGGAATCGCTTTTGAAGCGGGCCTGTTATCTGAAGGACGCTTCCGAGATAATCCCCGGGCACGGGGGAGTGCTGGACCGTTTCGACAGTCTCCTCTTCGCTCTGCCGGTAGTGTATTATTACCTGAGAGTCATCATCTACTGATCTCCAATCAGATTTCACACATCTTATCAATGAGGGGTCCGAATCATTCTGAAAATCTCCCTCCCGCCTCGAGCTTCGTTGTGGAGGAATGGATCGCTCTTCCCCGGCGCCCGGAGGCTAGGCTTCTGATCGGGTCGCCCAGTTGGGATGGTGACTCCCACGGGTAGCTTGCGGTTGGGGATTTTGAAGCGTGGAGACAGTTTTTCGAGGAGCATTTCCGGGGTCGCTATATGCCTCCCGGAGGGACTAAGGGAGGTTTGGGCTGGAAGAGGTATGCAGAACTCCGCCCACAATCCAACACCGGTCGAATTCGGAGAATCTGTTTCCGAAGTGGACAGGCAGATCATCGAGGGTATGAATTAAGAATCAGTTTATCTGCAAAACAGTTGACTCTTCTCCCACCAGACATAGCAAATGTAACGATTAGACGGTCCCGGAGCTGTGTGCGGAAGCACAGTGATCCCCAAGGGATTAGCTGTTCTTCCAGGACCACAACTAGCCAAATAGAAGACCGCCCATTTTCATCCAGTTTGAAGACCCTTACGCTTACTGGGAGTGTAATTCACCGCAAAGCAATGGATTGGAATTGGCGGTTCAGAAATCGGACAGAACCGTGACCTCTAACAGTGCCGGGACGGCTAACATATGATTCCCCTGACAATTGCCTTTGGCACAGCAATTGCGCTGTTGTCCAGTTGGATAAATGATGAGAAAAGGGCTTACTGAAAGGTTGAACCACAGATGGCAAGAAGACTTACGATTTTGACAATAGCGATTGGGTTGCTCTGTTGTCCCGCGGTCGGAAATGCTTGGCCAGATCTCCACGCGGTCAAGAGCTTCGTTGATTTCATGACATTTGATGCTGTCCAGGACGACAACAACTCCTACTTGTGGCACTATTATCTGGGAATAGATCCCGATGCGCCGATTGGGGGAGACATAAATGTCGGCGGCGTCAAGGCCCTGGCAATTTACTTCGAGGGCGGGGAGAGAGGACCTGACCTTCTTGGATTGGACGATGTCACCATCCCGCTGTTGTCGGGTTGGGGGATTGATGGCGGGTATGACCGGGCCGCGGGCGCAGCCGGTTTTCTCGATGGTCCACCGTTCAATTACATCCATAAGGGCGATTACGCTGAAGTGGGAACCATCGATTTCTCGGCCTACGACTACATGCCAACCACGACCAGTCTGTACGCTGCCCATCTTGATTGGGGTTACGAGTTTGCGCCCGGTCAGAATACTGAATGGGTCACCCAGATCCCCGAACCGACCACCTTCCTGCTTCTTGGCTCCGGGGTTGGCCTGGCGGCACTGCTCCGTCGCCGGAAGAAGAAAACCTGATTCTGTAGAAGGTGTGATGAAAAGAAACGCGGTCAAGGCCGCGTTTTTTTGTGTCCCCAATCGAATTGCGATTGCGCTACGAGGGAGCAATGGCTATTTTTACTGCAGTGAGGAGGTAAAATATGGAGAGTATCCCTCTGGAGACCATAAAAACCGTGGCCCTGGCCTTAGCCTGGACGGCGGGGTCATTTCTGATCCTGAGGCTTATCCTCAGATTCGCTTCCAAGCACAAAGCCTTCGTGAAAGCCAGGACCGCTGCCAACATCGCCGTTTTTTTGCTTGTGATTTTGATCTTCCTGTGGCGGATGGGGCTTCCAGCCTATAACTACCTTAACCAGATTCTGACCGCGCTTGTCCTTCTGGTGGCCGCCTATGTGGGGGTGGTGTTGGGTGAGTATTTCCTTTTCGACTTTGTCCTCTCACGAAAACAGCAGCTACCCCCCTCCAAGCTCCTGCGCGACGTCTCCAGGATGGCAGTTTTGCTGCTCATCCTCTTCTTAGTGATCTCCGGGGTGTTCAAGTTAGACCTGACCACCATTTTAGTCTCCTCGGCGGTCTTCTCGGCGGTGATCGGTCTGGCACTGCAAGATATTCTGGGGAATGTCATCTCCGGGGTGGCTCTGCACGTCGAGAGACCGTTCCGGGTGGGAGACTGGGTGGAGGTCGCCGACCAGACCGGTGAGGTGGTGGAGATGAGCTGGAGGGCCACCAGAATTCGCACCATGGAGAACAATTACGTGGTCATACCGAATTCCAACATCGCCAAGGACAGGATCATAAACTACAAGGCCCCCTCCCCGGTCCTGGCTCTGTATCTTCGGGTTGGGACCAGCTACGAGGCTCCCCCCCACAAGGTCAAGAAGGCCATCTTAGAGATCGCGGCCCAGACCCCGGGAGTGTTGAAGGATCCCGCCCCTCACATGCGCACTATCGACTACGGAGATTTCGCCATCGAATACGAGCTCAAGTTCTGGATCAACGAATACCAGCATCATCCGATAATTCAGGACGACCTCAAAAGCCGCATCTGGTATCAGTTCAAGCGGATGGGGATCCAGATCCCCTTCCCCATCAGGACTCTGCGCTTCATGGAGAGGGTGAAAAGAAAGGAAGCCGAGACGGCTCAAAACCTGTGGCAGGAGATTTTAGAGATTCTCAAACGATGTGAAATCTTCGCCCCTCTCTCCGAGGAACAACGCCTGGTCCTTTCGAGAAACGCCAAGCTTCTCCCCTTTGGAACCGGTGAGTTCCTCATCGTGCAAGGAGAGGCAGGGGACTCTCTCTTCATAGTAAACAGGGGAGGGGTGGAGGTCTCGATTCTGGGAGCCGACGGCTCCAAGATCGTGCTTGCGGAGCTCGGTTCCGGGGAGAGCTTCGGGGAGGTCTCGCTTCTGACCGGAGAGGAGAGGTCTGCCACCGTAAAGGCGCTGGAGGACACCGAGGCCGTTGTCGTTACCAGGGAGGACCTGCGGGGGATTATGAAGGAGACCCCCTCCTTGGCCGAAAGCTTAAGCCTCCAATTGGAAAAACGTTTGAGGGAAATGGAGGAGAAGAGAGTCGAGGACAAGAGGGAGTGGGAGGAGAAGGCAGAAATCAAGGAGGCTTCGGTCAAGTGGTTGCGGAAGATAAGAGAATTCTTCGACTTGTAATCGTCGCGGTCGCGCTGACGCTACCCTTCTGGAGCTGCAGCTCCCGCAAACCTAACATAGACGACTGGCAAAATCAGGGCACCATCCGCTTAGGAAGCCAGGGCAAGAAGCTCGGTTTCATGAAGATGTCCTCCGAGATTGATAGACTCATGGGAACTCCGTATGAGTGGGGTGGTAGCACTCCGGAAGGACTTGATTGTTCCGGGTTGGTCTGTCTGGTTTACCAGAGAAGCTTCGGAGTCAAGCTCCCCGGCAGCTCCGAAAAGCTCTATCGGATCGGGAAGCCAACGGGTAGAGGCGACCTCTCATACGGAGATCTGGTCTTCTTTGCCACCTCCGGTTTTAGAGTGAGTCACGTCGGGATCTATCTCGGTTCCGGAGAGTTCGTGCACGTCTCCAAATCCCGTGGCACCATCATCTCCGATCTGAGTGAGGATTATTACCGCAGAAGATATAAGGGGGGAAGGAGGCTCCTCGATTGAGGAAACTTTCCCCAGGCCTCGCCGTTTAACCCCTTAAGATATGAAAGAGAAGTTGCAGACGAAGTTGACGAACCTCCCCCGGGGCCCCGGGGTCTATCTGATGAAAGACTCCGGTGGGAGGATTCTATACATCGGCAAGGCCAAGATACTGAAAAACCGGGTGAGGTCGTATTTCCACGAAACACCTCGGCGGGATTTGAAAACTGACGTCCTTTTGTCAAAGATCTCCGATTTCGAGGTCTTAGTCACCGACAGCGAGATGGAGGCCTTGATCTTGGAGAACAACCTCATCAAGGAGCACCGTCCCCGCTACAACGTCAACCTGAAAGATGATAAAAGATATCCCTATCTGAAAATCACGGGTGAGGCTTTTCCTCGACTTTTAGTGACCAGGGTCTTGAAGAAGGATGGCGGCGGGTATTTCGGGCCTTACACCGAGGTGAAACTGATGCGCCAGACCCTGAGGTTGATCCGGCAGATCTTTCCCTTGCGTACCTGCGGCCTCAAGCTCCCCTCCAGAAGGAAAAATCGGGTCTGTCTGAACTACCACATCGGACGTTGTTTCGGTCCCTGCGAGAACCGCATCTCCGAAGAGGAATACGGTCAAATTGCCGATGGAGTCGGGCGGTTTCTCGCCGGTCGTAAGGTGGAGCTCTTGAAAGAACTCCGCTCCCGAATGAAGAGCCTGGCGGAGGCGGAGGAGTATGAGACCGCCGCCAGAGTTCGGGACCAACTGCAGAACTTAGAGGGACTCATCGCTCGCCAGAAAGTGTTGAATCCCGACATGGCCGACCGCGACCTCATCGCCTTCAGCCGGGAGGGTGTCGATGCTTGCTGTGTGACCATGCAGGTGCGAGAGGGGGTCCTAATCGGCAGGCAGCACTTTTACCTGGTGGCTTCCAAAACCTCCGAGGATGGGGAGCTGCTAAAAACCTTCCTGATGCGTTTCTACAACACCGCCGAGGCCATCCCTCCGCAAATCCTGCTCCCCTCTAAGCCCAAAGACGAGCCCCTGGTGGGCAGGTATCTCTCTCGGAGGGCAGAATCTAAGGTGGAACTCACGGTACCTCGAAGGGGTCAAAAGGCGCGCCTCCTGGATCTGGCCTCTCAGAATGCGAACTTGCTCTTGAAGGAGCTACTTGCCCAGAAAAGTGAGATGAAGAGAAGTCTGCCGCGCTCAATTCATTCCTTGAAGAGGGACTTATACCTGAAGAATCCTCCCCGCAAGCTCGCCGCCTTCGACATCTCCAATTTAGGTTCCAACGGGGCCGTCGGTTCTCTGGTGTTCTTCGTTGACGGTAAACCGCGAAAGGGGGAGTATCGCCATTTCAAAATAAGGACCGTGGAGGGTCAAAACGACTACGCCATGATAGCGGAGGTTGTGGAGCGATACTTCCGTCGGTTGATCGAGGAGAAAAGGGAGTTTCCAGATCTGACTCTGATCGACGGGGGAAAGGGACAGCTAAACGCCGCCCGGCAAGTTTTGAGGAATCTCAAGATCGCAAATGTCAACATTCTCGCCTTGGCCAAAAGATTAGACGAGGTCTTCCTGCCCGGCAGAAAAGAACCCTTGATGATTCCCAAGACCTCCTCCTCCATTAAGCTTCTTCAGATGATCCGGGATGAGGCCCATCGTTTCGCAATAACCTACCACCGGAAGTTGAGAAAAAAGGAGAGCTTCAAATCGGAGCTGGAGGCGATAAGGGGAGTCGCCGAAAAGAGGAAGCTGGATCTATTGGCGAAGTTCGGTTCGGTTGAGAGGATAAGAAAAGCGAAGCTTTCGGAACTCCTGGAAACGCCAGGCATCCCCGCCAAGGTGGCGGGAACGATCTACGGCCATTTTCATCCGGAAGGTGAGTAGATGCTGATAAAAGTCTTCGAGGTCGGACCCTACCTGTCGAACTGTTACTTAGTTGGAGATGAAGAGACCGAAGTCGGAATGATCCTCGACCCCGGCTTCGAGGCTAAGACCATCTGGTCGGGAATCCGGTCTCTAAACTTAAGAATCGAAAAGATCGTTCTCACTCACGGGCATCTGGATCACATCGGAGCGGTGGGGGAGTTGAAGTCAAAGACCGGCGCCGAGCTCCTGATTCACCGCGAAGATGCTCGGATGCTGACAGACCCCCGAGAGAATCTCTCCGCCTTCAGCGGTGAGAACATCAAAGCCCCGGAGGCCGACGGATTGCTCGAGGATGGAGAGGTGATCTCAGTCGGCAAACTAAGGTTTCAAATCCTTCACACTCCGGGGCATTCCCCGGGGGGAATCTGTCTTATATCGGACAAGATTGTCTTCACTGGCGACACCCTCTTCGCCGGCTCCATCGGTCGCACCGACTTCCCCGGAAGCGATTATGAAACCCTTATGAGGTCGATTCGCGAGAAACTCATGAACCTTCCCGATGACACCACAATCTATCCCGGACACGGACCCAAATCGACCATCGGGCAGGAGAGAAGATTCAACCCCTTTGTGCTGGAGGCTCTGAGGTCGTAGCTGTGGATTTGATCGATTACCATATTCATCCCGGATACTCCCTGGACGCCACCGGCAGCATCGAAGCGTTCTGTCAGGAGGCGTTGAAGAAAGGATTGAAGGAGATCTGCTTCACCACCCATTTCGATACCGACCCCCTGAGAAAAAAAATCGACCCCTTCATGATTGTTGACGGTCGGCAGGTGCCCCTGGAGGAAGGACTGCCCAAATACTTCCGGGAGGTAAAGGAGACTCAGAGAAGATACGAGGAGATGGGACTTCTGGTGAGGTTAGGCCTGGAGGTCGACTATGCTCCCCACTTCGAAGAGCAGTTGCGTCAGACCTTATCAGGAATCAAGGTCGATTTCCTTCTCGGCTCAATCCACTGCTTGGAGGGGGTTGCCTTCACCGATCGCAGGGAATATGAAAGATGCTTCCAGAGGAAAAGCGTCAGGGAGATGTCCAGGAGGTATTTCGAGAATCTGGCGGCGCTGGTGAAATCAGATCTTTTCGATTGCGTCGCCCATCTCGATGGTTACAAGAAGTATGGCTTTACCTATTACGGAGAGAAAATCTTCACTGCTCATCGTGACTATATCGAGCCGGTTTTAGAGCTCATGAGAGCCGATGATCTGGGAATAGAGGTGAACACCGGCTCCCTCCGGCGAGGCTTCAGAGACCTTTATCCCTCCGCAGAGATTCTGAAACTGGTTAGGGATTTCGGCGTAAAAGTGGTTGCCCTGGGCTCTGATGCACACCGTCCGGAGGAGGTCGGCTACGAAATCAAAAGAGCCGTCGATTCACTGGCGCATTTGGGATTGGACTTAAGCTTACCGGCCACGGTCGTGGCTGAGAGAGGGTAGTTTCCTAACGATGTACGGCCTCGAGCGAATAGCCATAATGGTTCCCGGCTTTCTTTTCGCCATCACCATTCACGAGTTCTCTCACGGCTACATAGCTTATCGTCGCGGAGACCCCACCGCCAAGATGATGGGTCGGCTTTCGTTGAACCCCCTGGTTCATCTGGACATCCTCGGCTCGATAATGTTGGTCTTCGTCGGTTTCGGCTGGGCCCGCCCGGTGCCGGTCAATCCTTACAACCTTCGCAATCCCAAAAAGGACATGATCTGGGTATCCTTCGCCGGACCTGCAGCCAACCTGCTTTCTGCGTTCTTCTTCGGTCTCGTCTTGCGCGTCTATCTTGGCACCGGCGGGGGTCTGGATTTCCAGACGCCCTTCGTGGGGGTGTTCCTGAGGATGTTGATATTCGCGGTTCAGATCAATATCATTCTGGCGATATTCAATATGTTTCCAATTCCCCCTCTGGACGGATCCAAAATCCTTTTCGGACTTCTCCCCCCACAGGAGGAGAGATTCTACTATCGAATGGAACGCTATGGTCCGCTAGTCTTGGTGGGGATAATCATGGGCGGATATGTGTTCGGAGTTAATATCTTTGCGTATATATTTTTCCCCTTCGTGAGGCTTTTCGGTTACCTGTTCACGGGATTGCCATTGTAGCGTGCATATCTCAATGACATTGTAACATTGGAACCGACTATCATCCAGTCACAAACCTCATCTTCAAAAGCACCGTCGGGCTCAAAGCTCCGGCTTTCCTGTATTACCGCCTGTGCATTAGCGTCGTTGCTGATCTTCACGTCCTGTGCCCCCAGGAAAATCGTAAAGCCACCTCCCAGGGTCAAAAGCCCCGATGAGGTGGTCGCTCTCCTTGCCGGGCAAGAGGCACACCTCGACACTTACGCGGGAGATTTAGCCGTAGAGTTCCAGAGCAAAGAGCTGCAACTCTCCTTTGACATGGAGCTATATTATCGACACCCTTCCGAGGTCGCCTTCACGTTCGAGATGATTCTGGGCATTGACGTCGCTAAGGCGGTTTTGCACCATGACACCGTTAGAGTCTTCTCTCCATTCAGGAATTCATATTTCGAGCAAAATCTAAAGGAGGGGAGATTCATACAACTGGGCGATCGCAGATTTGACCTTGTGAGCACCATTGAGTTCTCTATCGGGAAATTCGGGTTCGACCAAAATGACAGCAGATTCGTCGGCAGGCAAGAGGGTTTCTATCTGTACGAGATGGCGGATACCATCTGGGATAAGAAATTCTGGGTAAATCCCGCCACCCTCACGGTGGCGAAATGTCACTGGCGACATCGTGACGAATCTTATGACCTCTGGATCAGTTACTATGATTTCCACAGAATGGATGGTCGCTGGCGTCCTAAGATAATCACGCTGCTTTGCCCGGTCCAGGGGTACAGAGTTAAAATAAGACTGCGTCAAGAAAAAATTAACGTAGAGATTCCTGACAACTTCTTTCAACTTCGAATCCCCGAAGATGCCAGACGGATTGAACCGCCCTCGGGAGGACCATCCCTGCTGAGATGAGGACTTCTGCAGCTACACCTCACTATAGCCTCTGCTATCTGGCTGTTATAATATCTGCGCTCCTCCCACTGAGACTCGCATGTTCGTGGCAACAAGAGGTGGCACATCGAATAAATGTCCTCCTCGACACCGAGATCAACACCCTGATGGGGAATGAGACCGTCGTCTACATTAACAACTCGCCTGACACTTTGGATTACGTCTGGTTTCACCTATATCCGAATGCCTACAAAGACCGTGACACCGAATTCGCCAGGGAGCAATACAAAGCCGGGAAGAGCGACCTCTATTTTTCATCCCCCGAAGACCGAGGCTATATTGAAATAATCTCTCTGGGGTGCAACGGCCGATCTCTAATCCCTGAGGCCGCGGGTACTGAGATGAGGGTGAACCTGCCGGTTCCGATTCAGCCTGGTGACACCGTCACGTTTGAGATAGATTTCTTGCTCAAATTGCCGTATCTATTTGACCGGCTCGGTCATGAAGGAAATCGCTATCAGATAGCTCATTGGTATCCCAAGATAGTCGCATATGACCAGCGGGGCTGGCATCCTGATGGTTACCACTTCATCCCCGACTTCTACGGAGAGTTCGGTACCTTCGATGTGGCTATCACCCTGCCGCAAGAATACATAGTCGGCGCAACCGGGGAACTGATCGGCCCTCCTGATGAGCTCAGAAGACTGGATTCTCTAGACCGTTACTCAAGACTGTCCAAACGCCAACGCCGTCAAGTCAAACATCCTTATGACGATCCTGCATCTCAATATGGTTACAAGACCCTGGTTTTTCATGCCGAGGACGTCCACGATTTTGTCTGGACTGCAAGCCCAGACTATCTATTGAAGAGGGAATATACCAACAGCGTCCAAATCGATCTTCTGTTGTTGCCTCAGGATGAGAAAAAGATGAAGGAGATCGGCACATATACGAGGGAGGCAATGGAATTGTACCGGGAATGGTTCGGGCCCTACCCTTACAGAAGATTGACAATCGTTGACGGCGCCGATTTTATGACCCGCGGCATGGCAGCACCAACCTTGATAATCATTCCCAATCATCTCCCTCCATATACCAAGCTGACGGAACCGCTGGTGGCACGCCTGGTCGCGCAGCAGTGGTTCTATGGAGTTTTGGGCAACAATGAAATCGACTCCCCCTGGCTCGATGAAGCCTTCGCCACCTTCTGCGAGCTTAGATACTTAGAGGAGAAATACGGAGAGGATTACTCTCTCCTCGAACTCCCCTTTGACCTTCCCTATTTCCCGGAGTTCGACGACAACTACGTCGCAAATGCTTATTACTATATGTATGCCTCTGCACAGCGTGAGGAAATTCTATCGAAGCCTGCATATGAGTACACGGAGGGAATGTATACACACCAGCTGGCATGCTACAAGGGCGCCTTGATTCTGTATATGCTTAGAGACCTTTTAGGCCCTGGCACCTTTGACACCGCGATGAAGACCTACTACCAGCAATACATGTTCAAACATCCCAGGATCGAGGACTTCATCTCGGTCTGCGAAGAGGTCAGCGGACGGGAGTTGGATTGGTTTTTCAAGCAGTGGTTGACGACCACGAAGCGATGTGACTATGAGGTCACAGGCCTCAAGAGCAGAAAGATAAGAAGGTCACCCTACGAGGAGAATCCTGTGGGTGACTATCGAAACCAAATCACCCTCAGAAGAAATGAACCGATTGTGATGCCCGTGGAGGTGGTTTCATATACCGATAGTGGGAGAGAATACCGCTTCTTCTGGAACGGAAGGGAGCCAGAGAAGACCATAACGTTCTACAGCTGGGAAAAAATAAAGCGCGTTGCAGTCGATCCTGAAAAGAAAATCCTGGACTACTATCGCTGGAATAACTGCAAACCGAGGAAGTATTCTTTCGACCTCTTCTTCGACAAGCCCTCATTCGATACCTACCAGCTTTTCTTTGTGCCCTACATATTTTACAGCCCCAACACACGGTTGCAAGTTGGCGGTCTTCTTATGGGGCGACAGTTCATCTTGGCTGGCCCCCTCTTGGGAAAACATCAATGGAGCTTCGCTCCGATATACTCATCCGGGAAAAAGACCTTGAGACACAGCGGTAGCTACCAAACTCCTCTCGGTTTCTGGGGACCTTTCTCAAAACTATCCTTGGGCTGGTCTAGATCCTGGGATTATTCCCGTGTATATGCGGGAGTGAGCTTCGAGAAAAGAGAAAAACTCCTCCGTGGGCCAACACACACTTTCGAGGTGTCGTTAGAGCATCGCCAGGTGAAATCGATCTCGGATCAGGACCCCCGGGATTTCAGCCTGGGCCAGTACAGCGGCGTGGATTTGGCATACAGTTTCCAAGAGCGATGCCTCCGCTACGGCGGCAATGTCAAAACCACCGTGACCTTCGCTAAAGACCTCGATGACGATATTTATCAATTCGGGAAATGGTCATTGGAATCACAGAGTTATTACCGCTGGTCACGAAAGATCAAGACCGAACTGCGATTGTATGGCGGTTATGGTTGGGGAGATATGCCCTTACAGGAATATTTCTTTCTCTCCGGGAAATTGATTCCCGAGGGCGTGCTCGGTTTCACCTGGGAATCCACCGGGGAGCTTTCGCCCCAACAGAGGTGGCACATCTGGGGTGACGGAAACTTGAGGGGCTATTTCGGAAGACATCTGAAGGGGAAGATGATTACGACGATGTCGTTAGAGAATGACCTCCCCTATCTGCCGGCGTATCTTTTCCTTGATGTAGGCAATGTGTATGCAGGATGGAGCAAGTTTCACATCAAGACTGTCAAATCCGATTTCGGGATAGGATTCAGATTCTTCATCTTCAGAGTTGATTTCCCGCTATGGATCAGTCATCCTTCTGGAGAGGATAGCTGGAAGTTCCGCTGGATAATCGGTTTCACCAAGGGATGGCAATGATTGGTCCCCAAAATGAATCTTCAGATCTATGGAGAAATGACGTAGGTCGGGTTTGGGTTGTGATATCTGATTATCTCCAATTCGTACGAATCGAAGTCAAACCGAAGTATTATTTCAACAACACCATTTTCTTGGTATCAGAGAAATCTCCAGCAGTTAGTTTATAGAAGTAGAATCCTGTAGCGGCTGTGTTCGCATTCCAGATGGCGATCTTATACCCCGCTTTCTGTTTCTCATCCACCAAGGCGGTGACCTTTCGCCCCATGATGTCAAATATTTCCAGGCGCACGTGACAAGACCGGGGAAGCTGGTATCTTATGACCGTTGAGGCGTTAAACGGATTGGGGTAGTTGTCTAAAAGGGCAAACTGCTCAGGGAGGTTTTTGTCTCCCTCTCCAAATGGCACCGAGATGGGCCCCACCTGCATATACCAGTAATGACTGGTGGTATCTTCAAAGTCAGTCACCGCAGCCCGGAGGGTATCGTCGCCCGCATATTGAGAGTCAGCTATGAAGAGGAAGCTGTCACCATCCGCAAGCTGCTCACCGTCCAGAAGCCACGAAGTCAAGGTTGAGTCTCCGTCGTAATCTAGGACTTCCACCCAGAAGAGGAGCGTGTCACCAATGTTCAGGATCGTCTCCACAAAGGTGGGGAAGTAGTCCATTATCCGTGGAGGTTCGTTAACGTCGATGAGGCTGTCCCGCCAGAAACCGACATCCCAATATTCGAAGGGATAAACCCGGTTTTCGTCGGGCTCTCCCCCGAAGTAGTTGAAAGTAGCAATGATGGTCTCGGGCGGAGCGTAATAGTATCTCCAGAGGTCATCGCCCCTCTCGGCAACGTTATCATAGAGATCATTCCCGTGGCCGGGAGAACCACCGACCGTTAAGCTGTCCGGGAAGTAAACACCGATGCCTCCCCCACTACCAGCGCGGTTGCCGTATATACGGTTGCCAGAGAAGGAACATACAGATTGAGAATCCACACATACGCCTCCCCCCCAACCATCGGCCCCGGTTCCATACTCAGCCTTGTTGCCGACAATGGTGTTGTCGATGAAGATGGCAGCGGCGTTATCTACCTTCACTCCCCCACCATCGCCCCGGGCGAACTCACAGTTGCCGATAGAGTAGTTGCCTGAAATCAGATTCCCGCTTAAGGTAGCCTGACCGGAACCGTCGACGATGTAGATTCCACCACCATGGCTGAGGCAAGTATCTTGAGGCGTCCACCGATAGAGAGCATTCTGGCGTATGCTGTTCCCCTGGATTGAGAGCTCTCGACACCCCGTCAGATAGAGACCTCCGCCGGAGGACTCGGCCTTGTCAGTAATGCTTTTCACCAGGTTACTATCTACGGTGTTGTCGGTGATATTCACCAGATCGCATTCAGCCAGGGCCATTCCCCCACCGCAGGCTATCCCGGCATACTCAACGGTGTTGGAGGACACCGTGTTGCTGTCTATTGTGACCAGGATGCTTTGAATAACTCCTAACCCGCCCCCGCCATATACCACCTGAGTCTGAGAAATCTCGTTCTCACTGATGAGATTGCCCCTAATCGTAACCTCCCCGCATTCCAGGATTGCAATGCCAGCACCGAAGGGGTTATCCAGAAGACTGCGACGGTGGTTGTGGTGAATATAATTATCCTTTATTATCAGCTTGGAGCAAGTTTGAGCGTTTATGCCTCCGTCTCCAGCGATTATCTCTAAGTTTTCGATCTGAACCAGTTGTTCTCGTTTGATGCGGATGACCTCAACGTTGACAGTGTCCGCTGCAGAGAGAACGACACCGGTATCCAGCCCGACTAAGGTGGTGTAACTCCGCACCCGCACCGGAAAGACCTCGCCCGCCTCTATGTCGTACAGCCCTGGATAGACCCAGACGGTGTCGTGGTCCGCGGGATTATTCCCGACTTGCAGGGTGGCATAGGAGACGTTTCTCCAGGCAGCCTCCGGCGAGAGCCCACTGTTGCCGTTGTCTCCTTCGGGAGAGACGTAATAAGTGGTGGCACCGATCTGGAGGCACAAACCGATGGTGACCAAAACCGTTACTATTAAAAAATTTCTTAACATCTTCGCATTTCCCCTGGTTAGAGCTATTGAAAATGTGAGCCCCACCCGTGAAAGCTCACCTCTCCCTCTGAATATAGCTCTTTAGTCTGTACTGTCAAGGAAAAATCTCTGTTCGCGCTCAATTCTGATTGATACCAGACGGCTTTGTCAACCAGTCTTGTGGCTTCAGTTCTGGTTAAAAAGAGGACAAAACAGGGAGTGTTCTGCAGGTGCGTGGAGAAAACAAGATTGCGGCCAAAACGATGCCTGTGAACTTTTCCTGAGGCTGTGGAAGTGTCCCTTGTGGTTTTTTTCTGCCATCCCTTTGGCGAAAGGTATTCTCATAGACCAGGTGGCTCTCTGTCGCAGATCACGTTTGGCAGAGCTGCCTTGTTGATTCGGGCAAACAAAAAAAGCCCCGGGATTTCCGGGGCTCCCCCTCTACCCTATCTCTTAGAGTTTCACCACCTTGGTTGCCAGCGGTCCTTTGGGTCCATCCGTTATGCTGTATTCCACCTCCTGGCCAGGCAGCAAGGTCCTGAAACCATTTTCCTGGATTACGGAGAAATGGACGAAAATGTCTTTGTCTTCCTCCTCTCCCTCGATGAAACCGTATCCTTTGCGGTCGTTAAACCATTTCACTTTTCCCGTGGGCATCAAACCTTCACCTCCTTTGCCCGGCGACAATCACCTCTGTGAATAAAGTTGAGAAGTTTGTCAGATGAATCGTCGGATTTTGTGGGGAAACTTCCATTTCAAACAAAGAGAACTTTAATCTGTTCTTCAAATTTATCGTCACATGGTTTGATCTCTTAACCTCAATCTCACACCTGACCTGAAAATGCGCACCTGGGGAGCTGTAGAGCACGACCGCTAGACGTTTCTCGTTCACCTCGGGTGCAGAGAAACCGGGGGCCTAAGCGAAGCTCAATTTTAGCTTGTGAAAAGGTGCGGACTTATATTACTTAAGGCATACCTGACTACGCGGAGAGGTTTTTTGCCCAGACGTCAAAAGATGAAATTGATTGTGAATCCGGTTGCCGGAGGGGGTGCGGGTTTACGGGCCATCCCCAAAATAGAGAGATTCTTGAGGGAACTGGGAGGGGACCTCGATCTCCAAATCACCTCCAAGCCCAAAGAGGCAAAGGCGATTGCCCATCTGGCGGTCAAGCTTGGCTGTGGGGTTGTGGTTGCCGTCGGAGGGGACGGCACTGTCAACGAGGTCGCCACCTCACTGGTGGGAACCGAGGTCGCCCTGGGAGTCATACCGACGGGCAATGGCAACGACTTCTTCAGAATAACCGGAATCGATTCGAGCCTCTTGGCATGCTGTAAGGCTCTAACGGCGGGAAGATTTCGCAGAATCGATGTCGGGAGTCTGGGAGACAACAGATTCTTCTTCAACGCTCTGGGAGTTGGCCTGAATGGCACCATCGCCAGAAGGGCAAGCAGAACTCACCTCTTGAGGGGATCCCCCCTCTACCTCTACGCAACCTTAAAGACCATCCCTCTTTATCATCCGCCGCAGATGAAGGTGAGAATCGACGATTACGAACTGCAGGGTAGAACAACTCTGATTGCTGTCGGCAACGGAGCCTCCACCGGAGGCGGCTTTCAATTGACGCCCTTCGCCTCCCCGGATGACGGACTCTTGGATATCTGTCTGATCGAAAAAGTCAGCAAATTGAAGATGTTCTACTATCTACCCAGGCTCTCGAAGGGGAATATTCCCCACTTAAGATCGGTCAAGATGTTCCGGGGTCGCAGGGTGGAGGTGGAGTCAGAAACGCCATTCACAGCTCACCTCGACGGGGAAATCCTGGGCACAGACCTACGTCACCTCCGCGCCGACCTCCTCCCCAAGAAACTGAAGGTGATCTCCAAACTGTAAGACTCCACAGTGATCAGGGAAGCGAATCGGTCCAATTCGAAGTTCAACGCCATTAGGCTCTTCCTTCCCCTCTTTCTCATTTTATGCACTGTGAAGATAGCCCCGGCAGGACAAGCGACCGGAGGGGAATCTGTTCTCCTTGGTCACGTCCACACATTCCCGAAACCGTCCAGCTTCTTCCTCGCCTCTTACGTCAGCGAGGGAGACAGCGCGGGGAATCTCCCTGACTCCACAAAACTCCAGGAAAACCCGAAGAGGAGCGAAGAGAAAAGCTCCCCTGTCATCCAGGCTCTGGAGACACAACTTCTGGAGAAAAACCCCACCGGTGCTCTCTTTCGCTCCCTGGCATTGCCCGGCTGGGGGCAGATTTACACCCGCAACTATATCAGAGCCACCATATACGGGATCGGGGAGGTCATCTTCATCGGGGCAATTTGCAACTTCTGGAGCCTGACCGACAAGCACCGGGAGAGATTCGAGTTCGCCCAAAAGTATAGTCGCGGAGACTTCTTGCACACCTCCGGGGTGACAATTCTACCCCACGTCACGCAGTTTCAACTCCCGGAAGTCCCTCAAGAGCAGAAGGAGTTTGATCTCTATCAGCGGTTTCAGGACAAACGCAATTTCTATCTATGGATAACCGCGACGTGGGTATTCGTTTCCATGTTCGATGCCTATGTCAATGCCCACCTGTACAACTTCGATAAACTCTCAGAGGAGGAGGTAGCGATAGATTTCCGAATTGAAGATCGAGACGCCGACAAGATCTGCAAGTTAACGATAACCAAGAAATTCTAAGGGTGGAGAGATGGGGCCCCGCTCACTTGACCTTGAAAGATTGCCAGTATGAGATCCACCTCTTCCCCTCTTTATCTTTTATCCAGAGCAAAACGTAGTATTTGCCCCTCGGGACCAGCACCCCCCTCTTTGTCTTGCAGTCCCAGCTCATCAGGCGAGGGACCCGTCCCAGGCCCATCAAAATGCGAAGGGCTCTCCCCGTGAAGTGTCGGAAGCTCTCAGGATGCGGCGGAGAATCGAAAATGTAGAATGCCCAGCTTTCCGGCTCTATCCTCTCCGGCATCTGGGTGCGAAAAACAATGATTTTGGACAGGCGGGTGGAGACCTCCTCCACCTGGACTTTAAACCGGAACCGCTCTGGAATAGTCTCTTCCTCGGAGTCGACTCCTCCCAGAACCGGGAGGGAGAAAAACAGAGAGAAAAAGACGATGATTGCTGTTTTCGATTTCGACATTTTGGTTCCCCCTCTGATTTGGAGTGCAAACGCTATCTTTATCGGCAAGAGGTTCTTGCACTGAATTGGCTGTTCACGGGAAAAACAGCAAGGATGTAGTGGTGAGTGGTGAGTAGTTTGTGATAGAAGTATTATCTATGGATTGGAGTTCCGGGCGTTGAAAGATAGAAATCATTCTTCACACGTTCACGAGAACCTTCAATGAGGGAAAAAATGAGCAAATTGCAGGCGATATCGCTGACTCTCTTGCTCCTTTGGGCTTTAAGCCTTCAGGCCGGAGAGCTGGATTTTCAACAGATTACCAATGAGATTTCGGTTTACCAGAACCTCTTTGACGACGGAGGCGATGCCGGACAGACCCTTCAGATTGTTTCCATCAACTCCGTAAAGATTCTCACATGGTTTAACATCGAGTTCACCTACGATTTCAACCGCGATTTGGCCTGGAAGGGAAAGGACGATTATTACTGTGAGCTGGGCGTGGTAAAACCGGTCTGGAGGAAAATCTCGCTCAACTACCAGAGAGTCGATGGCACCTTCCTGCAAAAACCGTTCAACCAGATAGGGGTCAGATACAGCTTTTGATCCCAGGAGATTCTTCAGGGAACAGGAGACAGGAAACCGGAAACAGGGAATCAACTGTGGCCGATGACGCAAATCGGTGTAGACCAGTGGCCTCCGCCACTGGGGTTCCCTTACGTCAGATGTGGGCATCTGACACCACCTCTTGAATAGAGGACAGAAACACTCTCTCTACTCTCTACCGTATGGTTCTCCCGCTGGGATCCCTCAACCATTCACCATGTACTATTCACCATTCACCACTAACCACTCACCCAAAAAACTGTCCGAATTTTGAAAAACTGCGACAAACGGTCGGAAAAATCGTTATATTAGAGTGTGTGTCTTCCTTTTAGGATCGAGTGATGTCGCCGATCTCCGAAGGCTGACGTAATGAGTTTAGGCTAACCTGACAACAACAGGAGTTCCGATGAGTTCTCTCAGAAATGCAGTTTGCATCTTCGTAGCTCTCTTGATTATTCTCTCTTCCCTGTCTCTTTTCGCACTGGAGGGAGTCGACTACGGGGACATCGTCGTCACCCGCTGGGCTGACCCCACCACCGAGCCGACCAGCTATCAGGAGTATGTCAAAAGCCGCACCTTTGCGGAAAAACTCGATCCCCAACTGCTCCATCGAGGTTTGGCGACTCAGGGGGGACCAGTGATGATTGTAATCAACAATATGCTCTATTTACAGATTGATAGCTCCTTTCAGGCCTTCAGGGAGGATCTAGAGAGGGAGGGATACGAACCGGTGGTCTACGCGGTCTTGAATAACAACGACCCCGTAGCCTTAAAAGAGATCATAATAGAGGAGTGGGAAACTAGCTCCATCGAGGGAGTAATATTCATCGGGGATGTCCCCTTTGCCTGGTTTGAGATGGAGGACTGGGGACATGAGGAGTTCCCCATCGATCTCTACTTCATGGATCTGGACGGCATTTGGGTCGATTCGGACAGCAACGGCCTCTTCGATGAGCATTACGGATACAACTATAAAGCCGACATTTGGGTGGGCAGACTTCACGCTCATAATCTGACCTATCACGGGGCCGACGAGGTCAGCCTGATGGAACGCTACTTCGAGAAGAACCACCTCTATCGCACCGGGCAACAGAGGTTGGACTACAAAGCGTTAGCCTTCATCGATGACGACTGGCACACCAGCGGCTTTCAAGCAGCGGTACCCGCCGCCTACCCCCATTGTGATGACATCCTCGATCCGGATTCCACCACTGCACCAAACTACCGTCACCGCATCCGGGAATCGACAGGCAAACGCTACGAACACATCTTAGTTTGTGCTCACTCTTCCCCACTATTACATCAGTTCCAGCGCGGGCATATCTATTCCTATTTCTACGCCCATCAGATTGACACCACCGTGGTCCAGGCTCACTTTTACAACCTCTTCGCCTGCTCCAACTCCCGTTATTCTGCAAACAATTACATGGGCGGCTGGTATGTCTTCCAGACCGATTACGGTCTGCTCTCCATCGGAAGCACCAAGACCGGCTCGATGTTGAATTTTCTGGACTTCTATAAGCCTCTGGGCTGGGGGATGACTTACGGTGAAGCCTTTGAATACTGGGCCGTGAGAACTATGGAGAACAGTCGTCCCTGGTTTTACGGGATGACCCTGATCGGAGATCCGACCTTAAAAGTCTCCGACTTCTATGTGACCGGTGTAGCGGGGGTCAAGACAACTCCATTGCCCGACCAATTGGTGCTGAATCAGAATTATCCTAATCCTTTCAACAGCCAGACGACAATTGAATATGTCCTTCCGCGCTTCGGACACGTGAACCTTGGGGTCTTCAACCTCCTAGGCCAGAGAGTGGAAACCCTGCTTGACTATGAGCAATCCGCGGGACTCAAAAGAATCAACTGGAACGCGGGTGAGCTCACCTCCGGAGTCTATTTCATCGCCCTGAACCTCGATGGTGAGACTTCGAAAGCCCGCAGGGCGATCCTCATGAAATAACAGGCTGCAAGAGACAGCGTCGATCCCGAACGAATACTCTTTCGTAACTGTAGGGAGGTTCTTTATAAACCTCCCTTTCTGCTCCTTGAGAGTTCCCCTGACGAAAACTGAGATCCTATGACTTGAAGAGGGGTTGACTGCTATCTGTGGTTGAAAACCTTAGAAGTGCATTGACAATGAGAAACGGTGGGAGGTGCCCAGATCGGAGCCGAAGGGAATGTAAGCGTAATCGATTCTCAAAAAGTCAAAGGGGAGCTGGAAGTTCGCCCTCTTGAACTTCATCCCCACACCGAAAGTTATATCCTTATCGCTGTAACCTGACATGTAACCGAGGCGCGGGAAGATCATGTCGGCGTATCCGTATTCCAAGCCAGTATGTAATTTCAAATCCCCATCATTGGGTTTGGCCACATCCACTGCCAGGATAACTTTGCCGGATAGAATCTCCTCTTCGGGGCGGTATGCCAAGCCCAGCTTATACTGCAAGGGGAGATTAAACTCCTCCGCAACGAGCTTCGCTTTTCCCCCGAGGTTCTGAACCACCGCACCCACCCTCAAATCCATTGGCAGATGATATAAGATTCCTAAGTCGGCAGCGTAGGTTGTCAAGTCTTCGATGTCAATCTTCTCGTATATGATCTTTCCCGAGAGGCCAAACGAGAGGCCCTCGGTAGCTCTCATCCCCCAGGTCAGAGATATGGCAAAGTCATGAGCGTCGAAGGTCCCCAACGGTGGACCGGCGGTCTCGCGCCGCTCTATGTCTGCCACCGTAGCGATGTTAATCGAGAGACCGAAACGCTGCCTACCCAGAGGAAAAGACCCCCCAAGATATTCCTGGCGGATGTCCTGTATGAATTCGTTGTGCATCAAAAGAAGCTGGACACCATCGGAGAAACCGAGACCGGCGGGATTCCAATAAAGCGCGGAGGCATCGTCGGCAACGGCGGTGAAGGCCTCTCCCATTCCCAAAGCCCTTGCTCCCACTCCATATCTCAGAAAGAGCAGACCGGAGGTGCCGGCCTGGTCGTGGATATCCGCAACCGCGGAAGTCGCCAGTCCGAAGATAAAAAGAGATATAAAAGCTAGCTTGAGATTATTCTTCATGCTCACAATTCAAGTCCCAATCGCTTAAAACTGCAACTCTATCGATATGACATGTTCGGGATCCTCGTTCACCTTGGCGGTGACGAAAGCATACCCGATTCCCAGGTCAAACCACTTGACCGCTTGCCACAACGAGCCACCGAAGGTGAGACGACCGTCATCGTAGCCGGCTCGAATGCCGACCCACCTGTCCTCAACCAGGAGTCTCACAGTGGCTTCCTCCGATCCCTCTTCAGATTCTACCTCCTTCAACACCTCCTTGAAGAGCCAATACTCACCTCCGAAGTGGACTCTAACTTCCTGTTTGTTGCTTTTCTCGATATCGGAGGCCAGCACCAGATGTTTATCTAAAAACAGGCCGGAGGCCCCGAAACGGAAGTTGACCGGGAAGCTCTCATTATAGGTGCTACCCTGGGACCCATAGCGTGCGTAGTAGCTCCCACTGTCCCAGTTATAGCGACTGCCGACGTTCTGCACCGCGAAACCGACCGCATACTCTTCAGTAATCTGTAAGAAAACTCCGAGATCGAAGCCCACCCCGTAAGCGTTGAGATTGGCCAGATCCTCCTGGATATATTTGACGTTTACCCCCACGGAGAACATCTCGATTGGCTTCTCTTGAACGAGGCGGCGAGCAAAAGATAAGAATATAGTGTTTTTGCGGTTCTTGATTTCCTCCGTCGGGAGTCCGTCGGAGTCTCGCCCCTGGACGTCACTCACTCCGGCGTTGATCCACGACAGCCCCAGACTGGCATCGCCCAAGATGGGTGTTGCCAGGTTGAAGAAATTGTACCTTCTGTCCAAGTCCAGCCGGCGATACATCCCCCCGATGGTGAACTCTCCTATCCTGGAAATCCCCGCCGGATTCCAGTAACCGGCGTTGACATCGTCGCACAGCCCGGTGAACGCCCCGCCCAGACCGATCGGGCGGGCCCCGATCCCCATAGTCGTGAACACTCCCGCATATCCGCCATCTTCACTGTCGGCGAAGCAAATCGCACCTGCGAAGAAGGCGATGATGAGCAGCGGATATATGAAAACTCTATTCATCTTCTCTCCTTTATTTCAGAAGCACAATCTTTCCCCAGAGCTGGGTGCCGTCGTCCATGTCGATATTGTAGAAATAGACACCGTTGGCGACCACGTCCCCTTCGCCGTTTTTCCCATCCCAGAAATCGTCGTCGTATTCCACGCCCACAGAGACCGGTTTGCCGCTAACAACCGTCTTCACCAAATCTAAAGCGAAATCGTAAATCTTGATGGTAACGTTAGTGTTCGATTCCGGCTTATAGTGGACTCTCACGATCCCGTCCCCCCTCTTGGTGGAAAAGGGCACCGGATAGGCGTAACTCTCGCCAGCCCGGGGGTCTCCGATGGGAATATAGGCTCGATAAACCCTCCAGGTAACGCCGCCGTCGGTGGTCTTGACCAAACCGTCGGAACCTCCAGCCCAGACGGTGTCGCCCACGACCTCGACCGAGTAGAAGGAGTTACCCTCTAAGAAGACATTCGGATTCTCGGTGTCGCGCATATAAGTGAAAGTTTCCCAGTTGGCTCCCAAATCGAACGAACGGTGAAGCCCGTCGCCGGTGGCGGCCCAGATGATGCTGTCTTGTTGGAAGGAGAAATTCCAGCACTCCTGGTCGGGAAAGATGTTCATCCAGCTTGCACCGCCATCGGCAGATTTAGCGATAGCGTACGCTCCACCTGCCAACGCGGGCCTGCAGCCGGCCCAGAGGATCTTCTGGCCCTTGAAATTCTGAACTCCCAGCGCCACCACGAAGTTGCCGGGCAACTGAACATCTATCTGCGTCAGGGTGTCGCCGCGATAGTAGTGATAGACGGTATCGGGTTCAGCCATGGAGGTGTGATAGATGAACTTATTGATCCCCTCGGCGGTGCCACCATAGACGATGACGGTATCGGGGCTCAAGGTATCGATCATCACCGAGAAGAAGCGGTTGTTTTCATCCTGGTAAATATCGTTGACGTAGTCGTACTCGGCAGCAGAATCCGGGAAGATGTTTTCAAAGGTGGCACCACCGTCGGTGGAGCGGATCAAGCCTCCGTAAAAGCAGGCAGCGTAGATAACGGTATCCAGAAGAGCCAGATCATAAGTGATCTTTCCGTACCAGGTGGCCTGCTCCGGATTGTGGCTCGACCAGACGACGGTATCGGGGGAAATGATTCCCTTATTCAGTCCCTCCCCGATCGGTATGAGATCGCCGTCGGCGATCTCGTAACCGGAAGTTGTCACCCACACCAGACCTGGAGCCGCCACCGCCGCCGACACCGAGGTGGCGTTTAAGCCATTACTGCTGTCGTATTTGACCCAGGTTTCTCCGTCGTCGCTCGATTTGGCCAGACCCTCTCCGGTCCCTATCCAGACGTTTTCCCCGTCGTATTTCACCTCGATGATGCTGTTGGAGGGAATCCGGGGCACCCCGTTTTCTAAGGTGTAATTCATGTATCCCCAGCCCGGGGAGATTGACAAAAAGAGAAACGAAACCAACAGTATGGAAATGAATTTTCTATTCACCTTCAACTCCTGTAAACCTACTCAACATGAATATAATACAAAAGGCTGTCAGAAACTGCCTCATAAATATCTCTGGCTTTGAAGATGAAACGATAGTCACCGGTCTGGTTACTGAGATTAGGCTTCTGCATCTCCAGACTGTAACGTCCATCTGCTGCTGTCGAATCGCCGTGTGTGCCGTCATCGTAAAGGTCAAAACTGCTCCCCGGAGAACCGTCCGGTTTGATCACATAGAACCACGCCTTGTCTATCCCCGAAAGCCCCTGATCATCTTCGACCAGAACGGAGGCAAACCAGGTGTCGGTGGTATCGTTAGTCCTCTGAAGAGTATCAGGAGCCGAGAGGTCTGAAAGGGTTGGAGGGTAGTTGCCGATGATTTCTATCTCGGTGGCAAGCTCCCCGACTGCCTGCAGATCGTCAACCGCCTTGAAGTTGAAACTGTATAACCCGGTAAGAGCCGAATCCGGGGGAGGTGACATCAACAGGCTGAAGGTCCCATCGTCAGAGGCGACATCACCGTGGGTGCCGTCATCGTAAAGCGGAACCGAATCCGGCGACCAGATCGACAGGGGATTATCTATGTCAATGAAGACCACCTCAATAGTGCCGCCATCGGGATCGTAAACCTCCACCGAGAAAAAGGCGCTGTCCCCGCCCGAAACCAGCGAATCCGGAGCTACGATATGCGACAGGATCGGCGCCCGATTGCCGATGACCTTGATCACTTTGATCAAAGCCTCTGAAGTCTTCCCCTTTATATCCTTGGCTCTGAAGATGTATTGATAATCACCGTTCAACGCATATTCCGGCGGCGGGTCCAAGAGTACACTGTATATGCCATCGTCAGCGACAGTGTCACCGTGAGTGCCGTCGTCGAAGAGGCTCATTGTATCGGGATTCCAGGGAGAGGTGGGATGCTCAATGTCCAGATACACGGCGGCGATATCGACCAGGCCTTCGGGGTCGGTGACCATAACCGAGAAGAAGGCGCTGTCCTTCCCGGCCTCCAGCGAATCCGGGGCGACCAGGTTTGAAAGTTGCGGAGGCTCGTTGCCAGCAATCCTCACCTTCTCGACAATCTGGTTGCTCTCCGCTCCATCTTTGTCTTTAGCCTTGAAGGCGAAATCATATTCCCCGGGATTGGTGCTGTCCGGCGGTGATGAGAGAAGAAGGCTGTATGTGCCGTCGCTGGCGGTGAAATCGCCGCCGGTGCCATCATCCCGGAGGTAGATTACCCCCGGATTCCAGTTGGAGTTCGGAGCGCCTATCTCGAGGAAAACCCAGGCTATGTCTCCCGACCCTTGCGGGTCTGAGACTTTCACGGAGAAAAAACCGCCACTATAACCTGCAATCAGCGAATCCGGGACGACCACCTCCGAGATCACCGGGGCGTTATTCTGGGTGGACTTGCTGCAGTGCATAAAGATTAATATCGAGATTGACAGAAACAAAAAGGCGGGCACCGTAAAAGAGGGCGACGCCCGTGGTGAGCTACGTTTCTTCATATAGAGATCTTCAGCTTCCAAAAGTCAACGGTTTCAAAAAATCTCTATCGAATCGTATAGTCTCACCTCCAGAGTCAAAACAATTTCTACGCAATTTACCCCTTTTTACTCTTTTGTCAAGGTTTTTGTTTCGGAGAACCAGCAGGTTCGAAAACCGAGATCATAACCTTGAGAGCTCGAATTGTGGCTTGACAGTATTCAACAATCCTGGTATTTAAGAGGATTCGAAAGAGGAGAAGTGGAAAGATCAAACACCGGCCAGCAGAACGGCCGGCTCTGAGGGGAGGTTGTCGCCTATGACATGGATTAGAATCGTGGATGATGCCGAAGCTACCGGGCAGTTAAAGGAGGTCTACGACCAGATAAGGGGGAAACGTGGCAAGGTTGCAAACATCATCAAGGTTCAGAGCTTGAATCCCCGGGCTATGAAGGCACACATGGACCTTTACTACTCGCTGATGTTCGGGAAATCGGGCTTGACTCGTCCCGAAAGAGAGCTGATAGCTGTCGTTGTCTCCGCAGCAAACCGCTGCGAATACTGTGTAAATCATCATGGGGAAGCTTTGAACTACTACTGGAAGGACCGCGAGAAACTGCAGAGGCTGGCACAAAACTTCGAGTCTGTTGAACTGCCTGATAGAACCCGGAGAGTCCTCGAGTATGCGGTCAAATTGACACTGACTCCGGGTGAAATGGAGCAGGCCGACGTTGAGACTCTGCGCGAACACGGCCTTTCGGACGAGGATATATTAAGCATAAACCTGATAGTCAGCTATTTCAACTTTGTTAACCGAATCGCGACCGGACTGGGAGTGGAGGCCACCCCGGAAGAGGTGCAAGGCTATAAATACTGAATGAGGTGTAAATATGGCTGCAAGCGGCATTGACAGATTCAGAGCCGAAAGAGAGAAGCTCAACGAAACAGTGATGAAATACGCCGGCCGGGAGATCAAGAGGTTCTACAGCATTGATGCTCAAGTCTATCAAGACGGTGCTCTTCCGGCGAAGACCAAGGAGCTGTTGGGTCTGGTGGCCTCGCTGGTCTTGAGGTGCGATGATTGCATTAGCTATCATATCATCCAGTGCCACAAAGACAATGTGAGCGACGAGGAACTTGAGGAGGCACTCGCCATAGGCCTTGTGGTCGGCGGTTCAATTACTATACCACATCTGAGAAGAGCGCTCCAGTCCTGGGATGAATTGAAAGGAACAGTGAAGTCACCAAGCTGATTCGGAATAGAAAAAGATGTAGGGGAAAGCTTCAGCCTTTCACCTCACCAACCTCACTTTTGCAATTGACAACCGTGTGACCCCAAGCTATAATGAACTAAAGGGCTTGTCCTAGAAGATGCTTTGGACAAGATGAAACAGCGAATCTACATCGATACCTCAGTTATTGGCGGATGCGAAGACTCTGAGTTCTCCAAGTGGTCTAAACAGCTCTTCCATGAATTTCAGCGGGGTTTGCGAATTGCTGTTATCTCCCATCTCACTCGACGTGAGCTTGAAACCGCCCCGGAGGAAGTCAAAGAGGTATTGCCGGCAATCCCCCACGGGAGTTTAGAGGATGTCTTTCTGACCGAGGAGGCCGAGGCTCTGGCGCAGAACTATATCCAGGATAGAGTCGTAACCACAAAACATGTCCTCGATGCTCAACACATCGCCATTGCTTCAGTGGAACGTGTCGATGTTTTAGTCAGCTGGAACTTCCAGCAGATTGTAAACCTCAATCGTATTCGAGGATTCAACGCTGTCAATCTGAAGTTGGGCTACCCCGTTTTGGAAATTAGGAGCCCAAGGGAGGTTCTTTATGAAAAAGAAATTTGACGCGGTTGATTTTCAAAGAAGAGTCCGTGAAGATTTGAGCAAGAAGTATACTTCCAATCGGGAGGCATTTCTCAGAGAGCTTAAGGAGAAGTACGGCAAGCTCCGAAGGCAGAAGGACAACATCCCCACTAGATAACAGGGAGCACCCACTTCGGCTCTGTTTTCGCCAATCTGGAAGAAGATATGGCCGCAGTAAGTAAGCTTTGCTGGCTTTGCGCTCCACAGCACTGCGGTTCTGATTGCTCGTGAACAACAACTGACGAGAGGAGGTAAAACATGGACAAGTTCTGTGAATCCTGCGCGGCGCCTTTGGCGAATCCGGATTTCAAAGGCCCATCGGAGCAGTATTGTAAGTACTGCACTGACGAGAAGGGCAACCTTCAGCCCCGGGAAGCCATCTTGGGCGGCATTACCAAGTGGCTGCAGTCCTGGCAGCCGGCCATCACCGAGGACCAGGCCAAGGCAAGGGCGGAATTGTATATGCAGGCTATGCCCGCCTGGGCCAAAGAGTAAGTAACCGCTCCCCGAGCACTGAAAAGAATTCACAGAAGGAGGCTGTTGTGAAAAGGTATCTGCGGTTAGTTGTATTGACGTTGTGCCTCGTGATAGCTGCACCCTGCGGCTGTCAAAAGGAGAAGCAAGAACAGGAGTTGCCTGAAGGAGAGAAGATTATGGCATTTCAAATCACAAGCTCCGCCTTCCAAGAGGGGGCGACCATACCGACACAATTCACCTGCGACGGACCGGATATTTCGCCAGCTCTCAAGTGGACCGAAGCTCCAGAGGGAACCAGATCCTTCGCCCTCATCTGCGACGACCCCGATGCCCCTGTGGGAACCTGGGTTCACTGGGTCATTTATAATATCCCTGGGGAGACTTCTGAATTGCCAGAGGGGGTGGCAAAGGATAAGACTCTTGAGAGCGGTGCCAGACAGGGAATAACCGACTTCAAAAGAGTCGGTTACGGTGGCCCCTGCCCTCCACCGGGTCCGGCTCATCGCTATTATTTCAAACTGTATGCCCTCGATTCAGAGCTAGAGCTTGAGCCCGGCAAAAGCAAAAAAGACCTCTTGAAAGCCATGGAGGGACACCTCCTCGGAGAGGCCCAGCTGATGGGACGCTACGGCCGTTAAGGCCGCGCTCCCAAATTGAGTTATCTCGCCTATCCGAAACCAATTCAAAGAAAGCCGTCATCAAAAACACGGCGAAAGGGGAGATTCGTCCGCCGTCGACCCGCTCCCAAAGCTTTTTCAAAAATCGGTTGACATCCTCTCCCTCGATCCTTAAAATAAAATATGCGTAAGGCTATCGGGGTAATCCCAGCGAGATATACCTCCAAGAGGTTTCCGGGGAAAGCGCTGGCGAACCTTCTGGGCAAGCCGATCATTCAACACATCTACGAGAGAGCGTCGGGGGCGAAATCCCTCGATTATCTGGTTGTTGCCACCGATGATGAGAGAATCTACGACTGCGTGCGCTCCTTCGGGGGGAACGCCCTCATGACCTCCTCCGAACATCCCACCGGGACCGACCGTATCGCTGAGGTCGCTTCTAACCTGGATTGCGAGATAGTGGTCAACATCCAGGGCGATGAACCGCTGTTGAAGCCCGGAGTGGTCGACAGCCTGGTTCGAGCCCTCTCCACAGATCAGCAATTGAACATCTCCACCGCTGCCTGCTCGATTGAATCCGTAGAGGAACTGAAAGACCTCAATATCGTCAAGGTGGTGACCGACAATTCCGGTTTTGCTCTCTATTTCTCCAGGGCTCCTATCCCCTATTCCCTCAATAACCTGAGTGGAGACATGAGCAGGATCTTTTCCACCAACTCCTGCCGACCTCTTAAGCATATCGGCGTTTACGCCTACCGAAAGGATTTCCTGCTGAGATTCTCCAAGCTCCCCCAAACTCCGCTGGAGAATCAGGAGCATTTGGAACAACTGCGAGCCCTGGAAAACGGCGAAAAAATAAGGGTGATAGTCTGCGACTATCATCCGGTGGCGGTCAATTTGCCGGAGGATATTCCCAAGGTTGCCGAGATGCTGAGAGCCGGCCTATGATGTCGAAGAGAAATACAAAGTATATTTTCATCACCGGAGGGGTCGTCTCCTCGTTAGGGAAAGGGATTGCGGCCGCCTCCTTGGGTTTGCTCTTGAAGTGCCGCGGTCTCAAGGTGACCCTGCAGAAGCTCGATCCTTACATAAATGTCGATCCCGGAACCATGAACCCCTTTCAACATGGGGAAGTCTTCGTTCTGGATGACGGCGCCGAGACCGACCTCGATTTGGGGCATTACGAGCGTTTCATCGACGTCAACTTGAATCAGAACGCCAACGTGACAAGCGGGCAAGTGTACGAAGCCGTTATCTCTCGTGAGAGGCGGGGGGATTATCTTGGAGCGACGGTGCAGGTCATTCCCCACATCACCGATGAGATCAAGAATCGTATTCGCAAGGCTGCCGAAAATGATAACCAGATCGACGTGGTCATAACCGAGATCGGCGGCACCGTGGGGGACATCGAATCCCTCCCCTTCCTGGAGGCCATCCGCCAGATGGGCCTGGAACGTGCGGATAACGACACTCTGTACATCCACCTGACTCTGGTGCCCTATATCGAATCCGCCGGGGAGCTGAAAACCAAGCCGACTCAACACTCCGTCAAGGAGCTCCGCGAAATCGGCATCTCCCCAAATATACTCGTCTGCCGGACCGGGAGGCCCCTGACCAAAGCGGCCAAGGACAAGATAGCTCTGTTCTGCAATGTGCCTCCCGAGGCGGTCATCCAGGACCTCGACGCCGAGACCATCTATGAGGTGCCTATCCTCTTTCACGGGGAGCTGCTCGACAATCTGGTGGTGCATTATCTAGAGCTTCTCTGCAAAGACTTAGACTTGAGCTTCTGGCGCAAGATCGTGAACCGGATCAAAAACCCCAAGCACTATGTGAAAATCGCGATTTGCGGCAAATACGTTGATCTAAAAGATGCATATAAGAGCATCATCGAATCCTTCATTCACGCCGGTGGGGAAAACGACACCAGGGTGGAGATAAAGTGGATCTCCTCGGAGCAGGTCAAAACCGAGGGAGCAGCAGTGCTCTTTGACGACGTCGATGGAGTCCTGGTTCCGGGTGGCTTTGGAGAAAGGGGCATTGAAGGGAAAATCGAGGCTGTTCGTCACCTCCGCGAGAACAAGATCCCGTTCCTTGGAATCTGCCTGGGGATGCAGTGTGCCACTGTTGAGTTTGCCCGCAACGTTTGCGGCTTAAAGAAAGCTCATAGCTTCGAGTTCGATCGCGAAACCGCTCATCCCGTAATACACTTAATGGATGAGCAGAAGAAGGTCACCGAGATGGGCGGCACCATGCGCTTGGGTGCTTATCCTTGCATCATCGAAAAGGGAAGTCTGGCTCATCGGATCTACGGAAACACTCAAATCTCGGAGAGACACCGCCATCGCTACGAATTGAACAACGATTATCGGGAAAACCTCGTAGAGAAGGGACTGATACTCTCCGGCCTGTCTCCCGACAGGTTGTTGGTCGAGATTGTGGAACTGAAAGACCATCCCTTCTTCATCGCCAGTCAGTTTCACCCGGAGTTGAAATCCCGTCCAGCCAGAGCTCATCCCCTCTTCCGCGAATTCGTAAAAGCTGCCCTGAAATACAGACAGTCTCGAACGGAACCGACGGAGGCCGGGGAGGTATACGTCTCTCATACCTCCGGCTCCAAGGACACCGTTTGAAATCCTGCCTGCCAAGAAAAACGAACCGAAGAGCTCCGGCCTCTTCTCACTAAGTTGAAGAAGATTTGACAAGAGTCGTACAAATCGGTGATGTAAGAATTGGCGGCGGCAACCCGCTGGTTTTGATAGCCGGTCCCTGCGTGATCGAGACTGAGGAGATTACCTTAAGGACTGCAGAGATGGTAAAGAAACTCGGGGAGACTCACAATCTTCCCGTCATTTTCAAGTCCTCCTATCTTAAGGCCAACCGTTTGAGCGTCAATTCCTACAGCGGGCCCGGACTAAAGAAGGGTCTGGAAATCCTATCAAAGGTTAAGAGGGAATTTGAGCTTCCGGTGCTGACTGACGTCCACACTCCCGGGGAGGTAGGTGCCGCCGCGGAGGTGGTTGACGCTCTCCAGATACCCGCTTTTCTCTGCAGACAGACCGATCTGATCAAAGCCGCCGCCGAGACCGGGTTACCCTTAAACCTCAAGAAAGGTCAATTCCTGGCGCCGGAGGATATGAAATTCATTGCCGAAAAGGCCGAGTCCTTCGGAAGCAAAAACATCCTTCTGACGGAAAGGGGCACAACCTTCGGTTACCACAACTTAGTCGTCGACATGCGCTCCCTTTTGATAATGCGGTCTTTAGGCTACCCGGTGGTCTTCGACGCCACCCATAGTCTGCAGCTACCGGGCGGTGGAGAAGCCAGCTCCGCAGGTCAACCCCAGTTTGTGATTCCGATGTCGAGGGCAGCAGTGGCCTGTGGAGTAGATGCCCTGTTTGTGGAGACCCATCCGGATGTTGAGAGGGCCTTATGTGATAAAGACAGTATGCTCCCTTTGGACCGGTTAGAGCAATTGATAATCGATGTCAAAAAGATTGAGAATTCAGTCCGGTCGGCTTGACGGCTCTTGGATCAGTTCATTGTCATTTTGTGAATTTCCTGCAATAGGGCACTCTCCAGTTCCGCCTCCTTTAGTTTTCTGACAACTCTCCCCTTTCTGAAGAGAAGGCCAACCCCCTTGCCAGCGGCGATGCCGACGTCAGCTTCTCGGGCCTCTCCCGGACCGTTGACCACACAACCCATCACCGCAATCTTCAACGGTGTCTCTATCTTAGCAATCTTTTTCTCCACTCTTCTGACCAGTCTCTCTAAATTTATCTCACAACGCCCGCAGATCGGGCAGGAAATCAGAATCGGTCCCTTTTGTCTCAGATCCAGGGACTTCAAAATCTCAAAGCCGACTTTCACCTCCTCTACCGGGTCTCCGGTCAGAGAGACCCTCAAGGTGTCGCCAATTCCCTCCACCAGAAGGGCACCCAGGCCAACTGCGGATCTCACGCTTCCCGTCAGAAGGGGCCCGGCTTCGGTGATTCCCAGATGTAAGGGATAGTCGGTTTTCCTGGAGATCAGACGGTAAGCCTCAATTGTCACCGGGACGGAAGAGGATTTCAAAGATAGAACGATGGCGTTGAAGTTCAGGGAGTCTAATAGCTCCACCTGCCTGAAAGTGGCCTCCACCAGAGCTTCCGCAGTAGCGTGCTTGTACTTCTTCAAGAGGTCTTTGGGGAGCGATCCGCTGTTGGCTCCAATCCTTATAGGAACTTCCCGATCGGCAGCCGCCTTCACCACCTCCTTCACCTTCCAGGTCGCTCCGATGTTGCCGGGATTGATCCGAAGCTTGTCAACCCCCGCCTTTAACGACTCCAGCGCCAGCCTATAGTCGAAGTGGATATCGGCAACAACCGGCAAAGAGGTCCTCTTCTTTATCTCTCCTAAAGAGACCGCCGCTTGGCGGTCGGGAACTGCCAGGCGGACAATCTCGCAACCGGCTTTTCGGAGTCGGCGTATCTGTCGTAAGGTGGCAGTTATATCTCTGGTATCAGTGGTGGTCATCGACTGCACCGCTACGGGGTGATTCCCACCGATTTTTATCCCGCCGATTCTGACCACTCGTTTTCTTTTGCGCCTCATAGCTCCGCCAAGCTACCCGAAGCCACAAGGATTGTCAATACTCTGGTTGTGGTTAGTGGTCAGTGCTGGATAGTGCATAGTAAATGGTAAATAATTGCTAGTTCGTTAATCTATAGGGACTTAGGACAAATCATCACCTAAAAAAAGAAGTGAGTTAAATCATATTCCAAGGATGTTTTCCCTTCTGTGGGACTAGCCCTCAAGACCGCGAAGTCGGGGGTTTTTGGCTTTCCCATATTTTTTGACTTTTCCTATTGACTTTTTCAGGATTGCGCAATATTATTTCAATGGTTTTAGCATTCCAATAACCCTCTAAATTAAGGAGGAAGGCCATGCGCACATTTTTCTTGTTTGCACTGACGGTTGTTATTTCCTTGCTGTTGGTGGGAATAGCTGCGGCCGACATTCCGCGTCTGGTAAACTTTCAAGGTTATCTTGTTGACGACCAGGATACTCCATTGACCGGGGAGTATGGAGTCACCTTTAGAATCTATGACAATTCCACTGGGGGAAAGGTTCTCTGGTCTGAAACTGACACCATTGTGGTAGAGAAGGGACTTTATTCAATCACCCTGGGGCAAAAGAATCCCATAGACATGGCCATCGAGGATGACCTCTGGTTCGCACTACAGATCGCCGGTCAATCTGAGATGAAGCCGCGCTACCGGTTAGCCTCGGTCCTCTATTCAATTATGGCAGCAAATGCCAAGAGATTGGATGGATATGAGGTGAGTGGTACACCAGAGGCCGGCAAGCTTATACCATTGGGGCCTGATGGGAAATTACCCGCTAGCGTCCTTCCCGATCATACCGCTGTAAGCACTGATTTGACCCAAAGGGGTCGGTCGTCTGGCAGTGCCACGACTAAGGGTTTTGCAACCGGGGAACTGCTGGATGGTACTACCACGGATGACGTGGTCGATGACGCTCTGGAGGGTGAGTGGACTCTCGTTGGTGATGTCCTCTACACATCTGGCGACTGGGGAATAGCCCGCGGTGGAGCTAGTAACGTTCTATATGGTGACGGCACCCACACAATGAACAATCTAGGAACAGACAGTAGGACAGGTCACGAGGGATACAACAGGTACTACGCTACGGTAAGCGGAGGTTTTCGCAACGTTGCAGCGCACGACTATTCAACTGTCGCTGGTGGAGGAGACAATAAGGCGAAGGGTCGCGGGGCCACCATCGGTGGAGGGGGGCTTAACACCGCCTCCGGGAAGGGGCCAGTAATTGGGGGCGGCTCGAGCAATGTTGTTAAGGGAGACTACTCCGCAATTCTTGGTGGGAAAGGTAATACGATTACAGAAACGGCAGATTACTCTTACCTTTTCGGTATAGGCAGCAATCTAACGCAGGACTCCACCTTTATGGTGGATATGCCCCATATCCGTTTTGGAGATGAGGTAGATGGCTATGAATTTCCTGCCACTGATGGCGCCGACGGTCAAGTGATGGCGACCGACGGGAATGGCCAGCTGGGATGGACTTACGGTCAAGCCGATAGTGATTGGGTAATCTCCGGTGACAATATGTATTCAGGAGTGCCCGGCAATGTCGGTATTGGGACCGCGAGCCCAACCGAACCCCTTGAAGTAGCAGGCATTATCTACTCAGACTCCGGCGGTTTCAAATTTCCTGATGGATCTATCCAGACAACAGCCGTGACTGGCGGAGTGGCTGACACTGCAAAATTCGCCTGGAATGCGGATAGCTTGGATGGACATAATTGGGGAGACCTATATCCCGACGCTGATGAAGTAGATGGGTACCACGCCAGCAATGTACCAACACCAAATTACTTGTACCCTCTTGACGGAAACACGAAAATTCCTAATAGTCGGCTATATACTGGCTCTGGCAACGGGCTGGACGCTGACATGCTGGAGGGATACCACGCTGGCAACGCATCAGGCCAAGTCCCTGTCAGTAACGGGAATCTAAACGCGAGTCTTAACGCTGACCTACTCGATGGGCAAGATGCAAATTCGTTTGTTGATCTTTCGTCCAGTCAGACTATCAGTGGCAGCAAGGTGTTCAACAACTTTGGCTCAAAATACAACGGCGCATCGGTGTGGCTACAAAACCCTCCAACGTCAGCTATTGTGGCGGTTGATGGTATAAGCAACGGAAACGGGTTGTATGTGATCAACACTTCCTCCAACCATCCGACTATTTGGGCAAGAGCGGATGGCAACACAAACACAATTAGCGCAAGGAATAATAGCGCGGGTCCGGGCTTTCCAACAATGTGGGGGCAAAACGATAATTCGCACGGCACGAACACAATTTTTGCACTGAATAACAGCTCTTACTCAGGCCCAGGGTCGTGGCCCACGATCTATGGTAGAAATCTCTCAGGTGCTTGCGCTATTTACGCCGACGGCGATTTTTGCGGCTCCGGAGGAAAATATGCGGTAGTTACCACTTCTGAGGGAGAAGCGCTTTTAAGTGTGATAGAGAGCCCAGAGGTATGGTTCGAGGATTTCGGTGAAGGCCAACTAATAAATGGCAGAACCCGCATCGAGTTAGACCCTCTGTTTCTCGAAACCGTCACCATCAATGATCAGCACCCGATGAAAGTCTTCGTGCAGCTTAATGATGACTGCCGCGGCGTTTTTGTTAAACGGAGCAAAACCGGTTTTGATGTGACCGAATTGCAGGGAGGTACGAGCAATGCAGCGTTCGACTACCGAGTTGTGGCTAAACGCAAAGGTTATGAGAACGCTAGACTGCCTCTGGCCAATATACGTCACACAGATCCGTATACAAGTTCGGGCTTTGGCAAACAATAGTTATCAAAAATCTTCACTTTAACGATGCCAATGGTACTGTCACGGATCGAAGTTAATTCAAAAAAACTTTGAAAAAAACTAAGGGAAGTAACATGAAAAGAAACTCAATTACCGTTGCCCTGTTCTTAATTTTAGCCTGCGTATCAAATGCCCAAACCTATCAACACAAGTGGGTGATGATCGGAGCCAGCGGCGGAGCGGCGTCTGCTGACGGAGTTAGTACTTACGCAGTTATGACTCATGTGGCAGTGGTAAATGCTTCGGATGGCAAATATACCCATAAAGCCGGATTTATGCAGGTGTTCAATCCACTTCTGAAATTCGCTGGTGAAGGGGAGCTTCTGCCATTGCGGTTCGAGTTGAGTCAGAACTATCCCAATCCCTTCAACTCGACGACTGTCATCGAGTACGCTCTACCCGTATCGTCTCGAGTAACGCTTGATGTCCACAATATCCTCGGACAAAAGGTGGAGACCTGCGTCGATGGGTTTCAGCAGCCGGGTTACTATTCATTCCTCTGGTACGCACCTGATAAGGCTTCCGGCATCTATTTTTACAAGCTAACCGCCGGAGATTTCACTCAGACAAAGAGGATGATGTTAATTAAGTAATCTACACTCGAAAAAAACTAATAGCGCTCGGGTTTATCTCGGGCGCTTTTTTATTTACACACTGCGGCCTGAGGCGATTGGGGCGGATAAATTCCGCCCCCTACGGTTTTGTATTTTTCCCTACCTGCTATCTACTACCTCCTATCTCCTATTCCCTATTCCCTGTTCCCTGTTCCCTGTTTCCTGTTTCCTGTCTTGATTTGAGTTGACAGGCGATTTGATTTTCCCGTTCTTTGATCTGATACTGATGAAGTTCTTCCGAACGAAAATCTTCTGGTATTTGGTTTTACTATTAGTCCTCCTTGCGGCCGTCGCTCTTATCTATTCTCGCCTGGAAAACAGAGCTACCCAGAGAACAGAGAAGAGGTTCATATCCACCTTTGTGGAGCTCTCGGTCGCTCAGAAGATGTTCGAGCAGCTACCACAGGAGTATGACTCCGCCAGGAACGAGATTTTGAGCAGAAACGAGTTCAGCCTGGAGGATTTTTCGGCCTTAGAGGAGGCTTACAGAGAAGAGCCAGAAAGATGGGTGAAGGTCTGGCAGGAGGTCGTCAAGAGACTGGAACAGCTGAAGGAGGAAAGAGGAAAAAAGCCAGCGAGAGCTAAAAAACCACCTCTCAAGGAGAGAACAGTCCCACCGTAACTTTCAAGAAAGGGTCCACTCCTCCACGAAGGCTCCCGGGAAGTGGGCGATCTCGGTCTTTCCACCCCTTTGAGAGATGGCCACTACATCGAAGCGCACCGGGAGATCGTGAAGCTCGTTTTTCGAGAGGTAGAGTTTCGCGGCTTCGATGAGGTTTTTCTTCTTCCTGGGACCTACCCACTCCACCGGCTCCCCGAAGGAGCCAACCCTCCCGAATTTCACCTCGACAAATACCAGGAACTCCCCCTCCCGGGCGATTATGTCGACTTCCTTGTGATCGATTCTGAAGTTGCGGGCGATGATTTCGAATCCTTTGGATGACAGAAAGCGAGAAGCGATAAGCTCTCCCTTTCTCCCCTTTTCAACTTTCGATTTCGGCAACAATACTCCTCGTCGGGGGGGGAGATTTTCTCAGATCAGGTTTTCAAGATTATCCCAGAATCCGGGGAAGGATTTTTCGACGCACTCGGCATCGCGTATCACGGTCTCCCCCTGGGCCACCAAACCCGCAATGGCGAAGGCCATGGCAATCAGGTGATCTCCGGCGGTATCAATCTCAGCTCCCTCCAGGCTCGCCTTGCCCTCAATCACCAGCCCATCTTCCAGCTCACCAACCCTGGCACCCATCTTACGCAGGTTGACATATATGGCCTTGATGCGGTCGGTCTCTTTGGTCCTCAATCCCTGAGCACCGCGGATGACGGTGGTTCCCTCCGCCTGGGTTGCCATCACCGCCAGAACCGGAATCTCGTCTAAGAGGTTCGCAATCAGACTTCCGCCAACCCGCCGCGATTTCAGTCCCGCGGTTCGGATGGAGACATGAGCCAACGGCTCCTCACATACCTCCCGGCGCTCCCGAATGGTAACGTTGCCGCCCATGCGCTTGAGCAGTTCCAGAAAGCCGGCCCTGGAAGGGTTCAGGCTGAGATTCGGAAAATTGACGTTGGAATTCTTCAACACCGTGGCGGCGGCAATGAAGGGGGCGGCAACAGAAAAGTCGTTGGGAATTTGGATCTCCCGCCCGCTTAAAACATCCGGCTTACTGATGACGATGTTCATCCCCTTAAACTCAGTCTCATTTATGGACTGAGCCTTGCGCAGGCGGTAGCTCAAATCGTCGCGGCTTTCGGCCCTTTTATCCCGCTGATCCAGCGAGACCGTTCCCAGCTCCACCCCGAAACACTTCAGCAGTCGCTCGGTATGGTCTCTGGTGGGGATCTTCTCCATCACCGTGGTCTCTCCCTCGGCGTAGAGACCCGCAAGCAGGATCGCCGACTTGGTGAGTGCCGAGGGAAAGGGAAGAGAATAGTGGATTCCGATGAGAGGTCCCCCGGTGATATTCAGGGGAGCCCCGGCGCCCTCGGGGTGGACGATGTTCGCTCCCATCTGAATCAAGGGGTCTATGACCTCCTCCGGGGAGCGCCGCTGGAGATAGGATCCCCCCTCAATCTCGCAGCTAAAAGGTTGAGGGGCCAGAATCGCCGCCAACAGATACATGGTGGTGTCGGAGTTGCCGGCATCCAGGGGCTGTGATGGTGCGGTCAAACCGTCGCGACCGACACCAGCTATTTTCAGATCCCTTCCCTCAAGCTCGCAAGGGACTCCCAGAAGCTGGAGGCAATCCAGGGTCTTTCTACATTCCAGACTATCCGAGAAATTGCGGATAAGACTCTCACCCTCCGAAATTGCAGCCAGAATTGCCGCCTGATGCGAGATGGAGCGATCCCCGGGCAGCACCACCTCCCCTTTTAGTCTTCGGCTCCTCTTTACAATCTTGTCCATGCTTTTTGTGGTTCCAAAAAAGACTACGAATTAATGACTCACGATGTTACGAGAAGTTCACCTCCGAGAATATATCCATTTCCGATGCGAAGGTCTACAAGAATCTGTCGGAAAAATGAGACTATCATCTTAGGATACTCAGATTCACATGCTCTCCGGAGATTCCATCCCCAGCAATCTCAGTCCCTCTTTCAGGACTGTCCTGGTGGCTTCGGCCAAAGATACCCGCGCCGACCGCAGATTTAAGTCCTCGCACAGGATCCTCTGCGACTGGTAAAAACTGTTGAAAGCAGAGGCTAACTCCAGAAGATAGGAGACCAGATGATACGGTTCGTAATCGAAAGCTGCCCTCTGGAGATGTTCGGGAAAACGGGAGAGGAGCTTTATCACCTTCTGCTCCTGGGCTCCCGACAACAAGGATAGATCCGGATGGGGAGGTAGAGGTTCGCCATAACGCCTCATAACCGAGGCCAGACGGGCGTGGGTATATTGCAGATAGGGGCCGGTCTGACCCTCGAAGTTCAAGGCCTCCTCCCAGGAGAAATTTATGTCCTTATTGCGGCGAGCAGACAGATCCCAGAAGACGACCGCTCCGACTCCAACCTGCCTGGCAACCCGGTCCTGATCCTCAAGCGTTGGATTTTTCTCCTCGATAATGCTTTTCACCAACTCCACGCTTTTACTGAGAACATCCTCCAAGAAGACGATGTTCCCCTTTCTGGTGGACATCGCCCCTTTCTCGAACTTTATCCACCCCAACTCTATGTGGTGACAATCTTTACTCCAGGGATAGCCCATAAGTTCCAACACCTTGAACACCTGCTGGAAATGAAGCCTCTGGGCTGAGCCCACGACGTAGAGGTTTTTGTGAAATTTATAGGTCTCGTAGCGGTAGATGGCGGCGGCGATGTCTCTGGTGGCGTAAAGAGTGGCCTCATCCCTTTTCTTCAAGAGGCAGGGTGGCATTCCGTATTTCTCCAGATCGACGATCAGGGCATCCTCGCTCACCCTGGTCAGGCCCGCAGACTTCAAAGCCTCAATAGTCTTCTCTATGTAAGGGTTGTAGAAGCTCTCGCCGGCGTAGGAATCGAATTCGATCCCCAGGAGGCGGTAGATGCGGTCGAAATCCTGCAGGCTCAAGTCTTTGAACCTTCTCCAGAACTCGGAGGTCTCGGTCTCCCCCTTCTCCAATTTCCTGAACTCCTCGCGAGCTTTTTCCTCCAGGCTGGAGTCGGTCTCGGCCCGGCGGTGAAACTCAACGTAGAGATCGAAAAGCTCCCCGATGGGATCTTTCTCCAAACGAGCCTCATCTCCCCAGAGCTTGAAGGCGGTGATGAGCTTCCCGAACTGCGTCCCCCAATCCCCCAGATGGTTGACCCGAACCAGCTTATAGCCGAGCTTGGAGAAGATGTGATAGAGGCCGTTCCCTAAAACCGTGGTGCGCAGATGTCCGACCCCGAAAGGTTTGGCGATATTAGGGGAGGAGAAATCGATCACGATGGTTTTCCCCCGGCCTTCATCGGAGAACCCGAAATCCTCTCTTTGAGAGATTATCGAGCTGACGACCTCAGTTGCTAATATGGCCGGGTCTGCGAAGAAATTGAGATAGGGTCCGGTAGCAGCTATCCTGTCAATTGAGGCTCGAGGTGACAATCTCTCCGCCAGTTCGGAGGCGATCGCCTGAGGGGGTTTTTTCAACCTCTTACTGAGCAGATGGCAGGGGAAGGCCAAATCCCCGAAGCTCCCGTCGGGAGGATACTCCAGTCTGGAGGCGATCTCCTCCGGTGGGACTTCGGTGGTCTCGGAAAGAAGAGAAACCACTTCCTTTTTGAAGGAACTCATCCGCGGTTCAATCCACAACTGATCACGGTTCTGTTTGCCTCAGGTGGAGAAGAACTCACCGCGGCAAACCGGCCGCGATTGACCTGTTATCTGAATATGGCCGTCGGAGTTCTCCCAGTCGACCGCAAGCTCCCCCCCGGGAAGCTCAACCACAACCCGGCGCGAGGTCTTCTCCTGCATCGCCCCACTGGTCACCGCCGCCGCCGCCCCGCTGGCGCAGGCCAGGGTGGCCCCGGCGCCTCGCTCCAAGACCTTCAGGGCCAATCGGCCTCTGTTTTTGACCAGAGCGAAACTGACGTTGACCCCTTCGGGAAAATGGCCACTATCTTGAATCTCGTGCCCTAACTTCCGCCAGTCGAAGTCAAAATCATCCACGAAGAGGACCGCATGAGGGTTACCGATGGAGAGGGCCGAGAGCTCCACTTCTCTCCCACCAATCGTCACCGCTTTGCCGATGTGGGTCTCCCCCTCGCCCGTCATCGGAAGCGACTTCTTCTTAAGGTCTGGCGATCCCAAATCAGTCCTGATGGTGTAAGGCTTGCCATCCCCCCCCACCTCCAGAATCTCGGATAGGGTGGTAACGTTTTTGGTGTCCACCCGGACCGATTTCCTTTTGGTGTAACCGACATTGTAAGCGAAGGCGACTGCTCCCCGGATGCCGTTCCCGCACATTCCGGTCTCGCTTCCGTCGGGGTTGAAAATCCTGACAGAATAGTTGCCCCGGCCCACAATCTTGAAGAGAATAAGACCGTCGGCGCCGACGCCCCGCTGGCGGTCGCACATCTCCATCGCCAATCTCGGCAGCTCTTTCCCCTTTAAGTCTTGACGGAGATCATCGATGTAAAGGTAATCGTTACCTACAGACTCTATCTTCGAGAATTTGACCTTTAACATTACAGCAACAGATGAAGTTGGTCCACCTCGGATGAAACCTAATTAAACATCTTCTTTGAGCATTCGCAATACTTTTTTCCGAGTTCACGAATTGGGTTGCAGAATAGCGCCGGACTCCGCGACAACGGAGTTACTGAGGGTGTTCTCGAGAATCCGTACGAACCTCAACAAATAAATCCTTCTGCCACATCGACCACCACGAGGTGGAGATTCAGGCAAACCTCGGCCTCTTCGACCTCACTTCTGACTGATCAACTTTTCTACTCACCCTCCAAAGTCATCTGAGGCGGAACTTACATTGAACAGGAACGTTAAAATGTGGAGATGCGCAGAAAAAATCCTTGACAAATTCGGCTTTGCCCCTAAATTGTTCCCTGAATTCTGCTCTGGGTTGAAAAGTAGACGAAGAAAGGCCTGGAGACAATTTTCTCGAGGTGTTGCTTATCGCCGAAAGCTAAAGGGTTTTGAAGCCGCCGAGGTCAGAGGACCTCATCAGGCGGGAACAGGATTCGATAAAGTAGGTTTTGGTTCTGGCGATGCCCTTTAGCAATCTGCGACATCTCCCCAACAGCCGAAGGCCAATCCAGTTGTTTTTGGACAGCAGGACTTCGGCGGGAGCGGCAATAGCCTCGTTTCTTTTTCTGGCGGTTATCTCCTGCCCCGGCCTTCACGCCACCGTCCGGCTGTTTGACGGGGATGTCCACATACTCAGCTCCGACGAAGAGGGCCTCACCCTCCTCTACAAACCGGGAGAGCTCAAGCATCGAAAAACGAGCGATGGAGGACTAGAGTTCGACCTTCTGGGGATAGAGAACAGCTATCTCGGCAGAGATCTGGGCGCTCCCCGATTGCCCAGAAAAAACATCTTCATTGCCGTCCCTCCGGGAAAGACGGCCCGATTCGAAGTGAAAACCGGCACCTTCTCGGAATACGGCCCCTTTAACATTGCTCCCTTCCCGCAAAAACTGTTCGTGGAGGAGATACCGCCTGCGGCACCTCTGAAGTTGTCGCCCCGATACTCAAAGGACGAATTTCTACCGAAGAGAATCGCTCGCAAGGGTCCGAGGGAACATATCCGCGATTTCAGAGTCTTGGAACTGGTGCTTTCGCCGGTGAGGTACAATCCGATCAGCGGGAAGGTAAGATTCTATCGAGAAATCACCGTCTTCGTCTCCTTCGTCGGTAAAGCTCCAAAGGGAGGTTTTACGCTGCCCCCGGAAAGGGATCTATTTCGGCACCTTTACAGGCAGACGATCATAAACTATCCGGAGGCCAGGAACTGGAAAAGGCTTGGCGGAGAGCTGCAGAAAGCTCAAATGAGTCTCGGCAGCGCCTTCGACTCCGCCGGGGTGTGGTATCGGATGAAGTTGAAGGACCAAGCAACATATAAAATTGACAACCTCACCCTGTCGCAAGCGGGGGTTAACACTAACAGCCTTGATCCCAGGAGCTTCAGAGTTTTCACCGCAGGCGGGAGAGAGCTGCCGACTGACAATTCAATTGCGGCTCCCGAACTCAAGGAGATACCGATACACGTTGTCGGTGAAGAGGACGGCTCATTCGACTCCGGCGATTATCTCCTCTTTTATGGGATCGGCACCGAGGGATGGGAATACGACCAGCAGGGCCAAGAGTTCACATATTACCGCCATCATTACAGCGACACCAACTCTTACTGGTTGACCTTCGGGACGACCCAGTTCGCTTCTCCCCCAAAGAGGATGGCTACAATCTCGGGGGCACCCACAGATCCTAATCCGGTGGTGAGGACCAAAACCATCTCCCGGCTGCACGTTGAGAACGATAAGACTCTCGGCGGCGGGGGAGATTATTTCAACTGGTATTGGTTGAAGGGGGAGGATTTCAGCCAGTATTCCACCTTGAATGGAGTTCTCACCAGCGAAACGGGATTGGTGAAGGTGGTGACCAAAAGTGGAAGCTGCGACATCAGAGTGAATGGCAGTTGGGCTTCGGTCATCTCGCAGAGCTACAACAAAACCACCGCGGAGACCAACGACCTCCTGGAGGGAATGAACCAGTTCGATTTTTCATTCTCCAAGGAGGTTTATCTAAATTACTACGAGGTTGAATACTCCCGTCTGCTCTCGCTTTACGAGAACCAGTTTCTCTTCCAGGCTCCGATCGGCTCCGAGAACTTCGAGTATCGTATCGGAGGATATTCGGGCAGTGATTTCGTCCTCTTAGAAGTGACCGACCCCTTGAACTGCTCGGTCATCTCCGGTGTGGAGATCGACGGTTCCGGCCTCATCTTTCAAGACCGGGGTGACTCTGAAAGACCTAAGCTCTATTTCCTGGGGGAGGCCGCCGCCCACAAAAAGCCGATCTCCATCACCTCCTACCTCCCGGATAACCTGCGCGCCACCACCAATCGTTACGATATGCTCTTGATCGTTTACGACGATTTCTACCAGGAAGCTCAAAGGTTGGCCAATCACAGGCAGCAGTTCTCGAGCTTGGCGGTGAGACTCGTCAAGATCTCCGAGGTGTACAATCAGTTCTCCTGGGGAGTCTTCGACCCCCTGGCGATCCGTCACTTCCTGAAATACACTTTTCAGAACTGGAGCAAGCCATCTCCGGCTTACGCCTGTCTCGTGGGGGATGGCACTTACGATTATCGGAACAGCGAGGGGACAAATGCCAGAAACTACCTCCCCCCGTTCATAGCCGACAACAGCGCCGCCGATGAGAACTACATCTATTTCGGAGATTACGGTAAGCCGGATGCAGACTCCAACGGCACCGTGGACATGTTCATCTCCCGCATTCCGGTACAGAGCTCGCAGGCGCTGGGGCATGTCATCGACAAGATCATCGATTACGAGACCAACTCCCCTCCGGGGGACTGGCGCAATACCATCACGGTTGTCGCCGATGACCAGCACAGCGCCAGAAGCTCCTCAGAGTGGTTTCACACCTCCCAGGCCGAGGACCTGGCAGAAATATACACCCCCAAAGGCTTCTACGTCTCCAAGATCTACCTTATGGAATATCCCTTCGGCGAGGGCGGGGAGAAACCACAAGCTCGGGAGGCGGTCATAAACAGCTTCAACTCCGGTACCTTGCTCATCGACTACATCGGCCACGGCAGCCAGGAGGTCTGGGCACACGAGCACGTTCTCCGGAGAACCCAGGATCTCCCGATTCTGGAGACCCGGGGACATCTCCCGTTGGTTTACGGGGCCTCCTGCAGCATCGCCAAGTGGGATGAGCCCGGGGGAGAGGGGATGGCCGAGGACTTTGTCAGGATGCCAGAAAACGGCGCCATCGCCACTATCGCCGCCACCCGGCTGGTGTCGGCTCCGGGCAACGCCTATCTTAACTACGAGGTATTCGACCAACTCTTCGGCGCCGACACCCTCTCGATAACCGCCGCCCTCTGCACTGCCAAACTGCTGCGGGCCCCCTCCTCCAACGACCGCAAATACGTCCTCTTCGGTGACCCCGCCCTGAGGCTGTTGCAACCACACTTGAAGGTTCATATCACCTCGGTATCACCGGACACCCTGGAGGCTTTGAGCGTAATCTCGGTCGAGGGGGAAGTCCACGATCTCGACGACCAGTTGGTCTCAGACTTCAACGGCACCGCCTGGATAACGGTTTACGACGCCAAGAAGCCCCGCGCTTACGGCGCCGCCAACAACTATTATTACTACCTCCCCGGCTCCAACATCTTTCGGGGCCCGGTGGAGGTTATGAGCGGTGAGTTCGTAGCCAAATTCATCGTCCCCAAAGACATAACCTACGGGGACTCCACCGCCAAGATTATCGCCTATGTCGAGGACGGCTCCATAGATGGTCACGGTTACCGGGAGGGGTTATTCCTGGGAGCCACCACCCCTGAGGTGGTCGATTCCACCGGGCCGGGGATAAGTCTTTACTTTCAGGGAGAGGAGGGAAGCGGTGGACGACAGGTGGTGCCGCCTCAGTTCACCCTGCAGGCGGTGATCTACGACACCAGCGGGGTGAATATCACCGGCCAGCTGGGACACCATCTGGCCTTGACTCTGGAGGGGGAAGTCTCTTTTGAGTTGGATTTGACCGACCAGTTCCAATACGAGGTGGGAAGCTTCCGCAGGGGGAGGGTGGAATATCAGCTGCCGGAGGTTTTTCCGGGAGAGTATGAGGTCAGCCTCAAAGCCTGGGACAATTTTAATAACTCCTCGGTCGCAACTGCCCTTTTGAGCGTCATCTCCGCGGAGGAGTTCCGTCTGGAGGAGGTCATGAACTACCCCAACCCCTTCAAGACCTCCACCGTCTTTCAGTACCGGTTGAACAGCTACGAGGTCGACCGGGTGAGCTTAGAGATCTTCACCCTCGCGGGTCGGAGAATAAAGAGTTTTCAGAATCTACCCACCAGCTTCGGCTACAATTTCCGAGAGTGGAACGGCAGCGATCAGGAGGGAGACCAAATCGCCAACGGGGTTTACATATACAAAATTACCGTCGAGGTTAATCAATCGAGTGGCGGTGGTTCCGGAAAGAAGGTTGTCGAACAATTCCAAAAGGCAGTCAAGATGAAGTGATCTCTTGAATCCCTGGAAACTTGACCGATAATTTCGATAAAAACGGATCTTGAAACAGTTTGATCAGAGGTGAATATAAGAGTTACAGCGTGAACGGGATGTTGGAAGACAGCTAAGGTCGGGGACGTAGCCCACCTTCGCTGAAAAGGGCGTTTAAGTTCAGAGAAACAGGGTTTTGGTAAAAGAGGTTCTTTTCCAATTTGGAGGTCTAAGATGAAAGCAACAATCATATCGACGTTGGCTCTGCTCTTTTTAGTCGGCTTATCGCCGGGGGGGCTATGTCAGGTGAGCCAGACCGGGGTGATTTTCCTTATGATCGCTCCCGGGGCCAGGGCTGGAGGCATGGGGGAGTGCTTCGCCGCCATCTCCGACGACGCCACTGCCACCCACTGGAACCCCGCCGGTCTGGGCCGCTATCCTTTGTCCCCAGCCTTCTTGGAGTTCAAGCTGGAAGCTGAAGGAGAGATCCGCCAGATCGCTATCTTGAAGAACAATCTCCCCGAGAATAACTACCTCAGATATGATATCTGGGCTTTGGTCGGAGAGCGCCTGGCTCGCTGGAACGGGGAGAGGTGGCTTTTCGGGGAGGACTACGCGGTCAGGAGCGGAGAATCGCTGGAGGACATCGCCGAGCGCTTCACCCGCACCGACGACCGCGAGGCCCGTCAGAATATGGCGAAAAAGATCGCGGAGGCGAACACCACCATCCCCTTCGAGGACCTGGAGCTTCTAGAACAGAGGATTTTAGAGAAGGTGCCGGAGAACTACTACTATTTAGAAGAGATAAAGATGGGGCTGGAGAGCCTCAAGAGGTCCTGGGGAGAGCTGACCTTGGATGCCGATGAGCTTCAACTTCTCAAAAGATCGGTGGAGGATTACCTCGCCGACGATTCCCTCAGCAGCCTAGAGCTGGACAAGTTGGCCTTCGGAGTCGACAAGCCGGTCACCACCCAGATGCCGGAGGAGGTAAAAATCCCCTTCAACCTGGTCTTGCCCCCCCGGATCAATTGCCTGGCCTCCGATTTCAAAGACTACCTCTACCTCGGCACCCCCGAGGGGCTTTTCAGATACGACCGCAGAAGGTGGAAGACCTTTACGGTGGAGAGCGACAGTCTTCCCTCCAACAATGTTACCGCCATCGTCGCCGGGGAGAAAAAGTCGCTCTGGCTGGGGACCGATTCCGGTCTGGCCCGATTTGACGGAAGCAAGTGGACCTTCTACACCACCGAAGAAGAGCTGCCGGATAACTACATCACCGCGCTCAGACTTCATAAGAAAAGGGCTCTGTGGATCGGGACCAAGGCCGGCATTGCCTATTTCGACGGCAGGGAGATTAAGGCTCACCTCAACTATCCGGTGCGGGTGGGGGACGACTTCGAGAAGATCGCCTCCCGTCTCTTGGGTTCGAAGCACGGTGCCGAGATAGCGGCAGCTGCGGCCTTAATTTCCGAATATAACGAACTGGCCGATTCAGATTCCCTCTATCCCGGGATGCAGATAAAGATCCCATACAGTATCGCCTTCTCCGGGGAGGTGACCTCCCTGGCTTTGGACAAGAAGGAGAATCTCTGGATCGGCACCGACTCAGGCGTCTGGAGTTTCCACAAGAGCAGTTGGAGACGGCACGGTTACAGACTATACACCGCCGAGGGAGGAGAAAGTCTCCTGGAGGTGGCCCAAAAATTCGTCGGCACTAAGAAGCCGGAGCGGGCCCTAAGGTTGGCAGGTCTGATCGCCTCCTATAACAAAATCGACGACAACCCTCTCCAGACTGGAGAGCAGCTCTACGTTTATGCCAATACCGCCGGAGCTCAAGTTTACGACCTCGAGAGGGTCGGCGGGGAGATTCTGGTGGGGACCGAGTACGGGACCATCAAACACGACGGCAAAAGGTGGGGACGTTACTATCACCAGAACTTAGAGCGCACCCCCACCAGATCGATCATCGAAAAGGACGGGGAGATCTGGTTTGCCACCGAAAAGAGGGTAGTGGTTCTGGCACACGCCAGAAGGGAGCTCACCCTGATGCACACCAATCTGGTTCCGGCGCTGGCAAGCGATGTCTATTACGAGTATCTCTCCTATGTCCAGAACTTCAAGAACATCGGCACCCTGGGTGCCAGCCTCACCTTCGTCTCTTACGGAAGCCAACAACGCACCGACGAGGTCGGGAACTACCTCGGGACTTTCGAGTCCTTCGAATACGCCCTGGGGCTGTCTTACGGCACCAGCATAACCGAGAACCTCGCCATGGGGCTCACCACCAAGTACATTTACAGCCATCTCGCCGAGGCCGGAGCGGGAGCGGAAAGAGGCGAGGGGATCGCGACCTCCTTTGCCATCGACGGCGGTTTGCTCTACAACCCATTCAGACGTTTGGCGCTGGCGGCGGTGGTGACCAACATCGGCCCCAACGTCGCTTACATTGACGCCGACCAGTCAGACCCCCTGCCTCGGAATTTCGTGGCCTCCGGGGCTTACCGTCTGGTGGACAGCCCCTTCAATCGCCTGACCTTTATTGCGGAGTTCACCAAACTCCTGGTGGACTTAAACGACCGCTTCGATACCGAGATCGAGGAGGTCATCGTCCACGGCGGAATGGAGTACTGGTATGGCAACTTCGTGGCTTTGAGGGCCGGTTACCTGTATGATCAGATCGGCGCCCTGCAGTTCGCCACCGTGGGGGTGGGACTCCAGTACATGAACTACGCCTTCGACTTCTCCTACCTCCCCAGCTCCAAAGAGAACAACCGTGGTAACGAGATGAGATTCTCGATGACCGGGAGATTCTAAAACAGGGAACAGGTGACAGGAAAGGTAGCCCAGCTTGTCCCAAGCTGGGCTCTATAGAAAAGCGATTCTCATGACCAAAACTCACCCCCTTCTGACTCTGATCATCACAGTCGGCGTCCTGGCGTCCTCCTGGTCCGCCGCCGAGGCTAAGGAACTGCTGGTTCCCCGGCGGTTTGTTCGTCCTTCAGTGAAACCGGACAGACAATATGCTGTCGAGAAACAGGGGTTTCGTTCCGCGGTTTGTCGCAGGAACCTGTTGGGGTTGGAGAGACCCTTCCCCGGAGCTCTGCCGACCCTGAAAAAGGGGCTCCCCCTGGACGTCTTCCAAGTGGACACCTTGAGGATATGCGCCCTGCGGGTCGATTTCGAGTACGAAGAGCCCGATGACCCCCACACCACCGGCCGCGGCCAGTTCGACCTTCGCAGCTACGAAGAGTTTGAAGAGGAGGAGGGACACTACATCGACCCTACCCCCCACAACAAGAAATATTTCGAGACCCACCTCCAGGCATTGCACCACTACTGGTACAGCGTCTCCAATCATCAGCTGGTGCTCACCTACGATGTCTGGCCCCAGGAGGACGAAGGGAGCTACCGTCTGCCGGTGATGATGGGACATTACGGTGAGGATGGACCTCACGGGCCGTACGTTGCAGAGCGGATGGCGCATTTCCTCATGGACGCCGTGGGACTCGCCGATTCCCTCTCGCCCGAGATTGACTTTTCCCGGTATCAGTCCATAATCCTCTTTCACGCCGGCGCCGACCAGCAGGGCAACCTCGACTTCGTCGAAGATACCCCTGATGATTTTTTCTCGGGTTTTCTAATTCTTACAGACCCTTTTCCGGTCGATTTCGGGATGGTTGAAATCCAAGACGGTCTCATAATACCGGAAACCGTTAGTCAGGACAATCGGATTGGAGCCTTGAATTCAGGCCTGGCTCACGAGTTCGGGCATCAGTTAGGGCTGGTTGACCTCTATCGAACTTACGATTTCTTCACCCAGATAGGTGATTTCTCCCTGATGGACAACAACGGCGAGAGCGTTGGAGCCGATTTCCCTGATATTGGTCCGGCAGTTTTCGGGACCCTGCCGGTTTACCCCGAGGCCTGGAGCCGAGCCTATTTGGGATTCTCAGTCCCAAAAGAGATCTCTAATGAGGACAGTGTCGAGGTCATCGCCGCCGAGATGGTCAGAAATGGTGTCGAGGTGGTGAAAGTCCCCATCGACGCCAACGAATATTTTCTTCTGGAAAATCGCCGATGGGAGGTTGATTTTGTCGATGTCGGTGATTATTCCGATATCCTGATTGGAGACAAAGAGACCGGCGTCATTTTAGGACCGGGTTATGCATATTTCCCCGGTGCCGATACGGTCAAGGTCTTAAATGACGAATACGACCGCCTCTTGCCCGGCAACGGCATCCTCATCTGGCGGGTGGACGAGGTCGTCTGTTACTTAGATTATGTAGGGAACGGCTTTAACAATTTCTTCAATAACGCCTTACAGTGGGATCCTGATCGCCGTTTCGTAACTCTGATGGAGGCCGACGGGGTAATCGATCTCGGGGGGAACTACCACGCCGGATACGGCTCTGCCGCCGACATGTGGAGAAGGGGCAACAACAGCAACTTCACCCCTTACACCAATCCGGCGACCGAAAGCAACCTCGGAGCCAACAGCCAGATCTACGTCACCGAAATAAGTCGGGCTGATACCGTTATGACCTTCAATCTGAGTCGGGAGATCTCTCAAGCCGGCTGGCCCCAGACCTCTGTTCCCGGGCTGAGCGACTGCCAGCCCACGGTCGTGGACGTTGATGGCGATTCCCTCCAGGAGGTCTTCCAGGTCTGGGGGAAGGTTCTTCTGGGCTGGAGATATGACGGCAGCAAGATCATGAACAATGTCGACAGCATTGGGATTATCCAGTTCGACGGTTCTGTGAAGAAGTACCCGCTATCGAGTTTCTCTCTCGCCGATTCAGATTTCGTGGGCACTCCCGCCTTCGGGGACTTAGACGAAGACGATACTTTAGAGGTGATTTTGGGCTCTCTCGATGGCAAGCTTTACGCCTGGAAACCAAGGGATTCAGAGCCAGACGGGGGCGCAGACCTCATGCCCGGCTTTCCCGTTGACTTGGGTTCTCCTGCGAGCACCTCACCGGCGGTTTTCTCCTACAGCGGTAGTTTGAGAATAGCCATTGCCGCCGGCAACAAACTTCTCCTCTTCAACTCAGGAGGTGATATCATCTCTACTCAAGATAGTGAACATCATCTGACCGGGATGGCAATTTCCGGTGAGGCTCAGGTAGTCTTGACCTCCTATGGTAACGATTCCTCCTTTATCAGTTATGAGAACTGGGAAGAGGTTATTGTCGCCGATTCCCTCTTCAATCCGGTGATAGGAGACATCGACCACGACGGAGGGGAGGAGATTATCGCCTCCACCGCCGGAGGTTACCTTTACGTCTGGAATCTCAATGGGGAGATGGAGTCCGGCTGGCCCCGGCAGGTCGCTGAAATCCTCAGCGGCCCCCCAATTCTCGGAGATATAGATGGAGATGGTTTCTTGGAGATAATCCTTGCCGGCGAGGATGAGATATACGCTTACAACTATACCGGAAGTCTGGTCTCCAATTTCCCGGTGAGATTGAGCCGCTCAACAAACATGGGCCTCATACTCTCGACCCCGGTTCTGGGAGACTTGGACGGTGACGGCCAACTGGACATAATCTTGGGCGGTCCCCAGGGGAACCTGTATGCCTATCGCTACGACGGCAACCCGGTGAACGGCTTCCCCCTCCCCTCTGGCTTCCCAATTTACGACTCCCCAACGGTGGTCGATCTGGACAATGACGGAGATCTGGAGGTCTGCGTCCGCTCCTACGCCGACGGCTTCATCACCTTCTGGGATCTGGCCGCTCTTTTCACGGAGGAAGACCTATCGTGGTCAACTTTCGGTCAAAACCCCCAGAACAGTTTTCTTTTCCCCAGCTCGCTTCTCTCTCCGATTGTGGTGGGCGAGTTTCTTCCCCCAGGCTCGGTTTATAATTATCCCAATCCCGCCGGGGAGGAGACCAAGATCAGGTATTACCTCAATCAGCCCGCGGAGGTGAACATAAAGATTTTCGACCTCACCGGAGAGCTAATCTTCGAGCATGCGGAACAAGGTCAAGTGTCCGATAACGACTATCTTTTGGACTGCTCTAAATTCGCTCCCGGAGTCTATCTCTGCCGGGTGGGGGCACAAAGTGGCTCTCTGAAAGAACACGCCATCTTCAAGATGGCGATAGTGAGGTGATATTGACTCGTTGGAGATCGATACCAAGTATAGGCCGTGAACGTAAACGTTTGAGCTTCAGTAGACAGGAGAAGATAAGATGAAATTGAAAAGATTCGCCCTCTGGGCATTTGCAGCCTCGATCTTAGTTGTTTGCGGGTCGGTCTGGGCTTCGCAGTCCGAGGCCACTGCAAATAAAGAGCTGGTCGGTTCTTATTTCGCCTCTTTGAATCGCCCCTTCGATTCCTATCTCGAGATTGAGGAGGTCTCTCCCTCCTGGGCGGAGGCGAAATACTTAAGCGAAAAGCCGGGACAGTTAGAGGAGGACATCTACGCCTTCAAGCCAAAGAACACCAGGTTAGCCTTTTTCTACTCCATGCTGATACCCGGTGCCGGTGAATTCTACGCCGGCTCGAAGATAAAGCCTCTTCTCTTTCTGGGGCTGGAGGCTTCTCTCTGGGCCGGATATTTCGTCTACGACGGGAAGGGGAACGACAAGGAGGACGAATACAGGCTCTTCGCGGACCAGAACTACGACCCTGATCGGTACTTCACTTGGTGGAACACCCTCGACACTACCGAAAAAAAGGAGTTCTCGCACGACCTCCCCGTCGACGAACAGGGTAACGTGATCAAGAACCTCGAGTACTACGAGAACGTTGGGAAGTATGACCAGTTCAGCGTCGGTTGGGAGGACGCTGGGGTTAGTCCTGAGCAGTTTGATCCACGAAACCCCCCGCCCAGTGCATACCGCAACACTTACTTAGACACGCGCGATGAATCCAATCGGATGTTCTCTCGCGCCCGCACTTTCACCGTCTGTGTTTTGGTCAACCACGTCCTCTCCGGTTTCGATGCCGCCTTGACGGCCCGTTCCTATAACAAAAAACAGGAGAGGTTTGCCGGTCTCCATTTGAAGATGAAGATGCGAGAGTATCAAAATGAGAGCATTCCCCAGTTGACATTGACCAAGAGTTTCTATTAAGTTAGACTGATCCTATGAAGGCATCGAGACTTCTGACGCTCGCAATCGTCCTCTGGTGGGGTAGCCTTGCAAACGCCACCCATGAGAAGGGCCCCTCAATTGAGACCAGCCTTCAGAGGCAGCTTGCAGTTCTCCCCAGCCTGGCTGGTGTTGACGAGGATTTGACCTGGGATTGGGAAGAGCCCCAGGCGGGAAAACGGAAGTCGGCCCCCCTGGCGATGGCTCTCTCCCTGGCAGTTCCCGGCGCCGGAGAGCTCTACGCCGGCGCCAAGGCCAGAGGCTTCATCTTTTTCTCACTGGAAGGTGGGATCTGGGGGGGATATTACGGCTTCAAGTCTTACGGCCGCTGGAGGGAGAACGATTACAAGAATTTCGCGGCGGTGCATGCCGGGGTGAACACCCAAGCGAAGGATGATACTTTCTACGAGAAGATGACCTATTATGAATCGCGCGACTACTACAACCAGATCACCCGGCTTTATGATCGAAACGAAGAGAACACCTATCCCGAAGACGATTTCTGGAACTGGGAGTGGAACAATGATGAGTCCCGGGAGCGCTTCCGACAGCTGCGCAACGACAGCAAAAGCGCCAACCGTCGGGCGATCTTTATGTTAGGGGCGGCGGTGGTGAACCGCATTGTCAGCGCCATCGATGCCTACATCGCCATCAGATCCTTCAACCAGGCTCAGGAATTCGCCACTGTGAAGAACTGGCGGCTGCGGTGCAACGCCGACCTTCTGGGAAAGAACAAATCGATCAAGCTCACCCTGAGAAAGAATTTTTACTAGTCTTCGATTTAGAAGTGAAATTCGGCTTTCAGAACCCGTCTGCTCTAAAATCTGCCGAAGTGCTTCACGAAGATCAATTTTCCCCGCTCTTCAAATCGAATTCGAAACCAGATAGAGAGCAATCCCTCTTATGGGAAGTGGACAAAAATGGAAACTGCTCAAGCTAACCTGCAGGCCCTGCAGTTTGGGATAATCGGCAAGGTTATTCTGCTTCTCTTCCTTGTGATTTCTGTCACAATCTTCCGCCGGAGAGTCGTCAAGCTTATCCGTCTCATGAAGTTGGGTCAACCTGAGAACAGCTTCGGCAGCTTCGGCAAAAGACTTACCAGCCTCTTGAAATACGTCTTCGGTCAGAGGCGACTTTTGATGGTGCCCTATCCAGGGATTGCCCATTTCTTCATCTTCTGGGGGTTCATTTTCGTTGTAATCGGGTACATAACCACAGTGGGACAGGGCTTCTACTCCGGGTTCGGCCTGCCACTTCTGGACGGAGTCCTGAAGCCGTATTATCTTTCCTTACTAGACCTGTTCCAGCTTCTGGTGATAGTTGCGGTTCTGATGGCCCTGTATCGACGGCTGATCTGGAGACCACCGGGACCGGTCTATTCTTCCGGCGCTAACATACTTCTCTTCTCGATTTTGGCGATAATGGTCTTCGACCTCGTCGGTGACGGTTTCAAGATTGCCATCGCCCCGGAAGGTATAGACCGATTCTCGTTTGCTAGCTCCGCTCTGGCGGGCCTTTTCAGCTCCTGGGAAGTGAGCTTCTCTGTGAGCAGAAATCTCTATTTCGCCTTCTGGTGGGCGCATTTATTGGTGATTCTCTTCCTGTTGGATTACATCCCCTACTCCAAACACCTGCACATCCTGACCGCGCCGTTCAACGTCTTTTTCCGAAATCTGGGACCCAGAGGTCAGCTCACAAAGATGGATCTGGAAGAGAGCGAATCTTTCGGAGTCAACAGGATTGAGGACTTCTCTCGAAAAGGGATCTTGGACCTTTACACCTGCACCGAGTGCGGACGATGCGACCTCAATTGCCCGGCGCACCTTTCGGACAAACCGCTTTCGCCCAAGGATGTCATTCTGAACTTGCAGCATCATCTACTGGGCTCCGGGGAGGAGCTTTTGAAATCTAAGGCCGACGCCAAAGAAGGAGAAAGTGAGGAAAAGAAAGGACAGCTGATCGGCCCCATCGTTGAGGAGGAGGCCCTCTGGAGCTGCACCACCTGCTACGGTTGTGTTTACAACTGCCCAGTATTCATCGAACATATTGACAAGATAGTGGACATGCGCAGGTATCTGGTTCTATCGGAGGGAAAGGCACCACCTGAGGCCGCCACCACCCTGCGCAATCTGGAACGTAGCCAAAACCCCTGGGGACTTCCCCAGAGCTCCAGGACTGACTGGATTGAGGGTCTGGACATACCGCTGCTAAGCGAGAATAGGGAAGTGGAGTACCTTTTCTGGGTCGGCTGTTCCAGCTCCCTGGATGCCCGGAACACCAAGATTGCCATCGCCTTTGCGAAGATATTGAAAGCCGCCGGGGTGAGCTTCGGCATCTTAGGCGAGGAGGAGAACTGCTGTGGCGATCCCGCCCGCCGGATGGGCGACGAATACCAGTTTCAGACCCTGGTGGAGACTAACCTTAAGATTCTGAAGAACTACGGAGTCAGAAAAATCTTGACAACTTGCCCTCACGGGTTTAATACTTACAAGTACGAGTACCCCCAATTCGGTGGGGACTTCGAGGTCTGGCATCACAGCGAGTTCATAGGAAAGCTTATCCGCGAGGGTAGAGTGAAATTGAAGGCGGGACTGAAGGAAAAGATCACCTATCACGATTCCTGTTACCTGGGACGTTACAATGATATATATGAATCCCCAAGGCAGATACTGAAGTCCCTGACCAACGGCAGGTTGACCGAACTCCCCCGCCGTAAAGGGAAATCCTTCTGCTGTGGGGCTGGCGGGGGCAGGATGTTTATGGAGGAGGACGTCGGCAAGAGGGTCAACGACATCCGCACCCAGGAGATCCTGGATTCCGGGGCCGAAGTGGTGGCCTCTGCCTGTCCTTTCTGCCTGACGATGCTCTCTGACGGGATCAAAGACTTGGACGCCGAAGAGAGGCTGAAGATATTCGATATTGCCGAACTGGTATCGCAATCACTGGAATTATGACTTGCCTGATAACCGACCGCGGAACATAAGTCAGAAACCCATAAATTCACGGAGGTAGAAAATGCAGGTGAAATTGCATTCCAAGTTCAATCTTCTCTCATGGGGGGTAATTATCCTTTTTCTGTTTACCACCCCGGTTTGGGGGGATCTCTACTCCGAGACGACCAACACGGAGTACTCTTCCACCCCGGGAGGAGAGACCACCGAAGTCGACCACCTAAAGGGGTATGCAAAGTCTGACCGCCTGAGAAGCGAGGATTTGACGGATAAAAAGGCCACCATCATCAGGCTGGACAAGGACCTGGTCTGGGAGATAGACCACAACAAAAAGACCTATTCGCAAGTGACCTTCGCGGAGCTGGATGAGCTTTACCGTCAGCAGGAGGTTGCTATGAAACAAAGCCAGGAACAGATGACCAAGATGATGGAATCATTGCCTCCGGAGCAGAGAGCCATGGCAGAAAAGCAGATGCAGCAGGCGATGGAGGCTCAGGCCGCTATGGCCAAGCCACCGAAGGTGACGAAGACCGGCAAGAAAGACAAGATCCTGGGATACACTTGCCAACAATACAAGGTAAGTTGGGCAAACATGACCTTGGATATGTGGGTCAGTGAGGAGATCGCTCCTGAGATAGACTTCTCCAAGTTCTATAAAGGCCTGTTCATGGGCGGACCTCTGGCAGAAGGGCTCTCTGAAATCAAGGGGGTACCTTTGAAGATGGTCATGGTCATGGAGACCGAGGCGGCCGGGACCCACTCCAGATACATCTCGGAGGTGACCAAGCTTAAGACCAAGAAGATCAGCGACAGCGAGTTCGAGCTCCCCAAGGGATACCGGGAGGTTCCCCGCGGTCAAGGGGAGTAGCTGCTTCTGGTAGCTATATTCTCTTTCTCGCGGAGCGGAGAGCGATTTTATTCGGGGAGGCCTTTTCCCTTGACAAATCCCCAAGCTTTTTGATATAATAGCGGGAAATCTCAGGAGTACCTGTAAGGAACGAGCCTCTTTGAGATAGAATTTCTTTGCACGGATTTCTCTAAAGGTAAGGTGTTGAAATGAAATATGCTTTGCGGACTTCAGTAGTGGGGTTAATGGCGGCGTTACTTCTCGTTTTGGGCTGCACCAAAAAGGATACTACCGGCCCCGCCAACCGCCCCCCGGAGATTTTAAGTGTCAGCGCCAGCTCTGATTCGGTCGGGGCTGGGGAGCTGGATACCCTCTTTGTGAGCTATTCGGATCCGGATGGGGATTCTACCACTCACATCTGGAGCTCTGATTCCGGAAGAGTTTTTCACGCCAACAGAGATACCGCCTTCTGGGCCGCTCCCAGCACCGCCGGTCTCTACGATGTGAGGGTCAACGTCTTCGATGGCACCGATAGCACCGAAGCTACGGTGAGCATCCAGGTGGGTGAATACACCCCTGCTGAGACTCTCTATTATGTGGGGGCACAGAGCTGCAACGAGGAATGCCACACCTCCATACTCACCTGGTGGGGCTCCACCGCCCACGCCGATGCCTATACTGCTCTTGTGAATCGCGGCCGCGGCGACGATCCCCAGTGTCTGGTCTGCCACACCGTCGGTTGGAATTTGAGTGTCAACAACGGTGGCTTCGACGAGCAGATGGTAGATCGGCTCGCCGGGGTGCAGTGTGAGAACTGCCATGGTCCCGGTTCGTTTCATGCCTCTGCTCCCGATAGCCTCAGGCAGCCTTTGGAGTCTCCGTTAACCGCCCAATTCTGCGCCGGATGCCACCAAACCCAGCATCATCCCTATTTGACCGAGTGGCAGACTTCAGCCCACAGTTATTCCGACACCGCCGGCAAAGGCCAGGCCAGTGATCCTGGCTGCGCCGACTGTCACACCGCCGAGGGCTTCCTGGCGGCGCTGCATTACGATTACACCTTGCCGGGTGACCCTCAAGCCCTGGTCTGTTTGGCCTGCCACCATCCTCACCGCGCCGACTATAGTGGTCAGCTCCGGCTCCCCGCGGGGGTGGGAGAAACCGGGCTCTGCGAACAATGTCATATGAGGGACTGCGAGCTACCCGATACTATCTCCTACGAGACCCCGCGCCACATCCAGTATTCGATGTTAACGGCTATCGGGGGACACGAATATGACACCACCTACGAAAGCTCACAGCACACCACCCTGTTCGAGTTGGAGACCTGTCTCGGTTGTCATTTCTACCGAGCTGAGGATGACACCGCCAGCAGTCACACCTTCCAACCGCGGTTGGCCGCCTGTGCGGTGGTGGGTTGCCACAGCGGAGCCGCAGATTTCAACATCGATTCTAAACAGGATTCCATCAACACCTGGCTTAACAGCCTCCATTCTGAGCTGGATGCCTATGCTGATGTCACCGACACCACTGGCGATTTCTGGTATGCCAGATTCAACTACGACTTCGTGAAAAATGACGGCAGTAAAGGGATACACAACTACAAATACGCCAAGAAGCTGCTCTTAGATGCGATAGAGGACTTCGAACCGTAGCAGGACCTGTTCTGTTTTCCTCAAGGCCGCCCCCATCGGGAGCGGCCTTTTTTGATTCCGGGAACGGAGGATAAGCTGTTTTGTGGTGCTGTCTACCACTAACCGCTCACTACTCACCACTGATCCCAGTCTGTTTCTGCAAATTTGATTTGCATTCTCAATAAGATATCATATGTCGAGGGTGAACCTCACGAAATGAGAAGCTTCTTAAGTTTTAAACTCCCTGCAGTTAAAAGCCGGGAGCTTCTGCTCCGGCCTTAGAAATTTGGATGCGGCAGGAAGGCTTCAACGGTAGCGAAGAACTCTGCCAGCAAAAATCTTCAATCGCTTCTTAACTGACAACCCCAGTTTAGATCGAGGCTAAATAAGTAGACCACCTGTTCACGATACTTGGATAACCAGTAAACAGTGGGCAAAATTGCCTTGACCCTGCACTGTCGAGAGGCTATTATCAGGCCTAATAGACTTGCACGACTCAAGCAGGTTTTTTGGCATGCAGATTTCCGAGGCATTGAGAGAGAAGCTCACCACCGCTAAGAGGGTGGCGGTTTTGACCGGCGCGGGAATGTCCGCCGAGAGCGGGGTGCCCACCTTCCGGGGGGAGGACGGACTCTGGAAGAAGTTCCGGCCAGAGGAGTTGGCGACCATCGATGCTTTCATGAGAAACCCGGAATTGGTCTGGGAGTGGTATTCCTATCGCCGGGAACTGATGAGCAAAATAGAACCAAATCCCGGGCATTACGCCTTAGCGGAGATGCAGGGAGTCTTTCCGGAGTTCTCCCTGATCACCCAGAATATCGACGGACTACACCACAAGGCTGGCTCCGAAAACGTGATCGAGCTTCATGGCAACATCCAGAGGAGCCGATGTATAAAATGTAATCGCTATTACCAGGAGGTGGAGATCACCGAGACAAAGAAAGTCCCCACGTGCGAATGTGGTGGTTACATCCGCCCCGATGTGGTCTGGTTCGGGGAGATGCTCCCCCCAAAGGCTTTGGAGACAGCCTTCCAGCTTTGCAGAAGCTGTGAGCTCTTTTTCAGCATCGGCACCTCCGCGGTCGTTCAGCCGGCGGCTTCACTCCCCCTGGTGGCGAAGGAGTCGGGCGCCTACGTGGTGGAGGTGAACATTGAAAGGACCGAGATAACATCTATTCTGGACGAAGCTCTCTTAGGGAAGTCGGGAGAGGTGCTTCCCAGAATCGTGACGGCGATGAAAACTGCAAGGGGTTGATTCCGAATCTGCCTTTGAAACGTTATTAAGTCCAGGGAGGAACCCCAAAAGCCCGATGGAGTCAAAAAGGAGATTTGACAATGAGGCAACAAGTGATCTGGTATTTGGCCACTGCCAACGAGGACGACCACGCGGTTCGGATTCTGGTGAAAAAGGGAGAGTTTACCAAAGCCGCCTTTCACTGCCAGCAGATGGCGGAGAAGGCTTTCAATGCCCTGGTGGCCAGAAGGGGGCAGGTTCCCCCCGACCACAGCCTTCTGGGGATAATGCATTTCTTGGAGAGATGCGACGACTTCGAAATCCCCGAGGGGGTGAAGCAGAAGGCCCAGAAGCTTGATCGCTTCTATCTCCGTTTTCGACATCCTAAGGGGGAAGGGGACCAACTACAAAGCACTTGTAGTCCTGAAACCATTGAAGAGCTTCACGGCTGCGCCCGCACTATTATGAGATTTGCTGAAGACCACCTCGAAGAGGAGATTGCCCTGGCCTCAGAGTGACCCCCACAGGGTAGTCGAGTGGCCTCTGCCACTCGGTTGAATATTATGTAGAGGAAAAACCTTCAGGTTTCTAAAGATAGCAAACAGCAGACAGGAAACCGGAATAGGTAACCAGTTATCTGTAAAGTATGAAGTCCCCTGAAACCACGGGGGTGAATTCATCGCCGCCCTTTCTGTTGACCGTGAACCGTCAACCGTGAACCAACATTGTAGCGGAAACCTTCAGGTTTCCAGAATTGACTGCCACGCAAAACCGTAGAGCAGGGGATCATATGAACCGTATGGGGTTGCCACCCACCGTCCACAGGGTCGGATAAATTCCGACCCCTACGGATTCTCTTTTGTGGCTTGCTCAAACCTGTAGGGCGGCGAATTTATCACCGCCGTTTCTGTTGACTGTGAACCGTCAACCGTGAACCAACCGAGGGTAGCCCGGTGGCCTCCGCCACTGGGAATTGAAATGATAGGGATTTTAGCGGAAACTCATACGAGCGTATGGCCTTTGGGTTTACAAACTTGGTTTGTGCAAATATTGGAAACTCAATCTCAGGGATGAATCAACCCGTCTCCTCATCGAGGTAACCGAGGCCCCTGAGCATCCCCTTCATGGCGGCCTCTTCCTCTTTGGAGATTTTCGCCTCTTCCAACTCATACTCAGCGGGCTTGGTGAATTTGACCTCTCGCACGGCGGGATTTGACCCCTCCCTGAAGATCTCCTTCAACACTTCACCATCAATATCTTCGGGAATCTCCAAACCGAGAAGATGCAGGACCGTCGGAGTGACATCCTCGATATTGGCGCCCTCCATTTTGTAATCCTTCTTTATGTCCGGCCCGACCGCCATGAAAAGACCGTTTCTGGCGGTGCGGTGAGAGGCCACCTCCAGAGGCGTCGCCGTCTTCGAGAGGATCTTCGTGGAGGGTCGAGTGCGTACGAAATATTCGTCGGAACCCAGAATCACTATGTCGGGGATCTGATCCAGATATTTGCCGGAGTAAATCTCTCCCTTCTCCCAGGCCTCCTTTATGACCGGCTTCCCCTCCCAGTCTCTCAAAGATTTCAGCTCCCGAATGATTCTCTCCACGGTCTGGAGATATTCATCCGGAGGCACTACCTCTCGATTGACATACACTCCCCAGCTGTTGTTGGCGTATGCAACCGAGCTTTTCCAGTCCGCGCCCGGGACAAAAGGCTTTCTCCTGAAAAGCACCTGCCGGACAGCTTTCTTCTCAGGTTTGACCCGCTGAGGTTTTCTGCCCTTCAAATAGAGGGCCAGACCTAACAACCTGCGGAGCTGGTGCAACAACCATCGGATCACCGCTCTGGCGACAATGGCCGGCACCCCCTTGAAGACCCGGTTGAAGAGCTTATCCGCCACCGTGTATCCCCAAGAGACCAGTTCGGGAAAGAATCTATTGCCCTTAACCCTGATGAACCCCTGCTCCCTCAGCCAGTTGTTGATGTAGAGGTCTTTGGTGCGATAACCTCCGAAGCCATGGTCGGAGCAGATGAGAATATTCTCGTTGGGATAGCTTTCGAGCAGATCGGAGAGGATCTCCTCCAAACCTTGAAAGAAGGACAAAATCAGCTCCGGGTGACTCCAACAGGTATGCTGCACCGCATCGGTATTCTCTATCCACAGGAGGAGGAAATCGAAGTTCTCCTCCTGAAGCAGTCTTTTGGCCAGTCGGTAACGTCCCCTGGTGACCTCCAAGAGTTTCTCAACTCCCTCCCGTCTCCCCTGGAGGCAAATCGAGTGAACCTTACGAGTCTCCGCCCAGGTGGTGATGAACCCCTCCAGTCTAGCTTTGGCCTCTCTGGGATGTGCGTAGTTGGGTTGCACCCTGGGGTTTTGGATGCTGGCAAACATCATCCCCTTAAACGATCGGGCGGGGTATGTGGTGCGGAGATTGAAAATCCCGCTTTTAAGCCCCTTCTCCGAGAGCAACTGCCAGACCGGTTTGGCTTCCACATCGAAGGAGGAACTAATGCCCCCGCCGGCTTTGACGAAGCCGAAAAGCCCGGTGTTGCCGGGGTTTTTTCCGGTGTACAGGGAGGGGAGCGCCGGACAGGTCTGGGCCGGGATGGTGCTGGTCAAGACCCCGTGGCTTCCAGTCCTTAAAATCCTTTCAAAGACAGGCAATTTGCCGGCCTCTATCCAGGGAGAGAGGAGGTCAAAGGTGGAACCATCGATTCCGAGGAGCAATATTTTCCTGGGAGACACTACTTCCTTCTAGGATAGGAGTGACTGATAGAGCTTCATCACCCGACTGTAGTAATTTTCAGGGGTGTACTCCTTCTCTATCTTCAATCGGGCGGCCCTTCCCATCTCGGGCAGACGGTGGCGGTTGGCGAAAAGGTGATCTATCTTTTCGGCTATATCTTCGGGGTCGCCGGGCTTGCAGACGAGCCCGTCAACACCGTCGACGATCATCTCCGGCATCCCCCCGATATCGGAGGCGATGACCGGTTTGCCCATAGCCAAAGACTCCAGGACCGAGAGGGGGTAGTTTTCATACCACTCCGAGGGCATTATCGTGAAAAGGGAGTTGCGGATCAGCTCCTTCAATTCATCTCCCGATTTCCAGCCCAGGAACTTGACATTGTCCAAACCCTTTTGGGAACAGTAAGCCTCCATCTCCGAGCGCATGTATCCCTGCCCGATGATGTAAAGCTGGAGGTTTTTGGATTTCAATCGGGACATCGCCTCCATCAAGGTCATGAGTCCCTTGACCCGAACCAATCGCCCGAAGTGGACGAAATAGTCGTCTGCCTCATATTTCGGCTCATAACCGTCCAAGACTATGAAGTTGGGCACCACCTCGAATCTCTTGGGCTTGAAGCCGAACTCTAACATCTTGTTTTTGAGGAAGTGGCTGGGGGAGATGAAGAGGTCTACATTTTTCTCATAGATCTTGAGGAACTTGTGGACATACATCTCTATGCAGTTGAGCAAACTGGCAGTAAAGGAACCCCGATTGCAGCGCCGCAAGACCGCCTGGTAATACTTGTGCTTCTTACACCTCTCGCAAATCTGATCGTGTGCCGACAGGTGATAGGTGGGGCAAATCCTCTTGTAGTCGTGGAGGGTCTGGACGATCGGAATCCCGAAGCTCTTTATGGCCGGCAGGATGGAGGGCGAAAGCTGATGGTAGATGATGTGCAGGTGAGCTATATCCGGCTTGGTCAGCCCCATCAGTTTGGTGATCCTATCTCTCGCCTCCACGAAGTAGATAATTCTAGAGGCGATCTTCAGCGAATCCCAGAGGCTTTTCTTGCCGTCGAAGAATTTCACGTTGCTGACGAAGAAATCGGAGTATTCGCTGGGGAAATCGTTGTCGGCTCGCATCGCAAAGGGGACGAACTGGTGACCATGTTCAACCAAGACACGATTCCAGTCGTGGAAGCAGCGGTCGGAACCACCGTTGATGCCGTAGAATTGATTTACAGACAGAACCTTCATATCATCACAAGCTAGAACCTGGAGGTTAATCTCATCGATCTTTCTCAAGGATACTGCCCCCGGAATCGAGAGGAGTCCCAGAAATGTAGTCCGGGAGAAAAGAGCGCTGAGAGCCTCCACTATCTATTGCCATCTTGGACATCAATATTCTCACTCGATATACCCTAAGTTTCGCAAACGCTCCTCGACCAGCTCAGCTTCGTCCTCAGTGTAGACTTGCTCCGCGGGAGGGGATCTATCCACCCCTTTCTCAGTTGAGAAGTTCACCGGGTGCCCCGAGAGATAATCTCCGGCGATGATGTTGGTTAAAACCTTGCCGTCCATGTCCTCCGGAACCGGCTCCCCCAACAGGTAAAACACGGTGGGAATGACATCCATAATATCGGCGGACTCGAAGTCAAATTCACTTTTAACACCTGCCCCCTTAACGATCAAGATGCCGTTGCGGCGGTGGTCTCCGGAGCGCTGAATTTGGGTAAGCTTGAACTGTCTGCCCGGCCTTTCGACCTCCCGGTATTTGCTCTTGTCGGTCAGGGCATTCCCGCAGAAATAGGCATGGTCATTCCAGAAGACGAAAAGGTCTGGCGCCTGCTCAAAGCATTCCCCATGGTAAAGCTCCTCCCGGCGATAAACCCTATCCACTATCGGGAGATTGGTCAACGGGTGCCGCAACTGGCTCAGAGTTTGCACTAACTCCTCCCGAAAGCTCTCATACTCCTCTCCGGGGTTGACGATTCCCTGAGGCTCCCGCCCCTTGAGGTTCAACCTAATTCCTCGAGACATAATCTCATCGTAGGTTGCATACGCTTTAGTCTTTTCCCAATCGATCCCGGAAAAATAGGTGAACGACTGTGTCCACTCGCGGGCACCGGGCAAAAGGGCTTTCAATCTCTCCTTCATCTTGGGGGAGAGATACCTGCGCAGAAGCGAGCGCGACCCCCGGAGCAGAGAGGCTATTCCTCCGGTAGCGCCTCTGGATGTCAGGGAGAGATAGCCCTTCTCTATGAAGAAATCGTTCAAATTGAGGTGAGGGACGCTGTTGTCGAAGGGACCGGCACCATGGTCGGACATAACTACAACGTAGGTGTCCTCGTCGATCGCCTCCAACAGCCGTCCTACGAGTTGATCCATTTTCACATACATCTCCGGGATGGCCTCCCGGAATCTCTCTCCCCCGACTTCGTTGTAAAGGGGATGATTGGGCTCCATGAGGTGCCAGAAGAAATGCTGGACACGGTCCAGGGCCACGAAGACCACAAAGAAGAGGTCCCAGTCGAATTTCCTCATCAGGTGCAGGGAAAGCTGCAAACGTTTCTTTTCGGCCTCGAAGAGCCTGCTCAGTATCTCCCCCCGATTCCCCTTCTCCAGCGAGCCGACGAAGGAGTAATCGATGGTATAGTCATCCAGAAGCTCTTTGATCTCCGATTTCAACTCCCTCGGATAGGTGTAATCGCTGCTGGTGCCGGGGGCGTCCATCCCGGAGACGAAGTAACCGTTCACCTCCTCCGGAGGGTAGGAGAAGGGCATGTTGACCACCCCCACCTTGCGGCCCCGTCTGGAGAGGATTCTCCAGAATGCCTCCGCTCGCCTCAAGCCGGCGTTGGCCAGGGAGATCTCGTAACTCTGGGGTTTGCTGACCACGAAGCTGAAGATGCCGTGCTTTCCGGCATTTTTGCCGGTGGCAAACGTACTCCAGGCAACCGGGGAGAGGTCCGGTATGGTGGAGAGCAGCATCCCCGAGGACCCACTCTCCATCAGGCCCTCGAGATTCGGGAGCTTTCCGCTCTCGAGCATCGGGGCCATAACATCGAAGGTGGCGGCATCCAGACCGATCAAGAGAACTCGTTTTTTCAGTTTCCTCAAAGCCTCCACCGAAGATAACAACTTAACTGGGGCAATGCTTTTGTCTCCGAGCGACTAACTCGGAGCTAACCTCATCGTTTGGGGAGGGTGAATCCGGGATCAGTCCCTGAGCCTCTCCCAGAGCAAAATGAAGCTTAACACCTGAACTACCGGGAAGGGAACCAGTCGATTTATGTATTGGTCCACGAAGAGGTCCACCTTAACGATGTTGGAGCGGGAAACGAAGATAGTATCGAAGGGTTTCAACTTCGGATCCTGAAAATCGGCCTTCCCCTTCAACATCTTGCTCACATCGACCACTATTTTCTGATATCTCCCTAACTCACCCCCCTCGGGGCGACTATAGATTATCACTCTATTGGCCTTAGCATTCTCATTGAACCCCCCAGCTAGAAATATCGCCTGCAGTAAGGTCAGCCCCTTGGTCAGGGGGTAAGTCCCGGGATCGACAACCTCCCCTCCGACATAGATGTTATACCCCAAGAACCTATCCATGGTGAGACGGATTTCCGGACTCTTCATCTGGGTTGAATATTCCTCCTCCACCCTGGCCTCCAACTCCGTCAGCGTCAGACCATCAGCTTGAATATCTCCTACCAGAAAGAGAGAAATATTCCCGTCGGGCTTGACAATTACCTTCTGGTCCATCTCCGGATTGCCATAGAAAACCACGGAGATTACATCGCCCAGTTGGAGACGATATTGCTCGAGATCAATTTCGCTCGAAGGCGTCGCCGCTGCCTGAGTGATGGCCTTGTTAAGCTGGCTGACGTTACCGGCACACCCCACCAATAGCATCGAGAGGCTCATTGTTATCGCAACTGCTTTTCTCAGTAGTTCTGGCATTTTGTTTCCCTTCATGAACCGATGTTTCCAATCCACAATTCTACAGCTATTTATCGAACCGGGAAGCAAAGAGATTTAGCCTGGACACCAATCGGTGAACGACCTCTCAAAGCCCTAATTACTCCCAGATGTAGCAATTTAACTTCCAATTTCAACGCTGTCAAGCGCTTTGAAGAGATGGTAGCGCAACAGAAATTGTGGAAAAAGCAATCAAAGGTTTGAGTCCTGTTTCCTATCAAGTTCTAACGGCTCTGTGAAGATGGTCTTCTCACAACTCTTCTGGTCTCTAAAGGAATCCACGAGACTCAAAATGAGTGGGTAGCCACCGGCCTCTGCCGGGGGTTGTCCAACGCCGAGGAAATTCTGTCGGGACCGAAACGTAGTGAGTCCCGACAGTAGAGTCCGGTATCCGCCATCAGCACACGCACCGCTTCAGTCCTGACGCAACTGAGAAAGACCTCAACCTGTTGGTATCGGACGCCCCGTCCGATACCGGGGCGGTCACGGATGAGGGCATCCGTGACCAACGGCGAGATTCTTTTCTGGAAACCTAAAGGTTTCCGCTACTTCCGAATTCCCTCGATGCTTCCGTCTGAAAACAAATGGGTAGCCCCCGGCCTCTGCCAGGGGTTTTCGCCAACAGCTCCAAAGTTCTGTCGGGACCGAAACCCGCCGCGGCGGGTGAGTCCTGACGGGACTCATTAACTGCCTACGCTAATCCCATAACTTCTCTAAAGCCCGGCATGTCCAGAAAGCCATGCCCACTGACGTTGAAGGCAATCACCTTCTCCTCGCCGGTCTCTTTGCATTTTAACGCCTCTTCAATGGCGCAAGCGATACTGTAAGCCGATTCCGGGGCGGGCAGATAACCTTCCGTCTGAAGGAAAATCTTCGCCAGATCGAAGACCTTCTTCTCATCCTGAGGATAGGCGATGGTGTCGATGTAGCCCTTGTTTCTCAGAAGGCTCAGAATCGGGGAGCAACCGTGATATCTCAAGCCATCCCCCTTGATAGGACCCATCTCGATTTTGTGTCCCAAAGTATACATTTTCAGAAGCGGAGTTTGCTCAGCGTAATCGGCGAAGTCGTAACGGTATTCCCCCTGCAGGTTCGGCGACACCTGACTCTGAGCGGCGATGAATTTCGTCTTCTTCCCCTCTTTCAAGACATCGTGCATGAAGGGGATGGCGAAACCGCCGAAGTTGCTGCCTCCTCCCAGACAGGAAATGACCAGATCGGGATAATCGTCGAAGATCTCGAACTGCTTTTTGGACTCCAGACCGATGATGGTCTGGTGCATCAGGACATGGTTCAGAACCGAGCCCAAGCAATATATAGCATTCTTGTTCTTCTTGGCATCCTCCATCCCCTCCGAGATTGCGATTCCCAGGGAGCCGTTATGGTTGGGATTCTTCTCGAAAAGGGGACGACCCACATCAGTTTTGTTGCTCGGGGAGGCGTAGACCTCGGCCCCATACATCTCCATGAGAGCACGGCGGTCGGCTTTCCAGTTATAAACCGCCCGCACCCAGAAGACGGTGCACTTCAGTCCCGCCAAGCTGGCTCCGTACGCTAAAGCCGTCCCCCACTGACCGGCGCCGGTCTCGGTGGTTACCCTCTCGTAACCCTCCTCCCTGGCGTAAAAGGATTGAGCAATAGCGGTATTCACCTTGTGGCTTCCGGTGGGGCTGAAGAATTCTCCCTTGTAGTACATTCGTGCCGGGGTGCCAAGTCTTTTCTCCAGACTCAAAGCTCGAAACATCGGTCTCGGTCTGCCGGCTTGCATGTAGAGTTGAATCAACTCCTCAGGAATATCAATCCACCTCTCGGTCGAAAACTCCTGCTTCAGACACTCCCCCAGCAAGATCTCCGGCAGAGCTTTGATGCGGGATTCTCCCGTCTCGGGATCCTGAGGTGGTGGCAACTGTTCTGGAAGGTCGGGAAGGATATTATACCATTTTCTAGGCATCTCCTCCGGCGGCAGGGTCACCTGTCTTTTCTCTTTGGGCATATTGACTCCTATGATATTTAGATCTCCTCAAATTCTACCGTGAAAAGTCGCAGCCTCGTGGGCTCATAAACGATGCGCAACCCCCGGACTTCATCCTTTTTCTTTCCTACCTCTGTGAAAACCTCGGCGACGTAATCGAGATGGGAGTGAGTGTAAACCCTCCGGGGAATTGCAAAGCGGACCAAATCCATCGGCACTGACCTGATCCTTCCGCTCTTTTTGTCAGTCTGCGTGAACGTCGCACCCCCGAACTCGCAGCTACGAATTCCACCCTCCCGATACAAAGCCACGGTCAGGGCCTGCGCCGGGAACTGTTTTCGGGGAATATGAGGCAGGTAACCGCCCGCCTCCACATAGACGGCGTGTCCCCCGGTCGGATTCATGGGGGAAAGACCCACCTCCTCCAAAAGTCTCCCCAGGTATGCTACCTGATTCACCCGGAAATCGAGGTAATCCTCCTCCAGCCCCTCGCGAAGACCGCGAGCTATGGCCTCTAAATCTCTGCCCGCAAGACCTCCGTATGTGGGGAAGCCCTCCAGCAATATCAGGAGGTTAGAGACATCCGTCGCCAACTTGCCATCGTTTAGTGCTATAAACCCGCCGATGTTGGAGAGCCCGTCCTTTTTCGCCGACATGGTGCAACCATCGGCGTAGGAGAACATCTCCCGGGCAATCGATTTGACCGAACGGCGAGCGTAACCCGGTTCCCGTTTCTTGATGAAATGGGCGTTCTCCGCATAACGACAAGCATCAAAGAGGAGCTTTATGCCGTGACGATGAAGGATTCTGCTCGCCGATTTTATGTTCTCCATGGAGGCGGGTTGTCCCCCTCCACTGTTGTTGGTTACCGTCATCGTCCCGGCAGGGATTCTCTTCTTGCCGTATTTCTTGACGAGCCTCCTGAGCTCCTCTAAGTCCATGTTCCCTTTGAAGGGATAGTCGCTGTCGAAGCTTTTTCCCTCCTCGATGAGCAAATCTAATGCCGTTGCTCCCTGACGTTCGATGTTGGCGCGGGTAGTGTCGAAATGAGTGTTCGAGGGGACGATATCCCCTTTCTTCAAGAGAGTGGTGAACAGGAGATTCTCGGCGGCTCTCCCCTGGTGAACCGGGATGATGTGCTCAAATCCGGTTATCTCCTTTATGGTGTCGACGAAGTGGTAGTAATTCCTGGAGCCGGCATAGGCTTCGTCCCCCTGAAGCAGGCCCGCCCATTGATTATCTGACAGAGCCGAAGTGCCAGAGTCGGTCAGAAGGTCGATGTAGACATCCTCAGACCTTAACTTGAAGAGGTTGAACTTCGCCTGGCGGATCTTTTTTTCTCTTTCCCTTCGAGAGAGAAGCCTGATCGGCTCGACAGCTTTTATCTTGTAAGGTTCGGGAATTATTTTCACCTGATCTCTCCAGGATGGAAGACTGAAGTCTTCCGCTACATCACAGGGTGTAATCCTCCGCCACATCACACACTGTAGCGGAAACCCTTAGGTCTCCAAAATGACAAAAGGCTATTCATCAGTGTCGATAGAATCTCGTTACTCTCGCGAAGCTTCAACCGAAGTATCAGGCCTTACCCCCCAACGATTCGAAATTGGCAAAATCAGCATGATTGATGAGTATGGCCTCGGTGGTGCGATAACCACCGTCCCCTTCGTGGGCGTGGGTGGCGATTATGTGAACTACCTCCTCGGGAAGACCATTTTTGTACGCCAGGTTCGCGCCGGAGAAGGGGTGTCTCAGCAACCTGCCGCTTTTGCTTTTGGAGACTTTCCCGTCGGATCTGGAATACTCCAGCAACTTACCGACGTCGTGAAGCAAACCACCGGCGACGAGAATGTCGAAATCGATTTTCACCCTCTCCCCGTAGAAATCCTTCATGGTAACGGCCATCATCAAGGCAGTGTTGGTGACCGCACGGGTATGCTCTGTTAGATTTACAGGACAATCGGGAAGCAGAAGCGTGAAGGGGATCTTCTCTAAATCCTTTCCTGACCAACCGCCCAATTTGATGGCCTCCTCCCAGGTGGCGACGACTTTCTCCTTTAAATCCTGGTCTTTTATCTTCTCGATCTCTGGAAGCTGTTTTGCTAGCTCCATTGTCACCAACCTTTCTGAAAGGTTACTCCAAGGTGAACTTCGGTTTGATATGCCCGATCTGGTGACCGCTCCAGTTTTCGATCTTGGGGGAATAGAACCGCTCCAGTTTCTGCAGCTCTTCCTCTCCCAGGACCTCTATTAGTCTCAGAAGCTCCAGCGTCGCTGGGCGCACCGCTCTGGTGGCCCCATCTTCTATTTTTAACGCCACCCCCAAACGGCTATCGACCAGACCGACACACTGCAGTCCTTCTGCTCCCGCCTTGGAGATCAATTTCCCCGGGAGCATCTTCATCAGCTCGTAATCGAATCTCTCCTCACCCGATACCATCTCCAGATATTCCAACATCGCCCGGCTTACGGTGGAATAAGCCTTGGCGGTCTCTTTGGGGACCGAGCTCGGAGACAGAAGAGTGGCAAAACCCCAGGCGATATTCTTCAATGGCAGGGCGTGAACCGGAGCGTTGCAGCCATCGATTCCCCGGCCGATTTTCTCAGCGGGAAAATGGCAAACGTCCGCGATCGCCTTCAGAATCGTCTTCTGCGCCGGGTGGTTCCAGTCGATGTAGCCTTTGATCTCCCAGCTTTTGAAGATCGAGAGCGCCAACATCGCGGCATGCTTTCCAGAGCAGTTGTGCTGCAGTGGTCTGAAGACCTCTCCAGCTTCGGGGGTGAGTCCTTTGGCCACGTAATAGTGGGGGATATGGGCACCACACTGTAGGTCCGATTCAGACAGTCCGATTTTGTCCAAAATCTCCGCCACCGTCTGGACATGCTGCTCCTCGCCGGAATGAGAGCCCGCCATTATGGCGATCTCCTTGTTGCTGAAACCGAACTTCCTGGCGGCCCCGGATTCGATTAGAGGCACAACCTGAAAGGGCTTGGCCGCAGACCGTAAGAAGGTAAAGAAATCCACATCTCCTATTTGATGATGTATCTTCCCCTCGGAGTCAACCACGACCGCGCAGCCGCGGTGGATCGATTCCACCACCTGCTCGCGGTAGACTAAAACCATCACCTTCGGACCAACCTCGGCTTTGGACTCCGCCTCCTCCAACTTTAGTCTCACCTGTTTTACCAAATCAAAACCGTTACTTGCCTGGCCCAAGTTTCGAAAGACGAACTCATACTCCCTGCCCCTCTAAGATCTTGGGAATATCCCAGAACATCCTGGCGATGTGAGCTCCGGATTCCTCCAAGGCTTTGACTTTGCTCTGGGCGGTACCCAGCCCCCCCTCCACGATGGCGCCGGCATGTCCCATCTGTTTCCCCGGAGGGGCGGTCAGCCCCCCCACCATCGCTACCACCGGCTTTTTCATCTTCGAGATGGTCTCCCCCGCCAACTCCTCGTAAACGCCCCCGATTTCGCCGACTAAAACCACCGCTCTGGTCTTCTCGTCCTGCTCGAAAAGCTCCAATATCTCGTTGAAGGTGGAACCCAAGACCGGGTCGCCGCCCAGACCGACACAGGTGGTCTCTCCGTAACCGGTGCGGGTTAGGGTGTCGGCGACATAGTAAGTCAAAGAGCCGCTTCTGGAGACGGTGCCGACCCTCCCCGGGGAGAAGGCGATATCCGGCATAATCCCTAAATTCGCCTCTCCGGGAGAGATTATTCCGGCGGTGTTGCCTCCCAACACCCGGGCTCCGTATTTCTGAGCTTCTTTTCTCACCACCATCATGTCCTTGATAGGGATATGCTCGGGGATGACCACCACCAGTTTCACTCCGGCGTGGATGGCCTCGATGGCAGCGTCCATCACGAATCGGGCCGGGAGAAAGATCACGGAGACATCGGCGTCGTGGTTTTCAACGCATTCGTTGACGGTGTCGTAAACCGGAACGTTCTCGACTTTTTGTCCGCCTTTACCCGGGGAGGTTCCGGCGACGATCTTGGTGCCGTATTTGAGCATCCGTTTGGTGTGAAAACTGCCGGCACCGCCGGTAATCCCCTGAACGATGATCTTGCTTTTTTTACCAACTAAGATGGCCATGTATCTTCTCGTCAGACGCTACTAAACCTTCTCGTGCTCAAGCTTAACCCTATTATGATCACGTTGTGTCATATTTGAGATTTACAAGTGCATCTTTTATTTTCACGGTCTTTAATACCAATTTTTCATGTCTTTGCAAGCAACTCTTGACGTTCCTTTTCTGATAAACGTCCCTGCCGTCTAAAGTGTCCAGGAATTTGATATTTCGCACTTGGGTTCTTAAAGGCAAAAGTCAGCTTGTCTGTTTGAAATTCTCCTTTACGATTGATACCCAGTGATGGGTTAAGCCCACTAGAGAAGACCACAAAGCTAATCAACTCGTACTCAGAGCAAAGGTCTGTATAAACTCTGTTTATAATCTCCTCGCTTAGTCTCTTTTCCAAAGATTTCTCCAACCAGTTGATTTCTTCAGGAACCTTTATGGCAAGAATAAGGGGCAAACGCCAATCCCTGATCTGCTCTCTCACTTTCTGATATATGCCCCCTTCCGTCAAGTCCCAGATGAGCTTGTCAATTATATGCTTCCTTTGCCGATTGGATTCCTTATTCATACATTCTACAAGTACGCAACCTTGGTGATGGCTTACAACAATGTCTGGCGTGGTTTCTCCTTTGAATTGAGGAATCAAACCAACATGGTAGCCAGCAAAACAGTATTGCAGGGCAATGAAGATTTCGAAGAGAGTACTTCGTGGCTCATTAACTAGCTTTTCGAGAAAGCGTGACCTTGTCTTTCGATCCTTAGCCCAACAGCATTGGAAATGTTTTATATCTACTGCATAGACGGCAAGTTCTGTAATCCTGGGGTTTGCCCAGATTTCACTAAAATCTGCAGTAATTATCCTACCGCGCTTCTCAAAATATCTGTCATATTCGTCGTACAGATCGCTCCAAAAAGGAACTGTTGCGTCCACAATTTCTTTGAGCCAGTCCACATACTTGATAATGTCTTCCACATTACTGAAAATAACCTCTCTTTTCCTGGGTGGTGCGGTCACCGGTGCTTTAATATAGTCTTGAAAAGTGTGCTTCATTGGCTGGACAAGAAACGAAACTAAAGTCAGTTCCTTTGTACTATTTCACCTTCTCGTGTTCAAACTCAATCTTATAGGGATATTTCGGTATTGTGACGATGTGATACGGTTGGGTCATCAAAGTCAAGTTCCCCGGAGTTTCGTGGTTTTTGACCTTGACCTCAATGATTCCTTTTTCGAGAGTGACTCCGCAAATCTCTATTTTGTAACCGGAGGAAGTTCTCTCTCCCATGAGGCTCGCCAGAACCATTTCCTTTTTGAAATCGATCTTTGGCAAACCCGGCTTCGGCACCAGGTTTCGATGGGTCAAATCCCACAGATATTCCCATTCCGATTCGCCTTTGACAACCAGATCCATCGGCTCGGTGACACCGGAGAGGGCGCCGGATTCGATGGTGGTGAATTCTATCACCACCGGCGGTTTCTTCTTCGCGAATCCAAAGGCAGAGGCGGTGACCATAACCAGGGATAACGCCAAGGTCAAAGAGGTTTCTCTAAATTTGAGCGATTTCACTTAACTCTCCTGATTTGATTCATGAGGTAATCATCACGGCTCTGCTGTTGGTCACGGACGCCTTCGTCCGTGACCCCCAATGACTACCCAGCCTCCTTCGCCAGCTCCACCGCTTTCTTGGCGATTTCCTCTATCGGGACCTCGATCCCGTGAAACTCCAGCTTCTCGAAAAGCTTTGGATTCTCCTTTCTTGCCTCCTCGAACATCCTCACCCCCTCCTGCCACATGTTGCCGGTCATCCGCATCACCATAGGCTTGGACAATCCGTGTTCCTTCAGGAATTTTATCACGCCCTTGGCGAAATCGTCGCAGCGAGAGATCCCCCCGAATCTGGCGGCGAATATCGCCTTCACCTTGGGATTCTCGTCTAAGAGAACCAGCATATTGGCCAATCTCTCCGGAGTTGGTCCGCCTCCGGAGTCCATGAAATTGGCGGGTTTGCCGTCGAAATAGCTGATAAAATCGTTCCCCATGATCCCAAAACCGGCTCCTCCGGGAAACATCCCGATGTCGCCCTCTAAATCTAGATAGGGAATATCCCGCTCCCGGGCCTGAATCTCGCGGGGGGTCAGCTCTCCCTCCTCGTGACGCTTCTCGATTCCCATCTCTTTTAGGTCCGGGTGCCGGAAGAGGGCATCATCATCTAAGCTAATGCGGCTGTCGGCGGCGATATACTTTCCATCAGAGGTCAGGACCAGCGGATTTATCTCCATCAGTTTGGCATCGTAGTCCTTGAAGAGCCTGAACAGATTCCCGGCAATGGCGCCGACCTCGCGTAGTTGAGGCGAATTCACCTCCAACCACTTGGCGATGACTAGACCCTGGAACTGGTAAAATTTCTCGTCGATGTCGAAACTCAACTTCAGGATCTTTTGAGGGTCTCTTCTGGCGACCTCCTCGATCTCGACGCCTCCTTCGGCGCAAACCAAGATTACAATCTTGTAATTGGCGCGGTCGAGGGTGATTCCCAGATACAGCTCCTTCTCTATCTTTAGTTTCTCCTCTATCAGAATCTTCTCTACCGGGAAGCCTCCTACCTTCAAGTCGAACAGCCCTTCAGCCTCAGATTTGGCCTCCTGGGGATCGGAGCCGAACTTGACCCCACCGGCCTTGCCTCTGCCCCCAGTTAGGACCTGGGATTTCAGCACTATCGGCTTGTTAAACTCCCCTGCAAGCTCAAAGACTTCCTCTGCAGATTTGGCGAGCCTCCCCTGAGGAACCGGTATCTTGTATTTGGAGAAGAGGTCTTTCCCTTCATGTTCGTAAAGTCGCATGCTTCTAACTCCACAAAGTTCTAAACTTCAGAGTATTTTAAGAAATAAGCTATTTCATGTCAATAAGGAAACAAAAGACAGAGAATAGGAAATAGGAAGTACTAGGTAGGCAAGAGGGAGAAGTCTATACTCCGCGGTCCTTTCTCCGTGGATTCTGAAAAAGCCTCAGGAGTGATTCCTGAGGCTTGGGGCCCAACCTCTCTCTTCAAACGGCATTCAGGCTTGTCTCGGGATTAAAGCAGAGCAACTCCTGACATCAACTGCAAAGGCTCTTTGGCCCAGCTCAGTTCCTTCATCCTGAGACTTGCGGAGAGGATATCCTTGCTTTCTTTTCCTGTTTTTGCTTATACATCAACGCATCCGCCCGGGTCAGGAGTTCATCAATGCTGCAGGGAGATTCGGGATCGTAGCAGGCAATTCCTGTGCTCAGCGAGAGCCTAAAGGGATATTTTCCCCTAAGGTTATGGACTCTCAGCCTCTCGTCCAATTTTGCCAGAAGTAACTTGCAGCAGTCGATGCCGGCTCCGGTGGCAAAAACGGCGAACTCATCTCCGCCGATGCGAGCCTTGATGTCCGACTCCCGAAATGACTCTTTGAGGATATTTGCGGTCTCAATTAACGCCCTATCGCCTTCGTGATGACCAAAGGTGTCATTGATCTGTTTGAGGCCGTCTAAGTCGGAAAAGAGGAGCAACGATTCCTTCCTCTCCCTCTTGACGAGTTTTAAGCGTTCCTGAGTAACGGCGAAAAATCCACGGCGGTTATACAGTCCTGTGAGCTCGTCGTGAATCGACATGGAGCGCAGACGCTCTTCGGCCCGCCTGCGCTCAAAGGCACTTCCGAGAATATCCGAAAACAGTTGGAGAATGGTGGAATCCTGTCTCTCCCATTCCCCGGTCTCAAAAGCATTATGAAAACCCACGAACCCGGAAAGCTCTCCCCGGATAGCCAAGGGTATCACGATGAGCGATTTCGCATCTATGCTTTCGAGTAATTCCTTCTCAGCTTTCGCCTCCGGCGGCATCGTCGAGATATCTTCGAACTGGATGGTCTCGCCGCTTCTCAGTTTCGTCGTCCACCAAGAGTTCCCCCCCGCTGGCATGTCTCCGAGGTTTTCGATTCGTGGTCTCACTCCGGCGGCGCACCATTCGTGGGTATTGCTCATTCTCCCATTGCCTTCATCGAACAGACAGACATACGCCCGACTCGCCCCCGTGAGTCTACCGATATCTCTGAGAGAGACATTGATGGCGCCTTCAAAATCCGGGCTGCTGAGCAGTCGAGAGGATACGACCGAAATCGTTTTCTCAAATCCCAATCTCCGCTTGATGGCTGCCTCCACCCGCCTGCGCTCCGTGACTTCTGTCTCCAGTTCTTTGACAGTTTTGGATAGTCGGGCGGTCCTTTCGGCCACCTTGCGCTCCAGGGAAGAGTATAGTCTGGACAGTCTATCGGCCATCCGGTTGAACTCCTCTGCCAGCTGCTCGATTTCATCACCGGTCTTGATGTCCAGGCGGAAAGCGAATTCACCACTACCGAGGCGTTGGGAGCCGTGGTGGAGAGAGTGGATCGGTTTGACAACCGAGTTGGCCATGTAGAACGCCGCCGCAAAAGCCAGGAGCAGGGCGGTGATAAGACCCATCCAGATTGAGCGGACGCCGAAGATGATGGACTTATGAACCCTCTCCGCCGGATCCGCCAGCTCTCTCATGTGCACCTGAACGCGTTCATCCAACAGGGCCGCCAGCACTTCTCGTTCGACACGTATTCGGCGCTGAAGGGAACCGAGGTCTACCTGCCTCCCACCTTCTTGAGTCAAGTTCAGCCCCTGCTCCGCCAGACTGACAATGTGTTTGGCGCGCTCTTCCAGATCCCGCGCGGCTCGGCGTCCCCCTCTCCCCGCACCGGTCTCATGTGTGGTGTAAACTTCCGCGGACCTCCGAATGGCGGCCAGACAGCCAGTGAGGCGTCTCAGGCGGGTAGTGTCCCCGGTGTCCTGAAAGCCATCAAATTCACTTCCGAGCGCCGCAAGCTCGGCCTTCAAGTCCACCAGGGCCAGGGCACCGGGAATGACATCCTCGGTCATCACTGAAACTTCTTCACCTGTGCGGTGATAGGTGTACAGTACAAAAAAGGCCAGAAACCCTGTGACAAGGAAAACCGTCAGGAATGCCAGCGTGAGCTTGTTGCGCAGCGTTCTTTTGGTCGCCAAGTCTCAATTTCCCTTGCCCCCCAGATTCTGTCTTTGCTCTCCATCCTTTTTCTGACACCAGCGCCAAGGAAGTAATATGCGGAGGTTCACCCTCCAACCGCCCTCACCGTCGAGGAACATCTTCTGTATCGACTGAAGATCTGAAGAAGCTTAACGGCGAGCAAAAGTCACACACCCCGCAGCTATACGGGCAGAAGCGCACCACCGGTTGGGAAATCCTTTGGGGTATAAGAGTTGAACAGACCGGTGCAAACGCAGCAACCGGTGTTGAGAGAACGAAAAAAGCCCCGGGAATCTCTCCTGAGGCTCAGGTTGGATATCTCTTTTCGGTCGAAGTCTTTAATCCTTCTGCGCCGGCTTTTTCTCCGGCAATCTGCGGACGCTGTTGGAGCGACACTTTGGGCAGGTCAGCTCCTGGGGGGTTCCGGGAGTGTAAGAACCGGTATATTCGTGACCGCAGCGGAGACACTTGAATTTCGCCTCGGGCATACTATTCCACCTTTGCTTTTTTGGTAGGAGTTTTCTTCTTCACCTTCGCCTTCTTGGCGGCTGTGGCTTTCTTCTCGGCCTTTCCGTTGCTCAAAACCTCCATGGTGTGCTTGATCTCCTCCATGGTCACAGTCTTGAGCATCTCCTCCAACTCTCGCATCACCCTAGCGAATTTTTGCCCATCTGCGGCGCTTATCCAATCCAACTGTAACCTTTCCGGGCGGATACCTAATCGCTCCAATTTATTCCACATCCGCTCAACTCTTTTTTGAGTCCATTGCACCGCGTCGATGTAATGGCAGTCGGAGAAATGACAGCCGGAGACCAAGACTATGGGGGCACCCAGCCGAAAGGCGTGCATCACAAAGTCCTCATCCACGCGACCAGAACACATGGTGCGGATGAGCCGACAACTTGTGGGATATTGCAACCTAGCAGTGCCGGCATCGTCTCCCCCGGGATAAGAACACCAGTTGCAGGCGAAGGTGACGATATGCTCGTGTGGTCTCTCCGCCATCAAAGCCTCAATCTGGGCCAGATACTGCTCGTCGCGGTAGTGTCTCATCTCGATGGCGTCCTGAGGACATTCAGCGGCACAGGTTCCGCAGCCGGCGCAGGCGGCTTGAATCACCACCGGGGCCTTTTTTGCCTTTCTGTCGGGCTCCATTATGGCGTGATAGGGACATACCCGCGCACAGATACCACAGTAGTTACATTTCTCTTCGATTATACGAGAGGTGATAGCCTCAACCTTCACCTTACCGGCATTAAGGAGGATGCTGGCACGCGCCGCCGCCGCTCCCGCCTGGGTAACGCTGTCCTTTATGTCCTTGGGGGCTTCCACACAGCCGGCGAAGAATACCCCCCGGGTGGGGGCATCCACCGGCTTCAGCTTCGGGTGGCATTCCATCAGGAATCCATCGACGGTGTTGGATAGAGTCAAAAATCTCTTCAGGAGATCCCCATCGTGGCGAGGCACCAGTCCCAGGGAGAGAACCACCATCTGCAGCTCATGTTTTTCCAACTGTCCGGTAGTTGTGTTTTCGACCGTCAACAGGAGGTTTTTAGTCTCCGGGTTCTCTTCGATCTCTCCGGGAATCCCGCGAATATACTTTACCCCCCCCTCCCGGCTCCTCTTGTACAGGTCCTCGAACCCCTTCCCGAAGGCGCGGATGTCTATGTAGAAGACCTTGGCCTCAATATCGGGATAGTGGTCTCTCAGAAGTAGAGTGTCTTTGACGGTGTTCATACAGCAAATATTACTGCAGTATGGATTGCCACGGTTCTCGGAGCGGGAGCCGACGCATTGAATGAACCCGATAGTCTTCGGAGTCTCACGGTCGGTGGGACGGAGGAAATGTCCCTCCGTGGGTCCGCCGGCGCAGATCAAACGCTCAAACTCCATGCTGGTGACAACGTTCTCGTGACGGGTGTACCCGAACTCATCCAGCTCCGTGGGGTCGTAGACCTCCATGCCGGTGGCGACGATGACGACGCCGACCTCGATGTTTATAAGCTCATCCTGCATATCGTAGTCGATGCACTTCTTCTCGCAGGCCTCCGCACACTTCCCGCAAGCGATGGGGTTATTCCCCAGACACTCCTCCATGTTGAGAACGTAAGCCGAGGGAACCGCCTGGGGAAAGGGGATGTAGATCGCTTTGCGGGAGGAGAAGCCCTGCTGATATTCGTCCGGGACCACCACCGGACAAACCTCCACACAATCGTTGCAGGCGGTGCATTCACTCTCCACCACGTAGCGGGCCTTCCGGCGGATGGTGATGTGGAAGTTGCCGACGAAACCGGTGAGGGCATCAACTTCGCTGTATGAGTATAAGGTTATGTTGGGATGTCGACCGACATCCATCATCTTGGGCCCGAGTATTCATATGGAGCAGTCCATGGTGGGATAGGTCTTGTCGATGGCGGCCATGATCCCCCCGATGGAGGGCTCCTTCTCCACCAGATAGACCTTATGCCCGGCGTCGGCCAGATCTAATGCCGCCTGGATGCCGGCGATGCCGCCACCGATAACCAAGGCCGCCTTGGTGACCGGCACCTCCTCCTCGATTTGGGGCTCTAAGAAGCGAGCTCGGGCCACCCCGCTTCTAATTAAGTCTTTGGCTTTCTCAGTGGCCTTCTCTTTCTCGCGCTGGTGTACCCAGCTGCAGTGTTCCCGGATGTTGACCATCTCGAAGAGGTAGGGATTGAGCCCGGCTTCAGCTACGCAGTTCCTGAAAGTGGGCTCGTGGATCTTAGGGGTGCAGGAGGCAACGACAACTCGATTCAAGTTGTGTTCTTCGATCGCCCTTTTGATCTCGTTCTGACCGGGGTCGGCGCAGGTGTATTTATTGCGCACCACCGCCACTACATCATCTAAGGTCTCGGCGTATTCGGCCACCGCCCTGCAGTCCACGGTCCCGGCGATGTTGAGCCCGCAGTCACACACGAAAACGCCTATCCGCAAATCATCGGGCTTTTTCATCTCATCGGTCATCTTCTCCTCCGGTCTATATCAAAGCTCTCTACGCCAAGGCAGAGGCAAAGAGGCTAACTAGATCTTGTATCTCTATGTCTATATTTTTCCCGTTCTCTTCGTTCTTATTAGCACAGCGAAAATGTATCTGACATTTGGGGCAGGCGGTGACGAGAATATCTGCCCCCACCCCCTTCGCCTCCTTCAAGCGCCAACTCTGAATCTGCTTGGAGTAACTATCGCAGTTGGTCCAGGCGGAGGTGCCGCAGCAGACCGCCTTTTTACCACTTCTCTGCATCTCCCGGAACTGGGCTCCGGGAATGGCACTCATTACCTTTCTGGGGGCCTCGTAGATGTCCAAGTAACGTCCCAAGCGACAGGGGTCCTGAAAAGTGATTCGCGATTTTATCTCATTCAATTTAAACTTGTCGAGGTTTTCGGCTATAAGCTCGGAGAGGTGCAAGACGGAGTAGCTGACCGCTCCAAACTGCTCCGGATAGAGTTTTTTTAAGGTCAGAGCCCCTTCCGGACAGGCGGTGACGATGGTCTTGACCCCTGCCTTTTCGAACTCCTTCAAGTTCAGTTCCGCCAGCTTCATAAAATTCTCTAAGTCTCCGCTCCAGTAGAAATCATGCCCACAACAGCGCTCGTCTTCCAACACCACCGGAACAATTCCCAGATGGTTCAGAATCTTTATGCTATCTTTGGCGATGTCGATCGGAGAAAAATCGAGATCCTTGGAGAAGAAATCCTGGTAGTAGGGGAGACAGCCCACGAAAAAGAGTATCTCCCCCTCTTTACAGGTCTTCAGATCCTCCGTAATCCAGCCGGTGCGCTGCTGCTTCAGATCCGGCGACGCCGTCATCTCCATTATGTAGTGAAGGGCCCCGCTGTGAGAGGGATTGCCGCTGAAACCCATAGCCCGAGCCTCAACTCGGGCATCCCGCATGAACTCGGAGTAGTTAACATTTGCGGGGCAGACCAGAGAGCATTGTTTGCAGGTCAGACAGGACCACAATAGATTGTCCTTGCCGATGTCTCCGCTCCCGTAAAAGATCCCACGGCTGGCAAACCTTCTGGGGGAATAGGTGCCGTTGAAGCGAGAGATGGGGCAGACCGCAGTGCATTTCCCGCACTCCAGACAGTTGAAAACCCGGTTTTTCTTGAGATATGCAGTGGTCGTATCCATCTCACTTCCGGCGGTTAGAGTTGTTAAGCGGGCTCGGTCCCAACTTGGTCACCTCTCCCACGAACTCATCGATCAGCTGTCCGAACCTGGGACCTTCGGCGGCGGACACCCATTCCAATCTCAGGCGCCCCTCCTCCAGACCCAGGGTTTTGATTATCGCCTGAGTCCTCTCAAAATTCTCGATGGCGCGATGATTGCCGAAGATGTAGTGGCAGTCCCCGAGATGGCAGCCGGAGACCAAAACCCCGTCGGCGCCTAACTTGAAAGCCTTCAGCACCATCCCGGGGGTGACCCGACCGGAGCACATCGTGCGAATGATCCGGAAGTTGGGCGAATATTGGATGCGACTCACTCCGGCATTGTCGGCCCCGGCGTAACTGCACCAGTTGCAGGCGAAGACCACGATCCTGGGAGTGAATTTCTTTTCGGAGGTCTTCTTCTTAGTTATAGAGGACAACTTGGTGCTCATATCTCAAACCGCCTCCGTGAGGAAAGTCTCTATCATCGATTCTACCTGTCTGTCGGTGAAATGTTTAGCCGTGATGGCGCCGGTGGGACACCAGGAGGCACAGGTTCCACACCCCTTGCACAGAGCCTGGTTGATCTCGGCCACGAAGATTCCGGGGGATTTCTCCACCAGCTTGGGGGCCAGGAATTCGCATACTCGGACGCACTTCCCGCAACCACGACACATATCGGCATCGACGATGGAGGTGGTGGGTTCAAGCTCAATAGTGTCCCTGCAGATGAAGGTAGCCACCTTGGCGGCGGCGGCAGAACCCTGGGCGATCGAATCGGAGATGTCCTTGGGACCCTGAGCGGTACCGCAGACGAAGACTCCCTCCACGGTGGTCTCCACCGGGCCCAGCTTGGCGTGTCTCTCCATGAAGAAACCGTCCGCACCGCGGGGCACCTTCAGAATCCCCTGCAACCTTCCGGTTTCGACTTCATTAGGGATCATGCCGCAGGCCAACACCACCGCATCCACCGGCAGTGTCAGATTTCGATTCAAAGCCGGCTCTAACAACTCTACACCGGAGGCTTTTCCTTCTCCGACCACCTGAGGTTTCATCTCCGGACTGTATTTCAGGAAGCGCACCCCCATCTCCCGGGCTTTGCGGTAGTGCTCCTCCGCCCTGGTCCCGACGGTTCTCATATCGCGGTGGAAGACCACCACGTTCGTTCCTCTCTTCTTAAGCTCGAGGGCCTGTTTGATGGTGGTGGGACAGCAAAAGCGGGAGCAGGCGGGGTTTTTCTCTAAGTCTCGGGAGCCGACGCACTGGATGAAGGCGACCGTCGTCGGCTTTTCGCCGTCGATTATGATATCGCCTTGGTTATCTCTGATCATCCGTTCCAGGTCCAGATTGGTGATGACGTTTTTGAACTTCCCGTAACCGAAATCCCCCTCGGGCTCGTAGAGTTCTCCGCCGATCGCCAGAACGATGGTGCCGACTTTGAGTCCGCCTTTACTGGTGAAGACCTCGAAGTTACCAATAAAACCTTTGATGTCGGTGATTTCGATCTCGGTGAGGACCTCAATCTTGCTGTTTTTGATCTTCTGCATCATGGTCTCGACCAACTCGGAAGCGGAGAGGTCCTGCGGATAGATACGGTGAATATCGTTCAAGCTTCCCCCCAGTTTCCCTTCTTTCTCGATCAGAGTAACCTGGAAACCTTGAGCGTCTAAATCTAAAGCGGCCCGCATCCCGGAGATGCCGCCTCCGATGACTAAGACCTTGCGGTCAATCTTGATTGACTGCTTGTAGAGAGGTTCAAGCAGGCGTGCTTTCGCGACTCCCATTCTGATTAAGTCTTTCGCCTTCTCGGTCGCCTCCTGGGGCTCTTCGGTGTGAACCCAACTGCACTGGTCTCTGACGTTCACCATCTCGAAGAGATAGGGGTTCAAACCGATCCGGGCGCAGCTTTCTCGGAAGATCGGCTCGTGGGTTCTGGGGGTACAGGCGGCGGCAACGACGCGGTTGAGTTTCTTTTTCTTGATCATATCCTGCAGCCGCCTCTGACCGTCGTCGGAACAGAGGAAGAGGCTGTCTCGAACGAAGACTACATCGGGCAGAGTCTCGGCGTACTTCTTCAGAGCGTCGATATCTAAAACTCCGGCGATGTTGATGCCGCAGTGACAGACGAAGACCCCGATCCGGGGCGGCCCACTGACATCAAGTTCAGGGATCTCCTCCTTTTTCTCCTCGATCCTCAGTTTGGCGAGATGCTTCTCCGCCGCCGCCGCCGCTCCCGAACCCTGGGCGACCGAATCGGAGATATCGTTTATCCCGGAGGCACAGCCACAGAGATAGATCCCCTCTTTTGTGGACTCAAGCGGGGAACCGGTCTCCTCCCCGGATGTGAAGAAACCGGTCTCCTCCCGCTCTATCCCTAAGATCTCTGCCAACTTCTGATTGGTCTTGTTGGCCACCGCTCCGGAGGAGAGTACAACCATGTCGAGCTGGAAATCGTTTATCTTCCCGGCTTCGCCGTCTTCTACTTGAACTACCAGGTCCTTCGTCTGCGGGTCTTCAAGTATCTTGGAGGGACGGCCGCGGATATAGGTCAGCTCCGGCATCTCCAAAGAGCGCTGGTAGAACTCCTCGAACCCCTTTCCGGCGGCCCGGATATCGATGTAGAAGATCTTCAGCTCCTCGATCTCGGGGGCATGCTGTTTGACCAGCATACAGTCCTTGATACTGTTCATGCAGCAGAAGCGGGAACAGTATTGTAAACCGGCCTCCCCGCGGGTGCCGACGCACTGCACGAAACCTATCTTTCTGGGGACCTTCCCGTCGGAGGGACGAAGGATGTGTCCCTGGGTCGGCCCGGAGGCGTTGAGGAGCCTCTCCATCTGCATGCTGGTGACGACGTTATCGTAGAGCCCGAAACCGTAAGCCTTCACCACCGTGGGGTCGAAGACCTCGAAGCCGGTGGCAACGATGACGGAGCCAACCTTCAGTTCCAGATCCTTACCCGGATCATCGAGGTCGATGGCGTCGCGGGGACATTTCTCCACGCAGATGCCGCACTCGGTGCAATTCTCCTTATCGAGGATGTAGATATTGGGAACCGCCTGCGGGAAGGGGACGTAAACCGCTTTGCGCTTTCCCACTCCGGCGTCGAACTCGGATAAGACCTCCACCGGGCAGTTTCTGCCGCAGACTCCACAGCCGGTGCAGAGCTCCTCGCTGACGTAACGGGGATGTCTTCTCACCTGAGCCTTAAAATCTCCGGCCTCTCCCTCCAATCCCACCAGCTCCGAGTTGGTAAGCAATCTTATGTTGGGATGCCGACCGGCATCCATCATCCGGGGACCCAGAATTCATATGGAGCAATCCATGGTGGGGAAGGTCTTATCTAATTGAGCCATCCGACCCCCGATGGAGGCGGACTTCTCGACTAAATAGACGGGAATTCGAGAGGCCGCCAGATCAAGGGCGGCTTGAATTCCGGCAATCCCACCACCCAATACTAAGACCCCTCTACGATCTGTGGTCGCTTCTGGAACAGCCATCTTTATCTCCAGGGGGCTTTTCGCACCTCTTAAGCTTTGGTGACCGCCTCCGCCTTCTCCGACTTCAGCTCCAGCCCGTACTGGTAACCCTTGTCGAAGGCCTTCAAATTCAGCTCCTCGGTCCCCTTGGGGACAGAGGTCTCCACCGCCTTCTGCACCGCCTCCCTATCGAGGAGTTCGGTGACGGCGCTGAAAAAGCCCAGCATCACGATGTTTGAGACGATCTTGCGCCCCAGCTCCTCCGCGAAACGGGTAGCGGGAATCCCGTAAACCTTCACACCCGCTTTATGCTCCTCCGGCTTCACCAAGTCCTGATCGTAGAGTATGACCGCCTCATCCGCCATGCTGTTTTTGTGGGTGGCGTAACCGTCGTGGGACATCGCCAGCATGATACTGGGGTGGGTAACGTAGGGGTAGAGCACCCGCGAATCTGAGACCACCACCTGGGCGCTGCAGGCGCTTCCCCGGGCCTCGGGCCCGAAGCTCTGGGTGAGGGTGGCATGTTTGTTATCGTAGATGGAGGCGGCTTTGCCGATCAGATAGCCGCACAGGATCACTCCCTGTCCACCGAAGCCGGTTATTTTTATCTCAGTTTTACTCATCCTCTTCTCCGTAAACCTTATAGGCGTCACCGAAGACCCTCTTGTAACCGTCGTTGAGACAGTCCAGATAGGTCGGCTTTTCGATGTCCACGAACTTCCCCACCACAATCTTTTCCTGAAAGCCGATATCGACCTCTCGGGGATCGGCTCCGTGCTTGATGATGCTGTTGTCGTGGTAGAACTTCATCAGATTCAGACCGTCGCCCAATTTATTGCGGCGGGCGTACAGAGTGGAGCACGGGGCGATGACCTCCACGAAGGAGAAACCCCTCTTCTGCAGAGCCTCCGCAAAAGCGTTGGTCAACCTGCGGACGTGCAGTGCGGTCCAGCGAGCGACGTAAACCGCCCCGCTGGAGGCCGCCAGAAGCGGCAGGTTGAAGGGATACTCGAAGGTGCCGTAAGGGGTGGTAGAGGAGTTGGCGAGGATGGGAGTGGTGGGAGCCACCTGCCCTCCGGTCATGGCGTATATGAAATTGTTGACGCAGATGACCGTTATGTCGACATTCCGACGGGCGGTGTGGATGAAGTGGTTGCCGCCGATAGAAATCAGATCTCCGTCACCGCTGAAGACCACCACCTTCATCTTCGGTTTGGCGATGGCCAGTCCGACCGCAAAGGGAACTGCCCGCCCGTGGGTGGTGTGGAAGGAGTCCAACTTCATGTATCCCGCCACCCTGCCGGTGCAACCTATCCCGGAGACTACAGCGACATTGTTGTAATCGATCTCCAACTGTTCTAAGGCGGTGGCGAAAGCTTTGACGGCAGTGCCGATCCCACAGGTGGGACACCAGATGTGGGGAATGCGGTCCATCCGCAGGAGTTTCTCCATCGGGTGTTCTTTTTCGACTTTGCCTCGAACTTCTACTATCTCTACCGTGCTCATTTGACCGCTTCCTTTATGGCGACATATACATCTTCGGGGTTATGGACCGTCCCTCCGGCGTGGGGCACTAAGACGGTCTTACACTTTCCGGCGGCGCACCTCTCCACCTCGTAGTAGACCTGACCGTAGTTCATCTCCACCATCACATAGGCGCCGATCTTGCTCGCCAGCTCCCGCACCCTCTCCTCCGGGAAGGGCCAGACCGTGACCAAACGGATCTGCCCCACTTTGATTCCCTCCTTTTTGGCCTTCTCGATGGCGGGCTGAACCACTCGGGAGGTGATACCGTAAGAGAGCAGAACTACTTCGGCCCCTTCGATATCCTTCTCCTCTATCCAGATGATATCCTTGGCGTTCTTTATGATCTTGTCCATCAACCTGCGGACACATTTTTCCTGAACCTCGGCGTTTATGACCGGATAACCTCGATAGTCATGGGTCAAGCCGGTTATGTGAAACTTATAACCCTTGCCCACCGGAGGCATCAGCGGCACCAAATCCTTCTCGGGAATGTAAGGCCAGTACTCCTCCGGTGATTTGTCGGTGTAACGGCGAGGCACCAGATCGATCTCCTCTGCCCCAGGGATGACCACCTTTTCGGTCATGTGCCCGACGCACTCATCAGTCATGACGAAAACCGGAATCCGATATCTTTCCGAGAGGTTGAAGGCGTGGATGGTCAACTCGAAGGACTCCTGGGGGGAATCGGGGCAGAGGGCGATTACCTCGTAATCTCCGTGGGAACCCCAGCGGGCCTGCATCATGTCGGCCTGCCCCGGCAAGGTCGGTAGTCCGGTGGAGGGACCACCGCGCTGGACGTTGACTAAGACACAGGGGGTCTCCAACATTATCCCCAAACCGAAATTCTCCATCATCAGGGAGAATCCCGGCCCGGAGGTACAGGTCATCGACTTCACTCCCCCCCAGGAGGCTCCCAGGATCGCGTTCATGGAGGCCATCTCGTCCTCCATCTGGATGAAAATTCCACCCACCTTGGGGAAACGCTGGCTGATCCTCTCGGCGATCTCGGTGGAGGGGGTGATGGGGTAACCACCGAAGAACTTACAACCAGCAGCGATGCCCCCCTCGGCGCTGGCGTGGTTGCCGTCCAGATAATGCTCCCCGGTGAGGACATCCCTGGGATCGGCCTTGACGGTTTTAATCTTTGTCACTTCTTCACCTCCTCCGCCTCTTCTGGTTCCTCTTTAAGGACCGGGAAGATCGCAAACTCCGGGCAGAGCTCTTCGCACAACCCGCAGTTGATGCATTCCTCCTCCTTCACCGCCACCGGGGGATGATACCCTTTGGCGTTGAATTCGGTGGAGAGCTCCAAAACCTCTTTGGGACAATACTCCACACAGAATCCGCACCCTTTACATCTCTCCCAGATTATGTGAAGCTCCCCGTGAGGAATTTTTATCTTATCGGTATCCAGTGGCCGACGCCAGAACTTCATACCCACTCTCCCGGTTGTCGTGGCTCTAGAATTTATCACCCTTGAGTCCATCTGCTTTTCCGGGGAATATAACAGCTTGTGAAGAAATTCTCAAGTCTTTTCCTCATTTCTTGCGAGAACTCTGTAAATAACTCCGTTTTTTGCGAATGGTTCCAACTCCGAAAACCCAGTGTCGGTGCGGACTCCACCGCGATGCTATCCCCAATTCAAAAACTTCCTTAAACCGTTTGCTTCTAATCCTCCTTGAGCTTATATTCAGTGCCGATTCCTGTAAATCGGAAATCACAAATTTAGGGATTGAAGGGAAAAAGTCCAGCACTTTGATGAAAAAAGAGACCGAGGCTGTAGAGAAAAAGAAGAAAATCCCCAGGGTAGTCGTAAAGGAGAGTTGGTGCAAGGGCTGCGAAATCTGCGTCGCCTTCTGTCCCACCGGAGTTTTAGAAATGGAGGATAAACTGGCGGTGGTGAAAAACCCCGAAGCCTGCACCGCCTGCATGCTGTGCGAGCTGCGCTGCCCCGACTTCGCCATCGAGGTCTTCACCGACCAGGAGGGGGAAGAGTGATGGCTAACCCCAAGGGCAGAAAGGTGAGGATGATGCAGGGGAACGAAGCCTGCGCCGAGGGAGCCTTGAGGGCGGGCTTAAAATTCTTCGCCGGCTACCCCATCACCCCCTCTTCGGAGATCGCCGAATGCCTGGCGCTGAAGCTTCCCAGAAGGGGAGGCAAATTTATACAGATGGAAGATGAGATTGCCGCCATGGCCGCCATCCTTGGGGCCTCCCTGATGGGAGCGAAGTCGATGACCGCCACCAGCGGTCCCGGATTCTCCTTAAAACAGGAAAACCTCGGCTATGCCACCATCGCCGAGATCCCCTGTGTGGTCGTCAACGTTCAGAGGGGGGGACCTTCGACCGGACTTCCCACTCAGGCGGCTCAGGGAGATCTGATGCAGGCCCGCTGGGGAACTCACGGAGATCACCCCGCCATAGTGCTTTCCGCCTCCGGGGTTTTAGAAGCTTTTATGCAGACCGTCAGGGCCTTCAACTTGAGCGAGAGATTTCGGACTCCGGTTATACTCTTGCTCGACGAGATCATCGGGCACATCAACGAGAAGGTAGTCCTTCCAGAGGAGGAGGAAATCGAAGTCCTGAATCGCAGAAGACCGACGGTCCCGCCGGAGGAGTATCTCCCCTATGCCGCGGCGGAGGACGGGGTGCCACCGATGGCCAATTTCGGGGAGGGTTATCGCTATCACGTCACCGGGCTGATGCACGACGAGACCGGCTTCCCCACCACCATCCCGGAAAAGGTGGACCATGCCTTGAGGCGGATAAACTCCAAAGTGGACAACCACGTCGAAGAGATCATCGAAGTCAACAGATTCGAGCTTGAAGATGCTCGGGTAGCGGTTGTAGCTTACGGTGCCACCGCCAGGTCAGCCAAACGGGCGGTGACCGATGCCAGAGAAAAAGGTTTGAAGGTGGGGCTTCTTCGCCCTTTGGTGTTGTGGCCCTTTCCCAAAGAGGAGATCTTGGCTCTGGCGAAGGATGTCTCCCACATCATAGTCCCGGAGCTCAACCTGGGCCAGTTCGCCCACGAGGTGGAATGGGCAGTGTGTGGCAAGACCGAAGTTGTCAAGCTAAACCGCGTCGATGGGGAGCCGATCCGACCCGCTCAAATCTTAGACGTAATAGAGAAGGTCAGCTGAATGTTCAATTACGAGAAATACCTCCGGATGAACCGTTTTCCTCACATCTGGTGTACCGGTTGTGGCATCGGAGTAGTTCTCAAAGCGCTTTTGAGGGCGATCGATTCCTTAAAGCTTTCGAAGGACGAGGTGGTGATGGTCTCCGGGATTGGGTGCTCCAGCCGTGCCACCGGCTATGTCGATTTCAACACTCTCCACACCACTCACGGCCGGGCCATCGCCTTCGCCACCGGGGTGAAGATGGCAAAGCCGGAGATGACCGTCATCGTCGTCAGCGGAGATGGGGATGCCACCGCCATCGGAGGCAATCACTATATCCACGCCGCCAGAAGAAACATCGATATGACCGTCATTCTCTTCAACAACCACATTTACGGCATGACCGGGGGGCAATATTCCCCGACCACTCCCCAGGGGAGATTCGCCAGCACCGCCCCATACGGCAACTTAGAGGCTCCCTTCAACACCAGCGGATTGGCGGAGGCCGCCGGAGCCAGCTTCGTAGCTCGCACCACCGCCTATCAGGTCGCCCAGATGGAGAGGTTCATGAAACAGGGGATCCAGAAGAAGGGGTTCTCCTTGATAGAGGTGCGCACCCCCTGCCCCGTCGCTTACGGGCGCAGGAACAGACTCGGCTCGCCGGTGGACATGTTCAAAGCTTTGAAAGAGGGCTCCCTCACCAAAGCTCAAGCCGAGAAAATGAAGCCCGAAGAATTAGAGGGGAAGATCATAACCGGGGTTTTGGTTGACGTTGAGAAGCCGGAATATATCGACGAATACGATAAACTGATCGAAAGGGTGGGCAAGGCAGTCAGTGGTTAGTGGTTAGTGGTTAGTAGTGAGTAGTGAGTGGTAATCAACCGTGGGGGAAGGCATCTACTGTTTGGATGATTTTGAGCTCTATAATATCGCTCGTGATTTTCGAAAGCAGGTGTACACCCTAATAGAAAAGCTCCCCTGGCGCGAAAGACATAGTCTTGGAATTCAAATGAGAAAGGCGGTCATTTCAGTAACAAATAATATAGCAGAGGGGCATGGTCGTTGGCATTACCAGGAGAATATTCAGTTCTGCAGGATTGCCAGAGGTTCTGTCGAAGAGGTAATTGATGATCTTAACATCTGCCTAGACCAGAGTTATGGAGAAGCTGCTCAAAGTGAGAAACTCAAGGCGCAAGCTTATACTTTAATCGCTAAGATTAACGGTTACATCTCTTTTTTACGTAGATGTTCACAGGAGAACAGAAAATGAGCAAGTTCAACAACTCACCTTTACGACTCACCACTAACCACTCACCACTTACCAGTGAGGTGCAGGGAGATGGGCTTTAGATACGAGGTTCGTTTCAGCGGTGCCGGGGGGCAGGGCTTGATCCTGGCGGGGAAGGTTTTAGCGGAGGCGGCCGCCATCTATGATGACAAGAACGCCACCCAGAGCCAGTCTTACGGTCCCGAAGCCCGGGGCGGCGCCAGCCGCTCGGAGGTCATAATCAGCGACGTCGACATTGATTATCCCAAGGCCGAAAACATCGATTGCCTCCTGGCCTTGACCCAAGAGTCCTGCGACAAGTATTCCGCGGACTTAAAGCCCGGAGGCATACTTCTGGTCGACTCCCAGTATGTCAAAAAACTGCCACCGGGGGATTTCAGGACCTACGAGGTCCCCATAACCAACATCGCCGAAAGGGAGACCGGAAAGACGATGGTGGCCAACATCGTCGCTTTGGGGGTAGTGACGAAGCTCTCCGGGGTGGTGTCGGAGGAGGCCATCCGCACCGCGATTCTGGCCCGGGTTCCCAAGGGAACCGAGGAGTTAAACCTCAAAGCCTTCGAGGCCGGGCTGGAGGCCGCCAGGGGATACGAGGATAAAGCCTCCGGGAAGCAAAAAGCATCCTAAATGGACGAGGATCAAGTTGCCGAAACCCCCTGGTACGAGCACGTCATCCCCCGGGGGCGTCATAATCTCTTAAACATTCTGGTGGAGCTGTCGCGCCTCTTCGAGCAGAAGGGTGAGTCGTTTATAATAATCGGAGCCTTCTCTCTTCTGATTCGGGGGGTGCTCACCTACACCGTCCTGTGGGATCTGGATCTGCTCTTCAAGGACAGGGAAAGTATGGATAAGTTCATCGAGGCTCCCAAGTCTCCGGAGGTGGAGATTGAACACCTCGATGAGGAGCTGATGGTGGGAAAAACCATAAGCAGCCTCCACACCGCCTGGAGGTTTACCGCGAATTGGTTCAACGTTGACTACATCCTTCTGCCCGGGGATTTCGATTTCTATCGCGCCAATCCCGAGGAGGAGATAACCCTCAAATCCGAAGTGACCTTTGAGGGGAAAAGCTATCGCCTAAACCTTCCGGTGGCCACCCCCTGGGATATGATCGTGAAGAAACTGCTCTCTCCCCGCTTCGAAAGGGAGCTGGAGAGTCGCGATAGCTTGAGCGTGGATGTCCGACATGTTTTCCATCTGCTTTCAAAATACGGGGATGCGCCAGCTTTCTGGGAGAGAGTGGCGAAGAAGGCAGCGTATCTGAAGCAGTCTCACCAAGTCAAAGGGAATCTGCTGAGGTTTTTCTCCCTGAAAGACGAAATCGGATACGGCCAGATGAATCTGGATGAGAATTTGGCCGTGATGGTTTCCGCACTCTGACAAAAGACGATGAGAGATCCCTTTTCCAGGTTGGAGGCCCGGGTTGAGACCCTGGGGAACTACAACCGCAAGTATCTCCACATCGTCGCCTCCAACAAGGACAAGCTGATAGAATCCCTGGAGCGGCAAGGCAAAAGAGACCAGATACATCTCTGGGTTCCGGCCTTAAACCTCCCCACCGAGATGGACATCGTCTTGAGTGTGGCAAAGGACCAGAGCGAGAAACTGGGTTTCCTGGGATGTTATTACGCCTTGCAATTCCTGCACATGAACTTAAGAATGGTGGACGTGTTGAACATGGAGATGGTGGCGGAGGTCGAGAAAACTCCCCTGTGGCGCAAGTTCATGTTGGAGGCCGGTCATAATTTCCGATTTCTCACCAGGGACTATATGGCCCGGCTGTTGGGGATCTTCCTCGACCTCAAAAAATGCCCCCGCTTCGTGATCCTGGGAGTGGGGACCAGAGCCGACCAGGACGACATCGACGTCGGGGTGGTGGACGACGGCACTAAAGACCGGGAGATGCTCAATCATGGCATCAGCAAGCTCGCAAACGAGATGCTGAAAAAAGCCAGCCGCCTGCACTTCCACCTCTCCGAGCACGTCGGGAAACAGAGCCACTCCGCCACCATAGAGGAGTACGAGCAGCTCCTGGAGAAACAGATCGGCGATTTCGTCATAATCACCGAGATGCTGGGGGCGGCTCCGATTCTGGGAAGCGAGGCGCTTTTCGGAGAGTTCAAGCGGAGGGTCACCTCCCGTTACTTCTACGACCCGGATCGGGGCGACAATCGCCACCACGAGGGTTACCTGCGGGGGATGTTAGGGGAGCTGCGATCCCTCAAGACCCGACTGAGGCCCCCCGAAACCATCTGTCCCAAGGAGGACGGACTGCGTCTGATAAAAGGTCTGCTCTCAACCCACAAGACCGTCTACGGAGTCGAGAAGGTGAATGCCTGGGATCTCTTGACGGAACTGCCTCTGGAGAATCCTCGGCGCTACAAAGCTTACGATGCCCTGGAGGGAGCCTTGACCTTCCTGGAGATCTTCCACTACCTCTACCAGCTTCTATCGGTGCAGGAGGAGGAGATCTATTTGGGGGAGCCGGGCAGCTCCGAGCCTTTAGAGCGGATGGCCTCCGTTCTCGGCTACGAGAAAAAGGGGGTTGTCTATGGCAAAGACTTTCTGCTGGTCAACTATTACGAGCAGCTCGAGAAGGCTTTAGAGGCGGTGGAGCTTCTCACGGAGGATTTGGAGAAGCACCTGAAGAGATGTAGCCTCTTCACCCCCATGCTCTCGAAATACGAGGATTCCACTGAAAGCTACGAGGGGAACATGGCCATCGATTTTCTGGAGGCGAGTCTCTTCTTCCGGGGCATCACCTACTGGGACGATTTTCTGGAGGCGCTGGAGGAGGGCACCGAGGTCTTAGACCGTTTCATAGAGGGGATGGACTCTCTCTCCGATCGCTTGAAATTCAGGACTATCAAAGGGTATATTGAGGGAGCTTATTTCGATTTGGCCTCCACCATACGCCTTCTGGTCATCCTGGGCAAAGACAGAAGACACCCCAGCTCTCAGGTTCTCTTCCGGCAGTTGGACAACTACTTTCTGGAGATAATCGAGGCGGTGCCGGAGGTCATCCCGAAAATGGCGCACATTTTCTACGCCTATCCGGGGCTGCTCAACAGCTACCTCAACCTCTCCGACCCCGGGTCTCACCAGAAGCTTTCCACACTTCTGGAGAGGGAGATTCACGAGCCGGAGGTCATCCCCGTACTTCCCGAGCTCAAGGCCCTCTGCGAGGTTCACTGCCGCACCAGCCGCTATTTCAAAAACCACTTCCTGAGAATCGTGGACAAATACCCTTTATACATCCGCAACCTCAACGACCTTTCCCGTCTCCGGGGCATCTCCGAGGGGTTTTATGGGGAGCTCAGCACCCTGACCTCCGTGGAGAAGAAAAAGAAAAAGCTGGGGGACTATTTCGATCTGGAGTTCGTGCGGGTGGCATTGAAGACCCTGCGGGGGGCGCCCTCCAGTGAGACCGATGCCGAGTACACCGAGTTCTCGGATGACTATACTGAGACTCTCTTCGAGCTCTGCAAATTGGAGCTCGACACCTCCTTAGGGAAGACGGTTGTTACCGATGACCTCTTAGCCATCTACGCCGCCGGTGGGCATGCACGGGAGCAGGGCTACGATGACGATTTCGACCTCATCGTGTTGCTCAATTCCGAGGAGGAGGAAAAGCGAGATTACTGCTGCAAAATCATAGCCAGGATGAATGGCGAGATCTCCAAGCGGGGGCTTTTGCCCCACCACCGCTTTGCGGATCACTTCGGGAGCTACGTGGCTACCTTGGGGGAGCTGGAGTCGCTTCTGGCAGCGGAGTCGCGGGAGAGTTTCATCGACAAATCTCAGATATTGGGGTCAAGGCTTCTGGTGGGGAGCGGCAAATTCGAAAGGGAGCTGGAAGAGAGGATCATCATCCCGTACATATTCGAAAGGAAAGAGGAATACATCGCGCAGATGATAGAGGAGATCAAGTCCCGACACCGAGAAAACCTGAGAGGTGAAACCCAGGCCAGCAACCTAAAGGAAGTCCCCGGGGGATTGCGGGACATCGAGATGGTTCTGCTTCTGTTGAAGGCGAAATACGGCAAGAGGGAGCCGATCTCCCGGCGGCTATTGAGAAGCCTGAAGGAGGAGCGCCGAGAACTCACAGCACCGCTCGAAGTCCTGGAGGAGGGATTGGATTTCCTCAAGAAATTGAGAGACCTCTATCGCCTCACCGTCGCCGCCGACGACCTAATTGAGATCCAGCATCTCCAGCAGGCCGCCACCATCATGGGGTTCGGAGAGGCGGACGATCCCGAGGCGCCAAAGAGACTCTACCAAGCTTATCTGGGCAAAACCAAAGAGGTGGAGAAGGCGGTGGCAGAGCTAATCGAGAGCATCTCCGCTTGAGTATTTGCTGAGGCTTCAGAGATAACGCCTGTCTTCTGTTTCCTGTCTCCTGTTTGCCGTTTGCTGTCTTTGGAAACCTAAAGGTCATACGCCTGCCCGGCCAGAGGCTCGTATGAGTTTCCGCTGCAATTGATTTCACAGTTGTTCCTCTCAGATGCTCCCAGGTGTTGGTATCAGCCCTACGGCTCGTATAAGACGCTCCGTCCGATACCAAAAGGTCACGGATGAGGGCATCCATGACCAACGGTGGCGATGTGAGGTTCTAGCCCGGCTCCGGGGCAGGAATGCCCCGGCTATTCTATAGTGCTTTCCCGCATTGAATAGGCCGGGCTTTCCAGCCCGGCGGAGTATCAAAACCTCCTCCTCTTGCCATGGTTCTACCGTCAGGACACGCTCCGCTTCGGTCCTGACGCAACTGAACACCTATCGCCTATCCCCAATCAACTGTCTCCTGTTCCCTGTCTGCTGTCTGCTGTTTGCTGTTTGCTGTCTCCTCCCCAGATGCTATGGGATCCGTCCCCTATTCTTTTCTAAAAAAACGAGCCCTGTTCGCTCTGGCTCCACTGGCAGACTGACCTGGTCTCATCCTAACTCATTTGCCCCAACCCCCAAAAGGGGCCATTAGCTCACAGCCTTTTGACCTGGAGGGCAGGCACAGGAGTTGCGCAGCACGGAGAAGAGAAATGAAAAGACTTCAAGGAAGGACAATCATGAACGGATTCGAAGAAAAGAATAATCTGTCTGTGCAAACCCTTTGCGGGAGGCGAATGATACGTTCGCTATTAGTTTTTCTAATTGTCAGTACTCTACATATCGGATGCTCCGTTGAAAGGCCCAGCCCCCCAAGCTGGGACACTCAGTGGCATCCCCCCCTGGTGGACAAGAGCTACTCGGTTCTGGATCTTATGGAGGAGATCGACCAGGAGGGTCTGACGTTCGACTCCCTGGGGAATCCCGAAATCTATATCCGACAACAGATCGATACCGTCGGGGTGCCGAACAATCTCACCCCCGCGGGTTACTCCGAAAAACTGGTTCAGCAATTGAGGACGGTAGAGATAGAGTCCCCGGAACCGCAATCGGTCAGTGTCGAACTCTCAGAATTCAATCCCACCTGGGTGGGTCAGACGGTCTTGCCCTTCCGCTTCGAGGTAACCGAGCCCCCGGCGGAGTTCGAGGACTTCTCAGGTGCCACCGTGGAGGCCGGGAAATTCCACCTTTTCCTCAGCAACCACCTGGGCGTGGACATAGACAGTTTGACCCTGAAGCCCGTGGACGATTTCAACTCCCAGATTCTGGGGACAATCGAGGTCGCCGGCGGGCTGGCCAACAACCAGAGTTACAACGATTCCATCTCCCCGGCGAATTTTGGTTCCCTGTTTCCCAACGACACAAAAGGCCTGGGCATAGCTTTGTTACACAGTATGAACTTTTAGGAGGTAGCGTATGAAGACTGAAGGCAAAAGAGTTGGAAGGAAGAATCTGCGGGAGAGGAGCTGTTCAGAGTTGTCGCAGGAGGTCCTGAAGGCGGATACCTCCTCACTTGAGAGGAGAGTTGAGAGGTTACGAAGGACTTTTCACTGTTCGTTTACCAGAGCGAGCGGCTCTAAGGAGAGGTGTTTGATGATGTAACGCTGGTCGAGAGGGGAGGGCTGTTCCTTGTCTCTCCCCCACGGAGCACCCCCCCGATCGACCAATCGTATTGGTGAATAGTGAATAGTAAATAGTTGGTTTAACTCTAACACTGCAGTGTGAAATAAAGTGCCCGTGATGTTCTCTCCCCTGGGCCCCGGAGCAAATCCGGGGCCTCCTTTTTTGGAGGAAACAGGAATACGTCCCAGTTGGGGAGTTGCACTCCCGCCCCTTTCTATAGAATGGCCGGGGCATTCCTGCCCCGGAGCTAACCTGTTGGTCACGGATGCCCTCATCCGTGACCTTTTGGGCATCAGACTGGGACTTCGATACCAACAGGCGAAGTCTTGACCCTCTTGCTGGGCTGGAAAGCCAGCCTATTGGACCGCGGCGGGAACCCTTGCGAGCCGATACGGATGCACAGAGTCTCTGCTTTTTCTCTTGACAACCCCAAAATTGTTGTGCATATTTCTCAAGCATCCAGACAAGCTTGCCGTGTGTGGTTCGGGCTAGACCTCTTGTAATGTGCAAGCTTGGCACGATCTGACAACTGGGTCTAAGACCGCTCTTTTGAAACTGCAATCATTCTTGGATTTCCCCCTAACGTTAGGAGGTGAGGTTGCCTGAGAGTCGTTTTTCGATTTTGCCATTTCTCTCGTTCAAACCTCTGAACTGAAAGGAGGTAATAGCGGAAGAAAGATAACGACAAACCACGCTTCCACTTTTTCTCAGGTAAGGTCAAGATGTTAGCTAAGACCTTGTGAGTCAAGTTCTTGAGGAGGAAAAGATGAGAAAAACAGCACTTCTTACCAGTCTGGTATTTGTTCTGTTCCTGGTCAGCAATATTTCTGCCCTTGATGTTACTCTGAACACCTTAAGCGTGAAGTCTTCCACTCCTCCATTCTCGAAGGTCCAGAGCACCAATCCCAGCCCGGTGATTGCTCAGTTCGACTTCGATCTGGCCCTCACCAACATCGGGATAGAGGGTATACCGGATGAGTGCATCGAGTACTGCGAGACCTGGCAGTTCTGGGTCAAGGCTTACAACAACGGCTATGAGGTCGTTGAGTGCGCCGAGATAATCTTCACCATCAATGGTGTGGAGATCGGTCGGGTGCACGTCACCGGGCTCTATCCCGGCGAAACCAGGAAGTATCTGGTGAGCTTCCATGTCGATTGGTACCAGTGCGAGCCCTTCATCATCGATGCCCACGTCGATTGGCCTATGGATGAGAACCCCGCCAACGACGACATCGAGGACGAATTTACAGTCGCTGGCGAGGCTGTTGAACTGCTCATCCGGGACAGCGGTACTCTCGGCAACGCCTGGACCTGGCTACCGGGTTACGAGTATCCTCACTATGCCCATGGTTCCAAGTGGCACTTTGAGCTCGGTGGCTTCATTCAGTATTGGGAAATGGCGTACACCAACGTAGCCGGTACGCCAGGAGGACACGCTGAGCTGTTCGTGTTTGAAGCCGATGCCAATGGGGACATCATTGATGACAGCACCGGCGGGATCATGAACATGGAGTTCCAGTTCCCGGAGATCTACTGGCCGGAATATGCTTACATCTGCTATCCAATCTGTCTGCCGATTCAGCCCGGTGACACTTACTACTTTGTCTGGTGTAACCGTCAGAGCTTGCTGAACTACTGGTGCATTGACGACGGTGAGGGCAACCCGGATTGGAACTGGCAGAAGGAGGCTGGCGTCTGGTCATCGGGCAGCCCCTATGACGGTGACTGGTTCTGCCATATAGGCTTGCTATCGCATCCGCATTTGGAGATGATCTGTGAGAATCTTACGCCCGTCTTTTGTCGGGGCAAGAACTTCTACTTCCAGATAACCATTATCAACGACACCGGCAGTCCCGCCAGCGGAACTCTGACTTTCAGCGGCTATTCCGGCTATGACTGCGACCCGGCGAATATTCGTGTCGCCGTTCCGAGGCAGAGGAGCTATCCTCCCGGTATGACCGAGGAGTACTACTTCTTCCACGTTCCCAACGCTGCCGGACCGGGCGCATACAGTGCTTCGGTTGATGGCACCCTCTACTCCACTTACTCCTATTACGTTTACTGCTGCATGAACACCGATATCGTCCAGTGTGGTCCGTGGCGGGATGGCGACAACACCGAGTGGGAGTTAGTTCAGACTGACCGCCCCGAAGTTGCGTTACCGACGTTCACGGAACTTCACCAGAACTATCCTAACCCGTTCAACGCCAACACTGATATCCACTACACTCTGGCGGAGCCTGCCAATGTCAGCCTGAAGGTTTACGACATCACTGGTCGTCTGGTGGTTACCCTGGTTGACGGGCAGATGGATGCTGGCGAGCATGTTGTCAGTTGGGATGCTTCCGACGTCTCCAGCGGTGTTTACTTCTACAAGCTTACCTGTGGAGATTACACCGCCACCAAAAAGATGAACCTGCTGAGGTAATAGCTTTCTCGCTAGTGGGAGACATCCCAGGTGGGGCAGGGGTTGTACCCCTGCCCCTTAACCCACGTCTTGGTCACGGATGCCCTCATCCGTGACCTTTTAGGTATCGGAGAAAACAAGACACTGGCAAAAGGAGGTAATCTGCTTACCTGCCTCCCACCAAAGGTGGGTCGCCCTGTCTGCTTCAGGCAGGCCTGTGACGACAGCCGTGGCTGTGAATGATTCCCCCCAAAACTCTCTCGATTGTATGCTGTTTCTGAAGAGAGGCCCGATTTATGGAGGAGGAACCGGAAGGGGTTCCGTGAACCCAAAAGCTACCGCTGGCGCTTGAGCTTCTCACGTATTGCCTTTTTAAGTTTCTCAGCTTGGTTGACAAATTCCTTGGTGAGCTTGCGGTCTTTCAGTCTTTCCTTGAGAGAAAGCACCCTGGCAACCTCTGCCAGACAGGAGTCGTAATCGTTGGCCTCAAAATAACATTGGGCCAGATAGTAGCGGCATTCCACCTCGCCAGCGCCGTCGCTGTATGAGGAGTTGCGCAGGACTCTGAGTAAGCGCCTGTAATTGTCAGTCGCCTTCGACCACTCTCCCTTGCCGATATAAGCCAGCCCCACCCACCACAGGGAATAAGGATCGTCGGGGTTGTAATCCTTCAGGCCGGAGGATTGGAAGTAATGGAGCAAGGTGTCGTAAGCTTGCTCTTCGTTGTAGACTCGGAGGAGAGAGTATTTGCCTTCTCGTCCGGAGTATTTCCCCTTTTCGATGGCAAGCTTTATCTCCGCGATTCCTTTAGCTCTGTCATCGCGGATGAAGGGGAGCCACCAGAAGATCTTGGTCTTGACCGACCTCCAGTAATGATAAGTACCCAGCCCCAGGTAAGCATCGTAGTTGGTGGAATCCATCTCCAGGGCTTCCTCCATAATCCCCTTCGCTCGGAGGCCCAATCTGAAAGCCGACCACCAGCTGCCGATGTCGGACTTGAAAACGCCCAAATAGCCTACAGCCCCGGCGTAATAGAAGTAATCCTCGGAGGTGGCCTTTCCGGACTCGGTGAGATTCTTCCCGATGTCGATAGCTTTCTGGACGTACTCCTCGAACTCTCTCTGGTAGGCTAAGGAGCGGTAGTCATACATTATGGTGCGATAAGCAGCTCCAATGTAAAAATAGCCGACCGGGTTGTGCGGCTTCAGTCGCGCAATCTGCTTGAAGGTTTCGATTGCCTCAGGTAGCTTCTCCCGGTGGACCTGCTCGATCCCGGCATAGATGAGGCTGTCGATCAGCTCCGGGGAGCTGTCAGCGAATGCGCTCCCGTATAGAATGAAATGGAGGAGGAGAGATATTTTTACGAGGGAGTTCTTCCTGGTGGACATCGGTTTCAGAGGATGCTTCGATCCTTGATACCTTGACTCTCAGCAAAAGTTTCTTTTCAGTCGGGGTATTCTATCTAAAATATCGGCAGAGGGCAAGAGATTTGTCGACATCTGCCCCAGAACGAGGACGGTGGGCAGTACACCAGACAGGCAAGATGGACAGCGTATCACGCACGAATAGGCGGGGCATTCTTGCCCCGGAACCCACCCGTTGGTCACGGATGCCCTCATCCGTGACCTTTTGGGTATCGGGCGGAGCGTCTCGTACGAGCCGTGTGGCCGAAAACAACAGTCGAGGAGGCAGATGGAAAGCTGGGCTCGAAAGCCCAGCCTATTCAATAAAAACAATTTTCTTGGAAGAACCGGGGCATTCTTGCCCCGGAATCGGTCCTACTTGAGCAGATTCATTTTTTTGACTTCATTGAATTCCGAGGTCTGCAATTTGTAGAAGTAGACGCCGCTGGAGACATCGGAGCCATCCCAGATGACCTCATGCTCGCCAGCTTCTTGGCGTTCATCAACCAAGGTGGCTACCAGACGGCCAGTGATATCGTAAACCTTCAGGCTGACATTACCGGCCTCTGCAAGAGTGTAGCTGATATTGGTCTCTGCATTGAAGGGATTGGGGTAGTTCTGATGAAGCTCCGTAACCCTCGGTAAGATAACATCCGGAGAATTGACCTCTACCAAATCCCACTCGGTGTTGTCGCCCATTCTCCAGGGTTCGCACTGGATGATGGTGGCATTCATGCAGCAGAGGTGAGTCTCGTGGTTGTACTCGAAGTTCACCGAGGCGCTGTAATCTCCAGGAGCAACTCCCTTCGGCACCCTCAGGAAGTAATTGGCAATGTTAGTGCCGACGGGGATAGTCCTGGCTCTGGGAATAACAGCCAACACGTAGGTGGAGTCGCAGTCAAAGCCGGGCCAGCCAGTAAAGATCATGGTTACGTCGATGGGATTGCCGGTCTGATTGACGGTCATAACCTGGAAATAGAAGTTCTTGCCGCGGCAGAAGATGGGAGTGAGGTTTTCGCAGGTCATCATCACTCCGGCCCGGTCCACGAAAAGCTCGACCCAGAGATCATACGGATAAACGCTACCCCGATACCACTCGCCGTACATTTTGTGCCAGTTCCACTCCGGGTTGTCCTCATTGAGATCGTGGTGGAAGAAGTTGAGGGTGTTCTGGCGGTTGCTGTAGCCGAAGAAGTAAGACTCATCGGCCTCAACCGGTATGCAGATAGGGTAGCAGACAAAGCCGATGTCTGGGAAGATGGCGTCTTCGATCTGCAGCTCAACATCGCAGATTCCACCGGTGCCATGATCAAGCGGATAGCCGCTCGTATCCTCCGCCCACACAAAAAGCTCAACATGACCGGTGGGATAGCCGGTGATGTGGGTATACCACCAAGTCCAGTATTTCACCACACCGTCAAAGGGTATTTGATACTTGGCGGCAATGGCGAACTCCGGATACTCGCAACCCTGTAAGAAACTCCACCCGTCATGGTGACCTTCACAGTGGCAGAGACAGGTGTCGGCCTCCTCGGCCGTGGAGAAGGTATCTTCTATCTCATTATTGTCAGGGTTCTCATCCAGAGGCCAGTGGAGGTGAGCATCAATGATGTATGCTTCGCACGCCGGAGGTGCAATGGTGGTGGCAGTGACCTTCACAGACCCACCGGGATAAAGACCGCGGATCACAAGGGAGTCAAAGGCGACACTATCCAAAGTGAATAGCAGTTGGGCAGAATCGACCACCTCGCTACCGACGTTGTAAACCCTCACCCAGAAATCCAGACTGTCGTCGGTCCAGATGCAGTCATCGCGGGGGGCACGAATCCCGATGTTGGTGAGGGCACAATCGTAGTCGAACTCGGTCACAGTTGGGCTGAGATCAGTTTCTGCAAACCTGGGTGATGTCTGATTGGGAGATTGCGGAGTCAGAGTATAGTCAGTGACATCCGCTGCCAGGACGCTCATAACGAAAGAGAGAGTGAATGTCAGACCGCCAAGGAGGCTAATCGTTCTCATTTGTTTCTCCTTTAGGTCAGAGAACATGGATTTCAAGAAAGACCGATCCCGAAGTGCAACTATAGACACATTAGGTGAGCCTGGTGCGAAGAGGCCTCTTCGAGAATCGCAAGCAAAGCTGGTCTCCTACCAGAATTATTATAACACCGTTCCCTGAGTTGTCAAGGAAAACTATGGATGGACGGTTTCAGGCCGATTCTATCTTCAGTTTCGCTGGGATTCGCCCAGAAGACAGAGATGGCGAGTCTGCCACCGCTCTCCCGGGACAAAGATTTTGACTTTTAGGGGAAGGGTTTTATATTGACGGACTGTCAGACCTTGCTCGACGGTTCTTGTAGTTGATCCGAGCAAGGTGTAGGAGGAGCCCAGATTGGTACACGCCGCCGGAGTTGACATCATCGAGGTGGGCAGAGTCAAGCAGGTCATCGACCGCTGGGGGGAACGGTTTCTGAGGCGAGTCTTCACCCCCTGGGAGATAGCATACTGCCAGGAGAAAAAGCTTCCCCAATTCTCGTTTGCGGCTCGCTTTGCCGCCAAGGAGGCCACCTTGAAGGCCATCGGCAGGGGGCTATCGGGAGGTGTACGCTGGACCTCCATCGAGGTGGTGGCAGACCGCACCGGCTCTCCCTCCATCCGGCTGGGACAGAAGATTCAGAGATTGATCGGCGAAAAAGAGATAAAGATCAGCATGTCCCACACCAAGGAGTATGCCATCGCCGTCGCCCTTTTGGTTGACAGGGAATCCTACACAAGAAATCTTTAAATCCGTATGTGGTGCCTGATTGTCTCCCAAAGACAACAGAGAGATAAAGCGCTTTTTAGAGATCGCTGACAGGCTGTATAAGGCAGGTTACCTCCGGGGAAAAGAGGGAAACCTCTCCTGCCGTTTGGAGAGCGGAAATGTGCTTATAAGTCCTACCTCCGTCTGCAAGGGGGAGCTCAGTGCTGAGCATCTGGTGGAGGTCGACCTCAACGGACAAAAGATAACAGGGGAACTGCCTCCCAGCTCGGATGTGAGGTTGCACCTTTTCATCTACAACTCTCGGCCGGATATATCCGCCTGTCTGCATGCCCATCCGGTGTATGCCACTACCTTCTCGGTATTGGGGGTGAAAGAGGCGATCACGGTTTTGCCGGAGACGGACATCGTTTTGGGTTCGATAGCCTATCTCGACTATACTCCACCGGAGACGAAAGAGGTGCCGAAAGAGTTGAGGGAGTTGCTTAAGACCTCTGATGTCTTTATTCTAAAGAGACACGGCGCTTTGACTATTGGAGCGAGTCTGGAGGAGGCTTTTTACAGGATGGAGACTCTGGAGAGATGTGCGCAGGTAGCATTTCTGTCTAATCTGTATTCTAAAACGTGCTCTTCAGATAGGAGCATTCATCCCCCGGATTAGAACAAAGGTATGCGCAGAAAGATAATCATAGAGAGAGCCGATCGTTTGCACCAGATACCGCCCTTTGAATTCACCGAATTCGAGAAGCGTTATCGCTTTTCGAAAAGACGGGAAGTGGAGATAATTGACCTCACGGACATCTCTCTGCCTCCGGAGGTAAGTATCACCCTGGAGAGCTACTTACAGACGGTATCTTCTCTGCCTGCAAAGAGCCCGAAGGAACTGGAAGCCGAGCTCTGTCAGAGGATCTCGGAGATTTTTTTGAAGCTGTTCCGGGTACGTTTGAATCCTTCAAAGGAGATTCTCATTGTGCCGGGGGTGCGGACTGCGCTGGTGAATTTGATGACCTCATTCCTGAACCTTGGTGACCTCTGTCTCATCCTCGATCCTTCTCCACCCTATCATCGGTCGGCGGTGATGTTATCGCAGGGAAAACCGGAGGTCTTGCCGGTCTTCGAGCGCAATGATTATCTCCTGAACTTCGAGTCCGTCAACTCCCGCTCGTCCAAGAGGGCCAAAAAGATGGTCTTGTGTTATCCCCACAATCCCACCGGCGCGATCGCGGATTTGGCCTTTTACCAGGAGGCGGTCGATTATGCACTCCTGCAGAACATCATCCTGATTAACGACAGCTCCTTCTTGTGCCCTCCGGAGGGAAGAAGGGTTCTCACCCTCTTACAATGTAGAAGAGCAAAAGGAGTGGCGGTGGAGCTTTACTCCTTCGAATATCTTTTCGGATTGAGCGGTTGGGAAGCGGGTTTTGTCGTTGGGAACCGGGAGGTCATTGCTGGATTGAAAGAGACCCTTCTGTGGTCTGCACCGAGACTACCTGCACTCTTTTACCACCTTGCCCTTTCGGCAGTGAGCGAGTATGAGGAGCTCCAGTCCCGTTTGACCTCTCACTTGGACCCTAATCGTAATCTGATGACGGAGGGCTTGACGGAGATGGGCTGGGAGGTCTGGAGGTCTCACGAAGTCCCTTTCCTGTGGGTGAAGCCACCGTTCGTGGTGAAGAAAGACCCCGCAGGCAAAAGCTCTCTGAGGTTTTCCCGGATGCTCTTGCGCCGCAGTGGAGTGAAGGTTCTGCCGGGGATTGTCTTCGGAGAGAACGGCGAGGGCTTTGTCCGCATATCCATTACCCCTCCCGAAGAGAAGCTGACCGAAGCCCTGAAAAGAGTAAAAGAACATTCGCATTTGTGGCAGAAGAGGTATCGGCCCAGGAGGATGAAGTTAAAGAAGGCGAGGAGCTCGTAGAACTGCGCCTCGGAGGCCTTGGAGGAAAACAGAATGTCCAGCCGACTGATGGAGATCTTCGAAGACGAGGAACTTGTGCGCAAGATCAAAAGACGCCTCCCCTATTTGTTCCAGCTCGCAGAACTGGAGACCTCAAGAGCAGGCAAAATCGGAATGGAGGTTGGTTCAGTCCGCGAAAGGATAATTGTCGCCTTGCTCATACATAAATTCGGCGAAGGAAATGTCGATACCGAACTCCCCATAACCGAGCCAGAGGTAGATGCCCTGTTGTTTGGCGAAGGAGTATCCATTAAGACCATTACGGGTAAGAGTCTCGGAGGCGTTAAACTTATATGGACCGTTGACACCCGAAAAGCAAAGGAATTTCGCGAGGCGTATTATCCTCGTTGTGATATCCTACTTGTCCAAATCAACTGGAACGATCTTGGTGGATTCTACTATATCCCGCTACAAGTCCAGAAAAGACTATTTGATAAGGTTGGGAAACAGCGTTATATTAAACTTCCGAAAGCAGGGACAAACCCCAGGGGCGTGGAAATCGAAAAAGATGCACTATACAGTTTAGTTGAAGATAACGACTCCATGAGTATGGCCATAGACTGGCAAAGAACGAAAATTGATTTCAATCCCTACAAGAGATGGATTGAGCTGTGGGGAGAGGAGCAAAGTGACGTATAATCGGAAAAGAACTGGTACTCGAACAAGTGCGTTTGGTTCTCCCGGAAGAGTAAATCACGACTCGACCCGCTTTTACGCTAGCAAGCTATATGAGGGACTACCTAAAGAGCAGCGGGTCAAGTATGTAGAAAACACCATCCCAGAGGATTCTCTGGATATGATCTTCTGCAAGTCGAGTGAGAAGATGGGCGAGTTACTTGACAATAGCGTTCATCTGATGGTTACTTCTCCCCCCTACAATGTCGGAAAAGACTATGACGATAACCTCACTCTAAAGGAGTATCGGGCATTCCTGAAGCGAGTGTGGAGTGAGGTCAAGAGGGTGCTCGTGCCCGGGGGTAGAGCCTGCATTAACATCGCAAATCTTGGAAGGAAGCCATACATCCCACTTCATGCATTCATCGTTGAGGACATGCTGGAGCTAGAGCTTTTAATGAGAGGCGAGGTCATTTGGAACAAGGCGTCAAGCGGTAGCCCTTCGACTGCATGGGGTAGTTGGCTCTCGGCCAAAAACCCAACCCTGCGAGACATCCACGAGTATATTTTGGTTTTCTCCAAGGGCATGTTTTCGAGGGAGAATACAGGTAGAAACAGCACGATCTCCAAGGAGCAGTTCCTGGAATTCACCAAGAGCGTATGGACGTTTGCGGCAGAACCGGCCACGAAGGTGGGACACCCTGCTCCTTTTCCAGTGGAATTGCCTTATAGATTGATCCAGCTTTACACATTTGAGGGGGATGTGGTGTTAGATCCGTTTATGGGAAGTGGCCAGGCTGCAATCGCGGCCATTACGACGCAACGGCGATACGTAGGCTACGAAATAATCGAGGATTACGTGAGACTTGCGGAGAGAAGGATTGAGACAGCTCGATTGGCTTTGACGACCAGAGACCTCTTCGAATCGGAACGTAAGAAAGCCGAAAGGACTAGCGACAAAAAACGAGCGTCGTCATAACACCTGCACCGCACAGACATGCTGCCGCACAATAGCCCCCATACACGTCCGTCCAGTTCATAGTCACTGCGTTATGGAGCGCAGGCACGCTAGCAATGCAGTCTGACAAAGGTACCTCCAACGAGGCAACAGGGCTGAAGCTTCTCTTCCGGGCGCTGAAATACAGAAATTATCGGCTGTTCTTCGGGGGGCAGACGATATCCCTCATCGGAACGTGGATGCAAAGAATCGCCATGGGCTGGTTGGTCTATCGCTTGACCGACTCTGCATTCCTGTTGGGCGTGGTCGGATTTGCGGGCCAGATTCCGGGGTTCCTTGTAGGTCCCTTCGCCGGTGTCATCGCAGACAGAGTGAACCGCCACCGCATGCTCATAGCTACTCAAGTTCTGGCCATGATACAGGCGTCCATCGTAGCTTTTCTCGTCTTGACGGGAGCTATCGAGGTCTGGCACCTGGTAGCCTTGAGTGTATTCCTCGGATTCATTATGGGCTTCGAGATACCGGCACGGCAGTCGTTTCTGGTACAGATGGTGGAAAACAAGGAGGATCTGGGAAATGCCATCGCCCTGAACTCCTCGATGTTCAATATGGCTCGATTGGTGGGTCCCTCCATAGCAGGAATACTCATTGCCGCCGTGGGCGAGGGGATCTGCTTCCTCGTCAACGCCGTAAGCTACGTTGCCGTGATCACAGCCCTATTGGCGATGAAGGTCACCCCGATAAAAATGGAGACGGCAGACACCCATCTCTTGAAAGGCTTGAAGGAAGGATTCAGCTACGCCTTTGGTTTCGCACCCATCAAGGCCATTATATTGCTTTTCGGATTGGTCAGTTTGATGGGGATGCCTTATCAGGTGCTTATGCCCATTTTTGCCAGGGATGTCCTTCAGGGCGGACCACACACCCTCGGTTTTCTCATGGGGGCTACAGGTGTGGGTGCTCTTGTAGGTGCCTTCTATCTGGCGTCACGAAAGAGTGTCGTTGGGTTGGGGAAGATGATTGCACTTGCCGCGGGCCTCTTTGGCGCCGGATTAGTTGTCTTCTCGATGTCCCATGTTCTCTGGCTTTCCCTATTCCTGGTGCTGATAGTCGGTTTCGGGATGATGGTGCAGATGGCATCAAGCACCACAGTTTTGCACACCATTGTGGACGATGACAAACGCGGTCGGGTGATGAGCTTTTATGCGATGTCGTTTATGGGCATGGCACCGCTTGGTAGTCTGTTAGCAGGTAGCCTGGCCAGTAAGATTGGCGCTCCATACACTTTGCTGATAGGTGGGTCCTTCTGTGTTTTAGGGTCGCTTCTGTTCGCGAGAAAAATTCCGATGCTGAGGAAAGTAATCCGCCCAATTTATGTGAAGATGGGGATCATTCCGGAGGTGGCAACGGGGATTCGAACCGCAACGGTATTGACTACTCCACCGAGAGATTAAGGGATGTAACTTCATATAGAAGCGAGTCCACGGTTGAGGACTTGACACCACCTAAAGGAAGACTTATGAAATCCGGTTTAGCGATGGGTCTCTGGCTGGTTATGGCAGCTATTGCCATCGGAAACGGCTATGTGGGAAACATCGTCATCGCAGGATTGGTTGGTGATTATGGTGCGCACGTTTACAAGACTGTGGTGGTCATCCTGGCCGTTTTTCTGATGGCGTGGATATATGCACGACAGACTCGGGGAGTTGAATGGGCCGGCGAGGCCCTGGCGGTTGGAATTCTGTGGCTGGGGCTTACGATCGTGTTTGAGTTTGTCGTCGGTCATTTCGTCCTCGGTAGTCCGTGGGAGACGCTCATTGCCGACTACCGGATATGGAACGGACGCCTTTGGCCTTTGGTGTTGCTTTCCGAGCTGGTGGCACCGCTTCTGATGGGATGGAGGCTGAATCGGTGAGATCAGAATCCGTTAGCGGTTGAGCTTGATCACCAAATGAGGTTAAATAAGAAGACATACAAATGGTTTTATGACAACGTCCACAGCGTTTACTACAATCTCTTGATGAAATACTGTTTTCTTCCTGCCGGTGGCGAGGAGAAATGCAGAGCGGAGTTGATAGACTCGATCGACTTCTCGCCAAAAGACAGAATTCTCGATATGTGCTGTGGGACTGGTGGGGCCACTTTTGCCATCGCCAAAAGAGCAGGAAAGGAAGCGGAAATCGCTGGCATGGACCTTTCCCCGGGCCAGGTTGAAGTGGCCAGAAAGGGGAACCGCTACAAGAATATCAAGTTCACCCAAGGGGACGTCGTCAATACTGATTTTGAAGAGGGATACTTCGATAAGGTTTTCATTACTCATGCTCTCCACGAAATGCGGAGGCCTGAACGATTGAACACTTTGCGGGAGGCAAAAAGGATACTGAAAGAAGGAGGCCGGGTAGTAGTCCTGGAGGTGGACAATCCGGATGGGGTTTTTCGCCGGATATTTGTGGGCCTCTGGTTGTTTTACTGGCTGCCTTTCAATTTCGAGACCCCTACAAGAAGGGATATGTTGAAGCGTGGTCTTACTAATGAGCTTGTAGAAGCGGGCTTTAAGAATATCAGAAAAAGCTCAAAGCATCATGGAGTATTTCAGGTGGTCGAAGGAGAGAAATTGCTGGGACATCCGCTTGACTGAAAAGGGCAAGAGAATTTGAGGTTGAAACTTCGCCTCTATTTGTATATCCTATTGAGAGGAGGTGCTCAGGATGAAAGTCAATGAAAGTCGTTTCGAACGAATCTTGCGGGTTATCGTGGGGCTGTTTATTATCTCCCTCACCTTCTGGGGACCGAAATCAGCCTGGGGATGGCTGGGATTGATTCCGGTATTGACGGGAGTTGTCGGCTTCTGCCCACTGTACGTGCTCGCTGGAAGACAGCCCTGCCACACCGAACCTGAAGAGAAGTCAACGAGTGATGCCTCTTCTCCGCCAGGCTCAGATAGGGACTGAATGAGGGGGCAGAAGGGCTGAAGACAACGCCGACAGATGTTCCGCTAGAAATATCTTGAAAGCTCGGACTCGGCACCGAAGTTGAATTGCTATGGATACCATTCGTCTTTCTAACATGACCTTTTACGGCTTTCACGGAGCCTCCGCCGCCGAGAGAAAGACCGGCAGGCGCTTCGAGGTCGATGCCGAAATGAAAACTGACATCCGGGAGGCGGCCGAAAGCGATAAGCTGGAAAACGCCCTCGACTACACCAAGGTTTACTCCCTGGTGGAGGAAATCGTATTGGAGAACCGCTTTGTCCTCCTGGAGACCATCGCGGAGAGGTTGGCTCAGGAAATCTTAGAGAATTTCCAGGTGCAGGAGGTGACCATTCGGGTCAGAAAGAGAATCCCACCTATACCCGGCAACTTAGACTACATCGAAGTGGAGGTCAATCGGAAGCCTTCCTGAAGATCATGACCCCGCCGGGAGAAGCTTCAGTAGCGTACATCGGGTTGGGCTCAAACCTCGGAGACCGCAAGCGGAATTTGAAAGAGGCCATAAAGGAGATAGAATCCTCCGAGGCCACCAATCTAGTTTCAGTCTCATCCCTTTATCTCACCGAGCCGGTCGAGGTCGAAGAACCGCAGAACGACTTTTTAAACGCCGTCATCAAGATAGAGACCACTCTCAAGCCCGAGCCCCTTCTACATTTTCTGAAGGAGATCGAAAAGAGATTCGGTCGGGGAGTTGATTCCCATCTCAAGCCCCGCAACCTCGATTTAGATATTCTATTGTATGATGACCTAATCTTGCAGACCGAGACTTTGACAATCCCTCATCCCAGACTCAGCTATAGGGAGTTTGTTTTAGCGCCGCTGTTGGAGCTGGAGCCGGAGCTCCAAAATCCGGTTGACGGTAAATCGCTCAACAGTTATTATGAGAAGTTGAAAGGTCAAGAGAAGGCCAGCCTCTTCGAAGATGAAAACTGGTGGCGAGGCTAGCTCTTTATGGACGAACTCTCCAAGAGCTCGGATTTGAACTACATCGTGGTTGAGGGTCCAATCGGGGTGGGAAAGACCTATTTGGCGGAGCGTTTGGCGGAGCGTTTCTCCTGGGGGCTTCTTTTGGAGGAGGCGGAGACCAACCCTTTCTTGAAAGATTTCTACCGAGATCGGAAGAGGTATGCTTTCCAGACCCAACTTTACTTCTTGGTGTCCCGTTTCCGGCAACAGCAGGAGTTTTTCTATCGGGATCTGTTCATCCCGGGAACGGTGTCGGATTATGTCTTCGCGAAAGATCGGATTTTCGCCACCATAAACTTAAGCGAAAAAGAGTTGGCTCTATACGACCGCATCCAGACCGCTTTAGTGGAAAAGATTCCTCTCCCGGACTTGATCGTCTATCTGACCGCGGAGGTGAAGGTGCTGCTGGAGCGCATCAAAAAGAGGGGGCGTTCTTTCGAAAGGGAGATGGAGCCGGAATATCTGGAGAAGCTGTCGGAGGCGTACAGCCAGTTCTTTTTTCATTACGATCGTTCCCCCCTGCTGGTGGTCAACACTAACAACTTGGACTTGGTCAACAACCACGACCACCTCGATGACTTGATCGAGCAGACAAAAAAGCCTCCCCTGGGCAAAAGGTATTACAATCCCTCCTGGTAGGTGGGTGGAATTGCAAATCGCCTGAATAAGGAACCGTTATGGAAAAAGTCACTACTAAGACTTTCTTAGAGATGAAACGGAAGGGGGAGAAGATTGCGGTCTTGACCTCCTATGATTTCCCCACCGCCAAGATAATCGAATCTGCCGGGATTGAGGCCATAATTGTCGGGGACTCCGCCGGGAACGTCTTCTACGGTTACGAGACTACCCTCCCGGTCACCATGGCGCAGATGCTCTCCCACGTTCAAGCAGTCTCAAGAGCGGTGGAACGTCCTCTGGTGATCGCAGATATGCCCTTCTTGTCCTATCAGGTATCTCTGCCGCAGGCGATTGAAAACGCCGGCAGGTTCTTGAAGGAGGCAGGCGCGCAGGCGGTCAAGCTGGAGGGGGGGTTGGAGATGATCGAGACCGTCTCCAAATTGGTGAGCGTGGGAATACCAGTGATGGGACATATAGGCCTCTTGCCGCAATCGATTCATCGCTTCGGAGGCTACAAAGCTCAAGGTCGAGAGGAGACAGCCAGGAAGTATCTCGTGGATTCGGCGGTGGCTTTGGAGGGGGCCGGCTGTTTCTCGATCGTGCTGGAGGCGATGCTCTCCAAGGTGGCAAAGGAGATAACTGAAAGACTGAAAATCCCCACCATCGGCATCGGCGCCGGGCCTCACTGTGACGGACAGGTGTTGGTGATCTACGATATGCTCGGCATCACCTCGGAGTTCAACCCCAAATACCTCCGCCTTTATGCTCATCTGGGTGGAGAAATTCAGAGAGCGGTCGAAGACTATATTAGGGACGTAAAAAGCGGAGAATATCCGTCGGAGAAGGAAAGTTATCATTAAGGGGGGTCTCACTTCTGCATCCACCAAATCAAGAAATCTCCGGATCTCTCTTGACGGATCGAAGATTTGTGGGTATAATTAAACGGTTAGGGACTATCCAGTCCGGGCCGTCTTTCCCACTGGAGAGGCGGAAGGAAGGGTTGTTCCAGACCGGGTTTTTGTCCGTTATACTATTAGGGTCTATACGGCTCAATTTTAACCCTAAAAACGGAGGAGGAGCCATGAGCAAGCTATCTAGCCTTAGCCAAGGAGGCACAGTACTCCTATTGAGCCTCCTGGCAGCGAGCCTTCTTATCTGTCCAGCGGTGGGTTACGCCGGTGCGGACGGTCCGCAAAAAGGCATAATCCCCGACGGTGGAGGACAGGAGTACTACGGCACCGAGAGTGATCCCGGCGGTGGCGGTTTCCTGAGAGGAGAAGAGCAAGACCCGCGCTCTTCTCTGAATTCATCGCCGCAAGAGTTGCTGTTGCAGATCTATCTTGTCTGCCAGTCCTTGGGGCTCTCACTTTAACAACTCGTAACCGGGAAGATCTTCTGAAGTTTCACTTTCTGGTTATCGCGGTTGTGAGGAGTACCCATGAAGGCAGAAATTGTAAAACAAGATAGTCTGAAATTCGCGGATCCATTTACCGCAAAGCTGCTCTCGGACTTCGAGAGGGTCATTTCTCGGGATTTTCGTAAGGTCTATCTGGAGAAGTTCTCGCAACTCCCACCTGAGGTTTCCCATTTGACGGTCACCTTCGAGATAATAAATCTCTCCATATACTATCAGGAGAAGACCGGAGAACTATCGCCGGAGGACGTCAGGGGACTGGCGCTGGTACTTACCAGAACCTTGGAATACAGAAACTATCTGAGCAGAATCGTCCGGCTCAACTTGGCAAACCAGACCGCACCGGACGTAGTTCAAGACCTGGCCAGCGAAATCAAGGTAAAGCTTTTCAAAGAGTGCCTGCGGATGATAACGGGTGGGGATTACTTATATCACAAAACCGCCTCCGAGAAGCTCCCCTCCGAGCTTGAACCTCAAGCCGTCAGCCTGAACGCCCTCATCTACCGGGTTGCCAAAAACAGCTGTATAGATTATCTCCGACGGCAGAAGCTGGAGAGAGAGTTCCTGATCAAATTGCCGGAGCTCTCCGGGCCTCAAGACCGCTCCGAGGAGAGGATTTTAGCTATGGAGGACCTCAGTAATAACGTCGATTACGAGGAGGCCTACGTCAATCGTTTGACCCTCGACCAGGCTGAGGAGCTTTTGCCTGCCCAACTCCGAGAGTTCTTCCAGCTCTTAAGATCTGGCTATCAGCCGGGAGAGATTCAGAAGATTTTGAACCTTTCGGATATCAACTTCAAGATTCTGCGCCGCAAGATACTGAAGATCATAAGACAACATTTCCTGAAGAAACGCCACCATCATCAAGACCTAAGGCAAGTTCTACCCACCCTCGCTGCCTCTCCCCACTTTTAGTTTATGAAGAATCTGATCCCGGACTGGATTTTCTCTCCCACAGAGGCCGGAATTGGCGACGAGGCCATAGAATATCTGGCCACCGAAACCCTCCTGAATTTGGACATTCTCCGCAAACCCGGGGAGGTTGTGCTCTCTTTGGAAGTTATGGAGAGGAGAGAAATCGGCCTTAAGGAACGCGCCGAAAAAGATCCCTTTGAGTTCCTTCGCCCGGAACTGGTGAGCTCTTACCGCGAAGATCTGGGGGTCTTCTGTTTCCGCATCAGTTCTTTTCTTCAGAAGCGCTACGATAGTCTAAGCCGGAGACAACCGGTTCTCGGGGTCGGCGTTCCCGCTCCTTTGACAAAGAGCTACGGTGAGATTGTCAACCGGATTAGAGCCATAAAGCTTTTCGAGCCGGGGGATGCTGTTGGAGGCGTTAGCCTCCGACCTCTGAAAAGCTATGTTGAAGAGCTCAAAAGCGTGGAGGAGGAAATCCCTTTAGAGCTTTGCCTGCGCCTCTCCTGCCTCTTTGGTCTGGAGGCGGTGCTTTTTTTGGCCGGGCTGACGAGTCCGGACGGACGTCACTTCAGAAGTGCTGCCATCGTGAGATTGGGTCACTGTTTTTGGGAATACCAACAGAAGGAGCTGGCTAAGGTTTGCTTCTACGAGGTTGCCTCTCATCCACAAAGGATAGATAATCCCAAATTGGCCCTTCACTATGTTTCTGCCAACCTGTGGCTCTATGTTATTTTTTCCAAGGAATTGAAATTCCCTGTGATGGAGAAGCATCTCGCGGAGGCCGCCAGATTTGACCCAGATAACCTCATGCTCTTGTATAATTCGTTCGAGCTTGAACTCCTCAGAAACGATGTCGGTAAGGCCTTCGAGTTCTTAGAAAAGCTGTTGAAGAGAGACAAGGAGTTCCTCAGAGGGAGTCTGAGAGTTGATGAACCCCTGAAAAAGCTGATATACGAGAATCTGGATGTTTATGAGAGGTTGAGACAGGAGGGAGTCCTGGATTGAAAAGGAGCTCCCGGGAAATATCGCTCTGAGTCTAAGCCCCTAAGATGGCTTTTTCTTTTCATCAGTTTTGTCTGCCAGCTCCTTTCTCAAATATCTCTCGAAGGCATCGAAAACCTCTGGATCGAAATGCTTTCCCACATCCTCCCTCAATTGCTCCAAAGCCTCCGGATAGGGCATCCCTTCACGATAGTCCCTCTTGGAGGTGATGGCGTCGAAGACATCCGCCACTGCCATGATCCTTCCGCCGAGAGGTATCTTGCCATCTTTGAGGCCGAAAGGATAGCCGCTGCCGTCGAGCCTTTCGTGGTGAGTGGAGGCCAGCCCGGGAATCCCCCTGTAATCGTCGGAGAGGTATATCTTGCCCAGAATCTCTTTGGTGAGAGCGGGATGGCGTTTCATCTGGGCGTACTCCTCCTCCGTCAACTTGCCCGGCTTCGCCAGGATGCTGTCGGGGATGCCGATCTTTCCGTAGTCGTGCAGGAATGCCGCCACTCTTAAGATTTCGATCTCCTTTTTTGGTAAGCCCATCTCCCTGGCAATCCCGACGGTGTATTTGGCCACCCGGTGAGAGTGGCCGGCGGTGAGATGATGCCGGGCATCGATAGTGGCGGCTAAAGTCTCGATGAAGCTGTAAAAGGTTTTCTTGAGCTCCGCATATAACCTGGCGTTCTCGATGGCGATGGCTGAGAAGGCCGCCACCGCCTCCAACAACTCTTTATCCTCCTGCTGGAAACCGCCATCGAGTTTATTCAGAACTTGAAATACCCCCAAGACCTCCCCCTTGGAATCCCGCATCGGTCCACAAAGCAGAGAGCGGGTATGGTACCCGGTCTTCTTGTCGATTTCGGGGTTGAAATGCGGGTTTGAATAGGGGTCATCGATTATGAGCGTCTCTCCGGTGGTGACCACCAACCCCGCGATCCCGCTCTCCTTGGGAAGTCGGATCTTCTCCTCCCCCATGGCGACTTTCGACCACAGTTCCTCTCGTTTCTCATCCAGCAGGAAAAGGGTGCAGCGGTCAGCTTTGAGAACTCTGGCGGTCTCCCGGGCGATCAGAAGCAAAAGATCGTCCAGTTCCATAAGCGAGCTTATCGCCTGCCCCACCTCTAAGAGGACTTTTAAGCGTTGATTTTCGGCTAAGAGACTTTGAGTGTCTGCGATTGTCATTCTAACTCTTCAAGAATCCGCCTGACCCCCTCCTTTAAGCGAGGCATCTCTCCGCCAATGGTTTCCCAGACCAGCTCTATATCTACTCCCAGGTAATTATGTATCAGTTTGTCTCTCATCCCGGCGATGTCCTTCCAGGGAATGTCCGCAGCTCTTCTTCTGGTGTCGGACGAGATTCTTTTTGTAGCCTCACCAATGATCTCCAATTGTCTGATCACAGCATCTTGAATGATGACCTTCTCGCAAAAATCCTCATATGTGATATCCTTGACATAGGTCTGGATTCTCAGGACAGCGTCGTAGATGTGCTGCAGGTAAGCTTTGTCATCTTTTTTGATCATAAATGACCTTCAGATCAACTGCTATCTTGTCTCTAAGATACGGACTGATCGAATTCTCAGTTAATAAGTCCACTTTTCGTCCCAGTATTTCGGAGAACATCCTTTCTAGCCTGACCAAATCCAAAAGGCTTTTCTTTTTGGAGAATCTGACAATGAGATCTATATCACTTTGATCAGAAAAATCCCCCCTGGCGTGAGAACCGAATAAGCCAAGAAAGGATATGTCATACTGTTCACATATTCTTTCTGCCCTCTCTTTTCCCAGAATTTCTTCGGTTTTGCCTTTCGCACTTTTCATCTTAGCTTTTCTGTCGACGTCACTAGCCTCTGATTTCCTGTTTATCAGCTGCTGACATCCGTTGAGGTTTCCTCGTCAGGGGAGACTTCCTCTCTGAGGAATACCACCCTGACAGTTTCAATCCTCTGTCCTTCCACCTTCTCGACGATGAATCTCAATCCCTGGTGTTCGACACTGTAACCCTCCTCCGGGAGGCTCCCGGCCAAATCGTAAATCAGCCCCCCGACGGTCTCGAACTCCTCTTCCGAAAGTTGGGAGCCGATGGCTTCATTCAGGTCTTTTATGCTCAAGGTGGCATCAACCCGGTAGCTGCGCTCATCCAGCTTCCGAATCGGCGGCGGCTGTTTGTCGGTCTCGTCCTCGATCTCCCCCACGATCTCCTCTAGAATATCCTCCAGAGTGACCAGACCGGAGGTGCCCCCGTATTCGTCCAGGACGATGGCCATGTGCATCTTCTTCTTTCTCATATCCCGGAGGAGCTCATCGATCTTTTTGCTTTCGGGGATGAAGAAAGTGGGACGGATCAAAGCTTCCAACCTGGTCTCGGAGAAATCATCCACGAAGAGCAGATCCTTCACCGTCGCTATCCCCAGGACATTGTCTATATCCTCCCGATAGACCGGGAAGCGGGAATGCCCTTTCTCTTTCGCTAGCTCTCTCAGATGCTGCAACTCCGTGTTGACCTCCGCACATACCATATCCACCCTGGGAATCATTATCTCCTTGGCGGTGGTCTCGCCCAGCTCGAAGATGGAGTGAATCATCTCCTTCTCGTCCTCTTCGAAATCTATTTCTTTGCTCCCGACGGCATCTTCGATGGTTTCTAAGACTCTCTTTTCGGTCTCCTCTCTGCTGGAGATTTTCTCTCTCCCAAAGAGTGTATGCCTCAACCGACCCAACCCGATCTTGTTGAGAAGATGCCCCCAGCGGCTCCGGGCTGGATCCGCCCCCTCTTTCTCCTTCAAGCTGTGACTACCTTCCTTCCGGTCAGATAGACCTCTTCTTTCTCTTGCATCCTCTTCCTGGATTTGTCATCTTCGTGGTCGTAACCCAAAAGATGCAGAAGCCCATGGGCGACCAACCTCCTCACCTCTTCGCGAAAACAGTGGTGGTAAGCCTCTGCCTGCTGTCTGGCCTTCTCACAGGAGATGTAAATCTCGCCTAAGAGCGGTTGCTCCTCTGAATCGTCTTCGTCGCAAAGATTGAACGCTAAAACATCGGTGGCGCGGTTTCTCCCGCGATAGTCGCGGTTCAGCTGTCGGATATATTTGTTGTCAGTGGCGACGACGTTCACCCGGATAGGAGCCCTAAGCTCGGAGGCCAGGATCTTCTTGCACAGGGGGATCACCCAGCGGGCATCAATCCTGCCGCGATGGCTCAAGACCTCGATTCTAAATCGTTGATGCCTTTTTGACATCCTCTTCAGGGGTCTCCTCCGGATACTCTATGCGGTGATGGAACAAGGCGTTGAGAACCTGGATGAAACTCTCCTCGATAGTATGCATCTCTTTGAAGGTAAGGTTGGAATCGTCCAGCTCCCCGGATCTGGATTTGTCGTCGGTGATTTTGGTGACCAGGCTGCGAATCCTGGCCGGATGCGGATCCTCCAGGGTGCGGGCGGCCGCTTCGATGGAGTCGGCCAACATCACAATGGCAGACTCCTTGAAAGCTGGTTTGGGACCGGGATAACGGAAATCGCTCTCAATCTCCGCCGGGTCGGCTCCCTGGTCGATGGCTTTGCGATAAAAATAAGCCATGAGGGAAGTGCCGTGGTGCTGTTCGATGAAGTCGCTCACCACCTTCGGCAGCTTCGCCTTCTTGGCCAGCTCCCGTCCCTCCTTGACGTGGGCCTCCAAAATCAAGGCGCTCATGGAGGGAGCCAACTTCTCGTGTTTGTTCTTGCTCCCCATGAGATTCTCGACGAAGTATTCCGGTTTGAGCATCTTGCCGATGTCGTGATAGTAGGCACCCACCCGCGCCAGAAGGGAGTTGGCCCCGATCTCCTTGGCGGCGGCCTCCGCCAGGGTACCCATCATGATGGAATGGTGGTAGGTGCCAGGGGCCTCCAGGGCCATCCTCTTGAGCAGAGGACGATTAAGATCCGAAAGCTCAAGCAGGGTTATGTCGGTGGTGAGGCCGAAAGCGATTTCGAAAAAGGGCAGAAGACCGATGGTCAAGATCGGAGAGAGGAAGCCGTTGGCCAGCCCGAAAGCACACTGGGGCAGAATCTCCACCGGAGCCTTGAGCTTGAAGGACTCCATCACGTATATGAAAACCACATAGGCTAACGAGGTGTAAAGGATGGGGCGGTAGAACCTGGAGCGATGACGCACCTCCCGAACACTGAAGGCTGCCACCGTTCCCGCCAGGGCAGAGACCAGCACCAGCTCCAAGTCGAAGCGATAAAGCTGTCCTACCACCAGGCTGAAAACCAGGGTCGCCACCAACCCCACCTCCAGGTCGAACAGAATGGTCAGAAGCATGGAGACGATTGCCAGCGGCACCAGATATTTCGAGAGCAAGTCGCTCTGATTCAAGAGGTGAGCAATGATCGATAAGATCAACAGTAAGAGCGCCATAAGGAGCAGATTGGTGAACTTCTCAAAAATCCGGGGCTTGAAGAATCTCAAAAAAAGCCCCAAAAAGAAAATAGGGAACGAGATCAGAAGAACCCTCCCCGCGAAGGGGAATAGGGCCTTCAACAGACTCGGGCTCTCTATCCTGGCTTTGGTCTGGATCAGGGAGTGAAGTTTGGCGGCGGCCTCGGGACCAACCTTCTCGCCGGCGGAGACGACCACCTCCCCCCTGGAGACCACCCCCTTATACTCCTTGACTGCAGCCAGAATCTGCTGGCGGCGCCTCTCGGTCTGGGTCTCTTCATAAAACAGGTCCGGCTCTAATAGGGAGAAGATCACTCCCATGATCGCCCTCCGGAAGCTGGAGCTTGTCCCTGGCAGGGCGGAGAGCTTCCTCTCAAGAAGGCTTTTGGCAGCCTCCACATCTAAAACCCTCTCTCTGAGAACCAGCCGGGCTTTCTCGCCGTTGTGGAACTCGAACTTCCCTGCCGGGGAGCTGGGCAGCTCGGCCGAATTCGCAATGATTCCCACCTGCAGCAAGCTATCCAGCCAGAAGGAGATGAAGTCGGTAGCCGGACCGACACTCCCCCCCTCCAGAATCGCCGCTAAGTCTTTTCTCTCGAGCCGGGGAAAGCTCCGGTGCAGTTGATCGATTTTCTCCTCCGGGGTCAGCTCCGTAGCCTGATGTCGCTCCACCTCGGTTATGAAACTTCTGAACCCGCTCAAGATCTTAGCTTTCCGCTGGCGGTCGAGTTTCAGGACCGGGACTAAAGCCTCCAGGGCTCTATTCTTCTCAGCCCTGTACTCGGAGGCCTCCTTGAGGATGTAAAAATCGAAGGGGGCGACCACCTCCTCGGTGGCGACCTCCCCGAAAAGGGGAAGACTGGTGGCATAATACGGTATCTGTTTCGGGAACAGCAGTGATATGAGAATGGCAACCCCAAGACCTAAAAGGATCTTGGAGAGATACTGCGCCCACCACCGAGCTAGACTTGACTCCTCCCGCTTGCGGCGATCTTTTCTGTTGTTCTTACCTATCTTGCGAAACTTCGAATTCAACTTCACGACCTCTTTTTCACTCCCCCCTTTCTCCCCTTGGAGAGCCTTCCCTCATGACGCTCGTAAGCCTTGACTATGTCCTGAACCAGGCGGTGACGAACGATATCCTTCTCGGTCAAGTAAACGAACTCTATCCCTTTAATCCCCGCAAGGATTTTCTGGGCGCGCACCAGCCCCGAGCCCTTTTTGTCGTCTAAGTCGATCTGGGTGATGTCGCCGGTGATGACGGCCTTGGAGCCGAGACCCAGGCGGGTCAGAAACATCTTCATCTGTCCGGTGGTGGTGTTTTGACCCTCGTCTAAGATGACAAAGGAGTTGCTCAGGTTCCTCCCCCGCATGAAGGCCAAGGGGGCAATCTCGATGGTTCCCAGCTCCATCAGCTTTTTGATCTTCTCTGCCGCCAGCATATCCTGCAGAGCGTCATACAGCGGCCTCAGATAGGGATCGACCTTGGCGCGGATATCGCCCGGGAGGAAACCTAAGCTCTCCCCGGCCTCCACCGCCGGTCGGGTCAGAATGATCCGCTGCACTAATCTCCGCTTGAAAAAAGAGACCGCCTTGGCGACCGCCAGATAAGTCTTCCCGGTGCCCGCCGGGCCGATTGAGAAGACGATGTCATTGGCCTCGATGGTCTTGACATACCGATCCTGTCCGATGGTTTTAGGGCGGATCGCCCCCTTGGTGGCGACGGAGGTGACTGCACTCTCGGTGTCCATCAGCTCCGTGGGCCCACGGCCGTTCTCCTTTATGATGGCGATGGAATAGAGAATGTAACGTTCGTTCAGCTCCCCGTTCTTGGAGAGATAAGAGATGAGGTCCGAAAACAGAGTCTGCAGTCTTCCTATCTCCCCGGGTTCACCTTCGATGGTAATCCAGTCCCCCCGGGCGACGATTTTGGCCTCGAACTGCGACTCGATGAGGTTCAGATAGGCGCCCTTCTGTCCGAACAGGCCTCGCTGGTCCACTCCGGAAAGGTCGATCTTCTCAGTTACTTTCTGATTGATGGTCATATCCAAGCTCTGCTCAATACCTCGTTTCTACTTCTTCTTTATCGCAATTCCCAGCTCTTGTAACTGTTCCGGGTCAACCTCCGCCGGGGAGCCGTCCATCAAAGACTGCGCCGCGGTGGTCTTCGGAAAGGGGATGACCTCCCGTATCGATTCGGAATCGGTCATCAGGGCCACGATTCGATCCAAGCCCGGGGCAATGCCCCCGTGAGGGGGGGCGCCATATTCTAAGGCATCCAGGAGAAAGCCGAATCTCTTCTGAGCGCTCTTCTCCCCAATGCCGAGGACCTCGAACACCCTCTCTTGCAGCCGTCGGGAGTGAATACGGATGCCGCCGGAGGCGATCTCGGTACCGTTTAAGACCAGATCGTACTGGTTAGCCCTGATCTTTGCCCAGGGATGGTCGTTCGAATCCAAAGGCAATTCGGTTTTGAAACCCTCCTCTAAAAGCGGTATATCTTCCTCGAAAGGAGAGGTGACGATATTATGCATGGCCTCAAACCTTTTCGCGTCGGGATTGTATTCGAAAAGAGGAAACTCGTAAATCCAGACGAAGTTCCACTTTCCCCCCGGAATCAAACCTCTCGTTTTTGCCAGATGGAGGCGCAAATTTCCCAGAGAGAGATTGCAGATTTTCTCCTCCGCGGCGATGAAGAAAGCAATGTCCCCTGTCTCTAATTTCACCATAGAGGCGATGGTCTTGGAGATCTCCTCTCCCAGGAATTTTAGCGCCGGCGATTTCAATCCCTCCGGAGAAGCTGAGAGGTGGACGAGTCCTTTCGCTCCAGTCGATTTGACGATTTCCTGAAGTTCATCAATCTCCCGCCGGGTCATCTCCGCACCTTTGGGGAGGACTATCCCCTTGACCACGCCTCCAGATTTCACCGTCTCCGAGAAAACCTTAAACCCACTCTCCCCAGCGATATCGGAAATGTCGATCATCTCCATCCCGAAGCGGGTGTCGGGCTTGTCGCTGCCGAATCTTCTCATGGCCTCTTCGAATTTCAGTCGCGGGAAGGGGGTCTCAACCTCAACTCCCAACACCTCTCTGAAGATATGAGCGAACATCCCCTCCGTGATTTCGAAAACGTCATCCATGGTGACGAAGGACATCTCCATATCGATCTGGGTGTGCTCCGGCTGACGGTCGGCACGCAGATCCTCATCCCGCAGACAGCGGGCTAACTGGAAATACTTGTCGAATCCCGCAATCATCAGGATCTGTTTGAAAAGCTGGGGAGACTGCGGCAGGGCATAGAACTTGCCGGGGTTGGTCCGGGAGGGGACGATATAATCTCTGGCTCCCTCCGGGGTGCTTCGCATCAGAAGGGGAGTTTCGATCTCCAAAAAGCCCTTGGAGTCTAAGTAGTTCCTCACCGCCATGGTGACTTTGTGACGGATCTCGATCTTCTTTTTGAGTACCGGACGTCGCAGGTCTATATAGCGGTATTTCAACCTCAAATCCTCGAAGGCGCTGATTTCATCCTCCACCAAAAACGGTGGTGTCTTGGACTTGTTCAGGAGAGTGACTGAATTCGCAGTAAGCTCGATTTCGCCGGTTTCCATCTCCTCGTTGACGGCGCCCTCGGGGCGGGAGCTCACCTTGCCGGAGACGGAGACGACATCTTCGTAACGCAATTTCTTTGCGGTCTCCATATCCTCAGGTGAGAGATTCTCGGGATGGAAAACCACCTGGGTGACGCCGTATCGGTCGCGGAGATCGACGAAGAAAAGTCCCCCGTGGTCCCGCCAGGCGTTCACCCAGCCGTTGAGGGTGACCTCTGCACCGCTTTTATCCTTTCGCAATTCCCCACAGGTGTGAGTGCGTTTGAGCTTGGAGAAATCAGTTGTCATGGTTTGGTTTCAGCGATGGTATTCTTACTCTCCAATTCTGGAAACCTGAAGGTTTCCGCTGCAATCCTTCTTCACGGTGGTGTCAGGAGTTCCCTCCTGACACCCGCCGTCAGGTGGAAACACCTGACGGCACTTGGGAATTCCGGTTATACCTTCAGCTCCGCTTGTGGCATGCGCACCTGCTCACCGGTTTGCATGTCCTTGACTTCGTAGACTCCCTCCTCTAACTCCCTCTCTCCAACGATAATGACCTTCTTTGCTCCTAATCTATTCGCCTCCCGCATCTGGGCTTTCAAGCTCCGGTCGAGGTAATCGATCTCGCAGGAGTGCCCCTTCCTTCGCAAGCTGAAGAGCAATTTCATGGCGGTCTTTTTTGCCTCCTCTCCCACGGGAGCGATGAAGATATCGATCTTCTCATCGGAAGGATAACTGATCTTCTGGCTCTCGATGGCCACAATCAAACGGTCGGTCCCGGCGGCAAATCCAATCGCGGGTGTCTCCTCTCCTCCTAAATCCGAAACTAGGAGATCGTATCTCCCCCCGCCGGAGAGGCTGTCCTGCGCCCCCAACTCCTCAGACCTTATCTCAAAGGCGGTTTTGGTGTAATAATCCAGACCCCGAACCATGTGGTCGTCGAGCTCGAAATCTATCTCCAGATATTCCAGGTTCTGTTTCACTCTCTCGAAGTGCTCCCGGCACTCATGACAAAGAGAATCCAACATCACCGGAGCCTCTTTGAGAATAATCTGGCAGGTCTCGACCTTGCAATCGAACATCCTCAAGGGGTTTCGAGTGTAACGTAGGTTGCAATCCGAGCACAGTTCCGGCAGCTTATCTTTCGCGAAAGCTAAGAGCTTCTGGCGATGTTGTGGCCGGCACTTGGGGCAGCCGACGCTGTTTAAGTAGAGCTTCAGGTTTTTTAGGCCCAATCTGCGGTAAACCTCTAAGTTTAAGTCTATCATTTCGACGTCGGCGGCGGGGTCTAAAGTCCCCAGAAGCTCGGCAGCGAACTGGTGAAACTGCCGCATCCGTCCCTTCTGGGGTCGCTCCTGACGGAACATCGGGCCGAGGTAGTACAGCTTGTTGACAGGCGCTTTCTTCGCCAGCGAATGCTGAATGTAAGCCCTCACGACCGGGGCGGTCCCCTCCGGCCTCAAGGTCAAGGAGCGTCCCCCCAGGTCCTTGAAGGTGTACATCTCCTTGGTGACGATGTCGGTGGATTCACCTATTCCCCGTTGAAATAGCTCCGTGTGCTCAAATATCGGAAAACGGATCTCCCGGTAGTTGTAGATTCTCATCACTTCCCGGACTTTGGCCTCGATGTATTGCCACAGGGAGCTTTCCGGGGGGAGAATATCTCTTGTTCCGTGAAGTGCCTGGTATTTCTTCTGCATACGGATCCGAATCGGGAAACTAGCTGCCCTAAATTCAGAAGCGGGGTGAAAACCCCGCCGCAAAAGCAAGCTCGATTCCTAAACTTCGATTCTGTTTATCATCAATCTATCGGCTGTTATCTTAGTTATTTTGGCTTTTCCTGTCAAGAAAATTCGTGGGATGATTGCCCGTTCTCGGAAGTTGAAGAATTATGGCTGGTTATTGGCTTTTGCGGGGATTTATCTTAGCAAGATGATCTTTAGAACCCTGCTTTCAGTTCTGAATTCCAATCTGCAGAAGTATATCCCACTGAGAGAATTGTCTGCATTCCAGGTGACGGTGTGCCGACCTTCAGGCCTATGCCCCTCCACCAGGGTTGCAACCTGCTGTCCGAGAAGGTTGTAGATCTTCAGGGAAACGTGGCCACGAGACTCCAGCTGGTAGCTGATCGATGCTGAGCTATTGAAGGGGTTGGGATAGCTCTCGAAAAGCTCGATTGACCCCGGAATTCCCGCCGACTCGCTGGTCTCCACCAAAGTCAGCTGGCCGACAAGGGCGGTGTCGGTGCTCTCGTCTTTCGGATAATCGTCGTCCTGATAGAGGGCATAAAGGACCGCTCCAGCAGAAGTCTCTATTATGCCATTATTATTACAGGGAGAGCCCTTCGATAGGGGAAGTCCAATGAGATTCCTGAAAATGCCGGCGTTCTCCTCTATCTCCGTCAATAGCACCACTTCGGTGTCGGAGCTTGCGGAGGTGGTCACGGTCACCTCTACCTCGTCGAGGTAATACATTGAGTGGTTCTCGTCCGGATCCTCCACCGTCAGATAGACCAGCTCCTCCCAGGGGTAAGTCTCGGTCAGCCCCCCGGCAGAATCGGTGAATTCGACACAGAAAAGGTAATCGTAAATTGCCTGGGCCGTCGGAGGTCCTTGGCCTCTGTAACTGGACATGGTCACATAAGAGCCGTTGTCCCTCATCAGCCAGGGATTCTCGGAGGAGAGAGCATCAATCTCGTGCTGTCTGAACATCGCCATCATCGAGAGCCCACCACCGTAACTCTCATCGATGTCCCGCCACAGGGAGGCGTTCTGCCAGGGGTCGTAAGTCTCTAAGAAGTGGAGGAAGCTTTTCTGGTTCAACCAGTAAGAGAGGGGAACATACCCCAAAGCCAACTTGAACCCGAAATCGTAATAGTCCGGGGCACAATGCATATCTATGAAGAAATCAATGCTGTGACCTTGGTCTATCCACTCGTCTATCGCCCGGTGGACAGCAGCCACGCTCGGCTCCTCATTCTGGTAATTACCGTTGTAATCCCAATTGCGGTTGAGGTTGATCCCGTTGATATTGTGGCGCGAAAGCCCCTCGTATACCCCGTCAACGTTCACTATGGGATTGATTTTCCAGGTCATTCTCTTTCGGAGGCTCCCGATCTCATCGGTTGTATCTATAAGAGAGGATATCAGATTCTCAATTAAGAACGTGGCTCCGGTCTCCATCGGGTGTTGACGGCTGATTATCCAGGCGGTCTTTTTGCCCAGAACCGGCAGCTCGAAGTCGGTGATGGTGACCAGTTCGATGTCGCGACCGCCGGCGCTCTGGCCGACTATCTCCCTGGAGAGGTAGGGACTATCTTCAACGGAGTCTAAGAACTGGTCGAGGTCGGTTGTGGTGTAAGGGAGGCAGAAGGCGATATAGACGCTGTCGCGGCTGAAAGTGTGCCCGAAGATCAGACTCCCGCCGGAGAAGGTTGTGTTGCTGACCCGGTTCCAGACCATGCGCTCGTAAGAATAGACCGGCCTATAATCGGAGTTGACCCAACCGTCCGGATTGGTGATGTGGAAGGTGACGGTCTGGTTTAAGGCGTGCTCCTTGATTTTGAAATAGAACCAGCCGTATAGATCGCCGTGATTATCATCCAGACGGATTCTCATGTAAAGGTCATTGGGGCCGTTATCAGTGACACCGGTGATATTGCCGGATTCGAAATCGGCGGTTATATCCTCGGCCCTGACCTGACAGAGAGCCTGCGCGGGCAAAAACAATATCAGGACGCAGGTTAGAACTAAAAGGTGGCTTTGCTGTGATTTCACCATCTTCCCTCCACCCATCGTTCGAGGGATATGGACCTCCCTGGTCGTGTGCCCAACGAAAGAAATATACCAGAAACGGGGATAGTGTCAATGAATTACTTGAAAGCTAGTGTGGGCGCATTTCGCTCGATTCACGCAAGCGAATTGAGTCCCTTTTAACCCAATCTCCAGTTAAAACGCTGCTTTCAGTTTCGTACCGATCATGTTATGGTCATCCCAGTGATCTTTCGACTTGCTGGTTTGCCAGAGGTAGTATGCCTCTGCTTTCAGACCTCTCCCGATGTTGCCGTTTGCGCCCAAATAGAGCCTGTTGCGGTTGAGCTCTCCCTTTTCGAAATCAAGGAAGATCTCATCCGCCACATAGGGTTGGATATTAAGATCTGTCCACTTCAGCGGGAGTTTGAGGAGGAGTCTGTTCCTGTATCTGAAAACATCGTCTTTTCCCTCCCTGACTCGATATTCCAATCTGGATCTATCTTCGAGTTTGAAATTCGACCAGCGCCACTTGAAGGTGGCATTTATGTGAGGTCTGTTCTCTTGCTTCCACACCTCCCCTTTCTTCTCATAGATCTGCCTGTAGTTGAGGCCAAGGTTTAACCATCCGGCACACCGATAGGATAACCCCAGCTCGCAATATTGATGATAGAGCTCGCTACAATTGTCTCCGAAGCGGAATTCCACCTCCATCTTCGCTTTCAAATCCCTGCTTATATTCCCTTCAATCCCTTCTCTGTTCCAGTATTGCCAATCTCCGTCATCGTAAGCAGAGACGCTTCCTCCCCCCAGCAGCACTACTGCTAAAAGACAGAAGATTATTGGTCTGTGCAAGCTTCTCATCTGATGCAATTACCTCCTCTCTTGGCTGAATTAATGAATCTAATGAAATAAAGGCAAAGACAACTTTCCAAAAAAAGAGACTGCCGGTAACACCGACAGCCTTGTAGCCCCCCCAAAACCAGAGAGTTCTCTTAGATAAGGCCAACAACCTTCAGTAAAGTGAATACTCCCAGGATGACAGTGGCAATCCCGATCGCAACCCTCAGCTTGCTGGTTTGGATCTTCTTCACCGTGAAAGTGGCCACCGGGACCGAGCAAAGGGCGCCGAAGACCAGGGGAATCACCAGATACCAATTGAGAGTGCCAAGTACGTGCATGTAAGCGATCACCCCCACCGCGCAGGTCAACCCCTCAGCCAACGAGGTGATGCCGATGGCATTCTTGCCGTTCACACCGGCTAAGAGTTGGCCGCCGGTGACAACCGGACCATAACCACCTCCACTCATCCCCTTATTGAATGCCGCAACCAATCCTAGCCCGGTGATCTTCTTCCAGGAAAAACCGTACTCTTTGTTCATGGTCGACAGGATCACAATCCCGATAGTGAGGACCATGACCCCAATCCAGGTCTTGAGAGCCCAACTCGGTAAGCTGATTGCGACCGCAACCGCAACCAAGGTTCCTACTACACTACAGGCTGTTAAGACTCCGGCGATCTTCAAATGAACGGAACCGCGCCTAAAATTGACATTACCAGCCTTGTGGTGCAAAAGCCCCGCGGTTGTGCCGGTTAGAAGCTCCGAAAGCAAGACTGCAGGAATGATAACTAAAGGGTCTAGACCCAGAAGTATCATCAAAAGAGGGGTTAAGGTGGTGCCGTAACCCATTCCTAAGGTGGAATCAACATATTCGCAGCAGAAGGCTAAGATTACGATCATAAGTGGAGTCCAGGGGACGGTTATTCCAGGCACCGAGTGGATGAAGCCGGCCTGCCAGGCTAGAAATGAAACCCCTCCGAAGACTAAAGATGCGATGACCAGCGTACCTCCCCAGGCGACTGCGACTTGTCTCACTGACACCTCCTCACGTGCAATACTACGTTCGGACTCTATTCATACTCTCGGCGTAATATAAGCAGAACTTATTCCCTGTCAAGTAAAATTTTCGAATTTTTTCGGTGCAACCATCGATTTCGCGGCGTCCCGAGATAGTTTCTGTAATTACAACGAGTTATGTGGTTCAGGAACTGGGCTGGGGCGACCAAAGAAAACCCTCCCGCTGGGGGAAATGCGAACAGGATCCCCTTTTGTGCAAGAAAATTCTCTTTTTTGCTTGACAAATATTGCAAGCGTGATTATACTCTAATCGGAGTGCAAACGGAACCTAAATTGGGGGAAGGTATGCTGGGTTTTACTTTAAGATTCTCCGATTCACGGGATAAAGGCACAATCGCCTCCCTGAGGATCTATTTCCCTTTCGATGAATTCGTCGCCATCGATTTCTCGGACGCCGGGCAGCTAATGGCCCTATTGAGAGTTTTCAAGCAAGATGATCTGATTTCTATGCTTGAGAGATTCCTTTCGACTTCTCGTCAGCCCGAAGAGCCCTCCAATTGGCGGCTACTGACTAACGAGGCCGTTGGCTAAGGTGGTGTTCTCTCAGCAAATGATAAGAGCACAATCTGGAAGGGCATCTCTGCGGTTCTGTTAGACACCTGATCGAAGAGATATTCCACAATCGAAAACGTTACAGACAGACTGCTTCTCTTCGACGGCGGATCTTTGTCAGGAAACGGAAGTAGATCCTGCTAGAATCTCCACCCCAATCCCAAATCCAGACCCGGCCCGGTTAAGTCGAGGTCGACCTTACTCAAGGCTGCACTTGTATCGAAATGCCCCTCGGTGGGGATGTTTAGAACTGTGTAGTTGAAGTTGGAGCTGAGGAAGAGGTGACCAGATAGGTAGTAATCGAAGCCGAAACCACCCGAAAGCCCAAAGGCCTCACCCCGGGTCTGGTCGGAACTGCTTCTGGTGGAATATTTGACTTCTCCCCAGCCGAACGTGAGTCCTCCGAAAAGCGTAAGGATCCAGTCCCCGGAGTCGGTCAGGGGCCAGTATAGAGAGGCATGAATCGACAGCCCCAGGTTTTTGATAGTGGTTTTCTGGCGGGAGAGACTCTTGTCGGTTTTGGAGAGATGGGAGAGTTTGACCTGAGTGTTGAAAAGCTCGCTAAAGAAGTAGCCTGCAGAGAATTCTAAGGGAAGTAGGTCATACAGTTCCGGCTGGCTGGCATAAACCGGGTTGTTGAGGTCGCCTACGGTGGCGGTCGGTTTGTAACCGACTTTGCAGGTCAGAAAAAATTTGCCTCTCTCAGAGGCCTCCCCCAAGGGCGAGAGCATGAAGAAGCATACAATAAGGAGGAGAGATACCGCTTTCAATTTCTGTTCCTCAATGAGCGACGGCAATTAGTTGCTGAGTGGAGGTCAAGTTGTGGAAATCTGAAGGTTTCCGCTGCGATTATTTTCAATCCCAGTGGCAGAGGCTACCGTGCTACCCCTGTTTCCCGTCTCCTGTTTCCTGTCCCCTGTTTGCAGTGTCTCCTTATTCTGCAAGGACCCTCTCGTAAAATCTCTCGTATTTGGGCACCATTAGCTCAGCGTCGAAGAGGTCAACCGCCCGTCTGCGGGCGTTTTCTTTGAACTGGCTGAGTAAGTCTTGGTCCCTGAGGAGCTTCAGGGCTTTTCCCGCCATCGATTCCACATCCCCCAATTTCTCCAGGTAGCCGCACTCGCCGTCAAGAACGACCTCCGGAAGTCCCCCCAGATTGGTGCCGACGACCGGAACTCCACAGCTCAAAGCCTCCAAGGAGGCCAGGCCGAAACTCTCAGTCTTCGTGGGAATCAGGAATAAGTCCGCGACCGGCAAGAGACTCTCCACGTCGTTGTGGCTTCCAAGATAGATCACTTTGTCGGAGAGACCCAGCTTACCTACAAACTCCAAGGCCCCGCTCACCTCCGGACCATCCCCGATCAAAAGCAGCCTGGCTGGAATCTCCTTCTGTACGAGATTGAAAGTCTTTATGACGTCTGGAATTCTTTTGACCGGCCTGAAATTCGAGAGGTGTGCTAAGATCTTCTCGCCGTTTGGAGCGAATTCCTCTTTTCTGGCGCTTGAGGTTGAAGGGCGGAATCGTTCGGTATCGACGAAGTTGTAAATCACCTCGATCTTTCTGGAGGGCTTGAATTCCTCCACGGTCTTCTGGGCGAGAAAACGGGATACCGCCGTTACCCCATCGGAGACTTCAATGGAGAACCTGGTGATGTTCGAGAACGATTTGTCTATTCCCACCAAGGTTATGTCGGTGCCGTGCAGAGTGGTAACTAGTTTGGGGGATTTAGTCCCCAGGATCGACTTCGCCAAAAAGCCGCAGACCGCGTGCGGGATAGCATAATGGACGTGGAAAATATCCAACTTCCACCTCTTGGCCACCTCCGCCATCTTGGCACATAAGGTCAAGGTGTAGGGAGGGTATTTGAACAGAGGGTAGCTCATCACCTCCACCTGATGGAAATATATGTTGGGACAGTGACTCCGAAGCCGAACCGGAGCCTGGTAACTTATGCAATGAACCTGGTGACCTCTGGCGGCCAACTTGGCCCCCAATTCGGTGGCGACAACCCCGCTCCCCCCCTGCGCCGGATAGCAGGTGATGCCGATTCTCATAATCTAGAAGTGTATTAGACGATGCTCACTGGAGTTTACCTCCAAGGCCTCATGGAGAGTCTCAATGAACTCGGGACCGTATTTGTTCAAAAAATAGACCGGCGAGAGAACCCGCTCCTGGAGCCTGCCGGTGGGGAACAGGAAGAGATGGGCTCTCTCCAACTGGTCTTTGGCATCCTGGTTCATCTTCTTATGTGCTTGGAAGGTTTTGGCCTTGAGGTTTTTCATCTCATAATCGAACCTGCTCTGAACTCTCTCCAGGTTCTTCGTGAAGCTCTCCCCTAAGTGGCGGAACTTGCCTCTGTACTCTTCGAACGGTCTTAAGACCTCGCGGTGGAACTCATCGGCACTGGCCCCCAGTTCCGGAGGAAAGTCCTCGGAGTAGATCCTGTTTATGACTCCCTCCCGGTCTCTGAAGAAATCGAGGAAATTCACCTGGTATTTGTCCAGGACCTTCCCGATCTTGCTCTCAATTATGGTGGCTGAAGGACGAGGAGAGACCACCGGGCAGGGAACTTCATGATAATGAGAAAGCGACTTCACCTGAACACAGTATGCTACCTCCGAGGGTCCGGCAACATACGCCACCGTCGGGAAGAGAAAACCCTGCATCACCGGCCTTAGAAGGACATTGGGGGAGAATCTCTCCGGGCTCTCCTTCAGCTCTCCGAGCAGCTCCTGGGAGCTGACCTCCAGGCCGCTCTCCCCTGAGACAAACTGAGCCTCCCCCGCTCTGATCGGCTCCCTTTTGTCTCTGCTCAAAAACAGATTCGGTCCCGGTTTGGACTTCTGCACCTGCAGATGGTAGCCGCAGGACTCCAGAAGTTTGTTGGTCTCCTCTATCACCCCCAGGGGCTTGGGGAACTCCTCGATCTCCCTTCGGAACAGGGGTGAAGCTAATCTCTTAAATCCTCGTTCCGCGGGGTTTATCAGAATCAGCCCGTATTTTCCGAAGAGGTCCGCGAAGAGTCGGGCGAACCCCTCCAAAAGGGGTCTCCGCTCGGCGTAAAATGTTCGCAGCCTCCCCAGGAGAGCGGCTTTGAATTCGGAGTCCGACAACGCTTTTTCGAGGCTGACGAAGAGCCCCTCTATGCTGGCATCGACTTTGACCTCCGAGATCGGACGTCCCATCATCTCCGGGGAGAAGGCATAAATATACTTGCTTATCTGGCTTGCGGAGTTTAGAACTTGAAGCTGGTTGACCTCGCTGTAGTCGTGGTCGTCGGTCGCCATCCAGAAGGCGGGAATCACCGGACGGGAGAGCTTCTCGGACAACTCCCCCGCCAGCTTTATGGCCCCGATGGCCTTGTAGAGTGACAGGACGGTCCCTCCCAAAAGCCCCACCTGTTGCCCGGTAATGACCATCAAGCTCTCCGCTTCCCTCAGTCTGGAAATGTTCGCCTCCACCTCCCGGCTCAGCCCGTAGAGGCTATTCTGTCTCGTGAGAATATCGGAGAGCTGATCCCGGGGATATTCCCTGGAGTCGATGGTTTCCGAGACCTTCTCGTAACTCTCCGAGTCTCTGAAATCTCCGACCAGGAAGGAGGAGAGCTTGTCGAAGTGATTCAAGAAGTCCCCGAAGAGCTTCGTGGAGCTCAGAGCCAGCTCAAGAGCTATCCCCTCTTTGCGGAATCTCAGCATCGTTCAAGCGAAAATGGATGGGGAGCGCGGTTCAAGTGAACTCCAGCCAAAGATACTAACATGATGATCTATCGGACAGTTCCGGGACACTCAGATCCCGGACGCCACTCTATGAAATCTAAAAATAGAAGAAAACTATAATTTACGCAAGAGCAAGTTTTTCAACTTATTTCCAGCAGGCCTCCTCCAGAGCCCAACACATTGCCGAGATGCCCTCAAATTCGGTCTTCTGGTTGAACTCCCGGATCCTGGCCATAAGCTCCGCCACCTTTTCTGCCTCGATGGCCAGAAGCACCGCGGAATTGAACCCCGGCCAGATGTGGGTTCCCATGCGGGGACGACCTTCACGGGACTTCGCCTGGACTTGGTTGAAACGGGTATAGGCAGCGACCTCCAGGTCCTCAAATATCTCCATGACCTCGTCGTGTTGACTCTCCTTGTAACTCAAGAAAACCATTTTCATCTCTTGTACTCTCCGAATTTCTCCCTTCCCTTTTCAAATATGGCATAGACAGTGGGAACCAGTATTAACGTCACCAGGGTGGAAACGAGCAGGCCCCCGATCACGGTGATGCCGAAGGGGCGCCATATCTCAGAGCCCTCGTAGCGGGAGAGAGCCATGGGAAGCATCGCCAGCATGGTGGTGAAGGCGGTCATCAGGACCGGTCGGAGACGATGTCCGCCGGCAACAACCAGAGCCTCATTCAATTCCAAGTCCCGGGAACGCAGTATATTAGCATAGTCCACTAAAACGATCGCGTTTTTAACGACTACCCCGATCAGGATGATCATTCCCAGAAAAGAAATCAGGTTCACGGTGGTTTGAGTGATAAGAAATGCCCAGATGACCCCGACGAAGGCAAAGGGGACCGAAAACATGATGACAAAGGGGTCCAGGAGGGATTCGAACTGAGAGGCCATTACCATATAAACCAACACCACCCCTAAGATAAGCAAGAGGATTAACGTGTTTAACGACTTCCGCTGTTCTTCCACCTCTCCACCGAATTCAACAGTCATATCCGCAGGGATATCGAGTTTTCTGAGCTGGCGCTCTATATCTTTTGTGATCTCCCCCAACGTTCTCTTGTATATTCCCGCCTCTACTTTGATGATCCTCTCTTGGTCGCGACGGTTTATGGTCGTGGGGCTTGTCCCCTCCTCGATGGTAGCAACCTGCTTCAAGCGCGCCATGCCGCCGCTCATGGTGGGGATGAGAAGGTTTTCGATGTCGTCTATATCTCGACGTTTATCCGCTTCCGTTCGGAGGAAGATTTCGTACTCCTCCCCACCCTCGCGGAATTTGGTCGCCTCCCTACCGTAGACTTGGGTACGCAGGGCCATCGCTATCATTCCGGTGTTCAAACCCAGCTTGGAGGCTTTCTCCCGATCGATGACCACGTGTAGTTCAGGTCGATCTTCGCCTCTTTCGATACGAACGTCAGTTGCCCCCGGGGTATTCTTGACGATCTCTTTTATGCTCTTCGCGAGGTGGTTGGCAACTTCCATATCGTGCCCGATGATTTCAATCGAAATCGGCTTGGCGCCAAAAAAGAGGAAGCTGGTTATAGGGTTTCCCGCCTCAATATCTATCTTGGCTACCCCTGGGATTCGACCTAAGTCCGGACGGATGGAGGCCGCAATCTCTGCCGTTGAACGGTGGCGTTTTTTCTGCTCCACCAATTTCCCTCCGGCCAGGACGATGTGAGGCCCCTCTTTTAACCCCATCACGACGGAAAAACCCATCTCGGTCTGTCCCGCCCGGCTGAACATCAGCTCTAGCTCGGGAATTTTCTCCCGGAAAATCTTCTCCATCCGTTTTGCAACCTCTTCAGAGTGCTCTATCCTGGTGCCGGGTGAGAGTTCCAAAGTTACCTGAAGGTCACCGGTGTCCTCCTCAGGAATGAACTCTGTCTTGATTAACGGAATTAACAGAAGTGAAGAGATGAATATCCCCAGGGTTATAAGGATAGTTACCTTTTTGTGACCCAAGACCCAGCTCAAAAGACGGCGGTAGAGATTCTCAATGCCTCCAAAGGTTCTCTCGCTGGCGACGTAGAACTTGGCGCCCCACCTACTTTTTGTCACCTTCTGAGGGTTCTCCTTTCTTAGCAACCAGGCGGAGAGCGCTGGAGTGAGAGTTAAAGCCGCAAAAAGCGAGGCCATTATCGTTACAATCACGACCAGGGCCAGCTGTTTGAACATTATCCCAACCAGCCCGGTGGCGAAAATCATGGGCGCGAATACCGACACCGTGGTCAGGGTGGAGGCCATCACCGCCAGCCCAACCTCCGAGCTCCCAAAGACAGCAGCCTCTGAGGGGCTTTCCCCCTCCTCCACGTGCCGGGTTATATTCTCCAAGATTACGATGGCGTCATCAACCACCATCCCCAGAGCAATGGCGAGGCTCATCAGGGAAATCATGTTGAGGCTGTATTTAAAGATGTAGAGAAACAAAAAGGCGCTGATGAGGGAAAAAGGGATGGTCAGGATAACGATGAGGCTGGAGCGGAGCCGCCTCAAGAAGAGGAAGACCACCAGAATTACGAACAGACCTCCGAAGAGAACCGCCTCCCCAAGGTTGCCGATCGCCTGTCGAATGAAAATGGAGCCGTCCATAAGCTCGACGATGTCCACGTCCGGAGGCAGGGTTTGCTTGACCTCCTTCAGTCTCTTACGGACCTCGTCTACCACCTCGACGGTGTTAGCCCCGGACTGCTTCTGAATCAGAAGGATAACCCCGGGCCGACCGTTTGAGCGGGAAACCACCGTCAGCTCTTTGAAGTCGTCAGCGACCTCGGCCACATCCTGAAGGTGAACCAGCTTCCCTTCATATTGACTGACAACAACCATCTTTATCTGAGAGACATCTTCAAATTCCCCCGGAACCCGCACCAGATACTCGGTGTGCCCCATCTTTATAGTTCCCGAGGGGAGGTTAAGGTTCTCAGCGGCCAAGACGTCAATAATCTCGTTGTAGGAGATCTCATACGCGGCTAATCTGTTGGGGTCGATTCTGACCTGGATTTGACGCTCCTTCCCACCAAATACTGCAACCGCCCCCACCCCGGGAACCCGCTTGAGGGGGTCGGCCATCTTCTCCTTAATCAGGTAGTGTAACCCATCATAACTCTCCACAGCGGTAACCCCGGCGACCATTACGGGGAACATCGAGGTGTTAAACTTGAAGATGCGGGGTTGTTCAATATCATCGGGGAGCCTACGCTTGACGAAGTCAAGACGATCCCTGATATCATTGGAGGCTTCGTTGAGGTCTGTCCCCCAGGAAAAGATGGCAGTAACCACCGAGAGGTTGTCCTGAGAGATAGAGTTGAGGTGTTCCAAGTTGCTGACGACGGAGATAGCATCCTCAATCACCTCGGTGACCTTAGTCTCCACGTCCTCGGCACCGGCGCCGGGGTAGAAAGTGATGACGCTCACCGACGGGGGTTCAATCTCCGGCATAAGATCCACCGGAAGTTGGAAAAAGGAAACCGCCCCGAAGATGAAAAGGGTGAAGAAAATCATCAGGACTGTGATTCGGCGGTTGACTGAGAATTGGGGGAGGTTCATTCTTCGTACTCGTCTTTCGTGATCAAGACCGGAGTCCCTTCGTTCACAAGGGTGCGTCCGGTGGTGATTACTAACTCGCCAGAGCTCAAGCCACTTTCAATCGCCACCATCTCCCCATAGCGTTGACCCAGTGCCACCTCCCGACGACGGGCAGTATCCCCGTCCACCACGAAGAGGTGATGCTTCCCAGTTCCCACCTCGCGGACCAAGGCGTCCCGAGGCACCAGCAAAGTGAAAACGGTTCCTAAGGAGATCTCGACGTTGGCAAACATCCCCGGTTTCAGCCTCCGATTGTTATTGGGAATCATAATCCGTACGGCCACGGTGTGAGTCTTCTTGTCGGCGGCGGGCTCGACTAAATAAACCTTACCTTTGAAGGTCTTATTCGGATAGCCGTCGACATCTACAGTCGCTCGTAGTCCGGGCTTGATATGGGGGATTTCCCTCTCCGGAATCTGAACTATCACCTTGACGGGATCAAGCTGCATGATTTCTAAGATTGCCGGGCTACCAGCCGCTCCCCCGAAGAGGGTGAAGACCTCCCCCTCCTCTAAGTATTTGGCGGTGATTGTTCCGGAAAAAGGAGCCTTGATGCGGGTGCTCTCCAGCACCAGCTCATAGTTGGCCCTGGCGGCCTCGTAGCTGGCGTCTATCTTGTCGAAGGCCTGCTGGGTGATAGTTCCCTTCTCCAGGAGGACTCTCATCCGGTTCCAGTCCTTCTCGGTGGAGGTCAGTTGCGCCTTGGCCGAGGTCAACTGTTCTCCGGTCATCTGAACCAGCGGCTTTCGGGCTTTGACTTCCTCTCCAACCTCGACGAATATCTTCTCTATTTTGCCCGAGATCTGTGCGCCCAGGGAGGCTTCCCGCCACGGCTCGACCGTTCCGGAAAAGGAGAGAGTTCTCTCGAGGTCGGCTCTGGTAGCGAAGGTAACCTCGACTGGGATCGCCTCCGTGGCCACCTCTTTCTCTTCGGGACCGCCCCCGCAGCCAGACAAGGAAAGCATTAGGGCGACCAGAAAGAGGGGTGGCAGTAAGGTCAGGCTCTTTCTCGAAAATGGACGATTTCTCATTACTGGTATCCTGCAGTTGCGAATTTGAATCTCTCCTCGGCGACGAGCAGATCCGCCTGAGCATTTATTTTCTCGGTCTTGGCTTTTGTCAAATCCGCCTGGGCATCCAAAAGATCGGTGTTGGTGGCCATCCCGGCGTGGAAATTCTCGCTGGTGACCCGGTAATTCTCCTCCGCCTGCCTCAAAGCCTCCTCTGCCAGCTCCACCGCCCTGCGACTCTCCTCTAGTCCCAGATATGCCTGCTTGACCTGGAGGGCAACTCTGTTCTCCAGAAGTCGGGTGGCTTCCGAAATCTGTTGGTATCTGGATTTGGCCTCCTGGATCCTGTAATGGGTCTCGCCCCAGTTGAAAAGATCAAGTTGCAGCAGTAAAGCTGCATTCCAGCTTCCGTAGAATTCGGGCTCGTACTGGCGATTGGGACGTCTCCAGTCGTAATTCCCCACCAGAAAGAGGCTGGGGAAATACTTGGCTCTCTGCAGCGACACAAGGGACTTACCCATCTCATTCTGAGCGCTCATCGCCTTCAGCTCCGCCCTTTTCCGGAGAGCATTTGTGGTGTAAGAATTGAGGCTCCGTAAGCTTGTCTCCGACGGTTGCGGAATCTCCTCCGGAATGATCTCGGTGTCCAGATTCAAATCCAGAAGGTGACAGAGATAGGAGCTCGCCATCTTCACGCCGTTCTCGGCGCGGTTGTTGAGCAGTCTCACGGTGGATAACTGTACCCGTGCTTTCAAAAGGTCGTTTTCGATGATCATCCCCTCGGCGTAAAGGTTTTCAAGGTCGTTGATGTGGGCCTCCAACTGCAAGATCGATTCTTTGGTCACCTTCAGGAATCCTTGAGCCTTCACCAATCCTAAGAAGGCCTCGGTAACATCCAGGCGCACCTGCCTTTGGTCACGCTGGAGGTTCCACCTCTCCGTTTCCGCATTCCGCTGGGCGATCTTGTAGCTGTTTCTCAGAGCTCCTCCGGTGAACAGAGGTTGCTGCAGTGAGAGCTTCAATTGGTAATTGTCCGCCTGCCCGACATAGATTTTGTCGACGCCATCACCCTGAAGCCCCTCCAAGGTGGCGGGGTCGAGATAACCCTTGTCGACCAGATCATCGAAGGGGGCCATCAAGGGATCGAACATCCTTCCGAAGCCGGAGGCGTCGATGAAGGGACGCTGGTCCAAACGGGTGTAAGTTCCGCCGCCTGAGAGATGAGGAAAAAAGGCGGTTCTGGCCGATCTGACTCGATATTCGCTGGCTTGCACCCGCTCCCTCGCGATCCTGAGAGTGCGGTTGTGTTCCAGACCAAGCTCGATCGCCTGCTCCAGGCTGAGAGTCAACCTCTCCCCCGCTGAACATACGCTTGGAACCAGGCAGAAAGTTGCAAGAAGCAGTATTGCTAAAATCCCTCGGAAGATTCTCATCTGTTCTCCTAGGAAGAATTTACTCTTTGGTTGCTCATTGGTTCCGCGGATGTTTGAAGCCACCTGTTGTAATCACTTCCGCGCAACTCCTCTGACAATCACCTCTACGGTGGAATCCACAAATTCCTCCAGACTGATGGAGATGTCGCTGAGGAGCCAGGTGGCCTCCATTCCGGAAGTACTTACAACAATAACGTGGGCAACCAGCCCGGGGTCGGAGACCACGAGTTCACCCCCGGCATTCCCCTCAGTAAGAATATCGTGAACTATTGACTTCTCCGCTTTGAGGTGCTCCTCCTTGACTCCCTCAACATAGGGCCAGTATTCATTGAAGGTTTCCCTTGTCACCTGGTAAAAATTGACACGCTCCCTTATCTTGCTGATTTTGGTCAGCAAATAGGCTCGCAACTTCCCGATGCAGTCAGTCTCCTTATCAACAGCTTGACGGATCTGCTCGATCAAGCTGGCGGCCTCGTGATGCACCACCGCAGAGAAGATCTCTTCCTTGCTTGCGAAGTAGTTGTAGATCGTCCCTTTGGCAACCTGAGCGCCCCTCGCAATTTCATCGACTGAAGTCTTACGCAGACCAAACTGGGCGAACAGCTTCTGGGCTGCCAGAATTATCGCTGTTTTTCTGTTCTGTTCCGATCCCATCAACTGAACATTTAGACTAATATCGTTTTTCGGTCAGATAACATAATTCTTTACACATTCCTTGTCAAGCAATCTCTTGGGATTCCATGAGTTTCTTGTAAGCTCTTGTCACTTCCTCAGTTAACCCTCGACAGATCGAGTGAACAACTAGACTAATATCGTTTTTCGGTCAATAGTAGAGATCCTTTAAGAGTTTGTCGAGGAAAACCCTCTCAATCGATGAGTGATGTTCAGATGATTGAGGAAGACTATTCTGGAAGCAGCAAACGTTCCGGATCTCCACCAAATGCTGGAGCCAATTGACTGGGCTCCCCCAGAGTGAGCGTAAACTCCCCGGGCCACAGAGGGACTGTCAGGCGAATTGGAGCATTTCTGAAATGTAGCAGTCAAGCCCCAGCCCGGCCCAGTTAGGGGAGACGCAAGTGGGATTCGGTTCCGGCTTCTAATGTGACTTCATTCCCTTGATAGCCATTTCCGCGGCATTAGTGAGCTGGTAAGCAATCGGCGAGGCGGTCAACGCTGGATGTGTCCCCATCGGGAAGGTTGCGATATTATCCACGGTCATTCTCTCATGAATGCAGACGCTGACGGCATTTATCAGCTCCCCACCGCACTTGGCACCCATGACCTGTCCTCCTAGGATTATACCCGTGCCTCTCTCGAAAACCAGCCGCACTTTCAAATCGGTCGCCTCTGGCATCCCCCCAGGATGGCGGTTTGGCGACTCGGCTTCTCCGACAACGACATCATACCCTTTCTCCCGGGCTTCTCTCTCGGAGAGTCCCGCCAGGGCAAAGGCGGTCTCGCCCAATACCGTGGAGAAAACGCCGATTACACCACAATTCATCCGCCGGGTCCCGTAGAGGTTAGCCCCCACTATCCTTGCCTCCCTGGTCGCGGTCGAAGCCAGCTTGAGGTTAGAGGGTTTGCCATCGAAAAAGGAGAGCTTCTCAGCACAATCGCCACAAGCGAAGATGCTTTCGTCGCTGGTGTGCATGTAACGGTTGACTTGAATACCCCCGGTGGGCCCCAATTCCAGACCTGCTTTTTCAGCAAGCTTCGTATTCGCAAGACAACCGATACCGAGGATCACCATATCCGCCTTCAGCTCCCTGCCGCTTGCGAGTTTCACTCCCGTGAGGGTGCCGTTCCCCAGGAAGGCTTCCACTTTCTCCGGTGCCAGCACTTCAATGCCACGTTCTCTCTCAATATTTTCCGCAACCGCACAGAGGTCCTCATCGAAGGTCAGCATCAGACAGTGTGACAGCATCTCCACTATGGTGATCTTAATCTGCCGGTTCTTACAACATTCATCAGCCAGTTCCGCGCCGATGAAACCGCCACCCACGATGACGAGATTCGAGGACCTGTCTAACTGCTCGAGCATCTGCTGTAAATGGGCCACATCCTTCTTTATCACGAAGATATTCTTTATGTCCGTGCCAGTGATCGGAGGTATCATCGGAATCGAGCCGGTGGCAAGCACCAGTTTCTCATAACCGATCTTCTCCCCACCCAACAACGTGACAAAACGGTCGGTGCGCTCAATATCCGTAACCTCATTGACCAGAAGCTCGATCCCATTCTTTTCGAGAACCGCATCCGGGACAAGGTTCTTCTCTGAACTCCCCAAGGTTCCAAAGATATACGGTATGCCACAAGGAACTAGCACCTGCTTCTCTTTCCTGATCAACAATACCCTCTTCTCGGTGTAGTGCCTCCGAGATGTTATCGCTGCAGTTAGTCCTGCAGCACTTCCCCCAACAACAACTACGTCTGCTTTTTTCATCTCAGCTACCTCCTTGGGGCTTTGACTTCTTTACTCGCTGCCAGCTCTGAGCCCACGCCCCGTTGATACTCTACCTCTCTTCCTACTAATATAGATAGAGGGAATCCATTCGTCAACTCGAATCCTGAGGCACTTTAGCGATGCGGTAATCGGGATTTTGCTCCAATTCCTGGGGAGGAATCAGACGGTTGGAATAACATCCCTGCAGGTAGACGCAAAAGCAGACCAATGTGAAAGTTGCGACGATTCCTTTTAAAACCATTATTGCCTCCTGTTTCTTCGAATCACGAGAGGTTCTAGCCCTATTCAAATGGGAAAGAACTTGCGTAAACGCCGCTGAATGATGATAAGACTAACGCAAAAAACGAGATGTCCCAGCCCGAGTTGGCATTAGCTCATTTTCAAGCGTTAAGATAAGCTTGTGCACTCTGAGATGTCAAGAGAAACGGCCGGTTTCACCTGGGATGATCTCGCAAAACAGGCTTGATTCGTCAACTTCGACGAGCTGAACATCCGCATTCAATCCAGCGGTCAGCGATAGGAATTGCTCGGGGCGGACCGTCGTTCCGGTGAAGCCATCCTTGCATACGATAACACCGTCGCCGGTCTTTTCGGGGTCCATTTCCCCCAACAGCCCGGCCTCCGACTGCACCCTGAACCATTCCAATCGATCGTCCCAGAACTTATCGGAATAGCTAGAGAAGAGGACCGTTCCCCCCGGTTTGGTGACGCGGATGGCTTCCCGGATCAGCTCTTTTTGATTGACATGAAATGCCGAAATTCCGTTCTGGATGCAAGCGACCAAATCGAAAGTCCGGTCACAAAAGGCGAGATGAAGTGCATTCATCGAAATCAACTGGCAATTCGAGACACCGTGGAGCATATCCTGAGCGAGAAGCAGACTGGCAAGAGAGGTGTCAATGCCGATAACCATGCGGGCTTTTGAGACGAGCCGGCGGAGAACTCGCCCGTAACCGCAGCCCAGCTCTAAAACCAGATCGCCGTGGCCGACTTTCTGGAGAACGTAATCGACCTCCGCTTCTAGATACTGTTTAACACGTGGCGGGGCTATTTCGTAGCAACGCAAAAGTCGCTGGGCGGAGAGCTTGTCGTCATAATATCCGGTCACGTTTACACATTTGGACTTCACAGCCAGACTCTGAGTTTGAGAAACAAAAGAAAGATGAAGGGATTTGTCAAGGAGCGTTTCGCGAACCAGTGTGATAGACCCTAAGATGATAGGGTCCGCATAGCTGAGAGAGCTGGCGTAGTGCAAGCAATCCGAACAGGACTTGCAGACGCTTAGGAACACAATAAGAGTGTGACCCAAGTCCGACTTCCGAGCATGAATCCTCTAACATGGCTATTTGAGTATCGGGCAACCTGTTATTGAAGAGACCAAGTATGTCACCGCTATGAGAGCAGGCACCACGAAGATCCAGTATATGGACCATTGCCTTATCTTCGTCAACTCCAAATAGAACCTGTTCTTGTAATAGTTGTGGACTCGTAGGACATACAACTGCTGAATGTTGTTTGATATCTGGGTGTCCAAGGTTTCTTGCGCGTAGTCGTAGACGAACTCGTGCAGGCCTTCCAGATAGGGTTCGACAGTGTTATTGAAGCTCCTTGACCTTCGTATGCAGCGGGTGCTGATCTTCGCCAGCGTGGTGCTGCCACGGTAGAACCACTTCCACTTGTTTGCATGCTCCTGAACGGAGGCCTCAAGAAAGGCGTAGTTGAATGCTGATTGCTTTCCGTATACGAATGCGGAGTAGAGAGAGAACAGTATCTGTACCAGCAAAACTGGCTCGATGAACCAGAACAGAGTCGGGAGCACTAGCCCTTGCGCGTATAGTGTGTATAGAACGAGTCCACCAGTTATGCAAATGGCAAGCATTTGAAGGGAGAAGTTGTGGATGTGGGTTCGCCTGTCGTCGATCTTATCGGTCATAGCCCGGTAGTAAGCAATCATGGACTTAATGTCATCGTCCTTGAGCCTTTTTCGTTCTTCATCCAGTTCACGGATAGAGTGAAGTTCTTGGTTGATAGAGCACTGTAGCTCAGTGAGACGCTTCTGTTCCTCTGTTTTCAGGTTCAACTTTCTGGTTCTCACAATACTTTCTCCTTCAGGTATATGCAGTTCCCTCTCTCGTCATACTCGCCGAACCACGACACCCCGAGAAAGCTGTCTGGCGCGTTGACTGTTCCTGGCGCATTCCATTTCTGCCTCAGGTAGGACAGGACGTCGTTCCTGTGTGTTAGACGACAATTGGAGTTCATAAACATCTTTATGCTCCTCTTGGGAAACCAGTGCTTCTCAACCTCGTGAAAGGAAAGATACTGGTTACCTGAGTGTCTTATCACATTTGCGAAGTTACCCTTAAACCACTTCCCGAACCCCTCTAACTGGTCGATTCCACAGCAACAGTCGGTGTCCCCCATGTGGTTCAAACCGTAGTCGCCACTACCATAGGTCATCCCGTGCTGACGAAGAGCAGTAATTACTGGTTGCAGGTTATCCCATTTAAATGGATTAGGAAGAATCCATTCTCGCCCAATTAGTTCAGCGTCTTTTTTCGCATAGAAGTCATATGCATTCCATCCAGTGACCTTGAACAGATCGTTCACAAGTGAGATATTCCTTTCAACGGGCAACTTCAAATACTCGACGACAACATGCCTGCAGCGCGCAGACCCAAGCATTGGGATCAAGTCGTCCACCACTTGCCTGAGCCAGGGGAAGAAAAACGGCTGTAGACGGACGATTGTGTATATCCCTTCTTTTGACAAAGCTTCGATAGATTTTATCCTTTGTTGGGGTGAAGGAACGTTGGGTTCAATCTGTTTAGCTACACTTCTGTCAAGCGTTGTAATAGAAACTTGAACGGCAAGGTATCTCACGTCTTTTAAGAGCCTGGTGGTTTCATCTTTGAGCAACTCTCTCGTATTCTTGGTGCTAAGTATCACAGGATAGTCATATGTGCTCAAGAGGGCTAGGATCTTCCTCGAGACGCTCGATGCCTGTGTGTCTGCAAACGGGTCGCTAATTCCACCGAAATGAAGTGGGACTCTCCTCGCAAGCATCTCCCCATTTACATCAGTGTTGTGTGTATCGGCTTCCAAGACACGCCGGAATTTTCCTTGCAGCGAGCCGAAGTCAGCAATGAGTTCCTTTGACGTTCTCCGACCGCCCCGGGACTTGGCAAAACAGTAAACGCAGTCTAACGAACACTTGGGGGTAGTGTCCAATCTGAACGGTACACCACAGAAATAGAACTGACTGGTCAAGGACAAAGCATATCTGTACCTGAGATGTCTAGTCATAACGAATGTAAACTGTTTTCCTGTTCAGTACTCATGCTGAGCCACTCGATGCGTGCGTTCTTTGATTGGTGTCATGCTATGTTCTGATCTGAGAGATATTGTGCTGTAGCAAGTCACCCCTCTTTCTGCTCGTTCACCCTATAATGGAGTCTTCATACGCATGATCTCGACTTCACAGCCAGCCTTTGTGTTTGAAAAAGAAAAGCAGGCCCGCCACGATGACCGCCGCACAAAACCAGACCCCGAAGTAACCATACTTCAAGGTCAGCTCCGGCATAAACTGGAAATTCATCCCGTAAACCCCGACGAGAAATGTCAAGGGCAGAAATATGGTGGCGATTATGGTCAAGACCTTCATCACCTCGTTGGTTCTCTGGGAGAGAGTGGAAAAATAGACCTCCAAGAAGGTGCTCAAGAGTTCCCGGTAGCTGTCGGCTAAATCATCTATGCGAGAGAGGTGGTCGTAAACGTCTCGGAAATAGATTCCGGCTTTCTCGGAGATCAGCTCCGAGGTGTGGCGAGAAAGGCGTGCTAACATCGCCCGCTGGGGAGCAACAATCTGCTTCAATTCGACAATGTCCTCCCGCAGATCGAAAATCTTCCTCAAAGTCTCTTTAGGAGGATCGCCGAAGACCTCCTTCTCCAACTGGCGGATGATGTTCTCAATCGCCTTCAAGGACTGATCGTAGTCGTCAACCAGATAGTCGAGAATGGTGTAAAGCAGAAACTCCGGGCCACGGGAGATGACCCTCTCATCCCGCATGCATCGTTTGACAATCTCATCCAGAGGTGGAAAATCCTGATAACGTATGGAGACGAGGTAGTTTTTCCCCATGAAGAGATCGATCTCCTTGGTTCCCAATCCCTCCCCCTCGTGATCATAATAAGGCGTGTGAAACACCACGAAAAGATAGTCCTCGAATTCATCGATCTTGGGGGCATGCGCTTCTGCGATAACGTCCTCGACCAGCAGGGGATGGAATTTGAAATCGTGAGTAAGACAATAGGCCTCCTCGTCGGTGGGACGATCCATATCCACCCAGATGACAGAACCATCCGAGCTTGCCAGCTCGCTGAAATTGGAGATTCCACTTAGCTGACTTATGCCGCTATCGCGACTATAATGTACAGTCCTGATCATTGTGGATTAACGCGAACTCTCTTGTTTTCCTTATACCAGCGACAGTTCCTTCTGAGGAAACAGACTTCACATCGAGGGTTTTGAGCCTTGCAGATTAAGCGACCGTGCCTGATCAGGTTCAGGTGAAAGCGATAGATGGCAGTCTTCGGGACCAGACGGTTTAGCTTTTCCTGAGTGAAAGATGGAGTGTCATCTTCTTCGACCAACCCCAATCGCTTTGAGACCCGCAAGATGTGAGTGTCCACCGGCATCACCGGCCGACCTAAGGAGAAGAGGAGAACGCAGGCGGCGGTCTTCTCTCCAACGCCTTGAAAGCCCGTCAGGTATGAGAAAACCTTATCAGTTCGCCATTTTCTTAAGAAAGAGAGATCGTAACTGCCGTTGCCGTTTTTGACCTCTTCTAAGATTCTCTTAATCCTCGGGGCCTTGATCCCTCCTAAGCCTCCGACTTTGATTGTCTCCTCCAGAAGCGCTGTTGGTGCCTTTCGAACTTCCTCCCAGCCTTTGAAACGGCTTTTGAGGTTTTCGTAGGCACGATGACTGTTAGTATCGGTGGTGTTCTGAGAGAGGATGGTGAGGATGAGTTCGTCCAGGGCTTCACGTCTTCGTTTTCTTTTCGGCTCCCCGTATGCTTCGAGGAGGCGTAGATCAATCCTTTTTATTTTAGATTCCACGTTCATTGTTGCCGGAACTTTTCAAATCATTAAATTCAAAAATAAAATATATTCAATCCTTGTCAACTGTAATTGCTGACTGGTGAGTCTCCAGGTTGGGACAACCTGGGCTACGTTTAAACCTCCCGCAGTTGGTGGAATTTGGTGAAGTAGCTTCTGAGGCTCAGTCTGGTGGCGGAGAGGGAGGCGATGCCCACCGCAGAAGCTAACATATAGATCACAACGATCTGAATTCTCACCGCCTCTACTGGACTGGCACCGGCCAAGATCATTCCGGTCATCGCACCCGGCAACTGCACCAGCCCGATCACCTTCATCATGTTGACGATGGGGGTCATCGCCGCCCTGACGGAGACACAACAGGACTCTAAAGATGCTTGCCGCGAGCTTGCCCCCAACGCCAGGATGGCCTCGATTTTCTCTTTCTTGCCGACGATCTCGGCGTGAATGCGTTCCAGACCGAGAGTGGTGGCGATCATGCAGTTCCCGATCGTCATTCCCGCCAGGGGGATAACATACTTGGGGTCGGTGCTGATTATCCGTGTTAGAAGCATCAGACCTATGGTGAAAAAGGTGCCCAGGGAAATCGACAGCAGGGCAATTCCGAAAGCGGAGGGCACCTCTCTGACTCTCCCGGCGGCGGTGTAAGCGCCCACAGTCATCATTATCACAATCGTCAACAGGATGAGAAGCGGGTGGTTCAAGTCGAAGATGAACTCTAAGGCGTATCCGATCGCAACCAGTTGCACGAAAGCCCTGACGGTTCCAACCAGAAGATCTTTTTCGAGCCTGGCCCTTTGCCAGCGGGACAAAACCACCGCCACCGCGATCAGGACTAAAGCCATCAGCACCTGATAATATCCTGTGAGCATGTTAGCTCCTCCCCAGATAATTTAAGATTGCCCGATTGGTGGTCCGCTCGAAGATCTCCTCCGGCTTTCCAGTTTCGATAATCCCCCCATCTATGATGATGGCACAATCTTTCCCTAATCTTTTAGCCTGCTCCACGTTGTGAGTCACGAAGAGAATGGTCAAACCCATCTTTCGGTTGAGCTTTAAGATTAAGTTTTCAATTGCCAGACTTGAGGCCGGATCTAAGGCGGAGGTGGGCTCGTCTAAAAGCAGAACCTCCGGCTTCAAAGCCAACGAGCGGGCCAGAGCCAACCGCTGTTTCTGTCCCAACGAGAATTGAGTCGGATCCCTGTCTGCCAAGCCGGTATCCAGACTAACCATTCGGAGGAGCTCTTCGGGGTGATTGTCGCTTTCAACTTTGATATCGTGGAGTTCCAGGGGCAGGCTTAGCTCTTCACGAACCGAACCGGTTAGAATTACGGGCACCTGGAAGACCAGACCGATCCTCTGTCGCACTCTATCAGTGCGAAGCTCGCTGATATTGGTGCCATCCAGATATATGCTTCCCGAGCTTGGCTCCTCCAAACGATTGATCAAGCGCAACAGCGTCGATTTCCCGGCGCCGGAAGGTCCCAGAATGATTATGAACTCTCCGGATTTGATCTCCAGAGAGATATCTCTGAGGACTGAAATCTTCCGCCGTTTCTTGCCCTCTCTGACGACTTTGGTTTTGGAGAGATTTTCGATTCTGAGTTTGGGGACCGGCATGGTCTAAGTTGACCTGGAAAGGGATGCCTCCGACTCCACCCCCAGCTCCTTGAAGGATAACCCCTCTTTGAGGACGAACGCCAACCCTAAGACTATGATGGGCAGGAAGGTGACCGCATAGAGAAGGATCGAAAAGCTCATGGCTTCGGTCTTACCTATCCCGAATAGGGATAAACCGAAAAGACAGGCGAGGTTGAAGGTCCCCAGATTGCCGGGAGTAATCACGATCATTATCATTAGGGAGTTTATGACCATCACCACCAGAGCACCCCACACCGGCATGGAGAAGTTGAGAGCTTTCACCAAAAAGAAAATGACCGCCCCCCTGGCGAGCCACGAGAACAGGGAAAAGAGTATGACCACCGCCAGATGTTTGGTGCTTCGGAGCATCGTCAGCCCGGCCACAAACGAGTACCAGGCATCTTTGAGCTTTTCGTAGAAACGCGGAGACAAGAAGGAGAGATTTTTCTTGGCCAGCGAAGCCAGACTTTCGTGTTGGTGACTGATGAAATACAACAATACGAACCCCGCAATCACCCCAACGCCAAGCCCCACCTCCCACTTGGTCAACCAGCCCGGGAAAACAAACACCATTGAGACTAAAAGCATCAATCCCACCAGACTGAACCCGTCGAAGAGCACCTCCAGGATGATGCTGGTGGCAGCGGAGGTTTTGCTGATTCTCTCCTTTTTACTCAGAAGATAGGTGCGCGCCATCTGACCGGTCAAAGCCGGCAGCGAGAGGTTTATGAAAGCCCCGATGGAGTATAGCGAGAACATCGGGAACATGTCGGTCCTCTTGATGGGATCGATTATGTATCGCCACCTCTGGCTTCTTACGAATACCAGCAATATCTCCAGAGAGGCCATCGGGAGTAAGAGCCAGTAGTTGGCCTCTTTAGCCAATCGTCCCACGGTTTTGAAATCGTAATCGTAGAAGCAGAATATCAGGATGGCAATTGCCAGCACACTTCCCCAGAATCTCTTCTTCTTCAGCAAAGTCCCCGCTCTCCTTCAAATAAGCTTCCGAAGCACCGAGTTGACGAAAATTATAGCGAAATGACAAGTCCTTGTCAACGACAAGCGATTCGTGAGTGGTGAATAGTGAATGGTGAATAGTAAATGGCCAATGGCATCGCTCCGGAGCAAACGGTTATTACCAGCAACACCAAAACCTCCTAGTCGCTGTCACCTGTTTCCTGTCTCCTGTACCCTGTTCCCTGTCACCCGTTTCCTGTCCTCGCAATTGACATGGCCTTGTCGCCTGTCTATATTCTACGAGTGGAAGTTGGCTGCAAAGAATGTCATTGATAGAGAACATAACCATTGGGCAATATCTACCTCTGTCTTCCCCTCTCCACCGCTTAGATCCCCGGACCAAGCTGTTTGCAGCTTTGTGCCTGATTCTTCTGGCGGCGGTTTTCTTCAACCCGCTTCTCTTCTTGATTCTGAACTTGGTGCTCCTTTTCACTTACCTCTTGGCGAGACTCCCAGCTCAATTCCTGTGGAGAAACATGAAGGGATTCAGCTGGTTTTTTGCATTCACCTTTCTGGTACATCTGTTTTTCACCTCGGGTCAGCCTATCTTTCAACTCTGGTTTCTGAAACCCAGTGGAGAGGGTGTTCTAAAGGGGTTGTTCTACTGCCTGCGGCTTTCTGTGTTTCTGAACTCTGCCGTTATTCTGGCGGCTACCACCACCCCACTCGATTTTGCGGAGGCCTTCGAGAAAACCTTCTCCTTCCTGAAGAAATTCAAGATTCCGATCTCGGAGCTGACCTTGATCTTCACCATTGCGTTGAGGTTTATCCCCATCCTTTTCGAGGAGCTAATCACCTTGAAGCGGGCTCAACAGGCTCGAGGCATAACCTACAGTGGGAATCTCTTCAAAAGGGCAAGACACCTCTCCGCCTTGCTTCTGCCTCTTTTCCTCAATACCTTCAGAAGGGCGGATGAGCTGGCGGTGGCGATGGAGGTGAGGGGTTTCCGGGTGGGGGCCGAAAGGAGTCACTTAAGAGAGTTATCCTTGGGCCGGCAGGATCGGCTGGTTTTTGCTGGAGTCTCTTTTTTCTTTCTATTCACCTGTTTTCTGATCTTGAGTTGATGGCCAAAAACCTCAAGCTCACCATCGAATATGACGGCACCGATTTCGCCGGATGGCAGATCCAACCGAGTGAAAGGACCGTCCAGGGGGAGATGGAGAAGGTTTTGACCACCATCCTCGGCAAAAAGACTGAGCTCGTCGGTTCCGGGCGAACCGACAGCGGAGTTCACGCCTTCGGGCAGGTGGCGAATTTCGTCATCGAAGAAGAGGTTGATCTGCCCAAGCTGTTGCACTCTCTGAACTCTATGCTTCCCACAGATATTGTGATCCGAGAATTGACAGAGGTTCCGGAGGACTTCCACGCCCGTTACAGCGCCATAAGCAGGATTTACTCCTACCGCATACATCTCGGCAGGAGCGCCTTGAACCACCGCTACCTCTGGGAGCTCATCTACGATCTACAATTAGAGGAATTGAAATGGTGTGCCGAGGCGATCAGAGGGGAGCACGACTTCACCTCCTTCTGCGTGGCCAAATCCCAGAAGAATGACTGCAGTTGTGAAGTCATGGTCGCCGACTGGAAAAAAGTGGGAAGGGAACTTCTATTTCATATCGAGGCCGACCGGTTTTTGCACACCATGGTGAGGAGCCTGGTGGGGACGATGGTTGAGGTGGGGCGAGGCTTTCTGCCCAAAGAACAATTCGGAGAGATACTGCAGCTTGAAGACCGCACCAAGGCCGGGCCAACTGCACCCGCAAAGGGGCTCTGCCTGGTGGCAGTGAGATATTGACATCTAATAGTTGATGGGTCGGGCATTCTTGCCCGACAAACCTTCTTTGAAGAAAATAGGAAACAGTATCACCTTTTCGGAGCGAACCGCTATGGTTCCACGACTATGAAAATCAGAATCGGAACTTCGGGCTATAGCTTTGCTGACTGGGTGGGCCCCTTCTATCCCCCCGGGATTGAAAAGGGCAAGATGCTCGACTATTATCAACAGCACTTCGACACCGTCGAGATCAATTCCACCTATTACGGCATTCCCCACCCTGCGGTTTTTCACAATATGCTCAAGAAGATGGACGACAAATTCGACTTCGTCGTGAAAGCGCATAAATCTCTCACCCACTCCAGAAAAGACCACGAGGAGCCGGCAAAAAAACTCAGCGAAGCCGTCAGGCCTCTGGAAGAAGCCGGAAAGCTGGCTGGCTTTCTTCTGCAGTTCCCCTGGTCTTTCAAGAAGACGAAGGCCAACATGGAATACTTGCGAGAGACACCCAAACACCTCCCGAGGGTGCCTCTATTCGTGGAGTTCAGACACAGAAGCTGGTTGAATGAGGAGGTCTTCCAACTTCTGGAGAAGGAGGGCTTAGGCTACGTCAACGTCGATGAGCCTCAACTGCCAGGCCTGCTGCCGCCTCAGAATAAGGTGGTCGGACCGATTGCTTATCTGCGCTTTCACGGGCGGAATAAGAAGACCTGGTGGTCTGGGGAGGGAAGCCTCCGTTATGACTATGATTATTCAGAGGAGGAATTAGGGGAGTGGAAAGAGCTCTTAATGGAGATGGCAAAGAAGGCGAAGGAAGCGCGTCTCTATTTCAACAATTGCAGGCTGGGGCAGGCGGTCAAGGCCGCCAAGATGGCCCTCAGGATGTATGCAGAAGGGGGAGAGATCGGATAGGCAGTGGAAACCTGAAGGTTTCCGTTACAATCTCGTTCCGTAGGGGTCGGAATTCATCCGACCCTGATTGGTTCATCTGCGAGAGAGGTCCCATCAACTCTTCTATTTTCTGGCCCGGTTGACGGTTCACAGACATGGCGGTGATAAATTCACCGCCCTACAGTTTGGGGCTTTTGATGGGTGAATTCAAGAAATGGAAACCTAGAGGTTTCCGCTACCCCTGTTGCCTCAGAAGATAGAGGATCGCCTCTAAGACCCCACCAGAGATGGCGGCTGCCGCAACGGAGAGATCTGCAGAGGGTTTGGGGAGAGCAGGTTTCTCGGAAGAAAGGATCTCGCCCAATTTCTGCCCGGAGGCGATTTCACTTCCAGCCGACAACAAGCTCTCCAGGGTGCCCGCAACCGGAGACCGGATGGCCCTACCGTTGACCTCCGCTATTATCTCCCCCTTTCGGACTTTCTGGCCAGTCCCCTTGAAGGTCTTCAGAATTCCCTCCGAGGGAGAGGCTAAAGTGACTCCTCCGCCGGGAGCGATCTCAGTTGTAGCTTGCGGAACGAGAGACTCCTCCGCCGACGAATAGCTGACCATCCCTAGGTTCTGTCCGGGGATCGCGCCCACTACTGCGCCGCAATCGACCCCGACCTGAAATCCCGGGCCCACTCCAACAACGATGGGAGCCTCATCGATTCTGGTTCCCACGTTGGAGCTCGCCATTCGAGCGTCAACTACGATTCCCGGAGAGAGCTCCTCTAAGGCCTTAGCCTCGGGGTCGAGCAGTACCGGGATGTCATCTCTCCTCCAGACCGCCTCGGCCTCGACTGGAGTGTCTATCTTGATGCCGGTGGTGCCGAAAACCTCGACACGCTCCTCGGTGAGGGCCTTGGCGAACGAGGCTGGCGAGGTGATTGTTGGGGGGAGTTCCCGCTCGGTCAACAGCACCTGAAAGCCCACCACATGAAGCCTTCTGGCACAGGCGCTGGCTACCTCCCCGGTCCCTTTGACTAGAACTTTCTTGTCGGTAAACATAGGTTTTCTCAACAGCTGAGGTTTTGCGAATCCTTACAAGTGAATCAATCGGGGATTATCTTTCTTCGCTTCTCCGGGCTGACATCTTACCGGGATAATCCCCAGGATTTGGGGATATTATAACCTCTCAAGTCACCCTCGTCAAGATTATTATACTCCCAATCATATTCTCAAGTTGCTTGAAGCGGTGAGATATCACCTTCTCGTTAAGGTGGCGACGGTCTCGATGTGAGCAGTGTGCGGGAACATATCAATCGGCTGAACCTTCTTCAGCTCATATCTCTCCTGACATAGAAGCTTCAAGTCTCTGGACAGGGTGGCGGGATTGCAGGAAACGTAGACTATCTTTGGTGGTAACTCCTGCAGAAGGCATTTGACGATTTTAGGATGAAGGCCAGCCCTGGGGGGGTCGGCGATGACCAGGTCGAACTTATCCCCGGAGGTTAAGAGCTTCCCGAAAACCTTGATGGCGTCACCCTGAATGAAGCTGCAGTTGTCTATCCCGTTTGACTCACAATTCCGGTTGGCATCATCTATGGCGCTGTCTGAGATTTCGATGCCGGTTACAGAGTCAGCATATTGGGAGACGAAGATACTGAGGCTGCCGGTGCCTGAGTATAGATCCAAGACCTTTTCACCCCCCTTGAAACCACAGAACTCAACTACGGTCGAAAAGAGCTTCGCCGCTTGCCCGGTGTTGGTCTGAAAGAATGAGTTTGCGGATATCTCGAAAGTGTAAGGTTCTATCCTCTCGGTGATGGACTTCTGGCCGGAGATGTGTCTCTCGAAAAGTCCGGTGGCGATATTCGCCTTGGTGGGATTGACGTTCTGCATCAAGCTGGTTATCTGCGGAAACTCTCTTCTAACAGACTCATAGAAATCGTTCAAGCCTTCGTGGCTCTCAGCAGAGGTGACAAGATTAATCATCACCTCACCGGTGTTTTTCCCCTCACGAATCATAAGAAAGCGCAAGAAGCCGGTGTGTCCCGAGGAATGATACGCGGGGAGATCGAACTCTTTTGCCTTCCTGCGGACCAACTCCACGATCCGGTTGGACAACTCCGATTGGAGAAAGCATTGCTTCAAATCGAAAATCTCATTGTAGCTTCCCGATTTATGCAAGCCCAAAAGAAGTTCAGAGGACTCGTCAGGATAAAAAGAGAACTCCATTTTATTCCGATAGAAATGAACATCTTCGGATCCGATTACCTCGGCAACTGGAGGTTCGACAAAGCCTCCCAGATGTGTCAGGTTGTCTCTGACATGTTGGGCTTTGAATTTCAACTGCAGCGGGTAAGGGATATCCTGCCAGCGACATCCCCCACACTTTCCGAAATGACTGCATCTCGGTTGGACTCTTATCGAAGAGGGTTGTATTATCTCTAATACCCTCGCCTCCGCATACGATTTTTTTCTTTTGGTTATCTTAGCCCTGATTTTATCTCCCGGCACCCCCCGGTCTATGAAGACCACGAAGCGGTCAAGTTTGGCAAGGGCCCTCCCCCCGTGAGCCATATCTGTTATCTCTAAGTCGACGATGTCGCCGGAATGGACACTCATCAGGATTATTCAGTCTACTTCTTGATAAACTGCAGAAGCCCTCCGGCTTCGGTGATCTCCCTTTCCAGACCGGAGATAGGATGCCCCTCTATCTCCTTCCCGGAGGAAAGGCTTCTGACCTTGCCGGAGGAGGCATTCACCTCCAGACTGTCCCCGGTCTCGGCGAACTGAGAAATTCCCGGACACTCCAGAAGCGCAAGGCCCAAATTGACGGCGTTGCGGTAGAAAATCCGGGCGAACGATTCCGCGATAACGCAACAGACCCCGTTCTCCTTAAGACAGATCACCGCATGCTCCCGGGAGGAGCCACAGCCAAAATTCCTCCCGGCGACGACCATATCTCCGGGCTTGACCTCGTTTATGAAATTTTCCAGTCCGGGAACGAACTCCATGGCGTGCTTGGCCATCTCCTTGGGGTCGGTCAGGGGAAGATATTGACCGTGATAGATCTGGTCGGTGTCGATGTCGTCGCCGCACTTGAAGGCTTTGCCTCTGAAAATCGTCTCCATGTCCTTACCCTTTCTCGATCCCCCCGGCGCAAGCCGGGGGGCTACCCTTATTTGAGGGAAAGTCAGTTATGTTTCCTCTTGAACTTCATTCTTATGGGACATCCGATGAAACCGAAATGCTCTCGAATTCTGTTCTCCAGAAATCTCAGATAGCTCTTCTGGAGATCTTCGGGACGGTTGCAGAAAAAGACAATAGTGGGGGGAGCGACTCCGACCTGAGCGATGTATGAGAATTTTATGAACTTTCCCCTCACCGCCGCCGGCGGTCTTCTATCGATCTCACCCCTCAACACCTCGTTTAGCTTGCGGGTGTTCACTCTCATCTGTCTCTGATCATATACCTCCAAGGCGGTGTCTAAGGCGTTACTCAGCCTCTGTCCGGTGAGGGCGGAGGTGAAGACCACCGGGACGTAAGCCAAAAGCGCCGCCTTCTTTTTTATCTGCTCGGCGTAAAGATGGGCGGTGTTTGAATCCTTCTCGACTAAGTCCCATTTGTTGACCACCAACACCAATCCCCGCCAGCGGGAGGTGACCTCCTCGGCGATCTTCAAATCCTGATTGGTCAATCCCTCGTATCCATCTAAAAGGAGCAAAGCCACCTGCGAACGCTCGATGCTTCTTATAGCTCTAAGATTCGTATAGAATTCTATATCCTCCTTGACTCTTGCTCGTTTCCGTAATCCCGCAGTGTCGGTGAGAATCAATCTGCGCCCGCCGTAGTTTATCTCAGTGTCAATTGCATCTCTGGTGGTTCCCGGGGTGGCGGCGACAATCATCTTCTCCTGACCCAGGAGCTTGTTGATCAGGGAGGACTTGCCGACGTTGGGCCGACCCAGAATCGCGATTCGAGGTATCTCCTCCTCTTCGATTTTCTCAGGAACGGAGGGAAGCGAGCCTGCAATCAAATCCAAAAGCTCGCCGATGTTGCGACCGTTTAAGGCCGAGACGGAGATGACCTCGCCCAATCCCAGCTTGTGGAATAGAGCAGCGTCGGTTTCTGACCTGGAGTCATCTACCTTGTTGGCGACCACCAATACCTCTTTTTTTCTTGAGCGCAGGAGATCGGCGATGTCCGAATCTACGCCCACGATCCCGGTTTGAGTATCCAGAAGGAAGAGTATGAGCTCTGACTCCTCGATGGCAACCTCCACCTGGGATTTCACCTGCGATTCTAAAAACTCCTTCGGATTCGGAACCAGACCGCCGGTGTCGACCAAAAGGAAATCCCTGCTGTTCCAGGAGCACGGAGCATAGTTGCGATCCCTGGTTACTCCCGGGGTCTCGTCGGTGATGGCAACTCTTCTCTTTATCAGGCGATTGAAGAGGGTGGATTTGCCCACGTTGGGACGACCGACTATGGCGACGATCGGTGTTGACATTACATCCCCTTCTTGAGAAAGGCCGCAAGCTGCGAGGCTAAGTCGTAACGGCCGAGGATTACTCTGCGTTTTGACTTCTCGCTGAGGTCTTCAACCTTCAGATCGTCTAAGAACAGCCCTTCGCGGTTAACGCAGTCTGGAGGGAGAAAGGTGATAGTCTCCAGTTCGGTGTTCTCGTCTATGGAACGCAGAATATCCTTGCCGGTGAGAAGCCCGGAGACTGTCACGGTCTGTCCGAAAAAGTCGTTTTCGATAACCGTCAATGAGGCTTTCAGATTCTTTATCCTTTTAAGTCTTCTGATCACGGTCTCTTCAAAGATTGTGGAGGCCAGTTTTCCGGTGACGAAATTCACCTCCACCGGCCGGGGGAGTGTTTCGGGAAGCGCTTGAGAATTCTTCTCGAAATCGTCCACGAAGCGTCTGACCAGTCCCACCCCGTTTTCGATCTGCCAGAAATCATCATAATAGTCGCATTTGGGGATGTCAAGGTCACTGAGGAGATAGAGCTCATCGGAGGCGTAAACGAAGTTGCCACCGAGATTCTTCCGACCCCACGTTCGCCACTTCTCGATCATCGAGAGGATCTCAATCGCTTTCTCCTTATCCACCGACTCGATTTTCGGGAGACCTTCCCTGTATCTGGTCAACCCCACCGGGACGATTGCTACTGACTTCACCTGCGGGAAAAACTTAGACAAATCCTTTATGGTCTTCTCTAAAGCCTCGCCGTCGTTTATTCCCGGACAGACCACCACCTGGGTGTGGAGTTCCATTCCCGCCTCCGTCAACCTCTTCATCAATGGAAGCAAATCTGGAGCTTTGGGGTTGCCCAGCATCCGTTTCCTCAAGACCTCGTCGGTGGTGTGAACCGAGATGTAAAGCGGGGAGAGGTTCTGTTCCCTGATTCTTTTGGTATTTTTGGAAGTGATATTGGTCAGAGTGATATAGTTCCCGTAGAGAAACGACAGGCGGTAATCCTCGTCTTTGAAATACAAAGACTTCCTTAAGCCCCCCGGAAGCTGATGGACGAAGCAGAAGATACACTTGTTAGGACAGCTCTTATATTTGGGTTCCTCCAAAACCAGACCTAAATCTTCATCGGGGTCTTTTGTTATTTCCAGCGAATAGATCTTCCCCTCTTTGTTTCGCAATTGTAGTTGCAGGAATTCGTCAGCTTGATAAAAACGGTAATCGATAAGATCAGAGATCCGGTGCCCATTTATGGAAAGGAGCTGCTCCCCGACTTGAACATCATGTCTCTCGGCGAGGCTTCGGACTTTAACGGACGAAATCCTCATCATCGACAAAATAGAAACCGGATGTTGAATGACGGCTGGTTGAGAAAGGGGTGAGAATAGACGTTATTCTTTCGCCTCAGAAGCCGAAAGCTCCCCGCGCGCCTCCCAATCCTCCTTAGTCATGGTCATCTCGTGGAATAAAACCTCCAAGTGGTCACCAGCTTTTCTGAAGAAGTGACGGATATGAGCGTAACGATCATCCCCGAAGATGTCCAGTTCACTTTGCTTGGCGCTCGGCGTCCAGAAGAGGTTGGTATGCTTGAAGCCACACCCGAGGTAGCAAGCTTTGGCGCGATTGTTCACCGCCGAGACGTGAAGCTTCAAAGTCTCGAATTGCATGTTCTGGAAATAGAAATCCTGGAAAGCAAGAAGGGCATCGGAGCCGTAGCCTTGATTGATATATCCCGCAGCGATCTCTATTCCCAGAAAGGTGCCTTTCGTTCGAGGGTTGATTTTCCAGAGGACAATGCGCCCGACCATATCACCCTTTTCATTATCGATGGCGAACATGCGGTAGTTGGGCTTGGTGGTTCTTTGCTGATACCACTCATCCCGCTCCCCGGGCGTCAGGGGCTTGATGTTATATACCGCATAGAAGGGGTCGGTGTGTTCCTTCCAGGCTTGCATCTTATCGACGTCATCCCGGGTGAAGATCCTGGTTGTGGTTCTCTTCCCTCTGGCAACAACCTGATCCTGCTTTGACATTGTTTCTTGAGAAGACGACAATTTCTTCTACGGAGATTAGCCATCCACCCCCAAGTACCGGCAGCAGAGGCGGAGTCACTAGTAAGAGTCTCTACTCCTCTTTTTCCCTTTCCCTCAAAATCTCTCTTTCCTCTTTCAGTTTTCTGATGTCGGCAACTGCTTTTATATACAGGTCCTTGGCTTTGAGGCTCAGGGCGGTTTCATACTGCTTTTCTGCCATATCATACCTCCCTAAGGCCTCATAACATACTCCGATGTTGTAATAATTCTCAGGTTTAGGATGGATCTGAGCCTCTCTTTGGAAGATCTCCAGGGCCTTATCCCACAGGCCGTTTTGCGCCATCTTGATCGCCTGTTTGGAAGCCCCACTCCCCTTCTCGAACTTCTTGGTGACGGTGGCATAATAGGGTGCAATTTGGCGGACGAAGGTGTCGACCACTTTGCGGCTGAGGTTTTCCAAGATACTTTCTTTGGCGGGTAATTTCCCGATCTGGTCGGTGCCAGTCGCCTTCTTGTTGTAACTGCTGGAGTTGGATTTGACTGCCAGAAGCTCCGCGGTCTCGACCGCGACCACCCGGAAATTCACCGCCACCGAGGCCGAGCGGACAACATAGGGCTCGTCGACGAACTCCTCCTTGTATTTCTTCTTCTTGTGCTTTATGCCGAAAAGCCCCTTTTCGTAGATGATATTTCCATCTTTGTCCTTCTCGTATTCTCCGGTCCAGACTTTCTTTTTTACTTTTTCGGTGCCCTCCAAATCCTCCACGCTGTAGCTGGTGACCTCACCGAAGATCAGAGCCTCCACTCCCAACATCTCGCCGATCTCGGCGGCGGTGGCGACATCGACGGCACCGGTCAGGGAGAATGCCTGTTCCTCTAAGATCTTTTTCATGTGTTGCCGTTCGAGGAGGTCGAAATAGCCGCTCTTGAAGATCTCGGAGGTGAGAATCGAGGCCGCCAGGGAGCCGGAACGCCCCGGTCCACGAAAGTCGGCGACCGCAATTTTGCGATAGTCGGACATATCGACCTCCGCGGGGCGGATCACCCGCAGAGAGGTCTTGGGCGCAGCACAGGATAGAAGGAAACAGAACGCCAGCAGCAAAACCAAATAAGAGTTGAAATCTATTTCTGGAGCCTTGCGGAAAGGATCCATATTCGTTCACCCTTCAGCAATCTGTGGAGCCAAGTTGTTATCGCTGATGCTGGAACAGTCCGTATTGAGATCGTGATGTCAACGCAAAGCATCCCTCTTTCTGTTCCACATTACCCATTCGTCCTTTAAATCCTCTTCCGGATTGAAACTCTCCACCAACCTGGTGCGTGCCTTGTCCGGCTTGACGATGAGCTTCATCTGTGCCCGCACGATCTCGGTCCACTCCTTGAGGCCGACCTCCTTGGGTGGCTCCACCTCCTTGGGTGGCCAGGAGGGTTTGGCCTTCGCCCAGAAAGGTTTCACCGTCACCTCCCCCTCATAGACGTATAACTCCGTGGTGGAATCGGGCAGCAGATTGAGGCGAAAGACGGTCCCCCGAACGGCTGCCACCGCGGTGGTGGTCTGGGTTTTGAAGGAGGAGTTCTTCCCCCCCAGTTTCTTAACGTTCGCCCATAACTTACCAACCGAGAGGCGACCCTCCACCTTCTGACCCTCGGCATCGCTCACAAGCTCCGTGAAACTCAACTGCGAGTTCTGATCCACGCGAGCAACGCTGCCATCGTGGAAGCTAACCTCTGCCCTGGACTCCTCTCCGGTCTTAAGAGAGGTCTGTTGAGATAGCCCCTGATTCAGCACCGCCGGCTGCCACTCGGAGTTCTCATTCACTTTGCTCTTCACTTCCCCGAGGAAAAAGGAAAGCTTGGCAGGATCATCCCCCCCGGAGAGACTCTGCCCACCGGAGGCGGATCCCTCGAAGAAAGCTGCTACAAGGAGAAAACAACTGAAAAAGACGATTATTCTCTTCATACCTTACCTGCCTTCCGGAAGTTGTCTTTTATGCTCAATAATCGTCAAATCCTGAACCGGACTTTCCTTAAAATATCAATTCAGCACCCAAAGGGCAACAGAATTATCTGATTCCCCCGGCAGAGGCCGGGGGCTACCCACGTCGGTTCACAGTTCATAGTTCATGGTTCATAGTTTAAGGATAATTCCCCGTTTCCTATCTCCTATCTCCTGTCTCCTGTTCCCTATCTTACAAGGTGCTTTGGGTATAAAAGAAACCCCGACAGAAGTCACCTCCCGGGGTTTCCACAGACTGGATAATAAAACCTAGTATTCCTTGACCAGATCTCCCGCTTTGAAGCCGGCACCCTGCTTTATTATCGCCTTGGAGAATCTCTGCTGGACGTCGACTATCTGCACCCTGCCGATTTTAGTCTCCTCGCTCCCGAGGGAGATCCCAGTCTCGGGGTCGATCAATTCCTCTCCCGGAGAGTAAGCCTCCAGGACATTACCGACCTGCAAGCCGGAGCTAACCCCGCGGTTGATGTAAACAATCCCGCCGCTCTCCTTTATTATCTTTCCGTACCAGGGGACCTTTCCCATCTGAGCATCGATTTTGTGGATGATCTCCTGGATGCAGGCACGAGTCGCTTTCCCCACCAAGGTTTTGTCGAAGCTGGACTTGTCTTGGAAGTTGAAGTCCGGAACCTTCACACTCAGGCCGGTTTTTTTCTCCTCTTTGGCGACGTTGTCAGCGGCCAGGATTTCGCCAGTCTCGGTGTTGACGATCCTCACGTCGATGGCCACCCGAGCCACCGTCTTGGTCATACCGAAAGAGCGCCCCTTAAACCCGGTTCCCTTCTCCTCCTTTTTCTGCCCGAACTCCGTCACCGACCCGAAGACCGCTAACTCCACTCCTAAGAGCTTTCCCAGTTGGCTGGCGGTGTTGGAGGTCACCGCTCCGGTGAGGCCTAACTTCTGCTCCTGCATCACCGTCTGTATCTGGCCACGTTCGATGACCCGGTATTTGCCGGACTTGACCAGCTCGGTGGTCAACATGTCCGCCATGCCCTCACCCACGTTGCCCTTGCCGTAGTCACTCTTGTTCTCGAAATTGAAAACCGCGATACGCTTCTTCAACCCGGTGAGGGGCTTCTCTTCAACCTCCTGAGCAAACCCGGCAGCGACCAGAATGAATGCCGAAAGCAAGACCCCGGTCAGGATTTTCTTAATGGCCATTATTATCCTTTTCCCTCCTCTACTTCCTATGAATTCTCAATTCCAGTTTGTTCTGCGTCACTCCCAAGACTTCAACCCTGAATTTTTCGATCTCCTTACCAGTCAGAGATTCGGCAATGTCGTTGGCGGTGCTGGTGGTCTCCAGATCGAATTCGGCGACACCGCTGGAGAAGGACCTCATATCTACGGATTTGGTGCCGCGGACATAATCCTTCAGGACGAATTTGAAGTCGTTGAGATCTCCGAAAGACTGAATGTTGTGAACGATGATGTTGACTCGCATCCCGGAGGCTAAATCCTCGCTCCAGGTGGAGATAATCTGCTCCGAGAGCTGTTCTGCCACCTTCTCGGTGGCCTTCTGGATGGCCATGACCCCGCCGGTAACATCGTCGATGTGAACCTGGGGGGCGGAGGCGGAGGCGGAGGCGATAATGTCGGCATTGTCGGTTCGAATCGCCCGCATGTTGACGTTAGCCTGGACAGAAATCATTCCCCCGAGTTCAACGCTGGCGCTCGATTTTTTAGCGATCGCATTTCCGGTGATGATGACCTCAGCACCGCTACGATTCCCCAAAGCGACCGCAGCCTCGGTATCGCCGCGATTTATGGCCATCTCCTGGTCCCTTTGTAGGTTCCTGAAGGCGGTCTTTTGGTCAACGAACTCGAAACCCTTGTTCCTGAAGATCTCCTGAACTTTCTGCTCGGCGGTGTTGAGGTTGTGAGCCTCCCTGACCCACTGGTGCTGTTCGATGTTTTTCTCCTCGATTAGGACCATCATTCGAGGAAAACCCTTTCTTTCAATCAGAATGCCGAGGGCGGCCAAATCGTCCTTGATGCTGGCTTTGGAGACGGTGGCGGTGATCGCCACCTCGTATGTGTTGGGGATATTGACGCTTTTGCCCTCCCTCACCAGATTGTAGCTTTTGATGTAGCCGGAGGTCTTACTGTAGATATTATCCTGGATGAGCACGGCGTTTTCGACGACGCTCCGGGCGGAGATGATGGTTCCCACTGCTTGCTCCACCGCCTTCCGCAGGGCATCGTTTAGAGCCTCATCTCGGGCCTTGCCGACATCCCCGGCGATTATGACCCCCAGCCCGGTGGAGGTTACGGTGATCTCCTCCTGAGCCGAAATATCGGCAGCAAGGACAAGGATGCATAAGGGGCAAAGAATCACAAGCAGGAACTGCCCCGAGAACTTCCTCATGGTTTTACCTTTCAAATATGAAGACTATTCCGACAGCGTCCGTACCGCTTCCTCAGTCAACCCAGAAGGCCACCTTGCACTGGTCCATGAAAATCAGATTCTCCTCGGTGGAGGATAGGACGGTGCCATCCACGTTGGGGATGAGGACATCGCAGTTGTTGCTGCCAGCACTCCTCATGGCCTTGACCATGAAGGGATTGTTTCCAGCACGAGTCCTGCAATCTTCCTCGGAGGCGTAGTAACCGACCACGCCGGTCTCGGCAGCGACGTCACGATCGACCCAATCGGGACCGTAGACCTCCTCCCCCAGCTCGTTTAAGACCCGAGGTGCCAAGGCAAACAGAACGTTCAGGCCCCGACAATCAACAATCATCCCGGTGTAAGAGCTGCTCGGATCGGAGGGGATCTCCTTGCTTTCGTACTCGGTCTGCTTGGAGCCGGTCGGCGGCAGAACCGCTCCCAGAATGCGCCCGGAGAGTGCCACCTCCACATCGATCTCCACGGTGCCATCTTCTATGTAGCGCGGTGCTCCCGCCTGGCGGAAACCTCTGATGGTCCCCTCCACGGTGGTCCTGATAATGTCCGACTCCACCATGGAGTTGTTGACCACCGTCTCGGCGGTCAGGGTCACCCCCTTGATGATTTCCAGAAGTCGCCTCTGGGCGTCAATGCGGGCGGCAGTTAGGGCGCTGGTGCGCTGTTGGGCCGGGGAGAGCCTGGGATTGGGAGCCCCGATTCCGGTGACTATCACCAGCTGGTCTCCCCAATCGATCTTCCCTCCGGCCACCTCCTGCATCAGAGCTTCCTGTCCGAAGGCGAGACTAAACGAGAGGAAAAGACAGATAAGACCCGAGAACAAAACTCTAAACTTCACTGACATTTTTCACCTCCAAAAAAGGTTCGAGACTAAGTCTGTCCCACCTGAGGCCTGCCCGAGGCGGGCAGCGGGGGTCAGCTCGTAAATGATCCGTAAGGAGAAGTCTTCGTCACCTCCTTCTCGGGGTTTCCAAGAGATCCCCGAATTCTGTCACCATAATCTATCCGTTCTTTCAAGGTCTTGAGAATTAACTGTTGGGCAACCTCAAACACGGTGATCTATATCACCTCTCTACCGACGATAAAAAAAGCGGGCGAAGGGAGTCGAACCCTCGACGTCAAGCTTGGGAAGCTTGCATTCTACCGCTGAATTACGCCCGCATTTGCTCCGTGACCTCACCCCAAGACAAGGCCGATAACTTCCTGAACCGACTATCGCCTATAAGATCAAAGAAATTTCTGCCGGCCTTGAATGTCAAGTAAAAAATATTGATCAATCAAGATGATCATTCTTCACCCTCTTCAGGGCCTGCCCCCTTCAGAAGCTTCTCGATCTCCTCCTCAAGCTCCTTCTGCAACGTGGGACTGCTTCCGAAAATTCTTTTGGCGATCCTACCCTCCTCATTTATAAGGAAAGAGGTCGGCAGGGCGAAAGCCCGATATCGAGCGGCCACTTTCCCGCTCTTGTCCGCAAGCACCGGGTAGTTGATCTCATATTGCTTAACGAACCTCTTCAGGGAGCTAATGCTTTTAAAGCGGTCGACGTTAATACCTAAGAGCAAGAATCCTTCCTCCTGAAAGCGCAGGCTTAGCTTGTTTAAGTGGGGAATGGATACCACGCACGGTTTACACCAGGTAGCCCAGAAATCTAAGAGGACTACCTTCCCTTTGAGCTCCGAGAGGGTGTAGCTTTCCCCCTCTAAGTCCTGCAAGGTGAAATCGGGGGCTGGCTGTCCCTCTTGCGCAAGAAGGGGTAGGGCCACGAGGAGGAGTGAAACTGTTAGCCAGATGAAAACTCGCGTTCCCAACATCTGAATCTCCCAAGAGGTGATATAAAAATGGAGCCGACCGGGCTCGAACCGGTGACCTTTTGACTGCCAGTCAAACGTTCTCCCAACTGAACTACGGCCCCAATCTCTGAAGGGTGGTTCCACCATTGGTGGGTCGCCGTTTCCGCGCTGGGTAACCTGTGGCGACAACCCTTCATCAATACTCGGTCGAATATATACGGCCCTCACTCCAATGTCAAGAGAAAGCAGGCAAGCTCTGGAGCGGTTAGATAAGGGCTGGCCGTGGATTGACGAGGCTTAAGAGGATTCTGTCCCTTCCAGTCTTGCTCGAAGATTGATCAGCTCTGTTTCCGTCCGACTGCAACTCAACGGGCCGATTCGATCTCCCTACATTATTAAGGAAGCCTCGGGGGCTGATCCATCGCTACAGATTCCTCACGAAGAGAATCTCGCTCGGAAATCAAACCGAATGGTCTCTAACTTCTCAAAAAGCGAAAGCTCCTATCCTCCGGGTAACGTTCATCGGCACCGCTCAGAACGGTCAGCCAAGAAAGTATCTCAAGAGTCCAGGTCTTCAGGTTGAAATGCGAAAGTGCACAACATCTTGTAAGAGAAAAAGTCGAATTCACAACATGTTGGAATTTTTCTCTAAAAAAATCTTGACACAGAATCATTTTCTCTTTTATTGGAACCTCGCACGGAAGTCTTAAAAGAAGTCGGTACCGGGAGATCTCTCTTCGAGCTGCCTGCTCACAAGAGGTGAAGTCCCAGACCATCAATATTCATTGGTGTTCCACTTGCGGGCTAAGGAGTGACTTGCCGTCCGGACTGCACAAAAGCGAGTGACGAACCATGAAGGTCGAATTAGTCTCTATCACCCCAAACGCTGAAGACTTAATCGAGAGGGCTTGCAGAACTTGCTATCTCAGCTTCGACCGCTACGATCCCCCGAAGTCGACCGCAGAGCTCATCAGGAAAGTGATCCGCAAGGGGCATCACTCGGTGTTGGAACATGCCTCCGCCACCTTCCGCATCAAGGGTGGCTCCCGAGTCTTCACTCACGAGCTGGTGAGACATCGCTTCGTCTCCCCCTCCCAGGAGAGTCAGAGGTATGTCTGCTACGCCGACAAACCGGATAGAAAGAAGACTAAGGATTTCGAATACCAGATTCCGGAGACGGTGAAGAAAAGTGGCTCTGAGCAGGTTTTCCAAGACGGGGCGGAGGCAGCTTACAACCTCTACGAAGAGCTTCTGTCGAAGGGAGTGCCGCCGGAGGATGCCCGCTACATCTTGCCCAACGCCACCACCTCCGAGATTGTGATCACCGCCAACTTCCGGGAATTCCGTCACCTTTTCGCGGTGAGGTGTCAGCCCAGGGCCCACTGGGAGATTCGGGAAGTGTGCCTGCAAATGTTGACGATAATGAAAAGGGAGGCCCCGACGGTGTTTTGCGATTTCATACTCGATGAAGATAACGTTTGTGCTTCAATTGACCCTGGAAAGCTACAAGCTTAGAATAAATGAGTGTTGAGAGGACAGGGAGAGTATTCTTCCAACAATCTGCGATCTTATTGTCGCCGGAGAGGACCCAACTCCGGTGGGAGGAGTGGAAATGCTTCAGAAGACGAATTTGACGAATAACTCCAGGAAGGTACTGGAGAGGCGCTACCTCATCAAAAACCAGCGGGGGAAGATCATAGAGAAACCGGAGGAACTCTTCCTGCGGGTGGCAAAGGCGATTGCGGCTCCGGAGGAGAAGTTCGGGGCGGATCCATCGGAAATCGAGAAGGTGGCTGAACAGTTTCATGATATGACGGCTTCTTTGGAGTTTCTGCCCAACTCCCCCACCCTGATGAACGCCGGGCGTCCCTTGGGACAGCTCTCCGCCTGCTTCGTTCTGCCGATTGAAGACTCCATGGACTCGATTTTCGAGGCCGTCAAAAATACCGCCCTGATCCATAAATCCGGCGGTGGGACTGGATTCTCCTTCTCCAAGCTCAGGCCCAAAAACTCGATGGTGGCCTCCACCAGCGGGGTGGCCTCCGGCCCGGTCTCGTTCATGAAGGTGATAAACGCCGCCACCGAAGCCGTCAAGCAGGGTGGCACCAGACGTGGCGCCAACATGGGGGTCTTGCGGGTTGACCATCCCGATATAGTGGAATTCATCACCTGCAAAGATAATCTCTCGGAGCTGACCAACTTCAATATCTCGGTGGCGATCCCGGACGATTTCATGGAGGCAGTGGAGGAGAATCGTGAATACCCCCTCATCGATCCTCGCACCGGCAAAGAGTATTTCGTGGAGGGGAGGCCGGTGAGGCTCAATGCTCAAGAGGTCTTCGAGATGATCGTCGAGCACGCCTGGAAGAGTGCGGAGCCGGGAGTGATGTTCATTGACCGCATGAACGCAGGCAACCCGGTCAAAAAGGTCGCTCTGTATGAAGCCACCAATCCCTGTGGAGAGCAACCGCTCCTGCCACACGATAGCTGTAACCTCGGCTCGGTCAATCTCGCTTTAATGCTCAAGGCGGTTGTTGACCCCCAAAACCCCAAGACCCCCTATCGCCACGAGGTCGATTGGGGGAAGCTGAAAAAGACCGTTAGGACCGCAGTCCACTTCCTGGATAATGTGATCGAGGCTAACAAATACCCAATTCCGGAGATCAAAGAGGAGACCAGAGAGAACCGCAAAATCGGTCTGGGGGTGATGGGCTGGGCGGATATGCTCTTCCAGTTGGGAATCCCCTATGACTCCGAAGCGGCCTTGAGTTTGATGGAAAAGGTGATGTCCTTCATCCAGGAAGAGGGATACAAAGCCTCCGAGGAGCTGGCGGAGGTGAGAGGAACTTTCCCCAGGTGGGAGCAGAGCTTCTTTTATGATGAGAAGACCAAAAGCGGCCGGAAGATGCGCAACTCCACGGTGACGACCGTTGCTCCCACGGGGACGATTTCCATTATCGCCGGTTGCTCTTCCGGGGTTGAGCCCGCCTTCGCCATCTGTTTCACCCGCACCGTCATGGGCGGGACCGAACTATTGGAGGTAAATCCGATCTTCGAACAGAAAGCTAAGGAAGTCGGTTTCTACAGCAAAGATCTATTCAAGAAGATCGCGGAGAAAGGCTCCATCGTGGAGATGGAGGAGATTCCCGAGGAGGTTCGCAGGGTTTTCGTGACCGCGCACGACATCAGTCCGGAGTGGCACGTCAGAATGCAGGCCGCCTCCCAGAAGTATACCGATAATGCCGTTTCCAAAACCATAAATCTGCCTCGCGGGGCAACCGTTGAAGATGTCGCCTCGGCTTACAAGTTGGCTTTCCGTTCGGGGTGCAAGGGAATTACGGTCTATCGTGACGGCAGCAGAGTCGAACAGGTGCTCTCCACAAAGCAGGCTCAAAGGAAAAGAGAGAGGGTAGTGGTCAAGGAGCGCCCGGAGAGATTGGGAGGGATCACCGAGAAGATAAAGACCGGCTATGGCAACCTCTACGTGACCATAAACACCCTCGGGGAACAGCCCTTCGAGGTCTTCGCCCAGATTGGTAAATCCGGTTACACCACCATGGCCGACACCGAGGCGGTGTGCAGGTTGATTTCTCTGTCGCTCCGTTCCGGGGTGGACGTCGGTGACATAATCGACCAGCTGGAGGGGATTGGAGGCGCTTCCCAGGTTTACCAAAAGGGTGGGCTCATAACCTCGATTCCGGATGCCATTGCAAAAGTGCTTCAAAGTCATTTCGGCGAGAAGGATAGGGTCAGGAGAAATCGAAACAGCTACTACGATGTCTGCCCCGATTGCGGGGGACGGATTGAGCATGCGGGCGGCTGCGAGGTCTGCCACCAGTGCGGCTTCTCGAAGTGCTGAGACGTGCACCCGTTTGCACGAACACACAAATGGGAAATCCAAGAAGTTAAGGGAGAGTACCAGGGAGTCAGCAGGAAGAATGCAGATGCTCTCTGATGCCCTCAACCTTGTATTGAATATGTGTTAGCCGTAGGCCTCTACAGTGTAGTTTGCTCAAAGGAGGCAATTGATCAATTGGCATGGGATGAAGGTTTACTACAAGACCAGAGAGTAGCTGCCTCATATACTGGGACACATGCCCGTTTGCTAGCAGGTCCGGGTACGGGCAAAACTCTCACTTTGGCTCGCCGCGTTTGCTTCTTGGTAACTGAGCGTGCCATCACACCGACCAATATCTTGGCCCTCACCTTTACGCGTGCTGCGGCTTTCGAGCTCCGCAATAGAATCGCAAATGTATTGGCAAGACATGCAGAAGAGGTTCCAACTGTGTCCACTCTGCATTCCTTCGCACTCCGCCAGCTTCTCCGTAATGCCGACCGCATCAGAGCGCTCCCGCAACCTTTGCGCATAGCTGACGATTGGGAAGAGCGTATGATAATTTTGGAGGATCTGAAGCACATCTTGAGGTGCAGAATCTCCGATGTAAGAGACAAGCTTAACAAGCTTTCTGCCGACTGGCAAACCCTCGACGCAGACGCAGAGGGGTGGGAAGATCGCTTCCCCGACCCACAGTTTCTGGGCGCGTGGCGTGAACACCGCAAGGTCTTCGGCTACACATTGCGTTCGGAGTTAGTGTATCAGCTAAAGCACGCACTCGAGCAAACAGGGAATTTGTCACTTGAGACACAGTTTTCATATTTGCTCGTCGACGAATACCAAGACCTAAACCGTTGCGATCTAGCCTTAATCCAGGCCCTTGGGGACAGAGGCATAGAGATCTTTGGAGCTGGCGATGATGACCAAAGCATCTATGGCTTCAGATACGCACACCCAGAAGGAATACGCAGCTTCGACAGTGACTTCGTTCCGTCACGGTCGCTTGATCTATCTACATGCGTGCGTTGTGACAGGAGGATAATCGAGTTCTCTTCATTTGTTGCTAATCTGGACCCGAGGCGGTTGCCTAAGCCTCTGGAACCCCGTCCAGACGCTGAGAATGGCGAGGTACACCTACTGAGATTTGGCAATCAGAATGTCGAGGCTACTGGAATAGCAAGACTGTGTAAGTACCTGCTGGATCAAAGGGCTATGGCCGGCAAGGACGTTCTGATCTTGATGCGGAGCGACCGCCACGGTGCCTTTTCCTCATTGATTCGGGAGGCCCTGGAGAGACAGAACGTTCCTGTAGCGATTCGAGCGGAAGGTACGCCAGTGGATACGGAAGAAGGAAGAGTCTTCTTGTCATTCCTACGCTTGATTGCGGACGACGCTGACAGTTTGGCCCTCCGTACTCTCCTTCAGTTGCGAGAGAATCAGGTCGGCGGAGAGAGTTCTTCAGCTGTTTACGAGCTTGCGCGCCAAAAGGGCGAGACGTTCTCACAGTCGGTTCGGAGGGTCGCGGCAGAACCTCAGTTAGTTTCCCGTTTAGGTGGCCGAATCAGCAGGGAGGCTGCAGATATATGGGTCATCCTTAATAGACACCGAGAACGTTTTGATGCTCTCATTACTTCTTCTGAGGCAGACCAATTACAGGAAGCACTACACAATCTGGCTGAGGATGTAATACTGGATGTCAACGTCAGAAAAGAAGTGCTGGACTTCCTCTACCAAATCGCTGCGGAAACAGAGTCAACAGACCACAAAGAACTCCTGCAAGCATTGTCTTCATCTCTTGGAGACCAAGAACAAGAGTTGGACCCCAATTGCGTCAATATCATGACAATGCATAAGGCTAAAGGGCTCACAGCTGACGCTGTCGTTGTCGTAGCGGCGGAGGACGAATACATACCGGGAAGACAAACAGGAGAAAGGGAAGGCGACGAGCGACGTCTGCTCTATGTGTCTCTGACACGAGCTCGCCACTTCCTTGCTGTGACTTATTGCGACCAACGTACGGGAAGGCAAATGCACACGGGACGAAGCAGTGGTGACTCTAGAAGGACTCTCACGAGATTTCTTGTCGATGCACCTGTTATCCCTGCTGATGGAGTGAACTTCTTAGAGCACATTAGCTCGTCCAGTGGTTGAACCCCTGCACGGAACATCAGATGGAAAGCTCAAGCCTTCCGTGGCAAAATTCATAGCCTGTGCTATTGGTGGCGTGCTGTCGGCCACACTGCTGGCATGTGAGTCCTATCTCCGGCGGTCCCTGTGCCCTTTCCTGCTCCAGGCGGGAACCCCCGCTGGCGGCAAAGGGTTATCAGAGTTAAGTTAGAATAGAACCATCAGGATGATGAATGCATCAGAAAATGTAAGGAGGATACCATGAAATTTCTCGATAACCTTGCCCCGCACGTTCATTGGGTTTTGCGTTTGGCGTTAGCAAGCGTGTTTCTGTATCACGGCCTGGGAAAATTTCCGCAGTTGCCGCAATTGGGGCAAATGATGCAGATGCCGGTTTTCATAGTGTTACTGGTAGCATTGGCGGAGACCGTAGGATCGCTTCTCATCCTCCTGGGCGGATTCTGGAAGGACTGGATGACCCGCCTCGGTGCCCTGATGCAAATTCCGGTAATGCTCGGCGCCATCTTCATGGTTCACTGGGGACAGTGGAGCTTCATCCCCTCACAGACGCATCCTATGGGCGGGATAGAGTTCCAGTTAGTGTTATTGCTCATTCAGCTTTACTTCGTGATCAAAGGCAACAATGTGAAGCTGGGTAAAGCGGCCCCGGCATCGGCATAGCAACAGGCCCAGGGCACGTGGAAAGCTACAGCTCTAAGGAGTCTTGAGGCTTTCCGCTACAAGGCTCATAAAACGCAAAAGAAGAGGGCGTTGACCTTCTGTCAACGCCCCATGGTGAGAGGGTAATTCCAGTCTGTAGGGTTATTTCTTCTTCCTTCTGAAACGAGCGGCTCCGCCCAAGCCGAGCAGTCCCATTCCTAACAGCGCGAGAGTGCCGGGCTCCGGAACCACGGTAATACCTCCAACCTCAGCGACGAAATCGTCAAAGTCCTTTGTGCAGGTCGTGAAATAGGGGCTGTCGGGATTCCGAACCTGATCCTCCCAGCAGAGCACATAAGAATAAGGAACTCTGATACGATACTCGAACTGCCCCGGATGCGCAGGATCCCACTCGTAGTTCGGGAAAATCAAGAGGTGCTGCAAGGTGGGGTCCTCTCCGTGCGAGGTGTTCCGGAACCTCTCCGAATACCAGGCAGTCCAGCCGTAACTCTGGTTGAACTCGCCGTAGATCTCAAAGCCGAATGCTCCCGGGCCGGTGTCGAAATAGTAGGTTCCATACAGGCCCTCAGGGACAATCTCGTTCTCGAAATTGCCTTCCCGATACCAGCCAAAGGCCTCATTCTCTGCCCAGCCAGCCTCACGAACAATCACAGTGGCATACTCTGCGGCCGTCTGGAAGAAGACCTCAGCCTCGATCTGGTCCTCAATCTGGATGGCGTAATCGTCGAGAAGGTAGCCCTGAAGGCTTCCCAGGCCAACATAAGGGTCGCCCGGCCAGACATAGGCGAAGCTGTTCGCAGACCATAAGAAAAGCCCTGCAACCAGCAAGATCATAACTTTCTTCATTCAGACCTCCGATCAAAAGGGTTAAAATTACATTTCATTGAAATACTACTCAATAAGTATGCCAGAAAACCAGTTTTATGATGCCTGTTATTCTGTTGGTACCCAAAGACTTAACTTTGCCCACGGAGTCGTCTGAACCGCCCCGAAAGAGCTCCCGTCCGCAATCTGGACGTTTTCTTCAGCGGAATGGATTTCAGGGCCTTAACGATCATTCTCACAAGAGCTTACGAAAAGTGGGGGAGGTGTCAGGATTCTGGACGTTTCTCAGAAAAGAACCTGTCAGTTCTATCTTACGAGCGTCATTCTTCCGAGGCGATATTCATCACCCAGACTGAGGCGATAGAAGTATAAGCCGGAGCTTACCTTGTCGCCGCCGCTGTTCATACTGTTCCAAATCGTTACATATTGACCGGGGTATTTGTAACCGCTCTCCAGAAGAGTTACTTGCTCTCCAAGGAGATTCAGGATCTCCAGGGTGACCGCGCCCGGTTCGTTTATACTATATGCTATCCGGGTGCAGGGATTAAAGGGATTGGGATAGTTTCCAAGCAGGCTGAAATTCTTGGGGAACTCGAAAGAGGAGGAATTGAAGGTCACAACCGACGGATTAACCAGAAACTCCATCGCTTTAGGAATGTCAATCAGCCCCCAACCATACGTGTTGTCTTCTCCGGTCGGTCCCAAATCTCGTGCGGTGAACATCAGTGCGGTTTTGATTTCCTCGACAGTGGCCTCCGGCTTGAATTGTCTCAAAATCGCCACCGCACCGGCGACATGCGGAGCTGCCATCGAAGTTCCGCTCAGATTCAGATACTCCCCATTAAGGAAACAGGAGCGGATCGAGTATCCCGGAGCGGTCGCCTCCGGTTTGATCGTAATCCCATCGCAGCCGGAAGGCCCGCGGCTTGAGAAATAGGCGATGGGATAGTCAGGCTTGTGAGCATCTATGGCTCCGACCGCGAAGCTGTTAGTGGGGGAGGTGGCTCTATCGGCAGGAGTGCGAAGAGACTGGGCTTGGGGACCTTCGTTGCCGGCGGCGAAGATGACCACCACTCCACAGGCCTCAACGTTATCTATCGCCTCCCAGAAGGTCTGATCACAAGCCGGCAGGTAACTTAACGGCACTCCCCAGGAGTTGCTTATGACATCGGGGACATCGTCAAAGGTCTCCGGATCTCCGTCGGGATCGACCGCCCACTCGAAAGCTGATAGAATATCGGAGATGGTGGTCTCCATCTTACCCCCTCTATCGACCACTCCCGCGGCTATCCATTCAGCACCGATCGCCACCCCGACAGTATCCGCACCCTCCGCTCCGCACATAATCCCCATGGTGTGAGTTCCGTGACCCCTCTCGTCTGCTGGATGGTCGGTATTGCTGTAAGGGTCAAACCAAGAAGCCTCCGGGCTGGCGCCGTTGTTGCCCCGGAAACGGGAAGAGAGCGCCGGGTGATTTCCGTCAACCCCGGTGTCGAAGTTGCAGACTAATCGTCCGGCTCCGGTATAGCCCTGTCCCCAGGCCTCGGGAGCGCCGATGGCCTTGAGTCCAGACTCCGGGCCACCTGTAACCGCGGTGGAATTGTCACCCAACAGAGGTTCTATAAGCGTAATCGGGAGGTCGGGGAAAAGCGCCTCCACTTCGGGAAGGGCTGCAATCCTCTGCAATTCCTCTTTGGGAGCACGAACTGAAATGGTGTTGGAAATCCAGAAGGGTCGGTAGTCTATCTCGAAACCAAGCCTTTCGCGTTCCTTCAGATAATCGATCAGACGACGCTGGGAACTGAAAGATCTTTTCTTCAGAGTGCTGACGATTTCTCTGTGAATCCGCGCCCTGTTCAATCCCGAGGCTATGAGCCTCGATTTGAGAACGGAGATGTCCTCAGAGTCGGAGAGGGAGACTAAAACTGAGGCCCTCTCATTGGGCTCTAACTCGGAGATGAAATCAGGAACCGAGGTAGCGCCTCTCGATCTCTGCGGGAGAAAAAAAAAGAGCGCCACAATCAGAAACGGAAATAACAGAATTCTCGCAAACTTCAAGCTGACCTCCTTATATAGAAGGTGAGGTGGACTTAAGAAGACTCTCTGCTTCGGAATTAGACAAGCGCAACTGCTGTGCCTCCGGACCTCTCTTTGCGGAGATTTACTCCGAAGTCCAGCCGGAGCAGGTCCAGAAGTCACCAAGATGGTGATTGGCAACAGAATAGGAAAAAGGGATGGGCTATCTCTGACTTCTGGTGAGTTTTTGCGTCAGATGGTAATTAGCGGAATTGTGTGTAAGACCTTTCACACCGATGCAATCGTTTCCGCAAGAGAATTCACCCCACTCAGAATCGATAGGAAGCTGTTGGCTCGGCGACCGCCGAGTGTCAAGCGAGGACACTGCTAGATTGAGAGCCTCATTTTTTCTTGAACACGAAGGCCTTTTTTTAGTATAATATTATTTCGACTTGCTCAGGGATGCTTATCGATAGAGGTCTGCTGAGAGGTTTATTGTTATAAGTCTTTTTCGATACCAGTGGAGATTTCTGCTATGATAGAGGCGAAACAGTTAACGATGACCTACGGTTCCACCGTCGCCGTAAAGGAGGCCTCTTTTAAGGCCTCCAAGGGTGAGATCGTGGGGCTTTTAGGTCCCAACGGAGCCGGCAAAACCACCTGCATGAACATCCTGGCAACCCAGATAGTCCCCACCTCCGGCACCGCCACCGTGGGAGGATACGATATCCACGAAGACCCGATCGAAATTCGGAGACTGGTCGGGTATCTGCCGGAGGTCAACCCCCTCTACGGAGATATGGAGGTGGTCGAGTACCTTCAATTCGTAGGGGAGGGACGGAACCTGCAGGAAAACGGGTTGAAAGAGCGACTCACCTGGGTGGTGGAGAACTGCAAAATCAAGGAGGTCTATCGCCGACCGCTCGGCGAGCTTTCCCGAGGTTACCAGCAGAGGGTGGGGCTGGCGCAAGCTCTGATTCACGATCCTGAGGTTCTGATCCTGGACGAGCCCACCTCCGGCTTGGATCCCCTGCAGATCATCGAAATCAGAAATCTGATAAGAAAACTCGCCAAAGACAAGACCATCATCTTCAGCACTCACATTATGCAGGAGGCCTCCGCCATCAGCGACCGCATCGTCATCATAAACGAAGGAGAGATAACAGCCGATGGCACCGCAGAGGAGCTCCAGGCCAGAGTCGATGTTTCCCCGATGACGATTCTCTCGGTCAAGGCCGAAAAGGAGGGCGCCGAAAGAGCTCTGGAAAGCCTCTCTGGCTGCAAGGGGTTCAAGCTGATGAAGGAGGAGGATGGGCTTCTGACGTATCAACTGGAGGCTTCCACTCGGGAGGGGCTGTGGGAGGAGCTAGCTGCTTTGATAAAGGACAACCACTGGGTCGTGAAGGAGCTGAAGCCCCAGGAACTCTCTCTGGAAGACACCTTCATCGCTCTCACCAAGGCTTCCAGAGGCCCGACGGTCGAGCGCTGAGTCGAGGAGAAGAGCATGAAGAACTTTTGGACCATTTTCAAGAGAGAATTTAGAGCATACTTCAACGTCCCCCTGGCCTACATTTTCATCATCGTCTTTCTGGTGATAAACTGCGGGCTCTACATGACCTCCTTCTTTCTGGCGGAGAGGGCGGACATGCGGGGATTCTTCGGAGCCTTGATCATCACCCTGATCATCTTCATCCCCGCCATCACCATGCGCCTCTGGGCGGAGGATCGCAAAGGCGGCACCCTCCTTCTATTGCAGAGCTTCCCCATGAAGCCTCACACGTTGGTTTTAGGGAAGTTCTTTGCCAGTTTCGCTTTCTATCTTGTTGCCCTAGCCGGCACCTTCCCGATCCCGATCGTTTTGACCATTCTGGGAAATCCCGACCCCGGACCGATAATTGGAGGTTACCTGGGAGCGGCATTTTTG
>JAUWHO010000016.1 GCA_030605835.1 Candidatus Zixiibacteriota bacterium | reverse complement strand
CGCGCTTGGCATAGACTAAGACTTGCCAAGCATAATTCCAGAAAAGAATCGGCAGCATCAAAATCATAACGGGAATCTTAAAACAGACAAAACAGGTAGCCAAGACGGCACGCCCCACAAAGAAAGCCTGCTTTGGAGAGTAAGGTGTATCCTCTGACCCAGAACTTCGATGCAGGAAGTGTGTGCTGTTGACTACGTTCGTTCTTATTCTCTTCAGATGAAGTCTCCATCCCCATTCTGTATCCTCATACATGAACAAGTTTTCATTTAGGGGATTATCTACGATTATCTTTTTGGGGACCAAGCAACAGGCGGTGCTGGGGTAAAATGGCACCTTCCCCTTAAGTTTGATCAGCTTGTAAAGGAATCTGCCAATCCATCCAGAGTAGCAACCGGAGCCCAGATATTCACCCCTCCACGAAATCTCCACCGGATTTATGACACAGTTTTCGTCTTCCTGCATCTGATCAACCAAAACGGAAAGCATATCCTCCGGCAAAGTGACGTCGTTATTCAAAATCAGAACGTAATCCCCTTCGGCCTGCCGCGCCGCGGTGTTTATGGCATGAGCAGGACCCAAGTCTTCTCTCAGCTCTATCAGCTTGACCCCAGGATAGTTCATCGCCACAAACCGAACAGAGCTATCCTCAGAGTCGCAGTCCACCATTATCACTTCCAGGTTCTCATAGCTCTGAGCGAAAATGGAGTTGAGGCAGCTTTTGAGGAAGCCAAGGCCATTCCAATTGACCACGATTATGCTTACCAGTTTCTCCACCTCTATCCCTTTTTTGCTATCACCTGAATGTTCTCAGCGAAATCTCTTGGGAGGTAATTCAACAGTTGCATGATTTTCACATTCAGTCTTTGCTTCCTCGGCAACTCCCTGAAAGTCTTTCCATTCCAATGGAAAGTGGGGGCGATGTCAGCATATCCCAACTGTTCTAAGTCTTTCTTGAGCTTAGAAAAATCTATTCCGTCGCCTCCACATCCGTCGCTGGGAAGATGAAACTCGGCTAAACTGTATAACTCCTTTGAATCCGGATTGAATTCCCTGAAGTCGAAAGCTCCTTTGTTCTCAACCAGCTTCGGATTCGAACGACTCCTGACCCAGATGCTCTCCACTCCCTTATAACACCTCTTTGCTGCCGAAAAAGCTCTCCGTTTGAGCTCTTTCTCGTCGATTTCGGGGCGGCTCAGGGGATCCCAATCAGTGTAGAGGCGGCCTCCCTTCTTCAAAACTCTATGGATCTCCCTAAGGAAAGGCCTTTGATCGTAGATGTGATGGACTACGCTAAAGCAAGAGACACAATCAAAAATCCCCGACACAAAGGGAACGTTTAATGCATCCGCCTGCATGACTTCACTACCTCTCGATTTCGCAATCCTCAACATGTTCAAAGAGAGGTCCACCCCCACCGCCTCCTTGAAATACTTCCGCCCAAATTCCAGAACATTCCCGGTTCCACAGCCCAGATCCAGAAGGAGAGAATTTTCGCCGTTCAAAGAGATACTATGAACGATCCCTTCGACCCTCTTCTGATTGTGCTCATTATGAGACCCGGCCAGAGATTCATCCTTCTCATAGTGCTCAGCAATCATATCATGATACAGGAGGTTTGCCTTCATCACTTCTGAATGCCGGTCATTCGGCGGATTATCCGTCTCCTGGGCGAGAAAGCGGGGGATACCATCTTCTATCAGATAGCTCCTCTGACACCCGAGGCAGGAAAGTTCCCCTTTCTCAATCTCGGCTTCAGTGCAATCAAGGATTTTCAGTTCCAGTCTGGAACCACAAAGGGGACAGGCTAAGATATGTCTTAAGCTCTCTTTCACTTCTGATTACCTCGCCAGAATCAACTCCCTGAGCCGATAGAAATCATATCCGTACAGCCCTCTCAAGCTGAGCAGGGAGCCCACGTATATCAATCCTCCCACTCCGACAATCAGGAAAAGGTGTAAGTCTTTCATCAGAAAGATCCCTATGGTCATAACTGATGTCGCCAAAATCACCTTCAGGACATGGGGGGCGACATTCAGCAACCTGAGGTTGAAATACCTCTTGGCGAAGAGAACCACCATCATCAAAACGGAAAGCTCAGTGGTCAGAATCGCTATGCTGGTCCCGATGTTTCCGAATCCGGGTATCAAGAGAAGATTCAAAATCAAGCTAATTCCGAGACCGATGCCGGTGATCACAGTATTGGTCTTCTGTTTTCCCTTGGCGATAAGTCCAAACCCCAAAACGATGCTGATGTACATGAAAAACATTCCCCAGACTAGAATCTGAAGACAGAGAACAGACCCGGCAAACCCGGCGCCGTAGAGAAGGCCGATTGTCTTCTCAGCCAGAATTGTGATTGCGACGGCGACCGGCAGAGCCAGGCTGAACATCAAAATAGACGATTTCTCCAAAAAATTGTTGAACTCCGATTGGCTGGCCCTCGAGATCTCAGCCATCACCGGGAACAGGGCCGGGATTATCACCCCGGGGATCATCTTGCCCGCCAAGACCAAGCGATTGGCGGCGTTGTACAGGCCCACCGCTTGGTCACCTTTGAACTTGGACAGAAGCACGGTGTCGGCGTTTAGATACAAACCGGTGAAAACCAGCATTAGAGCAAAAGGAACAGATTTCTTCAAGATCTTCTTCCAGAAATCCAAGTCGATCTCGAACTTGACTTTCAGAAACCTTTTCTTGAGCAGAATCCAAGTGAAGAGAACAACAAGGATTCCCACCGCAATCTGGCTGTATCCCACCCCATAGACCCCAAAGCCCAAATGAATTGCCAAAAGACCGAAGGCGAAGTACAAGAGATTCTGAACTACGCTGACTATGGACTCGTATTCGAGTCTCTGGTAGGCTTGAAAGATCCACCTCATCCCATTGGAGACTGCGGTGAGGAGCGCAGCTGACCCTATTAGAAGAACGATCCTGATGCTATCCGGAGGATACCTCATCAGATTGACGACGAGCATAGCAAAAGCTAGGGCAAGCAAGCCCAATACGACTTTGAGGGCGGCGATATTGCCCAAGTACTTCCCGGCCAAATCTTTCTGTCCGGCCACGTCCCGGACTGCTAAGATGTTCAACCCCAGATCATTTATTACCGCAAACATGGCCACGAAAGATAGCGCAAAAGTGAACTTGCCCAGATCAGCGGGTCCCAAGTATCTTCCAATCAAGATGAACAGAAGAAAATAGAACAGCTTACCCACCACAGTGGATAATCCTAAAGCACCAGAGTTTTTCAATAGCACTCTGGCTCTACTTTTCTTTTCGCCGTGTCTGTGTTCTCTTGGTGCTCTTAAGCCGTCTGCTATGCCAGTCTTGGGCTTGGTTGATGAACATCCATTCATATGAAAGTCCCTAGATTTTCTCTCCTACACACTGCTCTATAGCAATGGAGGAAGCTTTTTCCCGAAGTCTCTGCTTTTTTTGGGCCAAGATTAGAATGTTCTCCAAAAATGGCTCAGGATCAAAACCTAAAAGGGCCAACAGTCTACTCTTCAGGAACGGCACTCCTTTAAGCTGATCGATGCTCAAGCCGGATTCGTGGTAAAATGGTTGAATATCGCTGAAACCCTGAGCCTCAAGCTGATTCTTTATCATTGAAAAATCGATACCTCTCTCCTCCTGTTTCCTCAAGTTATGAAACTCGGCTCTGGCGTGAATATCCTGCAAGTCTGGCCTCATCTCAGAGAAATCAATGGGAGTATGTTGGTGAATATCCTTCTTGATGACGACCTTAAGCTTGCGTTTAGTTGACCTCAACGAGGAAAATAGGATGCGCGCCAGCTGATATGTCCTCCAGGAGATCTTTCCCTCACGCGGTAATGGCTTTTTGGCCGGATCCCAGTCGGAATACAGGTAGCCGCCTGGTTTCAGAACTCTGCCGATCTGACTGAACACCCGAGTATAATCATAGAGATGATGCAGCACCGAGAAAACTGAGGCTACGTTGAAAAGTGAGGGCTGGAAAGGCAGGAACAGAATGTCCCCACGAATGACCTCGAGACCATTCTGCCTGGCAACTCTCAACATGTTAAAGGAGATATCCATCCCTATAGCCCTTCTGAAGTACTTCTTCCCAAATTTCAAGACATTCCCGGTGCCACAGCCCAAATCCAAGAATGACTCCTTCTGGGTCTTTTCAGCTAAGCCCCTCACGATTTCGTCCATTCTTCGCTGGTTGGAATCGCTCTGGTGGACTGCCTGTTCTACCTCATTCTCATAAACCTCAGCCACGGCATCATAATAGGCTCTGTTTGCCTCCGCGACCTCTTTGTGCTTCTCAAATGGGTTCCCGTCTATTGCCTCCCCTTCTTCTGAGTTGCCGATGCAAGAACCTGGAAAAGCATCCAGATCAGGGAGCATGAGTGGAATCCCCTCTCTTACCGGATAGTGACCCCCGCAATACGAACATCTCAACTCCGCCTCAATTACCTCCTCACCCCGATGGCCAAAAACCTGCATCTCAAGTGGACTCTTTTGGCACCCGGGGCAAGCCAGAATCTCAATCATGTCGCTTCTCATTGACGGTCCCCATCTTTGACAGGCCCTGATAAGGTTAACTCCCTGTTGACAGAGCCACTTAGCCGCTGGGCCAGAGCTATACCTCTTTCGACACAGGCATCCATGTTCAGATATTCAAACTCAGCGAATCGTCCGCAGAGGATGATACCGAGTTCTTCAACGTAATCCTTCACGATCTTGATATTGGATAGATAGTTTTGATCATAGATCACATAGGCGTATTTTGACCTTTTCACTTTTCGGTAACAGACCATCCCGGGATCGATCAGTCTACACTTCTCCAGCCCCCGGACAACATGATCTATCAGATCCTCATCATCCATTTGCCAGGTGGGATCAGATTCCTTTGTGGTTATCTCAGCCAGAAGGGAGGATTTTCCCGGAGGCGCATTGTTTTCGCTGAAAACCCCAGGCAACCCGACCCGATGGAATTTCAGTTCAGGATCCGGAAAATAAACCGCCGTATATGGAGGCAGGCTGTTTCCCTCCATTCCTATCAGGACTGCGATCAGGGAGTTGTACTTAAGGTTTTTTAGGGCCTGTTTCACCTGAAGCGGGACATCATCTAAGGAATCTATCAGATCAAACAGGGGAATGGTGGAGACGATTTGATCGAACTGTTTTTCTCTTTCGCTGTCTGAGACCACCCAGCTTCCGTTGGCCGCGACTATGCTTTTGACCTCGAAATTCTTGGTCACCTCACCTCTAACACTTTTTTCCAGAGAGTTGATTAAAGCTTGAATTCCCCCCCTTTGAGGATAATAGAAATGTAGTTGATGAGTGTAACCCTCGGTGGGAATCCCGATGGCGGATTTGAGCACATCCTCCAATGGTGGCTTAGGGACTCTTCCCTCAACCCAGTGCAGGCTCATCTTCTCAGGTTCTGTGTCCCAGATCTTACGATTGTAGGGGATCAGGTATTTCTCTGCGATCCCTTTTCCGAAGGTGTAGTAGATCCACTCAGAGAAATTTTGGGGCCGGGGATAGTTGTTATTGAGGTAATGGTATAGGCAGTTGAAATTATCCTCCTTGGGAAGATCAGCGAGTCCGTTCTCAAAAGGGTATTTGACGAATCTGCCCTTGTAGAAGATCTTGTTATTGCGCCTGCCTTTAGAACAGTTCTCACCGAGAATCCCAAGCATCAGTTCCACCATCTTTTGATTTCTGGAGTATATGATGTGAGCGCCGCCGTAATCGAAAGTGAAACCATCTTCAACGAGGCTCCTGCAGAGACCGCCACACTCTGAGCTCTTCTCCAGGACTTCGAAATCGGCCTCTAAATATGACGCCACCGTCAGGCCGGATAATCCCCCTCCTAATATCCCTACCTTCACCTCAGCGTGCCCCCTCTTAACTTTGCGGCGTTTTCGCCTTTGTTCTTTCTAACCAGCTCAGAGGTCTTTTGACCTGGGTGTAGACTTCAATTACATCTGTTTTGAACTCTTTGCCTAAATCCAGAGCCTGCCGGTAGTCATCCGGTCTTATTCTCATCCTACAGAATTCCACTGACAAGACGATGGCTATGCCCAGTAGGCTGGAGAGTAGAAAACTTGTTAAAAGCAAAAGCTTGCGATTCGGGCCGGCCTTCTCATCAGGTGGCTTGGCGTAATCTAAGACCTGCACAATGGGGACATCCTTTTTGGTTTCCACCCGAGCTATTTCGTACTGTTGGGTCAAGGTCAAAAAAACCCTGGATTTGATCTCCACCTCCCTTTCTAAACGAGCCAACTCCGCGGCCAATTCAGGTGAGGTGGCGGTGTTGAAGTTCCGGTTCTTAAGCTGGAATGCCTCCAGGTTGTTCTCCGCCTGTCTCAGCTCAGCTTTTACCTCCTTCAACCTTTGGGATACGAACTCCTCATTATCCTTTGCTTTTGACCTCCTGGTGTCGAGGTTATACTCCTCCAGCTGATTGATATACTCATTGGCAAGCGCGGCGGAGAGATGCCTATTTGTGGTGGTGGCAGAGATAGTAATCACTCCGGTTCTTCGATCCATTTCGAAGACTGCTATTTCAGTCAGGGCTTTGAGGGCACCATCCATCTTCTTGACCTTGAAGTAGTCGAACAGATTCTGGTTTTTATTCTTACCTCCCTGTGGATATTGATAGACTTTGTTTATGACCGCCTCACTTATCAAACGGCTTCCTAAGATGTCAGGATAGAGGTAAGAGCTTTGCTCTAAACCAAGATCTGCAGAGGCAAGAGGAGAATCTCCAAGCCGACCAGCGAAGTCCCTTAGCCCACCCAAGCTATTAGGGGTTCCACCCGAGGGGAGAATGAGTGCCTTGGCAGTGTATCGATTGGGCACAAACAGGCAGAAAACCAGTGTCGCCAAAACGGTAACTCCCACTAAGAGATATATCCATTTCCTCTTTTTGACCAGGGAATCGAAAAGAGTTAAAAGCTCCGATGAAGAGCCAAATTGCGGTTCATTATCTAAGATCCCTTTTCCCCTTATTCGGATGTCGCTCATACCATCCCCTTTTTGACACTCAATTCAATCTATCAATCACGAAGATACTGGTTGCCACCCCCGAGAGTATGACGGCGGTGTTGGCGAAGAACTTCATCCAGTCCCGATCTTCTTTGATCTTCTGAGGAACTACAATCACATCTCCCAGTTCGACCTTCTTCCCTCTCAAGCTCCCTCCAGAAATCACCTTGCCATCCGCGCTTATCAAACGAGTCTGATTTTTGTCTGAGTTCCTGGTGTAGCCACCAGCCCTCTCTATGTAGTATTTCACTTCTTTACCTTCCACAAACCTGATGCTGCTTGAGGAAGCGACACTTCCTACTACCTGAACCTCCGAGGGAATGTTGGGAATAAAGAGGTGATCCCCCTCCTGAAGCACGACATCGCTTTCGCCTCCTTTTTCCTTCAATATCCTGGGTAAGTCAATAAGCACTCGATTGAGCCTTCCAGGATCAAAGGGAGTTACGCTGGGGGGCATTATGTTGCCCAAACTGTCCCTCTCCAAAAGCTGAGTGCTTATCACGACATCATGAACGTTCTTTCTCTCCACATCCCGAATGATGCTGGGGCGAAGAAAGACCACTCCTTTGGCGAACGCCTTGGGAGTCAACCCTCCGGCCCTCTGAAGCAGATTGTGTAGAGTTTCCTTCTCCCTCTCCAGAGCGTATTTACCCGGGAACATCACCTCTCCCTCTATGGTAACGAGCTTCTGCAGACTCCATTCCGGAATCTCTCGAATGAAGACCTGATCATCTTCTTTGAGAGAGAAATCCACACCCGGGTTTTGTTTTACCATGAAATCTTCCGAGTCAGTAAACAGGTCCTGCAGGTTTATATAGGTGATGTCGGCTGGCTTCCCCGGGTTCAGATGAGCGATCTCTGCTCTCAACAGATAGGCATTCCTGAGAGGATTCCCCGCTGAAAAGATCAGATCAGAGAGCTTCATGTCCTCATGTAATTCATACTGGCCCGGTCTTTTTATCGCTCCATTGATGGTCACGAATTTCCTTCGCTTCACATCCCAATATCCGTAAACAGTCAGGCTATCCTTATCCGTCAGGAGGATATTCTCAGTGCTGTCTTGAGCCAAGACCTTCTTTAAGTCTATGGGAATTATCTCTTTTCTCTCATCCGGATAGGTGCGGATTAAGTCTGCCCTCAAAAGATATGCGTCCTTCTGGAGTTGCTCACCTCCCCGAATCAAGTCCCAAACTCTCATTCCTGGATTTCTCTGGAAAGCACCCGGGTGCTTCACCTTTCCATCTATCCAGACCAGTTTCTCTATCAGGTCGAATATCGAGAAGATGGAGACATCATCTCCATCTTTCAACTCCAGGTTCTCCTGTTCCAAGGCGGATTGGTCATACAGATTGACATCCAGAAGCACTCTCTCATCTTGACCGGCAATTCTGTCCACCATCACCCTTTCCAGATAGGCAGTGGGTTTGGACCCTCCGGCCAGTTCTATCAAATCCAGAATCCTTTCCCCCCCCTTCAACTCATAGATAGCCGGCCTTTTGACCTCGCCTCTGATTTTGACCAAAGCACCAACCACCGGCACATAGACGACATCGTTGGAAGCCAATTTGAGATCGTCCTTGTTATATCCCTTGAGCAAGAAGTCGTAGAGATCAATTGTAGCTATTTCCTTATTGCTGCGAATAAGCTTTGTCTTTCTCATCGAGCCTCTCTGATTTGGCCCGCCCGCCATATAGAGGGAATTGAACAGGGTGGAGAGGGAGCTTATGGTATAACCGCCGGGGTTGGTAACTTCTCCAAAAACAAAGACCTTGATTGAACGGATTTTCCCCAATATCACGTTCATCTCGAAATCGGAATAGATAGTGGAGAGTTTCTTTTTGAGTTTCCTTTCGAATTGATCTAAGGTCAATCCCCAAACAGTCAGATCGCCGGCTTTGGGTATGAAAACCTTTCCCTCCCTGTCAACCGTCAAATCCAATTCCAAATCGACCTTCCCCCAGAGATTGACTATAACGTTATCGCCAGGACCTAAGGTGTAATCTGGTGGCACCGAGGTGGGTGCAATTGGAGCAAAGGTGGAGGGACTGACATTGAACATGTTATACCCAAAAGGCTGAAGTTCATCTGGAGAGGCCTTAGGAATTCCCGGAGCGCCATGTGCGACCGGGGTGGGGACCGAAACCTCAGCTCCTCTTTTCACCTCCACCACAGGCTCTGTTTGCTCATAGAGTTCCGGGGTCTTGTACTTGGGAATATCACCCTCTTGGGGCTTGAGCTTCTTCTGAAGATATTCCTGATACAATTTCTCCTTTACTTCCTCATCAAAGCTCTGTGGGAATAAGGGAAGGGTCAGCAGAAAAAAAGAGATTGTAGCGACTATTAAACTTAAAGCTTTGTTTCTCACCTGTTTCCTCCTATAAAATCAAATCTCGATTTGTTATGATCTGCATCATCGGTTGGCCTACCGGCAGAAGACGAAATGAACACAGGGTCGGTATTCCCGGGAGCATTCGAATCTCTTGCGGAGATGGTTCCTTGCTTACAATCCAGATCAACCCTCCCGCAGATGTGTGGTGTGACACACTCTGTAGTCACGCCGTGATCAAAGGTTTGATTCAACATCTTCACAGAGATATTCAAGTTCTACGCACCGTGTCCACTCCTGAGAAGTCAGATCACAACTTCTTCCGTCGGTGGACCTGTTCTGCCCGATGAAAAGAAACTGCTTAAAGCCCCCTATGTCGCATTCATTTCAGACTATTTGGGTTAGCTCTCTCGGCTTACCATCAAAGGGAATGAGTTAAGCCCCACCTTATTGAGAGCGGTCATGTTTTCATCTTAGCTAATCGACAACTCGAAGGAAAACTTTATGAATCCGTCGGGGGTTTAAGTTGGTGTTATTCCCTGCACCGAATGGCTCAACTAACTCGCCAGTGATGCCGGTCGGGGTCATATTTTATCTTCTATGGGGGGATTCAGATGTAAAAAAAGAGGCGGCTTCCGGATTCGAACCGGAGAATAGAGGTTTTGCAGACCTCCGCCTTACCACTTGGCTAAGCCGCCTTCAGATCAAAACATCGGGAGGTGAAAACAATCCTGCAGCTTCCTCCTTAATGCCTTTTCGGGCCCACCCGACCTCCGAATAAGCGGGAGACGGGGGTTGAACCCGCGACCCCAACCTTGGCAAGGTTGTGCTCTACCAACTGAGCTACTCCCGCGCTGCCTGAGAAATATATTTAATTATCGTCCTCTGTCAAGTCAATTTCAGCCCACCGACTAGGTTGATCATGTCAACCCAGTCGGCTACCGTTGATACCCACCACGATAGACCTATCTGCAAGAATGTCAGTCATTTGGGTGGTCGTTTGGCGACTACCCTTAAAGAGATGGTAACCTCCATCGATGTTAAGATCACCTGACCGTACTGCAAGAACTCCTCGCGAAAAAGTCTCCTCTTACAGTTGCGTGGAGGAGTAATATTCGTTAACTTTCTTACACCAACCTGATCCCCGTCTGTGGGAGGTATTATTATGGCAAAAGTGGAGAGACCATCCAGCTACAATCTGGAGGTGCTGAGAGAGGCTGCTGCGGAGGCCTTTGCGCGCATCTCAAGTGTCGTCGACCTGGAAGTCGCCAGGGAACGTCTGCATGGACAGATCACTACCAATGAGCTAGATACCTATGCCGTCGAGGCCACGCTCTTTGAGGGCAGAATCGTCCGGGTGAGAGACTGCAGCAGGACCTTGAAAAGCATCATCAAGCAAAGATCGGACAAGTTGGCCGATTTCAGCGTGATGCAGGCACTACACGATATCGCCAGAGAGGTGCCCCGTCCTGATCTCCAGGAGGGCTTCTATGCCGAGATGTATCACCTGTTTCTGGGTATGAAAGGGGAAGGGCCGGGCACTGCTCCCGGAGATTACTTAATCAGTGGAGAACTCGAGGGCCGAGAGGCTGCCATGGCCCGGTCGGATGAGCTGGACAAACTCTGGGAAGACATTGAGAAGCAGATGTCGAGATTCAGGCACGGTCTGGAGAAGAAAATAATCGAATACAGGCGCAAACGGCGGGGGAAAGTGCTTTCTCAACTGGGCGGGAGTGCCTCCGATTGGGACAACTGGAAGTGGCATCTGAGAAACGTCATTAAGAAGCCTACCCGACTATTCGATTTGATCTCTTTGTCCAAGTCTGAAAAAAAGGGCTTGAAGTTGGCGGAGGAAGCTCGACTGCCGTTCGGGATAACACCCTATTATCTGTCATTGATGGACGCAAAGCGCAAGGATCGTGACCGGACTGTGCGGGCTCAGGTTATACCCCCTGCATCTTACGTCGAATATATGGCGGCGCACAGGGATAACCCCCATTGCTCGTTCGACTTCATGCTTGAACGGGATACCACCCCGATCGATTTGGTCACCCGCCGTTATCCGTCCATTGTTATCTTGAAACCGTACAACACCTGTCCGCAGATATGCGTTTACTGCCAGCGCAACTGGGAGATCGATGAGGCTTTAGCGCCGGGAGCTTTGGCCTCCGACGAGAAAATCATGGAGGCGATCACCTGGATTAAGGACCATCCCTCCATTCACGAGGTTTTAGTTACCGGCGGTGACCCCTTGGCTCTGGCCAACAAAAAACTCTTCTGGATCCTGGAGGAGGTGGCCAAGATCCCGTCTCTGGAGAGACTCCGTATTGGCACACGTATACCCGTAACCCTGCCAATGCGGATTACCGAGGAGGTGGCTGAGTTTTTAGGCAAACTTCGCAGACCGATGCAGCTGGAGGTCTCGGTGGTCACCCATATCGAGCATCCCTACGAGGTTACCCCGGAGATGTTCGAGGTGGTTGAGCGCTTACGCCGCCGCAGCATCAATGTCTACAACCAGAACGTTTACACGTTCTTCGTGTCGAGGCGGTTTGAGGCTGCGGCCCTGCGGCGGGTGCTGAAGCGCATCGGCATCGAGCCTTATTACACCTTCAACACCAAGGGTAAGGACGAGACCGTCGACTACCGGGTGCCGATTGCACGGCTTCTGCAGGAGCAGAAGGAGGAGGCCCGGCTTTTGCCGGGGCTGTCCCGCACCGATGAGCCGGTTTACAACCTTCCGGCTCTTGGGAAAAACTACCTGAGAGCATACCAGCATCGCGATGTGATTTCGGTCTTGCCGGACGGCTCCAGAGTGTATGAGTTTCACCCTTGGGAGAAGAACATTCAGCAGCAGAAATCGTACATCGGCACTGATGTTCCCATCCTCGATTATTTGCGGAAGCTGGAGAAGGTCGGCGAGGACATCAGCCAGTATGAGACGATCTGGTATTACTTCTAAATTGCTCTCCTCGTTATCGGTTTAGACGGAAGTATCCTCTGTCGTGCTGTCGGGAGTTACCCATACGGGTCATGAGACCTCCCGACAGTCTTCCGTCAGGACGACAGAGTCGCCCCCTCCAGAGGCGGGTCAGCCTCTGGCTGATAAAGTGGAAACACCTGACGGCGCTATAAGAATCCCAGTGGCAGAGGCCACTGGGCTACCCCTCCGGGGCGGCAAATAGTGAATGGCAAATAGTGAATGGCGAATGGTCCTCCTGACCCCTATTTCCTATTTCCTATCTCCTATCTCCTGTTCCCTGTTTGCTGTCCCCTGTTACCTGATTCCTTTCTTCCGGCACATATCTATGGCTAGATTAATCGCCTCGGTCATGCCGGTCGCATCTGCAATCCCCTTTCCGGCGATCTCAAAGGCGCAGCCGAAGTCGGGAGAGGTGCGTACGAAGGGCAATCCTAAAGTGACGTTCACCGATCTTCCCACCCCACCCCTCTTCAAGGGGATCAAACCCTGGTCGTGATACATCGCCAGAAAAGCATCAAACCTCTTCAGATTATCCTCGGAAAAGACTGTGTCTGCGGGAAAAGGACCCTCCACAGAGTGTCCCGATCTCTTAAACCTCCTGATGACAGGGGTAATGACCCTCTTCTCTTCATCTCCCAGCAACCCCTGCTCCCCGGCGTGAGGATTCAGAGCGCAGACTCCGATCCGAGGCTCTTTAATTCCGAAATACAGTTCCAGAGCATTAATGGTGAGCCTCAATTTTTCACTTATCATTTTGGAGGTGATGTTACCAGCGACCTCTTTCAGAGGCAGATGGGTGGTTACCAGCGTGATTTTCAATTTCGGGGAGACGAACATCATCGCGAATTTTCGAGATCCCGTTAGCGTCGCCAAAAACTCAGTGTGACCTCTGAAGGGATGGCCGGACGAGTTTATCGCTTTCTTGGAGACTGGAGCAGTGACCAGAGCGCGGACAACCCCGGCTTGAGTTAACTGAACTCCGGCGATAATAGCCTCTAAAGCACTTTTCCCAGTCAGCCTTGTCGGTTCACCGAATTTGAAATCTCTGGCTTTGATTTCGCCAACATCTATCACCGGGATGTAATTCCCGGGGAAGAGGCTTCGCCCAGAGGCGTACTCTTCTAAGCTCACCTCTATGCCCAGGCTCTCTGCGGTAGTGCGCAAGACCTCCAGGGGTCCGATGATTATCGGTTGACATCTCCTCCGGAGCTTTTTCGCGACCAAAGACTTCAGCACCACTTCCGGTCCGATCCCCGAGACCTCTCCGGCAGTGATGCCAATGGGGATTTTCTTCATATCGGTAAACTTATAATTTTAGACCTCCGCAGCAATATAAATCTTTCGACTGCAAACAGCAGTCAAAAGCTCTGCTTACATGACTAAGCTGTCAACTTCCGGGGAGACTCGCTGTATGCCCCGGATGACCTGCTCTGTCTTTTCTTAATCGATGGGAGGGAGGAGCTGCGACACCAGAGGCGCACTTTTGTTATTATCGCTTTCCTAAACCACCTGAATTCTTCTTTAGTCTCCTAAAGCCCCACCAGATGAGACAGACCGTCAAAATCCCCACAGCATCGGCGAGGAAATCCCAGAACTCCATCTCCCGATTAGGGACGAAGTATTGATGAAGCTCATCGCTTAAAGCATAGAGGATGCCCAGGAGAGCTGCGCTCTCAAGCGATCTGGAAGAAAGCAGCGTTGAGTCGGAATTAATAAAGGCTCTTATGAGGACAAACCCGAAACCGGAGAATTCCAGGAAGTGGTAGAACTTATCCGAGAGCCGAAACCCCACCTCCGGAGGTGCGAGTCCCGCAATGGATGAAAGAACGAAAATGCCCGCAGCGTAAACGATTGCCGGCAGATAGTAACACACAAAGCGATGCTTAGACGTTTTCACCTCTCGGCTAAATATCTTTTTTGAAGGAGGAACTGTCAAGCAAAGGAAAAGCTGGCACCATAAGGTGCCAGCTTCCCACCACCAAGATTAGATAAAATCCCTTTTTTATCTTCTCTTTTTCTTGGCTGCCTTCCTCGTGGTTTTCTTCTTGGCGGTTTTCTTCTTAGCGACTTTTCTCTTTACGGTTTTTTTCTTAGCGGTTTTTTTCTTAGCGGTTTTCTTCCTGGTGGCTTTCTTTCTCTTCATTACCATCCTGTGAGTCTCACCTCCTTAGATCCTTTTCAAGTTAGTGCTTCCATAGTTTCGAAAAGAGGAGTTTTCACTTCTTAACGGTCTTAATGTTCAAGCTCTCTTTCCCGAAATCTAAGATCAACCCCAAGTCGAGCTTGGTGGCGCGCAACAGAGACCTCATTTTAGAAAGGTCGGTATCGGCCAGTGGTTCTCCAGCTTTGAGGTTAACGATTATGCTGTCACCGACGACGAACTCCAAGGTGCGCTCTCCAGCAACGCTGCCCTTGTAAGAGACCTTGATCTTTTTTTCTCTCTCGTAACCGATTTTGCGGAGGTCAAACTCGTAGGCGAGAGCCTGACTGTATTCCGGTTTCTGGAATCCGAGTCCCATGTTTTTCTGAACCTCTAAGGCCGCCTCCACAATCTGGCTCTGCAGTTTTTTCAACTCCATTCAAGCAAAGTTATGATTCTCAGCAAATTACCTCACATGTATTGGTAATGCAATTTCTGTGCCAGAAATGCGCTGCCTTGCCCATCCTTATAACGTCAACGGAGGCAATAAGTTATCGCCAGGGCCCGCAACCCTTTAGGCTGCAACACAATAAAACTGCGACATTGCTGTCGCAAAAAATTTCAATAAGTTATTATAATCGCTTGTCCTGTGGGATGTTTGTATGCGACATATACGTCGCACCACTCAGGTCTTGGCAGGGATTTCGGCTTCCTTGTCCTGCTCCGGGGTGGCGGTGGTGACGTTGTGTCTCTTCATCAGCCTTTGAAACTGCTTCCTCTGCATCTGGGCTCTGCGGGCAGCTTCGGAGATGTTCCCCCCGGCTTCCTCTAACGCTGAGAGGAGAAAGCGTCTCTCCAACTCTCCGATGGTCTTTCTGTACAGTTCCCTCTTGGTTTTCATCAATTCCCGGTTGGTCTTGGGGAAAACCTCACCATCACCCTGGTTACTGTGACTCTTGATGTAGTCCGGGAGGTCGCCGTAACCTATCTGGGTCGCCTTGGTGAGCACAACCGCTCTTTCGACGGTGTTCTCCAATTCGCGGACGTTGCCGGGGAAGTTGTATCTCAACAGGGTCTCCATGGCGTTGTCATCGATTCCGCTGAGTTTGCGATCATACCTCTTCGAGAATTTCTCAATGAAATGTTCCGTCAATAACTCGACGTCCCCTTTCCTGTCTCTTAAGGGGGGCAATTCTATCTTTATTACGTTAACGCGATAGTAGAGGTCCTCTCGAAACTCCCCGGTTTGAATCATTTCACTGAGATTTCTGTTGGTGGCGGTGATAATGCGGACGTCCGATTTCGAGGTCTGAGTTGAACCCAAGGGTTCAAACTCCTGGGTCGAGAGAAAGCGCAAGAGCTTGACCTGGAGCACCGGAGAGAGCTCCCCGATCTCGTCTAAGAATATAGTGCCGCCGTTGGCGATCTGAAATCTCCCCAGCTTCTTTTTGACGGCCCCGGTGAAGGCTCCTTTTTCGTAGCCGAACAGCTCCGATTCTAGCAAGGTCTCCGGAATGGCGGCGCAGTTTATGGGAATGAAAGGTTTTTTGGCTCTGCCGGAATTGAAATGAATTGCTCGGGCCAGAAGCTCCTTGCCAGTTCCCGATTCCCCCTCGATCACAACCGTGGAATCGGTGTCGGCGATGTCTGCCACCGTGGAGAGAACCTTGGCCATCTGAGGGGAGGCTCCCAGGATCTCCTCGAATTCGTATTTCTTCCGAAGGTCTTCGATCAGTTTCTCCTGTTCTTCCTGTAGTTCCGAGAAGAGGAGGTGGCTTTCAATTGCTAAGGCGACCTTCTCCGCCAGGGAGCTTAGAAGCTCGGAATCGGTGACGGCGAAATCCCCGTTTTCTTCCTCTCGGTGAACGTAAATCGTCCCCAGTATCTTATCGTTGGTCTTCAGAGGCACACACAAAAGCGAGACCGACCTCTCTTCGGCCTGCTCTTCTTCCTCCCCCGAAGGGACTGATTCCGACAAAAGACCTCCGATCGTGATCGCATTCCCGCTCGCCAGCACCGCCTCGGTGACCGCGGGCTTGAGGTTTGAGTTTTTGAGCTCGACTTCGCTTCCGGTAGAATCCTTTGTCAGCTTAAATTGCAGACTGGAATCCTGGCTGTAGATTTCCAGGCAGCCGCACTCCGCGGACATGATGTCAACTGCCGACTCCAGCACCGTGTCCAGAAGGATCTGGATGTTCCTTTCGGAGTAGACCACCGTCAACAGTTCATAGAGGGTTCGATAGATGCGTCGTTCTTTGCTTAAGTCCTCGGCCCGATTCTTTATTCGCAGATAGTTGCGCCAGAGTTTCGACAGCGACTCGAAGAGGTCCGACTCTGCCGCCGACAGCTCCTTTTCCAGTTTTTGCAGGTGAGAGTCCAGAAGCTTCAGCTTTCTCCGAGATCCGCGGTTGACCTCGATGCCGCTCAGGCTGTCGAAGACTTCCCGCAGGGAGGTCAACTCTTGAGTGGCGACCTTGATGTTGCGCGAGTACGAAGATTTGAAAGTCGCGAGGTCCTGTTGAAAACGATCTAGCTTTCTGCTGAACTTGTATGGATGCATATCCGTTCGGAACAACTAATAACTAAATCGATTTTTCTTGTCAACAGAATTTTGACAACTCGGTGCAACAATCTTGTCACGACAGTTTTGAGGAACTATGATGGGTGAAGAAATTCTGTTTCGGTGAGAGAGTCTCAAGAAGCTTTTGGACTCTGTTAATCTCGCCCGAGGCAGGATTGACCGCTCCTCAAGCCCAGTTCTGAAAGCTGGCGCTTTTCTCACTCGAGCCACAGCCGGAAACTGATTCGGCCAGAAAGCTTCGTTTTTGGAGGTGAATCGCAGACGCTGAGAGTGGGCGTGAGAATGAGCCTGCAGGTTGATTGTGACCGCGACTCGGCGCTATCGGATACGGCCCGGACCTGAGGAGTAATAGTCCGCCATTTTGGCCTTCTGCTCCGGGTAGAAGAACTCAAGATGAGCGACGGTATCAACCAGGGCTTCTGCCAGCAGCTTTCCATCGTTCTCGCAGAAGCCGAAGCTGGTTATCTCCACGGTGGAGTCCTGCAGATTTGGTTTTCCCCAGAATACACTGAATTGTCCTCCCTCCGCAAAGGATGAGGGAGGCAATGCACCCGCCTCCCGGTAGGAATGACACTGGATATGATTTATCGCCGCCGACACTCCGGCCTCGGCGGCACCCCGAGCGGTGAGGTTTGCATAACGGCGAGGATTCTCTTCCAACTTCCTCGCCACCGATGACATCGAGCCGAGACCGATAATGGCCACTATGGCTATCAGTGCGAAGAGCAGACAATATGAGACCAAAATAAAAAATCTGGTAACCCTGTTTCCTCTTGACTTAGCGTGCATATCGCCTGCAAAAGTTTTCATAGCAACCAACCTTGCTCTTCATTACAGTTTCATCGAAGCTCTAAGACCCTCAACTGTTTAAGGAGCTTCCGCACTTTTTAAGAAGTTCCGTCACTCCTAAAACGCAACTTCAATGCCGACGATGTTTTCTAAAGAGGGAACAGGAGACAGGAAACGGGGAACAGGGGGACTATTCGCCAAGCTCGGGCAGGGTCCCTACGGATCGGTACGGAGTTGTACCCCTACCCTAGCTGTTTATGGAGGCCTGGCCTTCTGTATGCATCTTACACCACCTGAACCATAGGGCGGTGAATTTATCACCGCCAGCCTGTGGGTCGGATGAATTCCGACCCCTACGGGTCGCCCTTTTTTGTTCCGGCTCCACAGAACCGGTAAGATATTTTCAAGAACACCCGGCGCGAACAGCCGGGGCATTCCTGCCCCGGAGCCCCGGTGTTGGTCACGGCCATACGGCTCGTACGAGATGCCTTCATCCGTGACCCTTTGGGTATCGGACGGTGTGTCATACGAACCCCTGGCCGGGTCCCTTCGGATCCGTATGGACAGCCGTATGGGCTTTAGGTTTCCAAAGACAGACAGCTTACGGAATCAGATCCGCAACGGAAAGGGGATTCCAATTCTCTGATTGCTGTCTGGTTAAACTAAGGAGAATGTTTTGATGTATTCAACTCGGGAAGGAATGCTCAAAAGAAGCAGAAGGGGGATCAATCTATTTCCAACTTCGTCTTCAACTCCAGGCTCTCAGGGTCTAAGTCCAGAGCCTCTTTCCAGAATTCCCTGGCTTCCTGCAGCTTCCCGCGGGCTTGGAGGATGTCCCCCATGTGTTCCAGGATTATGGGGTCATCTCCACGGCCATCTAAGGCCTTCTGGATCTGTCTTTGGGCCTCTTTGTGGTTCTCCAGTCTAAACAGCACCCAGCCGTAGCTATCCAGGAAAGCGGGGTTTTCCGGCTCTTTCTCTAACGCTATTATGATCAGGTCTTTGGCCTCCCCCAGGCGGATTCCCAGATTGGCCAGGAGGTAACCCAGATTATTTGCGGCGGTGGCATTTTCAGGATCGTCTTGGACCAACTCTTCCAGAATGTCCAGAGCCCGGTCTGTGTCTCCACTATACTCGTAGACCTCCGCCAACAATAGTCTGACTCCGGTATCTTCAGGATGAATTTCCAGGGCCTTCTTCAGGGGCTCTATAGCTTGAGAGTAATCTCTCTGGCGGTGATAGGTGATCGCCAGAAAATAGTAGAGGGGGAATTTATCCGAGACCTTCTCCAGCCCCTGCTTGAGAACCTCGATCGCCTTCCGAGTGCTGTCCCAGGAGACGTAGGTCAAAGCCAAATCCCGCCAGCCCTCGGGGAGGGAGTCCGAAAGTGCAATCACCTTCTCGAAGTCGCTCTTGGCTTCTCCCAGCTCTTCCAACTGAAGCTTGACTCTGCCGCGATTGAGGAGGGCTTCCAGGTTTTCGGGGTCTTTTTCCAGAACCAGGGAGAAGACCGAGTCGGCCCTCTGGTAGTTCCCCTTGGCTATGTAAAGCATCCCCAGGCCCATCCTGGCGAAACTGTCCGAAGGTTCCAAAATGGAGAGTTCTTCAGCGACACGTATGGCACCGTCCAAATCCCCCTGGCTCATGTAGACGTCTAACAGCTTCCGCTTGTAAATGATCTTTCCCCCGGAGAGCTCATCGAGCTTTCGATACGTCTCCAAAGCCGCTTCTCTTTCACCGCACCAGAGGTAGTTCTCCGCCAGACCCCAATACGCCGGCACGTATTTGGGGAAAAGCGTTACTGCGGTCCTGTAAGTCTCGATGGCGTGGGCGCAATCTTTTTTCTCCACGTAAAGGGCTCCCAGTTCCATGTAGCCGCTCCTGAAGCTGGGATTCAACTCCAGCACCTTCCTGAGATGATAAATGGCGGAGTCGGCCTCCCCCAAACGTTTGAAGAGCCGAGAGAGATTGTGGTGGCTTTTGAAGTCTCTTCCGTCAAGCTTCACCGCGTGCTGGTAATACTTCACCGCCAGGGAGTCCTGTTTCAGTCGCTCATGGCTGTCCGCCAGAAGGACAGAAGTTCTGGCATCCAGAGGGGATACCTGCCTGGCGACCACTATTGCAGACTGGAGGTCGTTCATCTGATAGAAGACCTCCGCGAGACAATACCTTATCTCGCTGGATTCAGGGTCAAACCCGAGAGCCGACCGGTATTCTGCGGCGGCAGCTCTGAGATTGCCGCTCTGCTCCAAGAGGACCCCGTTTAAAAAGTGCTGGTAGGCGAAAGACCTCTCCTTGAGCTGACGTTCATCCACCTCCAGAGTGGGAGGCAGGACCTTGGTGGTGCGACTGCAACCCTGAAGGAAGAGCGCCATCACAATGGCAGCAAAAATATAAGTGCCTTTTTGGATATCCTTTCTCATTCAAACAGCTCTTCTCTTCTCCGTCAACTTAAGACTTCGGCCCAGTATTTTCAAGACCTTATTTCTCTTATCGGGAGCCGCCGCTCGCCTATGAGCGTAGTCGCAGTTGGTTAGTGGTTAGTGGTGGGCAGTAGGTGTATGATGTGCAATCTTTCACCGTGGTGCTCCAACATCTCGAGTCTGACCACACGTTCTCCTTTTATCCATCACCTGTCACGGCGATGGCACCGAGAATGGAGAGAGGGTTTTTGCTTGACTAACCCCAGCGAGCTTGTTAGCTTGAGAAAAATTTCGACCCCGCGGCGGGGTTAGCCTCCTGTTTCGGCTTTATGTTCTTATACCCAGACGGACACAAATCTCCTCTTTAAACCGAGGCTGGTAAGATGCAGAAAGAATCTCCAAACGCCGAAAGCTCAGGTAATGTCGCGAAATTCGAACCATACATAAAAGCTTCTCAGTCGATTCCCGAAACAACCAAGCAGGCGATAATCTTAGGGGTGATTATCTCGGTGGTCTTCGGAGTGGCCAACGCCTATCTGGGATTGAAAGTGGGAATGACGATCTCCGCCTCCATTCCGGCCGCGGTCATCTCCATGGCGATCTTGCGGGGGGTGATGAAGAGGGGGACGGTGCTGGAGAACAACATCGTCCAGACCATCGGCTCCACCGGGGAATCGCTGGCGGCTGGAATCATATTCACCATCCCGGCGTTTTTCATCTGGAATGAGACCATCGAGGGATTTTTTCATCCAATCTCCCAGTGGCAGATCATAGGTCTGTCCCTTCTTGGTGGCACTCTGGGGATTCTCTTCATGATCCCTTTGAGAAAGTATCTGGTGGAGAGGGAACACGGGAAGCTGAGATTCCCGGAGGGGACCGCCTGCGCCGAGATCATCGTCGCTGGCGACGAGGGGGGTGGCAAGGCCAAGATGGTCTTCACTGGCATCGGCCTGGGAGCCGCCTACAAGTTCGTCATGAGCGCTCTCAGGATGTGGACTGAGGGCCCCCACCAGAATCTCTACTGGCAGGATGAGTCCGGCAAAATCTTAGGATACAGGGGGGGACATCTCGGAATTGACGCCACCCCGGCACTCCTGGGAGTTGGGTACATCATCGGTCCCAAGATCGCAAGCCTGATGTTCGGAGGCGCGGTCCTGGGTTATCTGGCGATTTCCCCTTTACTATCGTATATCGGTTCCTTCATCCCGGAGGCGATAATTCCTCCCGCGGACATGCCTCTTTCACAGTTAGACCCCGGTGAGCTGCGGAACTTCTACATAAAATATTTGGGTGTGGGCGCGGTCGCCTTTGGCGGCTTTGTGAGCCTCGCCAAATCTGTTCCGGTCATTTTTCACTCTTTTGCGGTCGGGGCTCGCCAGATTCTCGGCAAAAGAGAAGGGAGGGGGGAGATCCCCCGCACCGACCGTGACCTTCCGATGTCAACGGTCCTGATCGGCTCGCTGATTGTAGTATTTCTAATCTGGATCTTTCCGGGAACGGAACTTCATTTCATGGGAGCGCTCCTGTCGGTGATCTTCGGGTTTTTCTTCGTGGTGGTCGCCGCCAGAATTGTCGGAATCGTGGGGAGTTCCTCCTCGCCGGTCTCAGGGATGACCATCGCAACTCTCCTGGTGACCTGCCTGATCCTCTTGGCCTTCGGGGTCCGTGGCACCTCCGGGATGATAACCGCAATGTCGGTGGGAACGGTGGTCTGCATCGCGGTCTGTCTCTCCGGCGACATCGCCCAGGATCTAAAGACCGGCTATCTCCTGGGGGCCACCCCCAGACAGCAGCAGCTGACGGAGTTCATCGGGTTGTTGTTTCCGGCACTGGTTATGGGCGCAACCATCTTTCTGCTCAATGACGCCTTCGGCTTTGTTCAGGATGCCACCCACCCGGAACCCTTACAGGCACCCCAGGCGAATGTGATGGCCACGGTGGTCCGGGGGGTGATGACCGGCGACCTCCCCTGGATAACCATCATCGTCGGAATGATGCTCGCAGCCGCAATCGAGCTGGTGGGAATCTCCTCCTTGCCTTTTGCAATCGGACTGTATCTGCCTCTCAGTTTGTCGACCCCGATTATCGCTGGAGGTATCATCTCGGCTCTGGTCAAGAAGACCTCCTCCGGTGCGGTCCAGAAGAAAAGACAGGAGAAGGGAATACTGTTTGGCTCCGGGCTTGTGGCCGGCGATGCTTTGGTCGGAGTTTTAGTCGCGGGGGTGATCGTGGGCTCAACCAGCTACCGGGCGTTCTATGAATCTCACGAGGCTTTGCCACTGGTGGGCACTTTCGGGCCCTGGCTCTCCTTGATCGCCTTTACCGGGTTGTGTCTCTTTTTCTGGAGGATGACCAGGGCGGACAAGAAATGATATAGCGGACTGGGGTTCAACCCCAGCCCGAGC
>JAUWHO010000031.1 GCA_030605835.1 Candidatus Zixiibacteriota bacterium | reverse complement strand
GTTGCCGGGATTTTTCTTTTCTGTACACAAGGCGTGAGCCGAAATCGCCTTACTTTTGACTTGATAAGAATCAAGTCTTTCGTAAATTAACAGTGAGACGACTGATAAGGCGAGGTGACCTTGAAGTTCTATAGCTTCGAGATAGTGATTGAAAAAGAGCCGGAAGATGAGGGCTACTTCGCCTATTGTCCGGCGCTGCCCGGCTGCTTGTCGAACGGGCTTACCATGGAGGAGACTAAGAGGAATGTCCGCGAGGCAATTCACCTCCATATGGAATCCCTATCGACAGGCTGATGGTACTGCTGGGGCGACCCGGTGGGAGAGTAGGACGCTGCCGGGATTTATTTTTGAATTGACAATGATAAGATATGAGTCATAATTGAGCTGGGACTGACTATGAAAAACAACAAATTCACTATCGTTTATACCAAAGAAGAGAGATAGGTTGTGGCCCGGTGCGTCGAAATTGATGTAGTCTCCCAAGGTAAAACGATGAAATCTGCCGAACGCAATATTAAAGAAGCCATCAGCTTATATATAGAGAGTTTTGGAATGCCGCTGCTTTTGCATCACTTGAGCAATTTCCAGCGTGGAGTGTTATCTGGAAGCAAGGCCCGGAAGCGGGCTTATCTGGAAACCATATAAACAGTAGTTAGACAAAGGAGTAAAATATATGGCAAAACGACGCGACACCTATAAGTACCATTTCAAAATTGGTAACAAGATCGTCCATAGTGGCATAACTGATGATCTTGAGCGGCGAGAGCAAGAGCATCAGCAAAAATGGGCCAAAGGACACATCAAACAGGTCGGCCGCAAGACGAGTGAAGATGCTGCCCGCGAGTGGGAAGAGGATCAGAAAAAGGCTTAATCGTCTTATCTGTACTCGTCCCATCAGATGCTCCATCTTCAACGCGAAAGGAATAACATCTGTTGTTCGTGCGGAGCGTTATGTAAAGATGCGATATCGTGATTTCTATATGGAGAAACAGAAATCTGAAGTAATGATGAACCACGATGTGACCTTTGCCAAAGACTTGAGCGTTCTTTATGATGAGATTTGTGTGGTGTCGGAGCGCATGCGGAATTGCAATAGCGAATTCATCCAACAGCTTCACGAGCATTTCGAAGAAGATGACCGATACAAGAGTTTCAGAGTCGCCGTCCTTGCAACATGCTGCACCGTAATTCGCGAGAAGAGACCCCTATCTGACTACCTTAAGCGTCTCGACTGCGAGATAGCCAAACTTGCCGAGATCTCTCATGCAGCTATTGACGAGTTTGACGATGGTGTTGATTTCTGGAAGGCACTTTCTGATAAAGCACCGAAGGAAAAATACGCCGAGGTTATGGAAGCATTTTGGTCTGAGCATTTCTTAGTGGCCCAACGGTTCGTTTTGGGGGCACGGAGCGCAAAGCAAAATGGCGACCCGCTTTATATGTACAAGGGGCCGGAATAACAAGTGGCAATATGCCCAACAAGTCGCTCCAGCCGGGATTTCTCTTTTCGCATAATCACTTTTTAGTCACGGACGCCCCGATCCGTGACCCGGAACTTAGATTCCGGTGGCGATGGCGAGGGGGAAATACCTGTTCCCATTCCGAACACAGTAGTCAAGCCCCTCTCCGCCGCTGATACTCGTGACAACACCCTTAGTTTTTTGTTGCATGTCAGATTGGATCTCATATTTTGAAAGATGTGGGTATCGAAATCCTTCCAAAATTCATTCTCGATAATTATCAAGTACATGAATGGAAACATGCTTGCGCTATTCTGAAAAGCGATTTTCCGGAGGAATGGCAAGAGATTGTTGATTTGCTCTCAGAGTTTCGTCTTAAGAAAAGCTGGATTAGTGTAGGTGGTGGAAGAAAATCAGAGGTCTCGAACTTTATTGATTCTTTCCTCTTTGGAAGAGGGTGGCAAGAAAAGAACTTCATAACAAAAATGGTTGTTGATAAGAATGAGATAGATTCCCCCACGCACAAAGTTGATTGCTTCAAAAATGGAATCGCACTTGAAATCGAGTGGAACAATAAAGACCCGTTCTTCGATAGGGATTTGAACAACTTTCGATTGCTTTTTGACTTGCGGGCAATCAGTGTCGGTATCATTATTACTCGTTGCGATGAATTGCAAAGCATTTTTGATGATCTGGGGCGGGGTAAGTCTTATGGACCCTCCACAACACATATGAGCAAACTGCTTCCTCGGGTTGAGGGCGGTGGTGGTGCTGGTTGTCCCATTCTTACTTTTGGAATCAGCTCAAAACTCTATCTTGAGGACATGTAAATGCAAACAAATATTGCTCGTGAATTTGTCTCGGAAATAAAGAAAGAGTTTGGGACCATTTTGGCTGATCCACCTTGGCGTTTTCAAAATCGAACCGGTAAAATTGCCCCGGAACATCGAAGGCTTACAAGATATCCCACGCTTACACTTCACGAACTAAAGTCCATTCCCGTTGCAGTCGTCGCAAAACGAGAAAGCCATCTTTATCTTTGGGTGCCAAATGCGTTGCTTGCTGAAGGTCTTCAGCTAATGGAGACATGGGGCTTCAAGTATAAGACCAACATAGTCTGGCACAAAATACGTAAAGACGGGGGACCTGACGGTAGGGGTGTTGGTTTTTATTTCCGGAACACCACGGAATTGGTTCTGTTTGGCATCAGGGGTAAGTGCAGAACGCTTCCACCAGGAAGAAGGCAGGTGAATATCATAAGGTCCAGAAAAAGAGAACACTCCCGTAAGCCTGATGAATTGTATGATATAATAGAGCAATGTAGTCCAGGCCCATATTTGGAATTGTTTGCTCGTGGAAACAGAAAGAATTGGACTCAATGGGGTAACGAGGTCGAAAATTACTCTCCGCATTGGCCTACCTATGCAAATCATTCTCAATCTACATTCTCAAAACTATAATTCAATTTCACGGTGCCTTAAAACGGCGCAATTCGTTTTTATTTTTCGGGCCCTTTAGCAGAGCCCGCCAGAGGCGGGTAAGCCCTCAAAGGGCGGGTAAACGCTCCATAGGCGGACAAGTAAGACGCTGCCGGGATTTTTTTCTGCCCTCATCTGCGAAGATAATGCCCTTTTGTGTCGATGTTTATTATTGACTCTCTTAAGCATTCTTGGTATTTTCCCATCGGTATCGCAGCTCACGTTGTGTATGAATAGTTCTGTGCGACATAAGCGTGATATAATGGACTTGCTCCTTTCCAACAGGAAGCGACTCAGGGAGTTAGGGGCAAGGAGGCTGGGATTATTCGGTTCCTTTGCCAGGAATCAGCAAGTCCCCACAAGCGATATAGATCTGTTGGTGGAATTCGAACACGGCAAGAAGAACTATGACAATTTCATCAAGCTTGCTTACTATCTGGAAGAACTGCTGAAACGTAGGGTTGAATTGGTGACATTAAGTTCCATAAGTCCATATATCAAACCATACATCCAGGAGGAAATCGAATATATCACTCTTGGCTCTTGAATTCCTAAGACATGTAATTGATGAGATTGACTTTCTGCTCGCCAAGTCTGAGAACGTGGCGTTCGAGCAGTTTGCCGACGATGATACTCTCACCAGGGCATTCACCAGAAGTCTGGAGATAATCGGAGAAGCGGTCAAAAGAATTCCGGAGGAAACTAAGGCCAAGTATCCGGAAGTGGAATGGAGATCGATTGCGGGTATGCGGGATAAACTCATTCACCACTATTTTGGTGTCGACCTGGAAATAGTCTGGGATGTGGTGAAAAACAAGCTTCCTGCTCTGAGAGAACAGGTCAATTCCATTATTGCAAGCGAGCAGAGGAAGGCTGGGAATAGCGGCGAACACCAGAGTTGAGCCCCTCTGTCCCCGCCTACGGGGGGGAATGGTACTCCCGGGGCGACTCCATACGGATCCGTCTGGACCGGTGGGGGAGTCCGCCGTAGGCGGACAAGCCCTCCAGAGGCGGGCAAGTAAGACGCTGCCGGGATTTTTTTTAGGGGGGAACAGAAGAAAGGCCCAGAAAACCGTAGGGGTCGGATGAATTCCGACCCTGTTTTCTAGCAGATTATCTTCTAATCTTCTCCAGCCCTTTCACCACCGGTGGAATTATCACGAATTGTAAAATTATTCCCCAGATTCCGACAATCGTGGAGTATTGCAGGAATTGAATTGGAGTAAAGGGGAGATCCAGAAACTGCCCGATAACCACAAGCCCGAAGGCATAAGCCAATCGCCCCACTGTTAAAGCGATAAGGAGGGAAACCACGAGCGGTATTCTCAGACTTCGGTAAGCGATTCCTCCCGCCAGGCCATAAAGGGGCAGCTCCAAGGTCATGGTGAGGACCTTGTCGGGTGGTGGCATCCCGGTTAAAAGGAAACTCAACAACGGACAGACCAACCCAACCAATAATCCGCTGGAACGACCTAGAAAAAGCCCGGCGATCAAAACCGGAATGTGCATCGGGAGAAACATCCTCCCCGCCAGGACACTGAAAGAGTGAAAACCTATGGGGAGAACTACCCCCAGGGCAATGAAAAGGGCGGTCAAAACCAACCACCGTGTTCTGGATAAACTCTCCGGTGTTTGCATTTATCTATGGCTTCCGGGCTTTTCTGCTTTCGCCAGATATAAAGATGGGGAGTCGGTGATTTCTATTTTTGTTAGGCCGACGTGCTGCAACATCTTTTCCATCTCCGGGTCTTCAGGGAGAGTATCATGAACAAATGGTCCGCCGGTCTGCCGATGATGTTCCGCCAACTCTCCCCGACCCAAGAGATGAATGATGTAGACTCTGCCTCCTGGCTTTAGCAGCCGCTGCATTTCGGAAAGCGCACTTTCTTTATCCTCGAAGTGAGCAAATGCGGCGAAGCAGGTTACGACCTCAAAGCTCTCCTCCCTAACGGGGAGGAATCTTGCATCGCCGGTCGCTAAAAGGATGTTGTCAGTTGAAACAGGCTCCCTCGGGGAAAGCATTCTCACCCGGGCCTCTTTCAGCATCTCCAGCGAATAGTCAATGCCAAGGATCTTTCCCTCGCCCCCGACTTTCTCAAGTATATGCGGGAAGAGCACTCCCGTGCCGCATCCGAGGTCAGCCACTTTCTCCCCTCTGTTTATGTCGAGAGAATCAATGAGATGGCAGAGCTTTTCGTGAGTATCCCGGTGATGAGTTCTGTCCCAACCCCCTGCTGCGCGGTCGAAGTATTTCCGGCGGTTCACTCAAAAGACCCTGAAGTCACTTCATTCGTAGGGGTGGTGTTGGGGGCTTTAGCTTTCTCCTCCTCCAGGAGGTTTTTATCGTCCTTCCTCTTTACGAGGTTCAAGTAGATTAGAACCTGTCCCACGGAGAAGGTTGCCAAAAAGTAGGATATCACGAAGAAGAAAATGACGATGAAAGATAACCCCAGAAGGAAGGCCGCTACGTTTTCCGGACCGCCGAGAGGCCCCCAGTGGAAAGATTCTGGAAGGTGAAAACCAAATCTGATTCGGGGGGAGAGGTTGGTGAAATAGGAGAAGATCACGGATTCTCTGGGGAGGTAGCTCAGGGCGGTAGCGGTGATCCGCTCCAATTTCTCCCCCATCAGAAGACCACAGCTTAAATGAACAAACTGAGCGGCACGAAAACAGAAGTAGGCAAACACGAAGGCGGCCGACTTAGCCACGGCATATAGTAGTCCGCTATAGACCAAGAGCCTCCAGGGTTGTCTCCATACGGTGGTGAAGATCTCAATAATGGTATCGAAAATATCTGATCTGGCGGTGGCGACTACCGCGGGAGTGAAAAAAAGCGAGACTGAGAAGTTGAGAATGATGTAAGCCAAAGCCAATGCCACCGGAAAGACCGGAAGGAGATAAACCAGAGAGAAAACCAGTTCCCCGATGGAAGCGATTCTGCCTACCAACCCTAAGATTACGCCGAAGAGCAAGATCAGGACGATGAAGAAGAGGATCAGTCCCGGGGTGAATACCAGAGTGGGGAGGGATTTGAAGGCAAACCTGTATCCGTGGGTCAGAGGATAAAAGGGGTCTCCCAAAAGGTCTCGAAAGCCGATCTGTGCGACCGCGGTCGAAGAGATGAGCCACAACAGGAGAAAAAGGAGATTCCCGATGAGGAAGCATATCCATGCCGGCGTTCCGGAAAAAGAAAAATCCAGAATGGGGAAGAAACCGTATAGTCCCCAGATTTGAGACAAACCTAACCCCGAGAGCAACCAGGCGAGATATGTGAAAATAAGCCATAGAAGATACCCCACCCCAAGCCCGATAAACTGCGCCATGATGGTCTTGCCGGAGAGAGCTAAACGTGAGGCCAGGAAAATATCACGGAAGTCGAAATGAAGCCTTTCTGAAACCTTCTTTCCCGTCATCTTGAATATCCGACGCCTCTTTCAGTAGTTTCTCGTTTTCGTTGATTCAGGTTTATTTTATCCACAGCCTCCGGTATTGTCAAGGGAAATATTCTCAATACTCTTTCTCAGGCAACGGCGGTGATGAATTCACCGCCTCACAGAATCTTTTGCCTGTTCCCTGTCTACTGTTTGCTCTTTTCACACAGCTATCTGATGATGGAATACATCGGGTCCCACGGCGGTAGAACCTCCGGCCTGGTCTTCAGGATCGCCAGCACCTCCTTGGGAAGATACTTGTGATGGATAATCACATTGTAGACGTACTCATCGAACCACTGATCATACATGGTCCAGAGACCGTCATCCCCTCTTTTCGTGCCCCAGCTGTTTTCCACCAGCCACTTCACCGGCCTTCCCTGAAGGGTGTCGACCCCGATGAAAACCATGGCATGGGTGGGCACACTGTCCCAATATAGAATCCTCTCTTCCTTGGTCAGATGAAAATCGACGCCGTATAATGACTCGTAGTCGTAAATCCCCGGAGACATGATGCCGTGCTCGTAGCTGTCCTCCTTGCCTACGTCACAGCCAAACCAGACAGGGTCGTCGCTTAAGACCGAGTGCAGGGTGTACTCCTTGAGTCTCTCGTTTTTGATGTTGATGAAGGTCATGTCCTCCCGATCGTAGACGTTCCGGGTCATACGGATTTGATACAGCTTGCCGGTCGCTCTGGTGGGGCAGTTGAACAGCGAGACGTAGTCCTTCAGATTCATATTCACGATCTCTTTGAAGAAGCTCTGGGGGGTGTACGTCCTCAACTCGCTGACGACGGTATCACGATCTTCGTAGCGCCACTCGAACTCTGTCGGTGGGGTTCCCAGGTTAATGACCAAGAGTCTATATATCTCCTCGAGCATCTCCTTCTTCTTGGCGCGTAGCTTGTTCACGCTCTGGCCTTGATCCGACATCTGCCTCAACACGGAGGCATCCTGGCGTAGCTTGCGACTTATCAACCTATCCATCATCCGGGTACTTTCACTGTTTTCGGTCTCCGGCATGATCGATTTGGGCACTACCCCATATTTATCGATGAGGTCAACCACGTAAAACCAGTAGCCACCGTCGGGGAAGGGACTCTTGAGGAGAATCTGCAGTTCCCGGTCCATGGGGTCACGATCCCTGGTCTCGATGATGCCTTCTAAGAAGGTGTTGGCCTTCTCCATCTTGTCCCAGAAGAAGAGGTAGTTCTGAGAGAACTCGAAGTCATTCAGCTTAAGCTCCTTTATCACCTTCGGGCGCATTATGTTCAGTCCCGCAAACAGCCAGCAGCGACCACTGCTTTTCTGATTTGTAATCCCTTTGGTCTTGATGCGGTGGTTGAAGAGGTTGTTGTGGGCTGTCAGCATTTCCCGGTTTAGGGCCAGCTTCTTCACATCGTTGTTGGTGACGGCATTCATCACCGCGCGAGTGGCCGGGTCTGGCTTGAACGATTCCTGGAATCTCTCGAGGTCATCTGTGCTGATACCACCTTTGCCTCCGGCATAGCTATCCATCTGGAAAAAGCCGAAAGCGATGAAAACAGAAATCAATAGTCCAAGTTTTAGTGACGGTTTCACGGTTCTACTCCTCCGATAGGGTTTTGTGAGTTAATTCCTCAATTCTCAAATCAGTTACGCCCCAATCTGTTTCTGTGACGGTTCCTCTCACTTCAGGTATCCTGCCAGCCACTCGAATTGAACCTTGTAGACACATTGATGGTTCTTGAGCTTCCTCAGGCTGTGCCCCTCATCCGGAAAATAGAGGAACTGGGAGGGTATCCCCAGTCTCTGAAGGGCGGTGAACAGCATCAAGCCCTGGCTGACGTCGACACGATAGTCGTTCTGGCCATGAATTACCAGGATCGGGGTCTTGAAATTCTCAACATAACTTGAAGGAGAGCGCTCTCCGTAAATCTCTGGATTGGACCAGGGAGTTCCTCCACACTCCCACTCGGGGAACCAGAGCTCGTCGGTGGAGTAATAGTCGCTCACCAGCTCGAAGACCCCATCGACACTCACCAGACATTTGAAGCGGTCCGTATGTCCCGCAATCCAGTTGACCATATACCCACCGTAAGATCTCCCCAAAGCACCCAGACGCTCCGGATCGAGGAAATCGTATTTCTCAAGAAGGAAGTCAACTCCGAGCATCAAATCCTTGTAATCCTTGCCTCCCCAGTCCAGATTGACGGCATCGGTGAAATCCTGCCCGTATCCCGAGCTGCCGTGGGGATCGATCTGGGCGACTATGTAACCCTGAGCTGCCACCAGTTGGGTGTTCCAGCCGTAGTAGTTGAAATCGCCAAGCCAGGTCCACTGCGGGCCGCCATGAATCAAAAGAACCAGAGGGTATTTTTCTCTTCGACTGAAATTCGAGGGTTTGGTCAGGAAACCGTGAATGCTGTCACCGTTTGCACCTATAAACCAGAAATCCTCGGCAGGGCTGAGTTCCAGCTGAGAGAAAAGCCCCTCGCTGAAATATGTCAATCGGGTTTCTTTCTTCTTTTTCAAATCGAAAGCGTGGATTTCATACGGCTGAATAGAGTTGGACTTGAGGTAGAAAATGGTCTTGCCGTTCGGAGAGACCGTTATGTTCCAACAGACAGCATCGTCCACCAGCGGGGTAATCTTTCTATTCTTGACGTTTATCCGGTAGATTACGCTCCTGCCCCGATCCACAGCAGTGAAGAAGATTCTTTTGGAGGAGGGTCCCCAGACGATGCCTCTGATAGAGCGGTCAAAATCCGGGGTGAGGTTTCTTATCTCTCCAGTCCTGCGGTCGCAAAGCATTAATCTGAAGCGGTCGGATTCGTATCCGGGGCGCACCATCGCCCGATAGGCGATGTATCTCCCATCGGGAGAATAGCGAGGCCCGACATCATTTGCGGGATTGGTGGTGATACGCTTCCACTCGCCGCCGGTGAGGGGCACCGTGAAGATGTCATTGTTGGTGCTCAGGGTGATAATGGAGTCGGTATTCATCACGAAGCAGACTTCCAATCCGTCGGGCGAGACATCGTATTGCCGCCCCCAAGCCAAGGCGATGGGGGGAGTGTTGAATTCCCCGGGGGTCAAGTCGTAGGTCTTCTCGGTCTCGAAATCATATATGAATAGATGACTTTTTTTCCCGTCGTCCCAGGAGGCGTAATGTCGGAAGAGCAGACGGTCATACAGCTTCGCCTTGACGAGAACATTTTCTGTGCTATCATCTTTGGCTTGATTGCAACTGTCAGTGGGACATTCGGGATACACTCTCGAGGTGAAGATCAACCTTCTCCCATCGGGAGACCATTCCAGACCACTTACGCCGGTGGAAAGGTCAGTCAAGCGCTTGGCCTCACCGCCGTCAACTGGAAGGAGCCAGACCTGGTCGCCGTTCTCCCTTCCAGAGATGAAGGCTAAGGATTTACCATCCGGCGACCATCGGGGGTTGTTGTCTTCTGGACTGTTGGTCATCTTCCGCGGCTCGCCACCTCTGGTGGGCATCATCCAGATGTTGGTCTCAGAGGAGTTGGACTCGAGGTCATCAAAGGTGACCGTGAAGGCAAGATACTCACCACTGGGAGAGACTTGAATATCATCGACCTTCCCATAATCGTATAAATCCTCGAAGGTGATGAGGTGCTTCTCCCCCGCCGTTGAAAGTGAGTGAAGCAGGATTAGTATCAGTAGAATACAGCGTCTCATTGGCAGCCTTGGGATCTGTTTTCTGAGAATATAGAACCGGTCAAGAGGATTGGCAAGACAAAACCATTCCAGGTACGGTGGAGCAAATCTATCTTGACATAAACGTTCTCCCCCAAAAGGGGATTTCTATTGCCATCGAATTGATTCTTCCTTATGATTTGAGAAATCAGATAAGGAGGAGTCATGCCCTTCTGGACGCTCTTCTGGGTGATTGTCCCGCCTGTTGTCTTATTCCTCTTAGAACTCGCCTACTTCTTCAAAACTGGCGGAAAGTAGGAGGAGAACCGAATGGACCCCACACTGCTCGGTTTCATAGTCTATCTGGTAATCATCCTCGCCGTCGGGTTTGTGACCGTCAGGTTGACAAAGACCCTGGCAGATTTCATTCTAGCGGGGAGAAAGTTGGGTCCCTGGGTGGTCTCCTTTTCGGAGCGAGCCTCCGGCGAGAGCGCCTGGCTTTTGATCGGCCTTCCGGGATTGGCTTTAGCGACTGGTTTCGAGGCTATCTGGGCTGCGATCGGCTGTTGCGCGGGAATCTTTTTCTCCTGGGTTTTCATCTCCGGGAGGTTGCGCACCGAGTCCGAAAAGCTCGGGGCCTTGACCCTGCCCGACTTTTTTGAAGCTCGCTATGACGATCGCTCTCATGCCATTCGCATTGTCTCCACCATCATCATCGTCTTCTTTTTCACCCTCTATGTGTCGGCGCAGTTTTTGGCCGCCGGGAAAGTTTTAAACGCCACTTTCGGGATATCGACCCTAACGGGGATGATGATCGGCGCCTGCATAATCCTCTTCTACACCATAATGGGCGGTTTCTTTGCGGTCGCCTGGACTGACCTTTTTCAGGGACTCATAATGATAGTCACCCTGGTGCTTTTGCCGATTGTGGGGATATTCGCCCTGGGAGGATTTGGAAACATCGCCCCGGCAATCTCGAAGATCGACCCGAAGCTATTGACCCTCGCCCAGGGGAAAACCGGTCTGGAGATGATTCTCGCGGTGGCTGGAGGTCTGGGAATTGGTCTCGGCTATATGGGGCAGCCTCATCTCTTGGCTCGCTTCATGGCGATAGAAGATCCCAAGAAGCTGAGACAGGGTTCGTTGATAGCGATGAGCTGGGCAGTCTTAGCTTTCTGGGGAGCGGTCTTCATCGGGATTGTGGGGATGGGGCTTTTCAAAGAGCTCATAACCGACCAGGAACAGATAATGCCGATGATGGCAAACCTGCTGCTCCCCGCCGGTTTGGCTGGAGTTCTGATCTCCGGCGCCATCGCCGCGATGATGTCCACCGCCGACAGCCAGCTATTGGTGACTACCTCCGCCATCTCCGAGGACATCTACCATCAGATGATGAACAAGGAGGCCTCCCAGAAACGCCTGGTGATGATAAGCAGAGTGGGCACGGTCTGTATCGGGGTGGTGGCCTTCGTTCTGGCGATCACCGCCAAACAGTTGGTTTACTGGCTGGTGCTTTACGCCTGGGCAGGATTAGGAGCCTCTTTCGGTCCGGCTCTGCTTCTGACCTTGTGGTGGAAAAAAACCACGAAATGGGGTGTCCTTTCAGGGATGATTGTCGGCACCGTGACGGTTCTGATATGGTATAACGTTCCCATCTTGAAGAATTTTCTGTATGAGCTGATACCGGGGTTTTTCTTTGCGCTTCTGGCAATTGTGGTGGTGAGCCTTTTAGGACAGCAGAAGACAGCTAAGGTTCAAGGTCACGGACGAAGGCGTCCGTGACCAACGAGCAACTGCAACCTGTTGGTATCGGACGCCCACGTCCGATACCGTAAAAAAGCCATGGGCAAATGGAAAACTATAAGAGTACCTAACGCCGCCTACTTTCTCACCTGTGTGGTGGTTGGACACACCCCCGTGTTCACTGCCAGTGGAATTATTCGAATCCTAATTGACAATCTAAATTTCTACCGCTCCAAATGTGGTTTCAAACTTCTGGGCTATGTAATTATGCCAGACCATCTCCACTTGCTAATCTTGCTAAAAGAGAAAAGCAATATTTCTGATATTATGCGAGACTTCAAAGGATATACCTCCAAACGGATTACCGCCTATCTGAAGGAGAACGGGAAAACTGAAATCCTATCGAGACTGAAAGAGCATGCTACAAAAGAAGTGAAGAATCCCTTCTGGATGGAAGGCAACAAGCCAATCGCGGCATACAGTGAGAAAGTGCTCAAAACTAAGCTCGACTATATTCATAATAATCCTGTGAAAAGGGGACTGGTGGACTCTGTAGAGGACTATCCTCACTCCAGCTTCAGAAATTATCACTTTGATGATGATTCTCTAATCGTGGTTGATAGAGATTGGAGTTTGCCGTAGAGGCCAACTTCAGCGTTTTGGCATCGGACTATGCGATACAAAGGGTCACGGGCGAGGGCGTCCGTGACTAGCAAGTAAACCTAACCCGTTGGTATCGGACGCCCACGTCCGATACCCAAAGGTCACGGATGAGGGCATCCGTGACCAACAGGGGGGGTGATGATGGCGTCCGTGACCGCCGTGAATTCACAGCAGATGAAACGGATTAAGCAGATGACAGTCGATTCAATCTGCTTAATCTGCTGTGGATTGCCCTTCGGACCGTAGTGCGGGGAATTCATCCCCGCATTGAGTTTTGATTGGACAAATTCCGATCACCACTAACACTGCAAACCCAACATCCCTATTGACAAAGTTCACCAGAACGGTTATTTGACCGAGGCTTAAACTCAGGATATAACTCCGATGGTCTATTTCTGGGCGATTGCCGCCTACCTCATATTCTTGATTTTCGTCGGGGCCTATCGCAGCCGGATGGTGAAAACCTCCGCGGACTTTATGGTCGCAGGGAGGAGACTGACTACCCCGATTCTCATCGGAACTCTGCTTGCCACCTGGATAGGCTCCGGAAGCATTATCGCCGGTGGGGAGTTCTCCTATAAGAACGGACTTGCAGGATTGTGGATGCCAGCCGGGGCCTGGGCCGGGATTGTCATCCTCTATTTCATCTCCGGACGTGCCAGGAGATTAGCACAGTTCACTGTTCCCGACATCTTAGAATTGAGATACAACAAGTACGCCCGCCTGCTTGGCACCATCACAACCATCATCGCTTACACCGCGATCGTCAGCTACCAATTTCGGGCCGGCGGCTTCGTTTTGAACCTGGTCGTCGGAATCCCGGAATCGCAGGGCATTCTGATAACGGCAGGTTTCGTCATCCTCTACACCGCTCTGGCGGGAATGATTTCGGTCGCATACACTGATGTCGTCAACGGGCTTGTGATTATGATAGGGATTTTTATTGGCCTTCCCTATTTGCTGAATCACGCCGGCGGCTGGTCGGCTGTCCGGGCAAGCCTGCCAGCGGATCATTTCACCATCCTGGGATCGATGAGCTTCCTGCAGGTTTTAGGATATTTTCTCCCGACCATGTTTCTGCTCCTGGGAGAGTCCAACATGTATCAGCGCTTCTTCTCCGCCAGAGATGAAGGCTCGGCTAAGAGAGCGGTCATCGGCTGGACAATTGGAACGATCGTCATCGAGATCATGATTGTCGCCATGGCGGTGGTGGGATCCAGCCTCTACAAAGACATACTTCCGGAGACGGTGATAATCCACGCTGCCAGATATGGATTGCCAACCGTTCTGGGATGCTTACTTTTAGCGACGATTGTGGCCGTTATCGTCTCCACCGCAGATTCTTTCCTCCTGGTTCCGGCAACAAACGTTATGCGCGATATTTACCAGAGGTTCATCAATCCGAATCTTTCTGAGAAGAAGATGGTGGCTTATTCCCGGCTGGCGGTCGTAATCTTAGGCTTGTTAGCTTTCATACAGGTAAGGTGGTTTGGCTCCGTTCTGGCGATGGCGATTTACGCATACACCATGTATGGCTCCGGTATCACTCCGGCGACGGTGGGGGCGTTTTTCTTCAAACGTGGTACGCCCCTCGGCGGGGTCAGCTCCATCGCTCTGGGAATAGGTGTCACCATCGTCTGGGAGCTACTGAAACATCCCGGGGGAGTGCCGACGATCTTCCCCGCCATCGGCGCCTCCATTTCCGGGTTGGTAGTCGTGAGCCTGTTGACGCCGAAACCGGCTGAAGAGAAAATCAGGCCGTTCTTTCCCGTTAGTGTCAATGTAAAGGAGTAAGAGAATGTCAAAAGAGATTCGCAATCTTTTCAGAACTGAAAGAAGAGGTATTTTCACTGTTACTGGTGTCTTTCTTATTCTGACTTTGTCGTTCAACTGCGGCGTGGATGAGAATATGAAGTTCTCCTTCCTGACAGATGCTTTCTTAGAGGATTTTTACCACTCCTCTCCGGTGCATGCCACTTACATCGGCGCCCATCAATACGACCACCTTCTGGACGATTACTCTCCGGCGGCGGTCCAAGAGAAGCTGATGATGTTTCGAGGCTATCTTGACAAGTTCAGAAGGGTCAATGCCAGGAGGTTGAACCAGACCAACCGCGTTGACTTAGAGATTCTGATTAATGAAATCAATAGTTCAATCTTCAGGCTCGAAGAGCAGAAGCCCCATATCAAGAGTCCACTTATGTACAATTACCTCATAGGTGGCGCCATCAACTCTCTCATCACCCGTGATTTTGCCCCCTGGGAGGAACGTCTCGGAAACCTCCTTTCTCGACTGAAGCAAGTACCGAAGTTGGTAGAGCAGGCGAAACAGAATCTGGATAATCCTCCGGAGGTTGCCACTACCGTTGCCATCAGGCAGAGTCAGGGGAGCATTAACCTCCTTCAAGAGGACCTTCCCAGAGTCCTCGACAACGCCCCGGAGCTGAAGGACAGCATCCTGGCGGCGTCTGAGGTGGCGATACAGGCTTTAAAGGAGTACCAGGAATTCCTGAAGGAAGACTTACTCGCTCGCTCTGAAGGTGACTTTCGGCTGGGAGAGGAACTCTATCGGGAGAAGCTGCGACTCACCCTTCAATCGGATTTAACTCCGGAAGAGATTTTAGACCGCGCTGAGAGGGAAACCAAAAGAGTTCGGAAGGAAATGTACAAGATCGCTCTGCCACTACACAAAAAATATTTCCCGAGACGGGTGCATCGAGAAAAGGGAGAGGAACTTGAGAGAGTAATTATAAGGGAGGCCTTAGAGGAGATAGGCAAAGATCATCCCCGCCCGGAAGAACTGCTGGACACCATAAAAGAGATAATGATAAGAATCGAAGCCTTCGTGAAGGAGAAGGATTTCATCACCTTAGACGAAAGTCAGCCTCTGGTGATTGAGTGGACGCCGGAATTCTCCCGGGGGGTGGCAGTCGCAGGTCTGGACGCTCCCGGTCCTCTGGATAAGGGGCAGAACACATTCTACCGGGTCTCGCCTGTACCCGACTATTATACTCCCTCCCAGGTCGATTCCTATTTGCGAGAGTATAATTACTTCACTCTGGAGGAGCTGTCGTTTCACGAGGCCATTCCCGGTCATTACGTGCAGCTCTACTATGCCAACCGTTTCCCCTCTTTAGTCCGCAGCATCTTCGGCAACGGAGCCTTCATCGAGGGGTGGGCGATGTTGGCCGAAAAGCAGATGGTCGATAGCGGCTTTCACGACTACGACCCCAGATTGAAGTTAATGCATCTGAAGATGTATCTGCGTGCTGTCACCAACTCGATTCTGGACGTTAAGCTGCATATCAAGGGTCTAACTGAAGAGGAGGCGATGAAACTGATGGTAGAGGATGCCTTTCAGGAGGAGGCGGAAGCTCAGGGCAAGTGGATTCGTGCCTGCCTGACCTCCACCCAGCTCTGTACTTACTTCGTCGGCTTTCAGGAACTGAATGACCTCATGGAAGAATACAAGAAGCGAAAAGGTAATAGGTTCAACCTCAAAGAGTTCAATGAGAAGCTCTTAAGCTACGGTTCTCCCCCGGCCAAATATGTCCGGGAGGCGATGCTGGGACCAGAGGCTTAGCTTTAGTTCCGCCGTCAGTGGTCTCAGTTTGATCTTGCTGTTGTGGCAAGAGCTACCCTGAGGGTTCAACAACCTTACGCGAGACTGGAAATATAAGGTGAAGTATAAGTATTTGTATGGCCCGGTTCCTTCCAGGCGATTGGGCTTCTCTTTAGGGGTGGATTTGGTTCCCTTCAAGACCTGCAGTCTGGACTGCGTTTACTGTCAGTTGGGAAGAACTACTAACTTGACCATAGACAGAAAGGAATATTCCCCCACCGCTGAGATTATCGATGAACTTAATCAATATCTAAAAAGCTCTCCCAGCCTGGATTTCATAACCTTCTCCGGCTCCGGCGAACCGACCCTGCACAGTCGCCTCGGAGAGATGATAGGTCTTGTTAAGGAAAACTACCCTCAATACAAAGTGGCGGTTCTGACCAACGGCACTCTCTTTTGCCGAGGAGAGGTGAGAGAGGAGGTCAAAAGGGCCGACTTGCTCGTTCCCTCCTTGGACGCAGTCTCCGAGCCGGTTTTCAAGAGGCTGAACGGACCCCACCACGGTTTGAATCTCGAAGAGATCATCTCTGGACTGATCCAGCTCCGCAGCGAGTTTGAGGGGGAGATCTGGTTGGAGGTATTCATCGTCCCCAACCTCAATGACAGTGAAACGGAACTGCAAGTTCTGAAAGAGGCGATCGAAAGAATCAACCCCGACAAGGTACAACTGAACACTCTGGATCGCCCGGGAGCGGAAAGCTGGGTAGTTGCCGCAAGAAAAGAACGGCTGGAGAAGATTGCTTCTTATCTGCCGAGGGCTGAAGTTATCGCCAAGTTCCCATCGGAGAAAAGGACCGGCGCTTACAGCAAGGACATCGAGGCGAGCATAGTATCGACTCTGAAGAGACGTCCCTGCACCGCCTCAGATCTGTCCCGGATTCTGAATCTACATCCAAATGAGGTCAATAAGTATCTGCATGCTCTCTTAGAAGAAGAGAAGGTCAAACTCGAAGAGGGGGAAAGGGGGCTTTTCTTCAGAGTCGGATGAAGGAGAATGCGTGATTATTGGTGGCTCGTGGGCAGCAGGGAGTGAGGCGCCACTTTGCCAGAGAACAATCTCACCTTTTGAATTGACATCGTCGCCGACTCTTATTATTTTGCACGCTAACTAAAGAAGGTGTAGCCTTCCGGCGATCGGCGGGTCGACGTCTGGTTCGAGATAGTCTGGATCGCTTGCTGCAGACAGAGAGAAGGGATAGGCACTATTGCCATTGTAATCTCTGAAATTCTGCTAAGATAGAGAAAAAGAATGCCAGCCGAAGACTGCAATCACAATTGGACGATGACCAATGTCCGAGGGGGCTATATTGTTCAGGAGGCTTGCTATCGCTGCAGTTCCCGGCGGATATATTTCTCTTACGAGGATAATCCCCCGAGGGAAAAATACCGGGAGGGGGAACATATCTGGAGCTATTTCGGCAGCGACCAGTCGGTCAAATTCGACCTGGCATGTTCGAAGTGCGATAAGCTCGTCACCTTCGAAGAGTTGGTGGGGCTTATGCACTGCTTCGGCTGCACCAACACCGAGTGCAACCTCTACACCTTATCCCAAATCTGCCAGGAGCTGGACATCTGGATTTATGCTGCCTTGAGTCATCTTCCCACCACCGGGGAGGTTGCCATAAGCCTCGAGAAGCTGAGTGTTTTGAACAAGTTCTTCAACGATCGATTGAGAAGTCCCGGCAAAAAGATCCTGATCCTCCCCAGCGCCTTCAGCAGCGATCCGCAGAGATGTTACGGGGAGATCATCCGAGACATTGGCATGCTGGAGATGACCGAAGCTTAGGTTTCCATCAGTAGATAAGTGAAAATCAACAGCTCTTACATAATCGGACAGGAGGCTCCCCAATGACGGTTTCAGAGTTGCAGAAAAAGATTGGTCTGAAAGCTTTAAACCAGATTCACGATAAGGAGGTTGAGGGGGCTTACGTTTCCGATATGCTCAGCGACGTCATGGCTGGAGCCAAGCCCGGCAATGTCTGGGTGACAATTCAGGTTCATAAGAATATCGTCGCGGTGGCCAACCTGGTGGATGTCTCCGCGGTGATCATTTCCGGCGGCAGGGTCCCCCAGGATGACACCCTGGAGTTGGCCAGCAAGGCCAAGATAACGGTCTTTTCTACCGACTTGAACACCTACAAGCTGGTGGGCAAACTGCATCAAGCCGGGGTGGAGATGGCATAGATCCGGAAGCGGGAAGGAAAATCAATCTCTGAGAGCAGATACCTCAGATGCCGAAGCTGAAAGTTGAAGACCTGAAGAGAATTCGGGAGGCGGGAAGGGCTTCGGTCTGCCTCCGTCAGGGGGCCGGAGAGGTGAAGGTCACCGTCCACATGGACGACTGCGGGATTGCCGCCGGCGCCGGAGAGATTGTGAAAACCCTCTTGCGGGAGCTCGAGAAAAGGGAGCTTAGCGAGGTCTTGGTTACGATCTCCGGGTGCGCCGGTCGTTGCGACCGAGAACCGATGGCAACGGTCGAGGTGAGTGGACAGGAGCCGGTCACATATGTTAATCTCGACCGCCAGAAAATCCACCGAATCTTAGAGGAGCACATCCTCGGCGGAGCTATCGTTCAGGATTACACCGACTCATCCCTCCCGGAGGAGGGCTCTCCGGCCTGATTGACGATGAAAAGCGAGCTTCAGTTCAATCTTCTGCTTTTCGGAAACTCAAATCTCCTAATTAGATTAGCATTGTGAGGAGACTCTTAGGCTCCGGCGTCGCAACTGATTGTCGCGCTCCCTGGTAGGTTGGCAAGGTAAGAGCCAGTGAAGGATTTCAGCATCTTAATAGTCGATGAGCCGGACGATTTGAGAGAGAGATATCTCCGCACTTTAGAGTCTGACGGCTATTCGGTGGAGGTCGCTGACGATGGCAAGCAAGCGCTCGCGAAGATAAGGGGGAGCTCATACGATTTGGTCTTGACGGAACTGGAGATTCCCGGGGTCGAGGGGCTGAAGCTCTTGAAGTTGATGAGGAATCTCGACCCCGAAATTACCACCATTATTGTCACCGCCAATCCCACTGTGGAGGGCGCGGTTGAATCCCTCAAGGGGGGAGCCTTCCATTATCTCTCCAAATCCATCCCCCCGGAGAAACTGCTGGAGAGTGTTAATCAGGCGTTAGAGAAAAAGAGACTGCGACAGCGAGCAGAGCTTCTCCGGATTGAAAAGAAAATACGGGCCACCAGCGACTTAGAGGGCTTAAGCGAGGTGGACGAGATCATGAATCGGCAGGGATACGAACCCTCTTCGCTCATTGCGGTCCTGCAGGATATTCAAAAACAGAGGCGCTACCTGCCCCAAGATGCCCTGAGGTTGGTGTCCGCCCGGTTGAACCTACCTTTGACCAGGGTTTACGGCATCGCCACCTTTTATAAGGCTTTCAGCCTCAAGCCTCGAGGTCGGCACCTGATCAACGTCTGTGTGGGAACCGCCTGCCACGTGAGAGGGGCGACGAAGATCCTGGAGGCTCTGGAGAGAGGGTTGGGGGTGGAGGCGGGAGGCACCACTCTGGATGAGCGTTTCTCCCTGGAGACGGTCAGGTGCGTCGGCTGTTGCGGATTGGCGCCGGTGATTGTGGTCGATGAAAATTTCCACGGGAAGTTGACCCAGGAGAAAGTGCCCTCCGTCCTGGCGGACTATACTTAGTCGATTTTTTTGACTCTAAAGCTAGCCCCGAAGTGAAGCACTATCGAACCCATCTTCTAGTCTGTACCGGAACCGGCTGCGTCTCCAATAAGTCTTTCGAAGTCAAAAGGAGACTGGAGGAGGAGATCAGCAAGCACGGTCTCGAAGACGAGGTTCTGGTCGTCCCCACTGGATGTAATGGCTTCTGCGAGCGGGGCCCGATTGTGGTTGCCCAGCCGGACGGGATCTTCTTTCAACAGGTGAGCGAGAAGGATGTTCCCGTTTTGGTGGAGGAGTATCTGCTGAAAGGGAGACCGGTCGAGAAGCTGATGTATAGACCGGAGGAGGGAGCCCCAGCCATACCCAAAATGTGGGATATCGACTTTTTCCGCCACCAGCAGCTCATCGCCCTCAGAAACCGAGGCCTCATAAATCCTGAGAGCATCGACGACTACATTGCTCACGAAGGTTATGTGGCTTTGCCCAGGGCCCTTGGCGAGATGACCCCGGAAGAGATCATTGAGGAGGTTAAGACATCTGGCTTGCGGGGCCGAGGCGGTGCCGGTTTCCCCACCGGGCTCAAGTGGGAGTTCTGTCGCCAGGCCAACAGCAGTGACATCAAATACATCATCTGCAATGGTGACGAAGGCGACCCCGGGGCGTTTATGGACCGGAGCATTTTGGAAGCTGACCCCCACGCAGTCTTAGAGGGGATGATTATCGGAGCTTACGCCATCGGCGCCAAGGAGGGCTTCGTTTACGTTCGCGATGAATACCCCTTAGCCTTGAGGCGGATCAGCCTGGCCATAGAGCACGCAGAAGGATATGGACTCTTGGGAGAGGATATTCTCGATTCCGGTCTCGACTTCTCCGTTAAGGTTATCAGAGGTGGAGGCGCCTTCGTCTGCGGGGAGGAGACCGCCCTTATGGCCTCAATTGAGGGGAGGGAGGGAAGACCCCGACCGCGGCCGCCGTTTCCCGCCCACAAAGGTCTGTGGGGGAAACCGACCAACATCAACAACGTCGAGACCTGGGCTAACGTCGCTCAGATAGTAATCCGGGGTGGAGCATGGTATTCCAACATCGGGACCGAAAAGAGCAAGGGCACCAAAGTTTTCTCGTTAGTCGGCAAGGTCAGCAATACTGGTCTGGTTGAAGTTCCGATGGGCATAAGTCTCCGAAAGATCATCTTCGACATCGGTGGAGGTATCCCCAACGGGAAGAAGTTCAAGGCAGTGCAGAGCGGGGGACCATCTGGAGGCTGCATTCCGGAGGAGCTCATCGACCTCCCGGTCGATTTCGAGGAGCTGACCAAAGCCGGTGCCATCATGGGTTCCGGGGGATTGATCGTCATGGACGAGGATACCTGCATGGTCGATGTCGCCCGCTATTTCGTCTCGTTTCTGGAGGAAGAATCCTGCGGTAAGTGCACCCCCTGCCGGGAGGGCATTAAGAGGATGAGGGAAATCTTGACTGATATCGTTGAGGGAAACGGTAGGGAGGGGGACATTGAAATATTAGAGAATCTATCCAACGTGGTTAAGGAGGCTTCCCTCTGTGGCTTAGGAGCTACGGCCCCCAATCCGGTTTTAACCACCATACGCTATTTCAGAGAGGAGTACGAGGCTCACATCCGGAACAAAGACTGTCCGGCGCGGGTCTGCAAGGCGATGATCGTTTACCAGCTCATCGCAGAAAAATGCACCGGCTGTCAGAGATGTTTCAGAGTTTGCCCCACCGGAGCTATAAGCGGAGTGGCACTGCAGCCTCACCGGTTGGACTCCGACAAATGCGTCAAATGTGGCGCCTGCTTAGAGGTCTGTCAATTTGAGGCCATAGCTGTTGAGCCCCTTTATCCAAAAGTAAGTGTCGCCGGATGATAAAGCTAACGATTGACGGTAAAAAGGTCACCGCGGATGCGGAGGCAACCATCCTTGAGGTCGCCAGGGAGGAGGGAATTGAAATCCCCACCCTGTGCTACCACGAGGCCTTAACCCCCATCGGCGCCTGTCGCCTCTGTGTGGTGGAGGTCACCGAAGGGGGCAGAACCAGAACTATGGCCGCCTGTGTGGCTCCCGTTTTGGAGGGGATGGAAGTCGTCACCAATTCGGAGAAGATACAGAACATAAGGAGAACGATAGTTCAGCTTCTATTGGCTCGCTGTCCGGAGCTTGAGGTCATCAGAAAGTTGGCGGACAAGCTCGGGGTCAAGGACACCCCCTTCAAACCGGAAAGCGAGGATTGTTTTCTCTGTGGAATATGCGTGCGCGCCTGCGATGAGATTGTAGGGGTGAACGCCATCGGCTTTACCAATCGTGGGGTAAGAAATGAGGTCCTGCCTCCCTTCGCGGAGGCCTCCAACGTCTGCATCGGCTGTGGAACCTGCACCACCGTCTGCCCCGCCAGAACCTTCGATCTGGAGAGGGTCACAAAATCGGAATCGATGCACACTTTTGCAAAGGAGTATCGAAGGGACTATTGCAGTATCTGTGGGACTCACTATATGATTCCGGAATCGTATCTTTCTGAATGAGGTCTCAAAAGAGTGCGGCATAATCAGAGAATTGGAGTCTTCCTCTGTCGGTGTGGGTCGGAGATCGCCGATCACGTTGATCTGGCAAAGGTAGAGAAGGAGATGCGGAAGCTCGCTGGGGTGACCTGCGTCAAAACCGCCCTCTATCACTGTTCGAGGAAGGGCTTGCAGCAGCTGAAGGAGGCGATAAGAAAGGAAAAACTCGACCGCGTCGTGGTCGCCGGTTGCACTCCCAGAACTCACGAGGGCCTGTTTCAGCAGGTCTGTGAGGCGGCGGGACTGAACAGATACCTCTTCGAGATGGTCAACCTCCGGGAACAGTGCGCCCGAGTTCATCGAAACCAAAACGAAAAAGCAACCTCCAAGGCCATTGCCCTCTTACGCATGGGAGTTGCCAAAGTGTCTGCCGGTCAAGCTCACGATTCCCTCAAAGCAGAAATAGAGCCGACCGCCTTGGTGATTGGGGGTGGAATCTCCGGGATGACAGCCGCCGTCGCCCTGGCCAACCGAGGCGTGAAGGTGAAGCTGGTCGAAAAGGAAAGCAGATTAGGCGGGATGTTGAGATCCCTCCACAGGCTTTACCCCTCCGGCGTGGAGGCCGACAGTTACGCCGAAGATCAGGCAGACACGGTCAGAAACAATTCTAATATCGGGCTTCTGTTGGACACCCACCTCACCAAGCTCGAAGGTCACGTAGGAGGCTATCAGGTGACAGTCGAAAACCCCAAAGGGAGCGAGACTTTCTCCGGCGGCGTCATCATCGTCGCCACCGGCGGGCAGGTCTTCGTCCCCCACAAGATGTACCGTTACCGCCTCCAGAGAGGAATTGTCACCCAGCTGGAATTTGAAGATATGATGAAAAGGGGGGAGGTCGTTGCCAGAAACGTGGTCATGATTCAGTGCGTCGGCTCCAGGGTGGAGGAGCGACCGTATTGCGCCAGGATCTGCTGCCCCACGGCGATAAAGAACGCCATTGCATTGAAGCAGAGGTTTCTCCGAACCAGGGTGACGATTCTGCATCGGGGATTTCCGGAGTATGTAGAGGGGTTGGACCAAGCCCAGGATCTGGGAGTCTCCTTCATAGAATACAGATTGGATAAGCTGCCTCAGGTGAGGAGGAATATCCTCAAGGTGTGGGATCAAACGATCGAGATGGAGGCCGAAATCCCGTTTGATCTCTTGATCCTGGCAACCCCGCTGGTGCCGCGTCTGGAAGTCGAAGAGCTTTCGAAGATGCTCAAGATCCCCAGGGACGAAAATGATTTCCTGGTCGAATCGCACGTGAAACTGCGCCCTAAGGAGTTTGTCCCCAACGGCATCTTCATTGCTGGATGTGCTCACTGGCCCGCTACCGTTGGCGAATCTATCACTCAAGCTTACGGTGCCGCCGCCAGAGCCTATGCCCTCATCGAGAAGGGCTACCTGGAGAGGGAGCCCGTGGTGGCAGCCTTGAACGAGGCTTTCTGTCGAGGTTGTGGCAGTTGTGAAGAGGTGTGCGAATACTCCGCGATCAAACTGGAGCAGAGCGACGACGGACTGAAAGTCTCGAAGTTGAATCAGTTCCTCTGCACCGGCTGCGGTAGCTGTGTCTCGGTGTGTCCCTCCGGAGCGTTGAAGCTGGCCTTTTTGTCGGACCGGCAGATGCAGGCAGTATTGAAACAGGCGGCAGGTATCTAAGAAGACTGGTTTCGTAGAGATAGTTCTATCGATGATTACAGATGAGCAACACTGAGCCGGAAATAATCGTCTTCGCCTGCAGTTGGCATCCTTACACCGCCGCCGACAACGCTGGTGTCGAGAGGATTCAATACCAGCCCAACGTCAAGATCGTGAAGGTCAACTGCACTGGAAACCTCACCACCGGCCACATTTTGAGGGCCTTCTCCAGCGGTGCCGAGGGGGTGTTAGTGGCGGGCTGTGGAATCGGAGAATGCCACTACATCCGGGGCAACGAGTCTTGTCGAGAAGTAGTCGAAGAGGCCAAGGAAATCTTGCAGGTTTCTGGAATCGATAAGGAGAGGCTTAGTCTGGAACTGTTCTCCGATGTGGACGGCTCCAAGTTCGCCTCCTTGATGGATAGCTTCGTCGACAAGGTCAAATCTTTGCGGAAGGTTGAGGCCAGGATAAGGTGACGGAGCTAGGTAAGATCATACAGGAGACCAAAGCATACTACTGCCTGGAGTGCGGAATCTGTACCGGCAGTTGTCCCATCTCGCGCTACGATTCCACTTACTCTCCGAGGTTGATGGTCGAGAGAGCTCTGCTTCTGCCGGAGGCAAACACCATCGAAGATGAGCACGTCTGGAGCTGTCTTACCTGCGGCACCTGTGGCAGTCGCTGTCCCTCTGCAATCGAATACCGCGGCTTCACCCGCCTCGTGCGGGATGTTGCCCGGGGGAGGGGGTTGGAGGGGGTGTGCACCCACGCGGGGACAATTCAGGCGATGATGGAGTTGCAGACCACAAATCTGTTCGAAAAGGACCTAAGCTGGATCGGAGAGGACCTTAAAGTTTCCAAAACCGGTGAATACTACTACTTCATTGGCTGTCTTCCGCAGTTTGAGGCGATATTCAAAGAGCTTCACTTCGACGGAAAAGAGCATGCCCGCTCGACCATAAAGGTCCTAAACCGGCTCGGAATCGAGCCGGTGGTGAGCTCCCAGGAGAAGTGTTGCGGTCACGATTTCTACTGGTCGGGTCAATTCGAAGGCTTCAAGGAGCTTGCCAGATATAATCTAGAGGTTATCAAGAAAAGCAAGGCCGACAAGATTGTGTTCTCCTGCCCGGAGGGTTATGCCGCGTTTAAACAGATATATCCGGAACTGTTTGGCAAGCTGAAATTCGAGGTCCTTCATATAACCGAGTTAATTGCAGCTAAGATCAAGAAGGGCGGGTTTGATCTTGGGGAGGTTGGCTGCAAGGTTACCTACCAAGATCCCTGCCGTCTGGGAAGGTTCTCGGGGATATACGAAGAGCCCCGTGAAATCCTGAAGTCCATTCCCGGATTGGAATTGATCGAGATGCCCCGAAACAGAAAAGAGGCCGTCTGCTGTGGCTCCAGCACCTGGATAAACTGCAGTCGGGTTAACAAAAGGATTCAACTGGAGAGGTTGAAAGAAGCACAGAAGACTGGGGCAGAGATCTTGATCACTGCCTGCCCCAAATGCAAGATTCACCTTTCCTGTGCATTGAAGGATAACGACCTCGACGAGAAGGTCGAGATAAAGGATCTGAACGTTCTTCTGGCTGAATCGTTGGGAGGAAAAGATATTGCCTAAGGAGGTTTTAGTCATAGGCGGTGGGATTGCGGGGATACAGGCCAGCCTCGACCTCGCCGACATGGGGGTCAAGGTTCATATGGTGGAAAGGAAGCCCTCCATCGGGGGAGCGATGGCGCAGTTCGACAAGACCTTTCCCACCAACGACTGCTCCATATGAATACTGGCGCCGAAGATGCTGGATGTCGGTCGACATCCCAATATCAACATGTTGGCTTACAGTGAGGTGAAGGAGGTCAACGGAGAGGTAGGCAACTTCACTGTCAAGATCAACAAGAAGGCCAGGTATGTTAAAGAGGAGGTCTGCAACGCCTGCGGCGACTGTATCGCCAAATGCCCGATGAAAAAGGTCCCGGACGAGTTCGATATGAAGCTCCGGAACCGCAAGGCCATCTACCTTTACTTTTCCCAGGGCATTCCCGCAATTGCCACTATCGACAAGGAGCATTGTATCTACTTCCAGACGGGAAAGTGTCGGGTTTGCGAAAAATTCTGCCAGAAGGGAGCGATCGATTTCGAGCAGCAGGATCAGACGTTAAACTTGAACGTCGGCGCGGTCATCCTCGCTACCGGCTTCGACCTTTTGGACCCCTCGGGATTGACGCAATACGGATACGGACGGATCAAGAATGTGATTACCGGATTGGAATATGAGAGATTGATAAATGCCACCGGCCCCACCGGTGGACATCTGCTGCGCCGATCCGATGAGAAGTCAGCAAAGAGGGTCGCCTATCTCCAGTGTATCGGCTCCCGGGATCTGAACAACTGCAGTTACTGTTCCCACGTCTGCTGTATGTATTCCATCAAGGATGCCATGCTGGCTAAAGAACACGATCCCGACTCGGTGTCATATATCTTCCACACCGATCTGCGCAACGTGGGGAAATGGTTCCAGAAATATGAGATCAGGGGGAAAGAGGAGTACGGGATAAATTTCATCCGGGGGCGGGTCGCAGAGATCACTGAAGATGAAGAGCAGAATCCGATCGTGTGGTACGAGGATACCAATACCCATGAGGTGAGGAGCCGCACCGTTGATATGGTGGTGCTGGCCACTGCGGCTATCCCCAGCAAGGGGATAAAGGAGCTGGCAAAACTTGTGGGGGTCAAAACGGACGAATATGGTTTCATAAAAACCGGGCTTCCTTTCCCGACCGACACCAGTGTTGCGGGGGTTTTCGCCTGTGGGTTTTGCATCGCTCCCGCCGACATTCCGGAATCGGTAGCGCAGGCGAGCGCGGCCGCCTCCCGAGCTGCGGAGGTGGTATTTGCCCGCAAAGCCAAGAAGAGGGCGTAGAGTTTGATATGGCTGAAGAGCTTCGGATAGGAGTTTTCGTCTGCAGGTGCGGCACCAATATCGCCGGTTTCTTAGATACCGAGGATGTGGCCAAATACGCCAAAACTCTCCCTAACGTGGTCTTCACCCGGGAGAATCTCTTCTCCTGCTCGGAGGCCGGCGTTACCGACATCAAGAATGCTATCACAGAAAACAAGCTGAACAGAGTGGTGGTGGCGGCCTGCACCCCCCTCACCCACGAGCCGACCTTCAGAGCCGCCTGCGAAGATGCAGGACTTAACCCGTTCCTTTTCGAGTTCGTCAATATCCGGGAACAGTGTTCCTGGGTTCATAAAGCCTTAAGGGAGGAGGCGACCCAGAAGGCGAAAGACCTGATCAGGATGGGGGTGGCCCGGGCAGCTCTCTTGGAACCCAGGGAGTCAATAGTCACCGATGTTATTCCCTCCGCTTTGGTCATAGGAGGCGGCATTGCCGGCCTGACGGCAGCCTTGGCGTTAGCAAATAGAGGCTTCGAGGTAAAGCTGGTAGAAAGGGAGAAAAAGCTCGGCGGAATGTTGAGAGACCTCCACCAAATCTATCCCTATGAGATCGGGGCCAGAGGATTCATAAGCAGCAAGATCAAAGAAGTTGAAGAGAACCCCAAAATCGAAGTCCTGACCGGGCACTCTCTGGAGAAACTTGGCGGCTTTATCGGTAATTACCAAGCCACCGTCGGCTCTGGAGAGGGATCTGCCAAAGAGCTAAAAGTTGGGGTCATCATAGTCGCCACCGGAGCCTCGCTCCTGGTGCCGGAGGGAAGTTTTAGTTACAACGGCGAAGACGTTATCAATCAACTACAATTGGAAGAGCGTTTAAAGAACCAGGCTTTTGACGCCCAGAATATTGTGATGATCAAATGCGTTGGCGCCCGCGTGAAGGAGAGACTCTACTGCTCCCGAATCTGCTGCATGACCGCCATAAAGGATGGCATTCTCATCAAAAAACAGAACCCCGATGCCAATGTGCATATACTTTACCGAGATCTGATGTGTTACGGAGTTGCCAACGAGGAGCTGTTGCGCCAGGCTAAAGAGTTGGGGGTGAGATTCGTCAACTATTCGTTGGACAGCCCACCGGTGGTCGAAGACGGTAAAGTCAAAGTCCAGAGCAACGTTCTGGGACGGGAGTTGGAGATCGAAAGCGATTTGGTGGTGCTCATAACTCCCCTTGTCGCCCGCGAGGGCGCCGCAGAGCTCTCGAAGCTCCTGAAAGTTCCCCTGGATGAATACAAGTTCTTCCTTGAGGCTCACGTCAAATTGCGTCCCAACGATTTCGCCACCGATGGCATCTATATTTGTGGCTCTGCCCACTGGCCGGTATCGACCGGGGAGGCCATACAACAGGCTTTAGGGGCGGCCTCCAGAGCCTCCATTCATCTGACCAACAAGAAGGTGAAGGTCGAGCCGATTGTGTCGGTGCTCTTCGACGAGGAGGCCTGTCGCGGCTGTGGGCTGTGCGCTTCTCTGTGTCCCTATGCTGCCATCGAAATGGTCGAAACAGAGAAAGGGACTAAAGCTAAGATGATAGAGGTGGCTTGTAAGGGGTGCGGGGTTTGTGCTGCCTCCTGTTACAAGCAAGCAATAAAGATGATTCACTATTCGGACGAACAGCTTACTGCTCAGATTCGAGCTGCGTTCCAAAAGAAGGAAGTGGAGAGTGGAGTTCAGGCCTAACATAATCGCCTTTTGCTGTAACTGGTGAGGCTACGGGGCGGCCGACCTCGCCGGGGTTGCGAGGCTTCAATACCCACCAGATATCCGCATCATCCGGGTGATGTGCTCCGGACGGGTGGACCCAGTACTGATTCTGGAAGCTTTCATGTGCGGATCCGACGGGGTTTTCATCGGTGCCTGTCTTCCCGGAGAATGTCATTACGCCGACGGCAACTTCAGCACCATGGGAAAGGTGGCTCTGACACAGAAGGTCTTGGCCAACCAAGGTGTAAATCCCGACCGCCTGGTTATGCGGATGATGTCGAGTGCGGAGGGAGCGAAGTTCGTGGAGCACGTTACAGCTTTTCAGGATCGGATCAAGGAGCTCGGGAAATTGGGTTCGACCGAGGGACTGCAACCCTCTGAACTGGAGCTGAAACTGAAAGCCGCCAAAGTTGCCCTGAAGGGGAAAAAGCTGCGCTGGGTAGTGGGGAAATATATGGAGTTTCAACAGCAGGGGAATCTCTACGGAGAGAAATTCACTCAGCATGAATTTAATCGTCTCTTCGACGAGGTCGCCATGGACGAGTGCACCATCCAGGAGATACTTCTGAGGACGCAAGATGAACCCCTCTCCGTGAAGAATTTGGCTGAACTGATGGGTTTATCCCCCAGGAGAGTTTTGAGACATCTGGTTGATATGAGGAAGATGGGCCTGGTGGTTTTAGAGAGCGATGATAAGAAAACGGTTACCTGGAGAGCGGCTGTGAGTTCAGCTGAAGCGATTGAATCTGAAAAAACGAAGTGAGCAAAGAAAACGAAATCGGAAAGGTCTTAGTGGTCGGGGGTGGTATCGCCGGCATTGAATCGGCGTTGGATCTGGCTAACTCCGGCTTTCAGGTCTATCTGCTGGAGAAATCCCCCGCCGTCGGTGGTACCATGGCTCAACTGGATATGACCTTCCCGAATAACTCTCCAGCCCTGTGTCAACTCTCTCCGAAGCTCGATGAGGTCCACCGTCACCCCAAGATACAGATCATCACCAGCGCCAATCTGGGAAGGGTCAAGCGAGCTGACGAGGGGTTCGAGGTAACTATCAACAAAGACCCCATTCGGGTCAACGAGACCTGCAATCTCTGCGGTGACTGTGTCCAGGTTTGTCCCATCAAACCTTACGACAGATTCAACGAAGGTCTGATGTTACGCACCGCCATCGACATACAAAATACCAGACATTACCCCGCGCTTTTCAACATCGAGAGGGAGACCCCCATCTGTCAGGAGACCTGTCCGGTTCACATCGACATCCGCAG
>JAUWHO010000030.1 GCA_030605835.1 Candidatus Zixiibacteriota bacterium | reverse complement strand
CCTCAGGTGGTCTCGAACTTCCCGGAGTTGAAGAATTTCGTGGAGGGCACCAAGATCGGGGTGACCGTCGATGTGAATAATCTGGAGGAGATTGTTAGCGCCGTCCGGGAAATCCTTTTCGATGAGGGGGAATTGAACCAGTTGCGTGAGAACTGCAAGCGGATCGCGGGCGATTTCAACTGGGAGAACGAATCAGAGAAGCTGAAGAAGATATATGAGAATCTCCGATTGTAGAACTGTCCGGGTGCAAGAATGAAAGCCTCGATCGTTGTTCCAACATACAATCAGGTGAATCTGCTCAAGGGCTGTTTGAAAAGCTTCGAGAATCAATCTGTGGACAGAGGAGATTTCGAAGTCATAGTTGTCAACGACGGCAGTGAGGATGGTACTGCTGTTTTTCTGGAAAGCTACCGACCTCAGTTCAATTTGAGGGTCATCGACCACCCTCGAAACCTGGGACGGGCCCAAGCGAGAAACTCCGGGGCCGAACAGGCTGAAGGAGAGGTGCTGATCTTTTTGGACGGAGACTCGACCGTTGATTCCAACTTCGTCTGTGAACATGTCAAGGGGTGTGAGGGCGGGAAGGATTCTGTGTGCATCGGCAGTGTGAAGCTTCCCGCTGAATGTGAGGTGCTTCCGTTCAAGTCTTACCTGACAACCAGAGGGGTGCAGAAGCTCAAATCTGGCGAAGACGTTCCGTTCAGATATTTCGTCTCCGGAAATATCTCCCTTCCCAGAGAGCTTTTTGAGGCAGTTGGAGGCTTCGACCCAGGCTTCTCGTTTTACGGAGGGGAGGATTTGGACCTGGGCGTCCGTCTGCATGAAGCTGGCGCTAACTTCGTCTTCTTGCCCGGGGCGATCTCTTATCATCACCTCGAAGATGATTTTAGAGGGGCAATCGATAAGAAGTATGTTTTCGGGAATAGAGCCTTGGCTCTGGTGATCGAGAAACACCCGGAGATGGTGAGGCAACTTCCGGTCGTGAGACTTTCCCGGAGTCCGATCTTTCGTTTGCTGATTTCCGACATCTTCTATCGCCCCCTTTTGGGAGTGGTGACGGCCCTGAAGAGAAAACGCTTTCCGAGTTTTCTATTCGACTATTTGTTTCACGGTGCCACCGTCAGGGGGCTCAGAGATTATGAAGAGGTGCAGAGAGAAACAGTATCGCCCGAGGTGAGAAGCTCAAAGGTTCTGCTCTGGTTTTTCATTCTCTGGGTTCTCTTTGTGAACATCTATTACTATATCAACTTCGCGCTGACGCGATTTGAGAGGCTGGAGCTTCTGCCCAGACTTTTGCTGTCCATCTTCAAATGATTTCCTTTTCGCTGGTCATAGTCTGCGGAGCTGTTGCGGCACTCTTGGGGTTGCGGCTCCTCTCCCTCTTCAGGATTTCACCTGAGGGAGGGGGACGGTTGTTTTATGCGTACGCTCTTGGCTGGGGGGTTTTCGCTTATCTAGTTCTGCTGTTAGGGCTTTTCGGAGGACTATATCCAGTCAGCGTCATCCTGATTTTGGCATTGTGCTTCCTCTTGGGAATAGGGAAACTGAAGACTCTGGGGAAGGATCTGAGGGCTTTTGTAATCTCGCTCCGGGAGGGCGCCAGGGAGGTCCTTCCGGTGCCTCTCTTATTGGTGACGAAGATTCTGGTGGCTCTGATTCTCTTAGTGAGCTTTGTGGGAGCCTTCGCTCCGCCGACAAACATGGATGCTCTCAATTATCACCTTGCGGTTCCCAAGCTTTACCTCCAGACTCAAGCGATTGTCTTTCTGCCGACGATGTTATACTCCGCTACTCCCTTCGCCTCGGAGATGATAAACAGCCTGTTTATGCTCATTAAGGGAGAGGTCTCGGCGCAGTTGGCACAACATCTTTTCGGGTGGGCTTTGCTTTTTGCTCTTTTTTCCTTTGCCAAAAGCAGATACGGGAGCAAGGGGGGGCTTCTGGCGGTGGCCGGGTTCTTGTGTCTTTCGTCTTTTATCTTCGTATTCTCTGAACCGAAGAACGATATGCTGATCACGCTGTTCAGTCTCCTTGCGGTATGGTCACTGTTGTCGTGGAACGATTCGGAGAAGCGGTCGGACTTGGCTTTAGTGGGGGTCTTCGCGGGTTTGGCCTCGGGAACAAAGCTCTTCGGCCTGGGGGTGGCTTTTTCCCTCTTCGCGGTCTTGGTCGTTTTGATGCTTCTGAAGAGGTATCGTCTCTCAAAGATTTCAATCTCCCTCTCGGTGGGATTGGTGTTCTTCTCTCTATTCGCCTTCCCCTGGTATCTGAAAAGCTACCTCTGGAGTGGTAATCCGGTCTATCCCTTCTTTTACGGAGTTTTCGGGGGAGCTCACTGGAATGGGATATTAGACTATCGCGTTTTTCAATTGGGGCGGGAGGCTTACCTGCCGGTGAATTTCATTAACCTCGTAATCTCACCCTGGCTGGTTGTCAATAGCGGGGAGATCTTTCTGGCGCGCACCGGTGTGGTCTTTCTGGCGATCTTGCCGGGGCTTTTCCTCTTCAGGAAACTGCCGCAGGAGATTAAGATTTTGGGCTGGTTCTCCCTCATCTACTATCTGCTCTGGTTTCTCTTCCTGCGGGATGCCCGCTATCTCTTGCCGATTATCCCGCCGATTGCGATCATCTGTGCTTTCATCATCTTGCGGCTGGAGGCGAGGAGCAAGCTCTTGAAGTGGCTTCTGATGTTGACAATTATCTTAGGATTAGGAGCGAACCTTTTGACCGATCTGAAGGTGCAGGTACCGAAATTTCCGGGGGTTTTCGGGACCGGGTCCGAGCAGGAGTTCTACCAAGATTTCAGGGAAACTGAACGTCGTGACCATACCTCAGGAAAACTGGTCGAGGCCTTCCCGGAATATGAGTTTTCGAGAAAAGCGAACGAGCTGTTATTTCCCGATTCCAAACTGGCGGTCTTTTCCCTTGACCAGGCCTTTTACTATTATTTCTTCGATTATCCGTATGTTCTGGCATTGCCGATGAGACAGAACCTGATAGATTTCGCCTCTTTGAGAAACGAAGAAGAGATGTCGAAGCGGCTCCGGGAACTGGGGATCACTCACATCGCCACCGATGTCGACGTTGGCGGTGGCATTGCGGATTCATCGCTCTTGGTCACTGATTCACATTTTGCGCCACTCTTACCGGGAGTGAACGCCTTTTTGAGCATGTTGAAGAGCCGTTCGGTTTTGATCCACGAGGAGAATGGCTTTTGTCTTTACGAGTTGGTAGGAAGGATGCAAATAGAGCTGCCTTTAGTGGGAACGCAGGATCGCTCACCTGTGCTGAGAAGGTGACAGCATGTTTTCTTTTGTGAGGGAACACTGGCCGATATTTGTGGTCACCGCAATTTCAGCGTTTGTGGTGATACTTTACGGGCACTTCTTTTTCCCCGGCTTCTATGGCCTTTCTGATGCCTGCGATTACGCCGATTTAGGGAGAAATATCGCCGAGGGAAAGGGCTTTGTTAATCATAACATCTATCCGCTTTCGCTTTGCTTTCCCTTCCTGAGAGAGCTTCCCCAGCCGACGCCGCTGTGGCCCCCGGGTTACCCCCTGATTTTGGCGGGAGCGTTTAAACTGTTCTCGCCCTCCGATACGACAGTGCTGTGGCTGAACACAATCCTTCTGCTTTTGACCGTTCCTTTAGTCTACGTTCTGGGACTGCATTTCTACAATCGCCGGGTTGCCTCTTTGGCGGCTCTCTTTTTCGGCGCCAGTCAATTCGTGCTCTATCTTCTGATCATAGCCAACAGCGAAATTGTCGCCACTTTCCTATTCACCGTTTTTCTGCTCTTACTATTAAAGGGAAGGAGAACCTTCTCATATCTGGTTGCGGGACTGCTTTTGGGCATACTGCTTTTGACCCGATACCCCCTAATCTTTATTCTGCCGGCGATGTTCATATATCTGAAAAAGGAGTGGAGGTTTGAATTCAAGAAATTCGTCTGGCTTTTGATTCTCCCGTTGCTCTTAGTTTTGCCCTGGCTTGTCCGCAACTACCTCCTTTTTGGGAGTCCGTTTTTTGCGCTGCAGAACTACGGGGAGGTGAGCAAGGCGACGACGGCCTTCTCGGATTATTATCATACTTACCGCTCCCTCGAGCCACAGCCGTTTTTCTCCTTCATATTCAGTTATCCGCTCTTTTTCTTGAGGAAAGTCGCTGCGGGTATCTTGATGTATATCAGGGAGGTTCCAGAGGTTCTGAACTTTTACCTTTTCTTCTTCTTTCTGCTGAGCTTTTTCAATTTGAGAAAGGAGGACGAGAAAGTGGTTCACTTCAGGATTCTGATAGTCTCTCTTTTCCTTTTCTACGTGCTTTTTCATTCGGTCTTTGGCCCTTACATCCGCCATCTGGCTTTTCTGCTACCGGGGATGATGGTCATCGCCTGTGCGAATCTCCTCGATTTGTGGTCGAAGCTGAATCTGAAGAAGGGTTACAAGAGACTTCTCTTCCCGCTTCTGATTCTCTTTCTTCTGGTGCCGACTAAAACTCCGGAGAGGGAGAGATATTTTTTGGAGAGAAAGCTGGACCACCTCACGGTGGTGAAACACTGTGAGGAGATAAAGGATTTCTTAGACCAAGAATCTGTGGTGGCCTCCGATGTCAGCGACGCTTTGGGTTGGTATGCCCGCGCGCCGGCGATGTGGTTTCCGGTTGATTATAAGAACTTCCTCGCCGCCGATAGTATCATTCCGATTAGCGGCATCTACCTCCAGAAGGGTCTTGACTCGGAGTGGATTGGAGATCACAGGGATGACCCGGAAGGGATAACCATTCTCGATGGCACCTATTTCTTGGTCAAGGATTTTGAAAGCGGAGCAGTATTTTATAAGAAGGTTTCAAAACAGCAATCGGAGATAGAATGCACGGGCTCGCGTGTTTGTCCTCTCGGATGAGGAAACAGGAGACAGCGAACAGGACTCCCGTGGTGCGGGGAATTTATCCCCGCATCGGCTTGGGTCGGATAAATTCCGACCCCTACGGATTGTCTTTTGAAGGAATTAGGAAATAGTATATAGGGGATAGGAGACAGGGAACAGGAGATAGGGATTAGGGAACAGGCGTGATTTCTCTGCTGGGCTTGTCAGGCAGACGCTGATCCGCTTGCCCGCCTCGGGCAGGCCTTTGGTGGAAAAGCCCAGCCTATTCCGTACCAGAAAACGCAAGAGAATAGCCGGGGCATTCCTGCCCCGGAGCGGGTCTGGTCCGGAGAAAGCTTGCGTCAGATGTAACCATCTGACGCCACATTCTATCTACGGACGCCACTTGGAAGATTCCATATTGACTAACCTTCAACTTCTGAAACGAAAAACGGGTGGCTCGGATGCCACCCGCGATTTCCTTTACTACCTCTGTACAGCCTTCTTAGTGTTTTTTCCCCGCCTGAGGGGTTGATTACTCGATACTACCTTAACAACATCATCTTCCTGGTGTCGGAGAAGTCACCGGCTCTTAGAGTGTAGAAATAGACTCCCGAAGAGACCTCTCCGAGTTCTTCAGTTTCCAGGGTGAGGGAATGAACGCCCGCCTTCTGTGCTCCCTCATTTATGCACTTGACCCTCTGCCCTAAGAGATTAAAAATCTCCAGTTTGACTTCGCTGTCTCGGGGGAGGTGGTAAACGATGTTCGTCGAGGGATTGAAGGGATTAGGATAGTTCTGGAAGAGAGCGAACTCCCGGGGCAGATTCTCTGGATCGGAGCCGTCGGCAACGGCGATGCTCTCTACCTTCACCTCCTTCTGGCACGGTAGATACCCTTCCCTGGTGACGGTGGCATAAAGGATTCCCGCAGTGGTTGGGTAAACAACGCTGGCGAAGTAGCCCTGGGAGTTGGTGAGGCCTCTCACATACACCTCCTCCCCCTTGTAAAGGCAGACCTCGGCGTTCTCCAATGGAGCGCCCTGGCTGGTGACATAGACCTCGAACATGTTGTCGGTGTTCTTTATGGAGGAATCACACTCGACCTGAAGGATACTCGGGGTGTTGATCCAGATCGGCATCTCGGGGTCGCCGAGGAGGTTGTGACCGTAGTTTAAGTCTCGATAGTTGGGATAAGAGTTCTTGGAGACGGCCTCGACAACTCCGAGATGATTGAACTCCCCACCCTGAAAGGCCAACTCGAAGAACTTGGTCTGCAAAAGATAGGAGCTGTGCACCCAGCCAAACCGACTGTTGCCACAGAAGGCGACCCCGCCGCGGTTTGGCAAAAGGACGTAAACCTCGCCGAAGGAGTTAGGGGTAGGACGACTCCAGATGGCCTCCATGTCGAAGGCCCCGGTGTAACAGCTTATGGAATAATGGATGCCGTAGTTTTGGGTGGAATCCAGATGGGTCAAGGCCCCGGACTCCGGCTGAAAGAGGGTATCTCCCCAGACATAGTATTTGGGCGGCCCACCATTGTACCCGCTGGCCATAGAGGAGTAATTGTCCGGGTTTCCGTGGTTCAGATTGCTGATGAAGTTCCACCCCTGGTTCATTACCTCGATTACCTGATCGCCGGTGGGCTGAGTGGGATTGGGGTCGTAACCGGTCGGCTCCTCAATCAAAGAGGAGAGATCCTTGGTGAAATAGTCCGGAAACACGGCGGCGATGTGCCCGTGCTGGTTGTGGTCCCGCATCTGGTCGGCGCAAATCCAGAGGGCCTTGGTCAGATAGGAGAAGTCCCCTCCGCCGGGATTTTTCTCGTAAGTGAGGAGCTTTTCAACCCAGTTGGAGACCTCCTGCGGGGTGTCGGCGGGAACACGTCCGATGTATACTTCCGGGTAGAGATCGGGGTTGTCGTGAGTCCGCTCGCCCCAGATGCCGTCGCCATCCACCTCCCAGTCGCCGGTCAAGTCGGCATAGTAAAGGTCGGTGATCTGGAGCTTCCCCTGCTTTTTCTCGTAGTTTGTGTCGTAAGGATAACAGTGCTTGATCGGAACCACGCTTTCGTCTCCACCCAGAAGAGCCCACTTCAAGCCCGACATGTAAGCCTCCATCAGGAAGTTCCTGATCTTCTCCTGAGTATCAATCCCAGGATAGCTGGACTCGATCTCAGAAAGCAGCACTATCTTCGCGGGAACCCCCTTCTGGGTTTTCCACTCCGCTAAAGGCTCAAACGCAGAGGCAAGGGCTTCGTTGGTGATGATGACATACTCGGCAGCGTCTCCGGAGGTTAACTTCGGGAAAGATGCCAGGGTGGCGAAACGGCCTACGTCCTCTTTATTGCTGACCAGCTTCTCCAGCATCTCCGGAGAGACCGGGTTGCCGAGACCTCTGAGTCTACTCAGAGAGAGCTGTTTTTCTGCACTGACAGGCTCGGTCTCGATCTGGAGCTGAAGCGAGTATATGAGCACAAGGATCCCCTCCGCGGCGTGATACGTGAGGGGAGCAACCGCCAGGGTGACGAGATGATTGCTGCCCCAGTATCCCTCCTCCACAACCTCGACTTGGCTCAGAGGATAGGGGTCCGAGGAGCTGTAGACTTTCATATTTGGACCCACAAGGGGGTGCACCGTTGCCCGATCGCTTATCTCTTCGGGATGTTGGCAGGGGAAAAGAGGACTCCCAAGAGAGAGCCTCTTGGAGCTCAAGATGTTGGTCTCTATAGATTCAATCCTCTCACCCGAGGGCAGGATAAGCTTGATCAGTAGCTGGGGCACCGAAGGAGAGCCGGGACGATTCAACTCCATCCCCCCCCTGAGACTCAGCTTTGTGAATTCCCCCTGTCTCTCTAAGCTGAAATGTTCAGCCGGAATATTCAGGGTGTAGTCAACGCTTGCGAATGCCTGATTGGTGAACAATAGAAAGAACAAAAAGAGGCCCAGGGCCAGTTCTGTGAAATTCCTTTTTAGCATCGCTCCCTCCTTGCCAGTTCGCTTCTTTCCCTTTACTCCCCGTTAGTTTCTGTTGACTTCTGGTGTCGTGGACTCTTAGGGCAAGAGATGTGCCGGGAGGTTTGGGGGTTCCCTAACACCCAAGCCAAGAGAGGTAAGTTATTCTATTTCAGTCAGATAGAAGAGAGTTCAGACGAGGATGGAACATGCGGGCGGGTCGCAGTCGAGAGGGGAATTATGGGAGGATTCCCATACCCCTTTGAGAAGACTCCACAGGAGGTCCGCCGGGCAAGAATGCCCGGCCTATTCTTATGAGGGATAATCCGCGGATCGGATTTGCGCGGCTTGGGACCGACCGTCAGGACACGCCCGCCACAGGCGGGCTTCGGTCCTGACGGAACAGCGGAACGCTCAGGTCGTGATGGAACGACAAAACCTCTTTGAAGGGTGTGCACCGAAGGGAGCTCCCATCTCAGCAGTGGAGAGTCGAAGAGTGCGACTTTGACGAATCTGTCGCCCTCCCAGCCGAATGATTCGGGTGCCGGGAGATCACACTGCCTCCAGATTGTGGGAAAAAATTTTAATAAATCGCTCAAAAAATCACTTGACACCGCCGATATGAAGTATAGATTAGTGGAAATGGGACGCCAGCCCTAAAAAATGGGAAAATTCGTGAGCCTAGTTGAGGCCGGTTGATGTCTTCTTTTTACGGAACTTATCGCTCTTCGGTGGATGACAGGGGGCGCATCATCATTGTGAAAAGGCTGAGAGAGGGGAATGCCTCGGAGGATAGGAGCCGTTACTGGCTCGCCCGGGGCTTTGACGGTTGTCTCGCGGTTTTCCCTCTGGACGAGTGGGAGCATTTCATCAAGGAGGCACGGTCGCAACCTTTCAGGAGGAGAGACCCGCGCCTTTACCAGCGGGAGACGTTCTCAAACGCCTATCCGGCCAAGATCGACCGGTTGGGGAGGATTCTGATCCAGAAGGAGCTTTTAGACGAATTCGGGATCGGGAAGGAGGTCAAGCTCTTAGGGGTATCCGACCACATTGAGATCTGGGATCCGGCTACTTACGATGCTTACAAAAAAGCCAACGAGGGGAAATATGAGGAGGTCGCAGAGAAGCTTCCGATCAGTTCCCCGCAAGGAGAGAATCCTGAGAAGGGATCACATTCCGGTCCTGCCGGATGAGGTCGTGAGCTTTCTGGTGACAGACCCGAGAGGCACTTATGTCGATGCCACAGTTGGAGATGCGGGTCATTCCACAAGGATCCTGGAGAGGCTTTCGCCTCCGGGGAGGCTCTTTGCCTTCGATTGCGATCCGAAGGCCATCCGCACCAGCTCCGAAAAGCTGAGGAGATTTCGGCATCGATTCAAGCTAAGGAGATCTCGCTTCAGTGAACTCGAGGGGGAGCTGAACAAAATGGGTTTAACCGCAGTGGACGGTTTTCTCTACGATTTGGGCCTGAGGACCTCGGCTTTGACCGACCCCGAAAGGGGGTTTTCCCACTCGGTTGAAGGTCCCCTGGACATGAGAAGTGACCCGGACTTGAACCTCACCGCTGAGCAGATTGTGAACAGTTTCCAGCAGGGGGAGTTGGCGGAGATCTTTCTTTCCTACGGGGAGGAGCGCCATTCGCGGCGAATCGCAAGAAACATCGTGAGGCGGCGAAGTCGCTCACCGCTTGAGACAACTTTCGACCTTCGGGATGCGGTCCTGGAGGTGATCCCTAAGAACTTCGCCGTCAAGACTCTCTCGAGGGTGTTCCAGGCTTTGCGTTTGTATATCAATCGGGATCTGGAAGAATTGAGAGTCGCATTAGAGGTTGCAGTCAGATTTCTGAAACCTGGCGGTCGCATCGTGGTCGTAACTTACCAGTCCAAGGAGGATCAGGTTGTAAAGGAGCTGTTCAGGAAGTTCTCGGGGAGGTGCGTCTGTCCACCGGGGATGCCAGAATGTCGCTGTGGCAAGGTCAAGCTCTTGAAAGTGCTGACCCGAAAGGCGGTGACCCCCTCCCCGGAAGAGATAAAACTCAATCCCAGCGCCAGAAGCGCCAGGTTGCGGGCCGCCGAGAGGATAATTCCCCGATGAAGGGAAAACTGGTTCTACTCGCTTTTATAGCACTGGCCTCCTCCGGAATCCATCTGTGGCAGAGGATGGAGGTCGACAGCCTGCTCGGGGAAATAGAGGACCGAAGAGAGAAACTCTCCCAGGTGAGACAGGAGGGAAGCAGAATCCGTTACGAGCTGGCGCACCTGACCTCCCTGCCGGAGATCGAAAAGAAGATAGAGCTGTGGAAGTTGAATTTGGAATTTCCCGGGGTGGGTGAGGTCATCTACTGCCCGGACCCGGTCGCGGCCAGTGAGGCCTCCTCCAGGAGAGGCTTGAGAGGCCTGGTGAGCAACATGGTGGAGAAAGGTAAGTCGATCATCTTTTCCAGGGAAACCCTGGAGGCGGAGATGATCCCGAGGGATTCACTCTGGTAAAAGCAGGGTTTATGGATAGCTCGGCGTTGAAGAGACTGAAGTTTTTGCTGGTGATCGGACTTGGAGCCTGGGTTATCATCTGGGGACGGCTCTTCTACGTTCAAGTCTTCAGCCACCAGAGGGCTTTAGAGATTCTTGCCGACCAGCATAAGTACCTCCTGGAGCTGTCCGGCAAAAGAGGCAAGATCTACGATCGGAATCTGATACCGTTAGCGTGTGGAGTGAATTCCCTTTCGTTGTATGCGGTCCCCGACTCGGTGAGAAATCGAAGATATCTGTCCAGGGTTTTAGCCGAAGTTGTTGGCACAAACCCCGATACCCTTTTGGCCTCTCTGAGCGCGGGCAAGAGATTCGTCTGGATAAAGAGGAAGGTCAACCCGGATCAGTTAGTGGAATTCAAGAAGTGGGATCTCAAGGGAGCATATTTGGTGGCGGAGGAACGGAGACATTATCCCAAAGGTAAGCTGGGGAGGAGCTTTTTGGGATACACCGACATCGATAATGTGGGGATAGCAGGGCTGGAGAAAAACTACGACTCCCTGCTCAGGCCGAAAACTGTGGAGGTTCCCTTTCTCCGTGATGCCCGGGGAGGACTGCGCCCTCTCAACTACAAGATTGAGAACGGAAGTACAGACGGCATGAACCTCATACTCACAATTGACATCCGACTCCAAGAGATAGTGGAGACGGAGTTGAGGCGGGCAGTGGGTTCCTCCGGTGCTCTCTCCGGCATAGCGATATTCATGGACCCCTTCAGTGGAGAGATATTGGCTTTCGCCAACTACATCGACGGACGAGACTGGAGCGCCTACAACAAGGCGATCGTCGACTGCTTCGAGCCGGGAAGCACCTTCAAGCTGCTGACCTTCGCCTCGGCCTTAGAGCATGGGGTTTTCAAGCCGGAGGCGGTGATTCACGGGGAGTGGGGAGAGTGTCAGTTTCCTGGAATTGTGGTTCACGACCACGAGCCATTCGGTCCTTTGACATTTCGCCGCGCTTTTGAAGTCTCCTCCAACGTCATCTCCGCGAAGATCGCCCACGAGGTTGGCTGGGAGCGGTTCTGCGAGACCTTGCGGAGTTTCGGAGTTGGGGAGAAAACCGGTGTCGATTTGCCCGACGAGACCAGAGGAGTTATCCCACGGTTCGACCAGTCTAACGAGGTGACCTTGACCACCATGGCTTTCGGGCAGGGGATCGCCATCACGGCTTTGAGGCTGCTCTGTTGTTATGCGGTGGTTGCCAACGGTGGCTTTGCGGTCTCCCCCAGCATAGTCAAGAAGGTTCTCAATTCTGAAGGGCAGGTTCTTCCCGCCCGAGGAGTCAAACGACCCCGACAGGTCCGCGGTAAAAGGGTTCTCAGCCCCACGACGGTCTCCACACTGGTGGAGTTCATGGAGGGAGTTGTCGACAGCGGAACCGCCCTTCAGGCTCGAATGTATAACCTCAAGGTGGCGGGAAAAACGGGAACCGCAGAAAAACCCCTGGAGGGGGAGAGGGGTTACAAGCCGGGGGCTTATGTTGCCTCCTTCGTCGGCTTTCTCCCCTCTGAGGAGCCACGTCTTTTGGGATTGGTGATTCTGGATGAGCCTCAGGGTCAGCATTACGGTGGGCAGGTTGCGGCCCCGGTCTTCAGAAGGATCGTGGAGAAAGCACTGGTTTTGCCCGGCTACGAAATTAAGAGGAACGGAAAGGGGAGTTCCATCAAATCCCTGACGTTGAGAAGGTCGAAACCTTCTCCGGTGCTGCTCTCAGACGAGGAGAGCTACACCCTCGAAGTCGGCAAGACTCTTGATTTCGAGAATCCGTGAGAAAGGTCCCGCTCTCATTTTTTGAAGAGCTACCTCGGGAGCGAGCAGATAGGCAAGGAATTTGAAATCGACTTTGACCAGACCTGATTTGAGAACAACCGCCCTCTTGAAAGATTTGCTCCCCTCCTTGAGAGAGGCGAAGGTTTCCGGAAACAGAGATCTGGAGATCACCGGGATAGAATACGACTCCCGCAAAGTCAGAGAGGGAAACCTCTTCGTCGCCATCAAAGGAGAGAAGACTGACGGTCACCTTTATATCGCTCAGGTCTTAAAGAGGGGAGCGGCCGCGGTTGTTTGTCAACTGCCGAGAGACTCACTTCCAAGAGAAGAGGGGGGGATCTCCGCTCCGGGAGGTGTCGCCCATATTCTGGTTCCCGACACTCGTGAAGCTCTGGCGATGCTCTCGGCGGCGTTTTACAGCCATCCTCAGAAGGATCTGGAGGTTTTCGGGATAACCGGAACTAACGGGAAAACGACCACCGCCTTTCTGCTGAAAAGCATACTGGAGGGTGCAGGGGAGAGGGTGGGGCTTTTGACCACCGTTGGATATTCCTGGGGTGAGGAGAGCATCGTCGCCACTCACACTACCCCGGAATCTAAGGATCTCCAGGAGATTCTCTGGAAGATGAACGGGGCGGGAGTGACGAAAGTTGCGATGGAGGTTTCCTCTCATTCACTGGAAATGAAGAGGACCTGCGGGGTCGATTTCCGGGGTGCAGTTTTCACCAACCTCACTCAAGACCACCTGGATTTTCACAAGGATATGGACAGCTACTTCAAAGCCAAGCTGAAGCTGTTCGAAGGTTTGGAAGCGAGCAGTTTTGCGGTGTTGAACTCCGACGATCCTCGTTCGATGGAGATCCTGAAAGTGCTTCAGGTTCGTCATCTCACTTACGGATTAAAGGGGAGCTCGCAGATCTCGGCGTCTGAGATTAAGCTCTCTCACCAGGGGACAAGCTTCGTCCTCTCCACTCCGAAGTGGAAGGAGAAGGTAAACCTGCAGCTTCTCGGAGAGTTCAACATATATAACGCCCTGGCGGCGGCCGGGGTGGCTTGCAGTCTGGATTATCCCGGCGAGCAAATTGTCTTTGGTCTTGGCTTTCTGAAGAACGTTCCCGGGAGAGCGGAGCGGGTCGACTGCGGTCAAGTTTTCACCGTCCTGGTTGACTACGCCCACACCCCGGAGGCCTTAAGAGGAATCATCAAACTGGCTCGTTCAGTCTGCAAAAGAAGAATCATCACCGTCTTCGGCTGCGGCGGAGACCGGGATCGGGCGAAAAGACCTCTTATGGGAAAGATCGCAAGTGAACTCTCAGATTTGACCATCGTCACCTCCGACAATCCCCGGAGCGAGGACCCGAAGAGGATCATGGCGGATATCCTGAAGGGAATCCCCGCGGGAAGAGAGGTCTTGAAAATTCCAGACCGGAAAGAGGCCATAAGGAAAGGTCTCGGCCTCGCAAAGGAGGGGGATGGCGTCATCATCGCGGGAAAGGGGCACGAAGATTATCAACTCGTGGGCGACCAGATCAACAGATTTTCTGACAAGGAGATCGCAGAAAATTTTCTAAGATAGAGAATCGCAGGAACTGGCAATGGAGAGGGTCAGAACCGAGGATTTCATCAGGGCAGTCAAAGGGACCATCGCCAACTCCGGAGTGGCCAAGAGGGACACGATACACAGCATCTCCATTGACTCTCGGACCGTGAGAGAGGGGGAGGTCTTTTTTGCCTTGCGGGGGGAGAGATTTGACGGTCACGACTTCATCCCGGAGGCGATCTCCAACGAGACCTCAATGGTGGTGGCGAAAAGGGAGTGGTGGGACCAGAAAGGCTCCACTTCCATTTACGACCTCTGTGTGATCATCGTCGAGGACACCCTCAAAGCCTTGGGGGATTTCGCCAGATACTATCGTGGCCTCTTTGACCTTAAGGTGGTAGGAATAACTGGAGCAAACGGGAAGACGACCGCTAAAGATATGACCGCCTCGGTCCTCTCGGAGAAATTCAGAGTCAGAAAGTCGATCGGGAACTACAATAACCTTTTCGGTCTCCCGCTGTCGATTCTTCAAATTAGCAAAAGCGACCAGGTGGGGATCTTCGAGATGGGGATGAGTCGTCCCGGGGAGGTCGCCAGACTGACCGAGATCGGTCATCCCGACATCGGGGTGATCCTGAACGTGGGGCCGGTTCACCTTGAGTTCATGCAATCGGTACAGAAGGTGGCGGAGGCGAAATTCGAGATGCTCCAGAATCTCCCGGAGGGAGCATTAGCCCTCTTGAACGGAGACGATTCCTATTGCCTCGATATGATCACCAGATGGAAGGGAAAGGCGATGACCTTCGGCGCCGCCGCCACTTGTGATTTCCGGGCACTGGAGGTTCACTCCAACTCCAGCGGTTATCCCTCCTTCACCTTCAACGATCTAGTGGAGCTGAAACTGTCGGTGTTAGGAGACTACAATATCCATAACGCCCTTGTGGCTTCCGCGGTCGGGACCCTTCTGGGACTCACGCCGGAGGAAATCAAAAGAGGCGTGGAGAAATTCGCTGGCACCCCGATGCGGATGCAGAAGGTTTCGGTGGGGGGCCTGACTATCCTCGACGACTCTTACAACGCCAACCCCACCTCCATGAGAAATGCGCTGGAACTTCTGTCGCAAATGAAGACCAAAGGGAAGAAGGTGGCGGTCCTGGGAGATATGTTAGAGCTGGGAGAGAGGACTAAGGTGTACCATCAAGAGATTGGTCACCTGGCCGCTAAATCTGGCCTGGATATCCTGGTCACCGTCGGCGAACTGGGAGGTGAGATTGCCGCCTCCGCAGCAGGAGCCGACCTGAGAGTTGAAAGCTTCTCCCGCAGGGAGGAGGTGGTCGATTTCCTCCGTGGTGAGTTGTCACCGGGGGACATACTGTTAGTGAAGGCTTCGAGGGCGATAGGGCTGGAGGAGGTTGTGGACAAAGTTAAATCCCGGTTCGAGAAAAAGAGAGATTAGAAAATGCTGTATCATCTGCTTGTTCCCCTGAGCGAATATATTTCCGGTTTCAATCTCTTCCGGTATATCACCTTCCGGACCGCCTATGCCACCGTGACGGCGATGCTCATTAGCTTCCTTCTGGGAAGGATGTTCATCCGCTTTCTGAAGAGACACCAGGTCCAGGAGAAGATCCGCAGTGACGGTCCTAAAACTCACCTTGCAAAGGAGGGCACCCCCACCATGGGAGGGGTGCTGATTCTGGTTTCGGTAGTAATCCCGACCCTGTTGTGGGCGGATCTGACCAATCGCTTCATTCATCTCATCCTGCTCTCCACCGTCTGGATGGGGCTGGTGGGTTTGATGGACGACTACCTCAAAGCGGTGAAGAAACAGCGGAAGGGGATGGTGGCGAGAAAGAAGTTCGCGGGGCAGGTGCTATTAGGATTGCTCCTGGGCGGGATTCTATATCTCTATCCTCCGGCAGCAAACTTCAACGCCTCCACGGAGCTGCCTTTCTTCAAAGACTACTACTTAGCGTTCGGTCTCCTCTACATACCCTTCGTCGTCTTAGTGGTTACCGGAAGCTCCAACGCCGTGAACCTGACCGACGGGCTCGACGGTCTGGCGATCGGGCTGGTGGGGATATGTGCGATGGCGTTTGCGGCCATCTGTTACATCACCGGGCGAGTCGATTTCAGCGGCTATCTGATGGTGACCTACTTCGAGGGAGCC
>JAUWHO010000017.1 GCA_030605835.1 Candidatus Zixiibacteriota bacterium | reverse complement strand
CTTGGGCAAACACGGGCATTTGTTCGAGGTCAAAACCGGAGGGATTAAACGAATTGCCTTCGTGGTTGTCTAATTTAAGATGGTCTGCCGCAACAGGCAATCTTTAGTCACGTACGGGGAGAGGTGAGGGCGAGTAAACTGGAGACGAGGTTGCGGCTTCGTCTTCTTTTGAATAGACTCTGTTTGAGGCGGTATTGTATTCGAAGTTCTTTTTTGAAACTTCTGATGCTCTTGTTCCGTCCACTGGAGTAAGCCCGTTCGAGAAGAGGAACTGAACTCCGGCTCGCTCAGGAAGAGAGGCCCTTACATCGCCAGACTTGGGAGGAGAAGATGGAAGAGATAACGGTAACCCCAACCGAAGAGACCAGGCCCATCGGGCAGTTGTCTAGAATCGGAAACCTCTTTTTCGACCCGGTGAAGACCTTCAAGAGCCTGGATATAAAACCCTCCTGGCTGTGGGCCTTCATAATTGTGGCAGTTGTTGCCCTGATCTCAAGCCAGCTTCTCTATTCCTTGACGATAAAGGAGCAGTTGGCAAGGATTAGCTCCGTTCCCAACATCTCCGCGGAGCAGCTGGAAGTGATAAAGGGGAGAATGATGAATCCCACGAACCGGATAATCAGCATAGTTGTCACCCCGATCGGGGTTCTGGCGATCTTTCTGGCTGTGTCGGGGGTGTTGTACTTCGTCTTCAGCATCCTTTTAGGAGGCAACAGCAGCTTCAAGCGGGTTTTGAGCGTTTACACATACTCTTCCCTGATTGCCATTCCCAGTGCCATCGTCACGGTGCCCTTGGCGTTCGCGAAGGGGACCCCCAAGATCAGCCTTTCGCCGGCTTTGGTTTTATCCGCCGAGAAGGCAGAAACTTTCCTGGGCAGTTTTCTCTCGCAGTTTGGCTTCTTTGCGCTGTGGCAGTATATTCTCGTTTCAGTGGGGCTCTCCCTGGTTTATAAGTTCTCCAAGGGAAAATCGTTTGTAACGGTGGGAATTCTCTGGTTGGCTGCCTCGGTTTTGATAGCTCTGTTCTCAAACATCTTCAAAGGATTCCGGCTTGGTTAGAGAGTCTCGTCGACTTCAAATCGGAGTGGTACCATGATAGCTAGCAAGTTGAAGAGAGCTTCCTTCTGGGTTCTGCTATTTTTGCTCACGATCTCCGTTTCCGCGCAAGGTCAAACCGGTCTCTCTCCTAAAGTATATACTCTCCAGGAGTGTATAGAAACTGCGTTGGAGAGAAACTACCAGGTGCGTTCGGCATACAACAGTCTGGCGGCCGCCAGAGGAGGGATGTGGCAAGCCTGGGGAGCACTTCTGCCGAGAGTAGGATCTAACCTCGATTACTATGAGACCTGGGCGGGAGTCCCCCGGATTAACCCTCGCACCGGCCTGCCTTATTCTAAGAAGGCCACTTACTACAGCGCCAATTTGAGCATCAACCAGGTGATCTTCAACGGAGGTTACAACTGGTTTAACATCGCGTATCAAAAGAACAGCAAACGCTCCGCAGAACACTCCTTCAGGTATACGAAGCAAAGCCTGATTTTGGAGGTCAAGGAGAAATATTTCGCCCTGCTCAAGGCCAAGATGCTCCTGGAGATCCAGAGAGATGCGGTGAAAAGGGGCGAGGAGCAGTTGAAGGTCGCCGAGAGTCGATACGAGCTGGGGGCGGCCTCGCTCTCCGATGTTTTAAAGGCGAAGGTCTCCTATGGCAACGACAGACTGGAGCTCCTAAACGCCGAGAACAACTATAAGCTGGCACAATCAGATCTGAATTACGTTCTGAACCAGGACGTCAACACTGCCATTGAGGTGGTCGAGACCTTGACCTCCCCGGAGGTGACCTACACCTATGAGGGGGCTTTGAGATTAGCACTGGAAAGCAATCCCAGCTACCGCAAGGCGGAGTACGACCTGGCGGGGGCAAAGAATCTGTCCTGGATGGCACACTCAGGCTGGTGGCCGACGCTCTCCTGGGGAGTCACTCACAGCGCCGATGCCACCACCTCCAGTGACCTCTTCAAGTTCAAGCAGGAAAACGCGACCTACACCGTCTATGCCCGTTTGTCCTTCAGCATCTTCGAGAATTTTCAGAGGAAGACCAACGTCAGCGATGCCAAGTTCAATCTCCGGACCCAAAAGGAGAATCTGGAGAATACGAAGAATGCAGTTGCCTTAGAGATCCGCCAAGCTTTTCTCAATATCGAGGTCGCGGTGGAGAAGTTGAAGCTGATGGAGGAGAGCGTCGCCTCCGCGGAGGAGGATCTTAACCTCGCCAAGGAGAAGTACAATCTGGGCGCGGCCACAATCTTAGAGCTTCTGGATGCGGAGGTGAGTTACAAGCAGGCGACCTCCAGCCAGGTGGAGGCGCTGTTTGACTACAACCTGGCGGTCTCGAGTCTGGAGAAGGCCGTCGGCAAAGAGACCTTGCAGTAAGTTGTAAGAGAGCTTTTCCCTATGGGATGAACATCTCTTGTTCAGGTAAGAGGCGCGCAATATGAAAAAGAAAAAGAGAGTGATTATTTTCGCAGCCGGTGCTCTCGTCTTGATAGTCCTGGTGGTGGTGGTGCTTTTGACCTCTCAGGAGAAAAGAATCAAGGTGCAAGCGGAGGAGGTGTCCGTAAACGACTTAACCTCCGTCGTCACTGCCACCGGTCGGGTGGAGCCGAGGACCCAGGTGAATATGTCCGCCAACATCTCTGCCAAGATCGTCCATATGGCGGTGGAGGAGGGGGACACCGTGACGAAGGGACAACTTCTATTGCAGTTGGAGCCGGACAGATACCAGGCTTACGTTGAACAGATACAGGCCTCGCTGTCCTCCGTGGAGGCACAACTGAGACTGGCCCAGGCAAACCTCGAGAAGGCAGAGCTCGACTTCCAGAGACAAAAGGGGTTGTATGACCGGAATCTAACCTCCCAGGAGGCTTATGATGTCGCCCGGGTGAACCACAATGTTCAGAAAGCTCAATATGAATCGGCACTGAACACTGTAGAGCAGTATGAGGCCCAGCTCAAACAGGCCCGGGATGAGTTGAGCAAGACCACCATCACGGCCCCGATGTCGGGGGTGGTCACGGCCCTTTATGCCGAAGAGGGGGAGAACGTCATCGTCGGCACCATGAACAACCCCGGCACCGTGATCATGGTCATCTCCGACCTCTCCGAGATCGAAATCAAGGCCGAAGTAGACGAGACCGACGTCGGCTTCGTGAAGCTGGGGCAGAAGACGGATATAGAATTAGACGCGGTTCCGGATACGACCTTCAAAGGAGTTGTGACCGAAATCGGCAGCTCCGCCCAGGTGGTGGGGCGGACCACCCAGGAACAGGTGGTCAACTTCATCGTCACCATCCTGCTTTTGGACGATGTTCCAAATATCAAACCGGGGATGTCCGCCACCGTGGATATCACGACCGACTCCAGAGAAGAGGTGCTGAACATCCCGATACAGGCGGTGGTGATGCGGGAACTGACGGAGGATTCTCTGAAGATACTCTTGGGCGAGAAACCGTCAAAGGCAGAGGAAACCTCCTCCAACGACGATTCTCTGGCGGCGAAAGAGAAGAAGAAGGGCAAGGAAAAGAAAAAAGAGATTGAGGGGGTGTTTGTGGTCAGGGAGGGGAGCGCTCACTTCGTTCCCGTCTCCACCGGAATCGCCGACCAGCAGAATATCGAGATAACCAAGGGGTTGGCGGAGAGCGACAGCGTCATCACCGGCAGCTACCGCACCTTGAGGACTCTAAAGCCTGGCGATAAGGTGAAAATCGAGAAAAGCATAACTGACACTGAATCTTAGCTGGCCAACTGTGAAATAGAAAGCTTGGAGGTATTCAGCAGGTGTTGATAAAAACGGTCGACCTCTGGAAAACATATACCGTCGGCACCGAGACAATTCACGCGGTTCAGGGAGTATCGGTGGAGATTGAGAAGGGCGAGTACGTTGCCATTATGGGCCCCTCCGGCTCCGGCAAATCGACGCTCATGAACCTCATCGGTTGTCTGGACAGTCCCACCAGAGGTGAATATCATCTCAACGGACGCCGGGTCAGCGCCATGAGCGATGACGAGCTGGCATATATTCGCAACAAGGAGATCGGTTTCGTCTTCCAGACCTTCAATCTCCTGCCCCGAGCCTCCGCCCTTCACAACGTGGAGCTGCCCTTGATCTATAATGGGACCTCCTCCGGGGAGAGAATCAGAAAGGCCAAGGAGGCTTTAAAGACCGTCGATTTGGAAGACCGCATGACCCACCGCCCCAATGAGCTTTCCGGAGGCCAAAGACAGCGTGTCGCCCTCGCCCGGGCCCTGGTCAACAATCCCGCCCTGATTTTGGCCGACGAGCCCACCGGCAACTTAGACACCGCTACCGGAGCCGAGATCATGGAGCTTTTCGGCAGACTTCACCGGGAGGGGAACACCATTATCATCGTTACCCACGAGCGGGACATTGCCATTTACGCCGACCGCATATTCTACCTCCGCGATGGGAAGGTCGAGAAGGAGGAGGATGTAAGGCATATCAAGAATAGCGGGAACTAGGATCTGAAATTCCGCCCGGCAGCGTTTAATTGCTTTGAGAAATCTATTCGAAAGCATGAAGATCGCCCTGCAGTCGCTTGCGGCGAACAAGCTGCGGGCGATTCTCACCTTGATCGGGGTGATAATCGGAGTGGCCACCGTAATAACGGTGGTTTCTATTATCAATGGTATGAACGACTATGTCGCCCGGGAGATCAACAGCATCGGTACCACCACCTTCATCATCGACAAGTACGGGATGATCACCTCCGAGGAGGAGTGGATAGAGGCCCAGAAGCGCAAGAAAATCACCTTCGCGGACATGAAGGCGATCGAGCGCTATTGTCCCCATTGTGACCTCCTGAGCGGTTCGGTTTACACCAGGCGCCGGGTCAAGCTCGGGGATAAGTATCTCTCCGATGTGGATATCGTCGGCACCGACGAGAACTACATCGAGGTCTCGGATATCGACATCGACTACGGGCGGGGCTTCATCGAGTCTGACGTAAAGCACAACCGCACCGTCGCCATCGTGGGGCCGGAGGTGGTGGAGAATCTCCTTTCAGGCCTTGACCCCATCGGTAAGAATATCAAGGTCCACGACTATTTTTTGAGAATCATCGGGGTGGGGAAAAAGCGGGGGTCATTTCTGGGGATGAACAAAGACAACTGGGTGGCACTTCCCAGAACCACCTTCGAAAAATATTTCGGCTCCCGGCGCTCGGTGGAGATACGCATCAAAGCTCCGGATCTTCTCTCCATGCAGCTGGCCCAGGATGAAACTCGGATGATCTTGAGGTCCCGCCGGGGAGTCAAGTACAACCAGGAGGATGACTTTGGCATCTACACTGCCGAGGCCGGGATGGTGCTATTTCGAAGTTTCTCGGCGGCGGCGTTTTTTGCCATGATCGGCATCTCCTCTATCGCTCTCGTAGTCGGGGGAATCGTGATAATGAACATCATGCTGGTATCGGTCACCGAGAGAACCAGGGAGGTCGGGATTCGCAAAGCGATCGGCGCGAAAAGAAGGGACATCCTCTGGCAGTTTTTGGTGGAGTCCGTAACCCTGGCCGCGGCCGGGGGACTCATCGGGGTACTTCTGGGAGTGATCCTGGCCGGGCTGGTAAGCGAACTCACCCCCTTGCCGGCCTCGGTCAAGGGCTGGTCTATTGTGGTGGGGATAGCAATATCCTCCGCGGTCGGCATCTTCTTCGGGGTCTTTCCGGCGGTCAAAGCCGCCAGGCTGAACCCGATCGAGGCGTTGCGGTACGAATAGTGAAGACAGATTCTTCCACCCGGGAAGGGAAGGAAATAGGTATTAGGAGATAGGAGACAGGAAATAGGGGACAGGAAATAAGAAATGTGAAAGACGGGAGCACTTACAGACTACGAATTCTCTCTCTATCGTAGGGCGGCGAATTTATCACCGCCAGCTCGTGGGAACGGATAAGTCTCTCGTGAATCGAACAGGTGATGACGGATGCATTTCCTTCAAGGCGTCATGATTGCCCTCCACTCGATCCGGGCAAACAAGCTCCGATCTTTTTTGACTCTGCTTGGGGTTGCCATCGGAGTTCTGACTGTGGTGGCGGTGGTGGCCGTCATCGACGGGATGAACAGATACGTGGCCGAACTCTTCAGCAGTATGGGGAGCTCCACCTTCATTGTGGACAAGTTCGGCGTCATCACCTCCCAGGACGAATTCTTCAAGGCCCTGAAAAGGAAAGATCTTACCGTCGATGACCTCCGGGCGCTGAGAAAGAGTTGCGATCTCTGTGACTTAATCGGCGGCGGCACTCCGCCTTTGGATTTGCCGGTCAAATATCGCAACGACTACATCTCAAACTGCATCGTCAAGGGGATCACCTCCAACTACGTCGAGATCACCGACCTGGACCTCGACTACGGGCGCAGTTTCTCTCCCGAGGACGACGAACGCAACCGCGCCCTCGCCGTAGTCGGCCCCGATGTCGCCGAGAACCTCTTCCCCGGTTTGGACCCTATCGGTAGAGACATAAAGATCGGTGGCTACTATTTCCGCATAATCGGGGTGGGGGAGAGGCGTGGCTCCTTTATCGGCATCAATCAGGACAACTGGGCCGTCATTCCACTTTCGGCCTACGGCAAATATTTTGGAGCTAAGGAGACTATCACCATATTCGCCAGAGCCAAAAGACCAAATCTACTGCAGCAAGCTCAGGATCAAGTCAGACTGGTTCTCCGGGCACGTCGCCACCTCAAATACAACGACCCCGATGATTTCTCCATCATGACCTCCGAGAGCTACCTCTCCCTCTATCGCAATCTCACCTCAATGGCGTTTCTGGTGATGATTATCATCTCCTCGGTCGCTTTAGTGGTGGCCGGGATTGTGATAATGAACATCATGCTGGTGGCAGTGACTGAGAGAACCCGGGAGATCGGAATCCGCAAGGCCGTGGGAGCCAAACGGAGAGACATCCTGTGGCAATTCCTGGTGGAATCCGCCACCATCACCCTTTGCGGGGGATTGATCGGGATAATCCTGGGGCAACTGATCGCGCACTCTGTTTCCTCGCTGACCTCCCTCCCGGCGACAATGAAGCTCTGGTCGGTCGTTCTGGCAATTCTGGTTACCTCCTCCGCCGGCGTCATATTCGGTATCTATCCCGCCCTGAAGGCCGCAAGGCTTGATCCAATCGAAGCGCTGCGGTATGAGTAGTCAATGGTTAATGGTGAATGGTGAATAGTGACCCGTGAACTGTGAACAATGAAAGTCCAGCTTCTACATCTCAAAGATAGCATCCAGATGGCCTGGTTCACAATGAGAACCCATAAGATGAGGTCATTCTTGACGATCCTGGGGGTGCTGGTCGGCGTGGCCGCGGTCATCGGGATGGTCGCTATCGTTCAGGGACTCAACAAAAGCATGGCTGCGCAGATAGAATCTCTGGGGGCGAACGTCATATATGTCTCCCGCTTTGAGCCCCAGGTGCAGGTCGGCGGGGGAGGTCGCTCCGAGGAGGAGAGAAAAAGGAAATACATCACCTTCGAGGACGCGATGGCGATCAAAGAGCTTTGTCCCGCCGTAGAGGCTGTCTCTCCTGAGAAATACTGGTGGCAGGAGCCCGACGGCAACCAGGTGAAATATCGTGACAAGGAGGCACGAAACCCTCAGCTTGGGGGAGTTGTGCCTGAATATGCAGTGGTGAACAACTGCTTCGCCTCCGAGGGGAGATTTGTAACCGACTCCGACATCAATTTCAAGACTTACGTCTGCGTGCTCGGGGTTGACGTGGCCGAAGCTCTCTTTCCCCACGCAGACCCGATCGGGAAGCAGATCCTGGTCAACAACAACCGCTTCATAGTGGTGGGCGTCGCCGAAAAGAAGCCGGCCTTTCTGGGCTACAGCCAGAACAACTACCTTCTGATACCGTTTACGACTTACAGAAAGATATACTCCTCCAGCGAGTCGGTATGGCTGGCGGTAAAGCCCAAGAGCAAGGCCGGGATTGAGGCCGCAACCGACCAGATCACCCAACTTCTGCGCCTTCGAAGGGGTGTCCCCTATGATAAGGAAAACGATTTTGCGGTTTTTACTCAGGACTACCTCATGGATATGTATCGCTCCATAACTGGCGTCGCATATCTGGTGATGATCGTCATCTCCTCCATCGCCCTTTTAGTCGGGGGGGTGGGGGTGATGAACATTATGCTGGTCTCGGTTACCGAGAGAACCAGGGAGATCGGAATCCGAAAGGCCCTGGGAGCCAAGAGGCGAAACATCCTGTGGCAATTTCTCATCGAAGCCATGACCCTGACCGGAACCGGTGGTATCATGGGCATCATCTTCGGCGCCGCCCTGGGAATATTCGTGGGGGCGGTGACACCACTTTCGGCGACCATCTCACTCTGGTCGGTGATTGTCGGCTTCTCCTTCTCCGTATCTGTGGGGCTTTTCTTCGGGATCTATCCGGCCACCCGAGCCGCCAAACTTGATCCCATTGAGGCCTTGAGATACGAGTGAGTTGGTTAGTGGTGAGTGGTTAGTGGTTGGTAGTTAGTGGTCAGTAGGGGGTAGTCCAGTGGCCTCTGCCACTGGGAATGTGGTTCCATGGCGTCAGGACACGCTCCGCTCTGGTCCTGACGCAACGCTGGATGAGTGAGTTGGTGAGTGGTCAGTGGTGAGTGGTCTGCAGTTAGTAGTGTTTACTGCGGGATTGACGGTTGCGGTCTGACGATTATGGACTGCAGTTGCCGTTGATTCGGCATATGGCCGACTAAAAGACGAGAGACGATGCGCCTGTCCGGATTTACAGAGAGTCTCCTTATCGCATTCGGGACCTTTCGGACTCACAAGATGAGGTCTTTTCTCACAATTCTGGGGGTCTTAATCGGCGTCGCCTGCATCATCGGGATGGTGTCGATAATCAAGGGCCTGGATAAGTCGATGGCTGGCCAGATAGAATCCTTAGGCTCAAATGTCATCTACGTTTCTAAGTTCAAACCCGGGATTCAGATGGGCAGACGTTCGGAGGAGGAGAGAAACCGTAAGGGGATCACCTTCGAGGATGCGGTCGCCGTAAGAGAGAACTGCCCGGCGGTGGAGGCGGTCTCCCCTCAGAACTATTACCATCGGCCGGGAGGTAATTACGCCAAATACAGAAATATCGAGGTCACTCGCCCCAGTTTTTTCGGGACCATTCCCGACTACGAAGTCGTAAACAACAGCTTCGTCGTGGAGGGACGCTTCATAACCGATGCCGACGTGAAGTTCCGCGCTTACGTCTGCATCTTAGGGTATGATGTCGCCAAAACACTCTTCGAGAACCTCGACCCGGTCGGCAAAAAAATACTCGTCAACGGCGACAGGTTCACAGTGGTGGGGGTCATGGAGAAGAAAGAGGAGCTCTTGGGTTCCGGACACGCCAACAACTTCGTCTTGATTCCTTACGATACCTTCACCAAGATTCACCCGGAGGAAAAGGAGCTCGCCCTGGCGGTTAAGGCTCGTTCCCCGGAGCTGATTCCTGCCGCCATCGATCAGATAACGGAGCTTTTGCGCCGTCGTCGGGGGGTCCCCTATGATAAGCCCGACGACTTTGCAGTCTTCACCCAGGAGAATTTGATGGATATGTATAAGCAGCTGACCGGCATAATCTATCTGGCCATGATCGTGATATCCTCTATCGGGCTTCTGGTCGGTGGGGTGGGAGTGATGAACATCATGCTGGTCTCGGTCACCGAGAGAACCAGGGAGATCGGAATCCGCAAGGCCATCGGAGCAAAAAGAAAAGACATATTGTGGCAGTTTCTGATTGAGGCCAGCTCTCTGTCGGGAATCGGAGGGGTTCTGGGAATAATCCTGGGACTCCTGTTTGCCCAGCTGGTTGCCCTGGTCTCTCCGCTCCCGGCCGCGGTTCCCCTCCTCTGGGTTCTGATCGGATTTGGTTTCTCAGTGGGGGTGGCCCTTATCTTCGGTATCTATCCCGCTTACAGAGCCTCAAAATTGAACCCGATCGAATGCTTACACTACGAATAACGGAATAAAATGAGTTGCCGAAATGCGGCCTGCCGGTTATGTTTATAGTAGGGCGGCGGAAAGCTCTCCGCACCGTTGAGGTGGTGATGAGATTGAATCAAGATACAGCTAAGTCCTCAGTGTGGATAATCCTGGTGGCGATCTCAGTGATCCTGACCTGGGCGGTTGTTCCCCTCTCCCAACGCACCTCCAAGGACGTCTCCAGAGGCTATCAGGAATTGGGTTTGCCCAAGCTTTCCGCCGATTATGCCAGCTTCAAAGCCAAAACCATCGACAAGGTGAAATTGGAGATCTATTATAAGATTCTCCCCGGGGCACTGCAATTTCAGCGTCGGGGGGACCGCTACACCGCCTCCTACGAACTGGTTTTAGTGATTTACGACAGGAAGGACAGGCAACTCACCGGGCGGACGTTTCAGGGAGAGTATTCAGTCGATACCTATCAGGAGACCGAGAATATCAAAAGCTTCACCACCAACCAGGCCGCCTTCGATGTTTACTCCGGAGACTACCGGGCGGAGTTGAAGCTGACCGATCTCACCTCCGGGAAGTCGACAATCGTCGAGCTGGACATCAACCTCTCCCATTTCGGGTACGATGTTTTTGCCCTCTCGGATGTGGAGTTCGCTCACGATCCGGGAGACTCCTCCGGGGGGCGGCAATTCAATAAGGGCGATTTTCGGGTGATACCCTCGGTCACCCGTGCTTACGGCGAGGATTTCCCCAAGCTGAGTTTCTACTACGAGATCTACCTTCCAGCAGAGCAATTGTCCCCTCTCGAAGTCGCTTACGAGATTCACCACTCTTCCCACCACCTGGTGGCTTCCGAGACAGTCGCCGTTAGCCCCGCAGCAAAGCTGACCCCGGTCATGGGCCATCTCGACGTCACCGACCTGGCGCCGGGGAGCTATTCTCTCAAGGTCATCGCCTCCCGAAAGGATAGGCGCGAATCTGTCGAAAGGGAGTTCCCCTTCTCCATCAGCTGGTCGGTTCTGGCGATGGTCAGGAATGATTACGATACCGCCATCGAGCAACTGAGATACGTTGCCACCGATAAGGAGATGAAAGCTCTGAAGGAAGCTCAGGATGTGGGCGAGAGAGTGCGACGGTGGAATCAGTTCTGGAGGTCACGAGACCCCACCCCCGGCACCGTGGAGAACGAGCTGCGCGATGAGTATTACAGCCGCCTACGTTACGCCACCCTGCACTTCACCTACTTCGGGAGAGAGGGATGGAGGACCGATTTCGGGATGGTCTACGTCACTTACGGGCCTCCGGACGAGATCGAGCGCCACCCCTTCGACCTTGACAGCCGTGCCTATCAGATTTGGTATTATTATGGTCTCAAGAAAAAGTTTATTTTTGTGGATACTGGTTACGGGGAGTATCAACTTCGATACCCCTACGATGGCGATTTGAGGAAATATAGATGAGAAAGTGAGGTGGGTATGAATCCAAGGGTTCTGTCGAATAGACTGATTTTAGTAATCATCTTGAGCCTCACAACTTGTCAGGTCTTTTCTCTTTCGGAGGCCCTTGCCGAGGAGGAAAATCCGCTGGGGCTTCGAGTTGATGTTGCCGGTTTTCTCAATCCTTCCGACACCACCAAAACCTACCTGGAGGTCTACTACTCTCTGAGAAGACACCTTTTATACTTCAAGGAGAAGGAGGGGATCTACACTGCAGAGATGCAGGCGTCTCTAAATCTCCTTACGAAAGGTGGCGACACCGTCGATCAGACTAGCTGGACGAATGTCACCCAGGTTGACAATCTGGAGGAGTTGGGCGACAAAGGTTATCTGATAATTGATCAGCTTGGAGCGGTGGTTGAACCGGGAGAGTATGTTCTCGAGGTCGGAGTTGAAGACCGGCTCTCGGAGAGTTGGAGTACTCTCAGGAAGGAGATCGTCGTTCCCCAGATTCGAGGTCGCAGTCTTTCTCTCAGTGACATCGAGCTGGGCTATTTAGTGGAGCCCGACACCAATCGCGGGGTTTTCTACAAAAACGGTTATCGGGTGATGCCGGCACCGCCGGGGGAATTCGACCCCATCCGGAATCTCATTTACTTCTACGCAGAGGTTTACGGGTTGAAATCTGGCGTGGGGCTGGATTCGACTTATGCCGTCGCTTATTCAGTTCTCTCCGAAGAGAGGAAACCTTACAAGGATTTCTCCTCCAGAACTTACGGGAAGCCGGGGGAGACGGCGGTGATCATGAGTGCAATAAACCCGGTTGGGTTGCCCAGCGGTGACTATTTTTTGAGGCTGGAGGTCATCGATAATGCCACCGGGGAAGCCGTCACCGGACAGAAGCGGTTTTCCGTCACCGAGAGTATCGACAGGTTGGCGGCCAGAGGAGTGGTGTGGGATTTGGCCGAACGTCACCCGGAGGCAATATCTATCGACAATGAAAAGGAGGCCAAGTTAGTCAGGAACCAGATCCTTTACCTCGCCAGCAAAAGAGAGCTGAAAACCTATGACCAACTCAACCTCACCGGCAAGACCAATTTCATGAAGACTTTCTGGGAGGCGAAAGATCCTGATCCTCCCACAGCTCTGAATGAGTTCAAGATCCAGCATTATGCCCGCTGGGACTACGCTAACGAACGTTTTTCCCGATTTAGAGGCTTGGCTGAAGAGCCGGACGGCTGGAAGACCGACAAGGGGAGAGTTTACATCATCTACGGGCCGCCGGACGAGGTCGAGAGATTTCCCTCTGATCTGGGCACCAAGCCCTGGGAGAAGTGGAACTACTTCGGACTTCAAGACCAAGCCCAGGAGGGGATGGCTTATTTCATCTTCCTCGATGAGGACGGCTTCGGATCCTACAGGCTGATTCACTCCTCGGTCAAGGGGGAGATACAGACTTACAACTGGCAGTCCCGAGTCCGCATGGGCAACATCATGCGATAGCTCTTTGACTCATGATCAGTGAAGACCCGTAAGGGCGAAAATCAAGGTCTGGTTGAATAAGCTTTCAATTCAACCTGGCCATCCGGCTTTTCAAAAACCCCTCCTCCATCTGAGATCGAAGATAGAATTCCACCTTATTGCCCCGATTGAAAACATCTGCGGACTCATTGCTGTCGCTGAGAATTTCTCCTCCTTCTCCAGATTTGTCCAGACCCAAAACTCAACCGGGCTATGCCGCGTTGAAGAGCGGAGTCTATGGTTTGACAGCGAGGCGAAGTTTACTTATTTTCTCTGAAAGTTCCAGTCAACCTGATTTCCGGGAGAGAAGATGAAAAGAGAAGATTTTCTTGGGTCCCCGGTGAGGCCTGTCGACCCGGAGAGGCTCCATTCGGTTTCTGAGCTTCTGGAGGCCTTCTCGCACCTCTCCTTTCAAGCCAGAACCCTGGGAGAATGCTTTCAAATCTTAAAGGAGATGGTCGCGGACCAAGAGGCCATTATCTTTTTTGGACTTTCCGGGGCGATGGTGCCGGCGGGAATGCGTCTCATCGTCTCCAAGCTGGTGAGGCGGGGAGTGATTGACGTTTTAGTCACCACCGGCGCAAATCTCTTTCACGACTACCACGAGGGGATGGGAGATTATCACTACCAAGGTCCACGAGGAGACACCTCGAGCGATGATTTTCTCTCCCGAGAAAAGATCGACAGGATGTATGACACTTACGCCGACGATAAGAGGTTCGAGGAATTAGACCGCATGATCTCTGAATTCTGTGGGACCCTTCCACCGAAGCCTTATCCCACCTGGGAATTCTTACATCTGTTGGGTGGCACCGTCAGTGGAGAATTATCCATTCTCAGAAGCTGTCACGATACCGCCACCCCGATTTTCTGCCCTGCCATTCACGACAGCGGGCTGGGGATGGGCATCGTCGATCATTTCTATCGCAATCGGGAGGCAAAGGAGGTCCTCACCATAAACCTGCTGGAAGACAATCTGGACATGTGCCGTTTGATTCGGGCCGACAAAAAGACGGGAGAGATCATCATCGGAGGGGGAGTCCCCAAAAACTATATTCAAGAGACCGAACCGATGATGATCGTCCTGGGAGAAAAATTGAAGGGGCTGGATTACGCCATTCAGCTGACCACCGATGCTCCCCACTGGGGAGGGCTTTCCGGCTGCACCTTCTCGGAATCAAAAAGCTGGGGGAAGCTCACCATCCAGAGCAATTTCGGCACCTGTTATGTAGACGCCACCATCGGACTCCCGCTTTTGGCAGTGGGGCTCTTCGACTGGATGGAGGAGAACAACATCAAGCGCCGGAATCGAAAACTGGTGGAGTTTCTCCAATCCGAGCAGAAATAGCTTTCCGATTTACAGAGTTTCACAGTAACATCAAAGCGGGAATCGAGAATCCCGGGGTTTTTGCTCTATCGATCTTCATAACGGTCTCAAACAGACTGCCTGTTGCCGATACGCTGTGGGCTGTTGCGCTTGCACGCTAACAGATCTGGAAGTATATTATCCCGAGCAAGAGGGAGACTATCAAAGAATGAATGAGCTTTACGATTACGATGTAATTGTCGTCGGCGGAGGACATGCCGGGTGTGAAGCCGCACTGGTCGCTGCACGCCTCGGTTTTTCCACCCTGCTGGTGACGATGAAAATCGACATGATCGCCCAGATGTCCTGCAATCCCGCCATGGGAGGACAAGCCAAAGGACAACTCATAAGAGAGATCGACGCTTTGGGGGGTGAGATCGGATTCACCTCCGACCAGGCCGCCATCCAGTATCGTCTCCTCAACAGAAGTAAAGGTCCGGCGGTCTGGTCCTCGCGAGCGCAGTGCGACCGGGCTACATACAGAATGACGATGCAGGAATCCTTGAGGAAACAGAAGGGCCTGGCTATTATAGAGGGAAACGTCACTGGCGTGATAATCGACAAGGGGAGAGCTGGTGGCGTTGTCCTGGACGGAGGCGCGAAGATCACCTCAAAGGTGGTGATCTTGGCCGGCGGCACATTCCTTGACGGCTTGATTCATATCGGAACAAAGACAATTCCTGCCGGACGCGCTGGTGAACCTGCCTGCCTGGGGCTTTCCGATGATCTAAAGAGATATGGCTTTGAGGTCGGACGATTGAAAACCGGAACCCCTCCGCGATTGGACGGGAGAACGGTTGACTATTCCAAAATGCAGATCCAGAGGGGAGACGAAAACCCGAGGCCATTTTCCCTGCGGACTGAGGAGGTCAACCTCGATCAGCTCCCTTGTCATTTGACATACACCAATTTGAAAACTCACCAGGTCTTGAGAGACAACTTAGATAAGTCCGCCCTCTATTCCGGCAGAATTAAGGGGGTGGGGCCGCGCTATTGTCCCTCCGTGGAGGACAAGGTGGTCAAATTCCCGGATAGGGAACGTCACCAGCTTTTCTTAGAGCCGGAGGGGAGAGACACCGACGAGCTTTACCTCAACGGCTTCTCCAGCAGTCTTCCGGAGGAGGTGCAGTATGAGGCTCTGCACACCATTTCCGGACTCGAAGAGGCGACTATTACCCAATTCGGTTATGCCATCGAATACGATTTCTTTCCTCCGTGGCAGATCAAACCGACCATGGAAACCAAAGCGGTCGAAAACCTCTATTTCGCGGGGCAGATAAACGGCACCTCCGGTTACGAGGAGGCTGCGGCTCAGGGGCTGCTTGCCGGCATCAACGCCGCTTTGAAACTGAAGAGGGAATCGCCTCTCATTTTGGAGCGCTCTCGGGCTTATATTGGAGTATTGATTGACGATCTGGTCACCAAGGACATTCGCGAACCTTACCGGATGTTCACTTCCAGGGCGGAGTGGAGGCTCCTCTTGAGAGAGGACAACGTTGAAGAACGTCTCCTGCAAATCGGTCACGGTCTGGGTTTAATTCCACAGCCACTCTGGGAGGATTACAAAGGTCGAGAAACAGACTTGAAAGAGCAGCTGAAGAAAACCAAAAACATAACCGTTGACTGTGATGATTATCCGAAATTGAAGGAGCTGAAGAAGTCAGGAGGCAAAATCAGATTGCACAACGCAATTAAAATTCCTGGAATGCAGCTCAGTGACTTCTCGGCAATTGCGGAAGTCAGCTCCATCGACCCCAGAATAGCTGAGAACATAGAGATTGAGATCAAATATGGCGGCTATATCGAGAGACAGAGACAAGAGGTGGGAAGGTTTGCGAAGATGGAGTCAATGGTCATACCCGAGGATTTTGATTATGGCGGTTTGAACGGTTTTAAGAAGGAAGCGATAGAAAAATTGCAGAAGTTCCGTCCCGCCTCCCTTGGACAAGCCTCCAGAGTATCCGGGGTCTCTTCTGGTGACCTTGCGGTCTTGATGGTACATCTCAGAAGGCACCATGCCCGAAATCCGGATCGAGACAAGGTTTTCCTAACGAAGTAACACTATCCAGGGATTTGGAGCTTTCCATTCTTTTCTGCAGCGAAACAGTGGGGAACGGAGATGCGGAGACAATCCAAAAAGGGGAGGGCGGTTTTCGAGGAGATAAAAGATCTGGTCACGGAGTCTTATAATCCTCGAACCAAACTCATCGACCGTCTGTCCATGAGAGAAATCCTTGAGGTCATAAGCAGTGAGGACTCGAAGGTCGCCGAGGTGGTAAGGGGCGAGCTTCCCTACATCGAAAAAGCGGTGGCGCTGATCGTGGAAGCCTTGAAGGGGGGAGGGCGTCTCATCTATTTCGGCGCCGGCACCTCCGGAAGGTTGGGGGTTTTGGATGCCGCCGAGTGCCCCCCGACCTTTGGAGCTTCACCGAAGCAGATAATCGGAGTCATCGCCGGCGGTCGAAAGGCCTTGTGGAGGGCGATAGAGGGAGCCGAAGACGATGTCGATGCCGCGATGAGCGAGGTCAAACGATTGAAAATAGACTCCCGCGACGCAGTTATCGGCATCACTGCTTCGAGGCGAACCCCCTTCGTTCTGACGGTGCTCGAACAGAGTCGCAGGGTTGGAGCAAAGACTGTTTTTTTAACCTGCAATCCGCGCTCAACTGTAAAGATCAAGGTGGACGTTGCCATCTGTCCGGTCGTGGGAGCGGAAGTCGTTTCCGGCTCCACCCGGATGAAAGCAGCTTTAGCGCAGAAGATGATATTGAACATGCTCACCACCACCGCCATGATCAAGCTGGGCAAGGTGTACAAAAACCTGATGGTGGATCTTCAAGTCAAATCCGAAAAGCTGAAAGAGCGCTCCAAGAGAACCATCATGGAGGTCACCGGAGTGAGCTACAGAAAGGCCTCGAATCTGCTCAGGAGAAGCGGTGGCTCCGTCAAGCTGGCGATCTTGAGGCACCATCTGGGCGTCGATTCACCGGAGGCGAAGAGGCTCTTGAAGGAGAGCGATGAGCTTCTTTATCGGGCGCTGGGCGAGCGGGATCAAGCCTAGAGAATCCCGAGGGTCTCCAGGATACGTTGAGCTCCATTCGCAAACAGGTAGAGGAGTTAGCCTCTGAGACGGGTGGCTCCGCGGGCTTACGGTGTTAAGCACTACTGCCGGCTTCCTGTATGATTTAAGGTCTTGACATCTCAGCGGCTCTGCTTACCTTTCCTTTTAGAGCCACTCGTTACCCTTGAGGGTGCAGAGTATGAGCAGATTTATTGGATTATCGATACTGCTTTTTTTTGTTGTCTCCTTTACAGGAGGCGCAACGTTCGGACAGGTCGATCAAACCTCTTCGAACGGTGCCCGTAACTTCAAATTCTCAGGCACTGCGGTTGATTCCTTGAATGTTCGCTTAATCGGGCGAGCGCTTTACGGACCCTGTGGAGCTACCTGGGCCGAGGGAGATTATGCGTACATTGCCGGGGGAGCGGCTGTTCTGGTCTTCGATGTCCACGACCCTGCGGAGCCGGCTCTGGTGGGAGAGATCTACACTCCGGCAATGATCTGGGGATTTTTCTTGGACGGTGATTTCCTCTACGTCGCCGGTGGGGAAGGGGGCCTCAGGATAATTGACGTCTCAACTCCGAGCGAACCTGTCGAGGTCGGATTCTTAGACACTGATGGTCGCGGAGAGTCGGTGCATGTTCTCGGGGACTATGCTTACTTCGCCGACTGGGACAGCGCCCTTTACATCATCGACATATCCTCACCAGAAGATCCGCGGGAAGTGAGCGTGTATGAGACCGAGACCTTCGCGGAGGGGATTTTCGTGGAGGGGAATTACGCATACTTAGCCAACTGGAATCTGGGTCTGCGAATCATAGATGTGTCCGATCCGGATGAACCTTACGAAAAAGGATTCTATGATACCGAAGGTTGGGCTTATAGCGTTTACGTCAATCATGGCTATGCCTATGTTGCTGACGGCGACGAGGGATTGCGAATAATCGATGTGACTGAGCCTGCAAATCCAGATGAGGTTGGACATTACGACACTCCAGGCAGCGCCACGGGAGTTTATCTTGTCGATAGCTGTGCATACGTGACGGATCGGAACAGCGGGCTTTTCCTCATAGACGTCTCCGACCCCACGGACCCCCGGAAGATGGGTTCCTGTGATACTGATGGATGGTCTTATAGCGTATACGTCCTCGATAGCCTGGCCTATGTTGCCGATGGCGCTGCCGGCTTCTCATCGATCAACGTCTCTGACGCCTCTCGCCCGTATACGGTCAGCTCATTCGATACTGGAGACTGGGCCGTGGAGCTCTTCGTCTCTGAGGATTTCGCATACGTAGCTGATGGTCGCGATGGTCTCCGCATCATCGATATAGTGGAGCCTCGAGATCCTGTGGAGGTGGGTTCTTACAACACCCCTCACCAGGCAAAGTCGGTTTACATCGCCGGCGACCTTGCCTATGTTGCCGATGGAGATAGCGGTCTTGTTATAGTCAATGTCGCCAGTCCCAGCTCCCCCTATAAAGAGGGAGGTTTCGACACCGATGGTGGCTGTAATGAGGTCGTCGTCGCCGGCAGTTACGCCTTCATTGCCGACGGTGTTGAGGGTTTGTGTATCGTTGACGTCGGGGAGCCTGCTAATCCATACAAGATCGGGTCCTGCAACACCGAGGGTTTAGCCTATGGCGTCTATGTCTCTGGGGATTATGCTTACCTGGCCGATGGTTGGGAGGGTCTGCGTATCATAAACGTGTCGGAGCCCTCGAATCCCTATGAGAGGGGTTTTTATAATACTGGCGGTATGGCATACGGAGTCGTTGTAGTTGGTGATCACGCATACGTTGCCGACGGTGCCGAGGGACTTCGAATCGTAGATGTTTCCGAACCGACGAGTCCTTTTGAGGTGGGATACTTCGACAGTGAGGAAAATGCACACGATGTCGCTGTCGATGACGGCTACGCTTATCTGGCCGACGGAAAAGACGGCCTTCGAGTAATAGATGTTTCCGATCCCACTGCCCCTTCCGAGATCGGTTTCTACGACACCGGTGGTCTCTGCCGGGGTGTCGTCTTGAGCGATGGCTACGTCTTCATCGCCGATGGCGTCGACGGGATGTATATATTACAGTTCACTCCAGCAGGTATTGAGGAGGAGGGAGAGGCGGTGCGGCCCCATCAAGTCACCCTCCTTCAGAACTATCCGAATCCCTTCAACGATCATACTGTAATCAGTTATCATCTGCCGACAGCTTGTCAGGTTAGCTTAGAGGTTTACAACCTCTTTGGGGAGAAGGTTGCTACGCTGGTGGCCGGAGAGGTGACGGCAGGATACAGGTCGGTTAGCTGGGATAGCCCGGATCTATCCTCGGGGATATATTTCTATAAACTGACTGCTGGCGACTCAATGGTAAGCAGAAGGATGATACTTCTAAAGTAGTCCCTCCATCTGAGATTCACAGACCTCAGCCCTCCAAATACTCCCATACAGAGGCGGCTAATGTTGCCGCTCCAACGGGAATGGCGTTTTCGTCAACGATGAACTGGGGGGAATGCCAGGGTTTGTCTGCTCCGATCTCCTCATTACGCACCCCCAAACGTAATTGTGCTCCCGGTAGCTTTTCAAGGAAATGGGCGAAGTCCTCCCCAGCCATAACCGGTTTTTGGACCTCCACGACATTTCTTTCTGAATAAAGCTTCGACACCGCCGATCTGATGATCTCGACTATCGCAGGGTGATTGGAGAGGAGTGGGTAACCGGGGAAGTAGTCGAGCCTGAATTTGGCGTTGAAGGATTTGCAGACTCCCTCCACCACCTCGGAGATCAGAGGTGGCATCCGGTGAGCGGTTTTGGGATTTAAGGTCCTCACGGTCCCTTGAAGTTCGACCCGGCCGCAGATTACGTTTCTTGCTTGTCCTCCGTGGATGCTTCCGATGCTGATAACGACCGGTTCCACCGGATCGATCCGCCGCGAGGTTATGGTCTGCAGGGCCTGTATTATCTGGGAGGCGCAAACAATGGCATCCACGGTTTCGTGGGGGAGGGCGCCGTGGCCGGAGAGACCTTCTATGGTGAGGTCGAAATCGTCAGCCTGTGCCATGGTAGGACCGACCCTCAACCCCACATACCCGGTGGGGATGTCGGCATCGACGTGAATTCCGAAGATTGCGCTCACCCGGGGATTCTCCAGCACCCCGGCTTCAATCAAAAACTTCGCTCCCCCGGGGGGAACCTCCTCCGAGGGTTGGAAGATGAATTTCACGTTCCCCCGAACATGTTCCCGCAGCTTGCAGAGGATAGCTGCTGCCCCCACAACTATCGCCGCGTGAACGTCATGTCCACAGGCGTGCATCCGCCCCTCATAGCGGGACTTGAAGGGGAGATTGGTCTGTTCGGTTATGGGGAGGGCGTCCATATCGGAGCGGATGGCGGCGGTCTTGCCCGGATAACCACCCTGCAAGAGACCTACAACGCTGGTTTTATATTGTCCCGTGGTTACGTTCAGTCCGATCCTCTTTAACTCTGCGGCGATGGTCTTTGCGGTCTTGTATTCGCCCAGCGCCAGCTCCGGATACTGATGGAGATGCCTTCTCAGCCTCACCAGGCGCGGCACCAGTTGCTCCGACAGTCCTCTTATCTTGTCAAACACGCCATTCCTTTTTTCTGCAAGTTCACCCCAAAATAGCGGCTGCGCCTCCGAAGTCAACATCCCGGCGCAAAAGCCGGCGATGATCCGGAGTGCAATTTGGGCTGGAGTACGCTCACAGCTCCTTTTGGGCGGAGGAGCAGACCAGATGGATGAAGCGGATCGCTGAGGGAGACAGCCGTTTGTTCCGAATCGAACCCCAGCTCGCCTCAGTCATTCAACCTTTATCGCATACCACATCGCCTTTCTGCCGGTTTCACAGTAACGCTTGATGTCGCTTAAGACCGCCGCCCAGCCCAGATCGTCATCACGAAGGTCGATCTCTCTAGAGAATCCGGTCTCGGCCAGATCTATGATTGTCGCTTTCCCCTCGCGCTTCAGCTTCCAGATGATTTTCCCCTCCTCGATCCCTTTTTCGCCTCTTTTGAACCAGTTGTAACTCAAGGTGAATGGGGGATCGCACTCGCAAACCTTGGTGGGTCTGGTCTCATATTCCCAAGCCATGTCGATTGACCCACCGGGCTTGGCCTCAAAAAGCCTGCAGGTTCTGGCGAAGGTCTTCTTTATCCCCTCGGTTGTCGATATGGTCTCAAAAACCTCATCTCTGGGGGCACGGATGCTTATGTGATGTCGGAGATCCCCCCTGGTCTTTCTAGAGAAGTGGAAGCGGATGCCGAAGGAACGTCCTTCGCAATGGGCCTCTAAGAGTTGCAGATAGACACCCCAGGCGCTGTTGAAGTCCAATCCGGGGCAGTCCCTTTCCCCCTCCACCATCTGTTTCAATTCAAACAGGGTGTCCTGGTCGTCCTGTTTCAGACGGTATCGAACTGTAGAAGGATGTATTCTTCCTTCCCAATCCCGCAGGTCCCACCGGTACGACAGAATCTCTTGATTCTTCAGCTGCACGATCTCGTGGTGTGGCGAATCTCCTTCTCGACAGAGCCACGTGAATCTGCCGCCAAAGCCGTAGCTTCCGCCGACCTCCAGGTCCAGACCTGCGTATTCGCAGAACCACCTTTCTAGATCTTCTTTGCTGGTGAGAGCCGACCAGACCTTCTCAACTGGTGCCCCTAATCTGATTTGCGCCTTCACCGAGATTTGGTCAGCCGTAATGCCACCTCGAGTTTTCTTCTCACCGACAATATAAGAGGTTTTGAGACAACTTACAAACTGCGTTGGGAGCGGGAAGTTCGTGGACTACTTGACAAGCGCTGCGGCACCTCATTATTTCGATTGAGCTTCATGGGAAAGGAAAGAAAAAGGTTAGAGCTCTCGGTCTTTGACCTGCCGGTACACGAGCTGAGACGGGGCTACCGTTCCGCCATCTATTTCTGGAGAACCAAGAGGATCTTGGAGCTGGACGATCATCATCCGGTCTGCACCATGCAGGTCTTTCAGAAGGCGGATGAGGTCATCCTCTGTGGAACCGACGAGGCCATCGGGATTCTGAAGGTGGCAAGCGGATACTATAAAGACCCCGAGAAAGCGTATAAGCTCTTCGACAGATATATCGCGCTGAAATTCGAAATCCGGGAGACGCTCTTCCATCAAAACTACAAAAGCTATCTTCTCCACAATCGGGAAAGAGTCGAAATCTTAGAGCGTCTGGACCATCTCTGGACGAACACCTTCGACCGCTTGGAGGTAAAGGCACTTCATGACGGTGATCCCATCTGTTCCTGGGAGACGGTGATGACCATCGAGGGGGACTATCCGAGTTTTGCCCATCTGGAGTCGGTTTATCTGGGGGTTTTGGCTCGGCGGACGAAAATCGCCACCAACGTGAGAAGAGTGGTGGAGGCCGCCAGAGGCAAGCCGGTGCTTTTCTTTGCGGATCGATTCGATCACTTCGCCACTCAGGGAGGCGATGGCTATGCCTCTCACGTCGGCGGCGCTGAGGGAGTCCCTACAGATGCCATGGCCGCCTGGTATGGGGACAGGGGTCTGGGAACGATGCCTCATTCCCTGATGGCGAGTTATCACGCCGATACCGTTTTAGCGACGGAGAAATTTTATAAGTATATCCCGGATGTCCCCTTGATCTCCCTTGTTGATTTCGACAACAACTGCCCTGAGACCGCACTCAAGGTTGCCCGCAAGATGGGGGAGAAACTCTGGGCGGTGAGGTTGGACAACGCCGGCGACATCGTCGATTTCTCCCTGGACCCGAGAGGTAAGGAGGGCCCGGAACACCTGAGGGGGGTATGCCCGGAGCTGGTATTCAAGGTGCGGGAGGCTCTCGACCGGGAAGGGTTCCAGCACGTGAAGATCGTGGTTTCCGGCGGTTTCAATCCCGACCGAATAAGGAGGTTCGAGCAAGAAGAGGTGCCGGTCGATTCTTATGCCGTCGGCAGTTGGATTCTAACCGGAAGATACGATTTCACCGCCGACATCGTCAGAGTGAACGGGAAAAATCTCGCCAAGGTGGGCCGGGAGTTTAAGCCCAATCCGAAGCTTGAGCTGGTTAAGTAGGAGCAAACAGTCGCCGTAGGCGATCCGCCTCTGGCGGGCAAACAGTAGACAGTAGACAGGGGACAGGAAACAGGGAACAGGAAACAGGGGACAGGAGACGGGGGGACTGTATTCGGGCGGGAGTGCAACTCCCACCCGAGCTTGGAGCGACTGAGTTGATTTGAGAATACAGAGCTTCCGCAATGGAGACCGCCTGACAGATTCTGACAGCAAATCTCTGCGAAACTGGAAAAAAAGCTTGACAAACTATCGTGGATGATTAAAATGTAAGTAGGGAGATGTTGGTTGGGGGTCCGATGCCCTTCAGAAGGAAAAGAACGAAACGGTATGTTGATGCGGAGC
>JAUWHO010000025.1 GCA_030605835.1 Candidatus Zixiibacteriota bacterium | reverse complement strand
TCTCGAAGGAGCAGAGGGGAGCCTATGGCATCGTCGCCAAACTGGGAATCTACTTTCTCATGATTTTTTTCGGCGCCACTTTCGGATACACGGTGATGTCCCGTATCTCTCTTCTGATTGGCAGGATGCAGTTTATGTTGGGTGATTGGCTGGGGATTATCAGTTGACCGCGAAAAGAAAAACGACCTCCCGTAGGACTTCTTACCGCGAGCGAAAGCCTTCGAAGAAGAAGAGCACCTTCCCTTTCAAGACAACCGCGGTCTTGCTGGTGATTATTGTGCTGGTGGTGTTGGCGGTGAGCTATCTCGACCTCGGTGACATCACCGACAGATTTTTCCAGAAAGAAGCGGAAGACTACCTCATAGAAGGGGCGAGTTTCCGCATCGGTGAGCTTTTGGCAAACTATGGTGCGAAACCCGAAAGAATGGAGTTTGGTCCTGCCGGGGAACAGCTCAGTTTCGCGAAGAAGAGTTTACCGAGAGCAACGGCGCAGCTCCCCCTGGCCTATTCCCTTCTTCTGGTTCAAAGAGGCTTAGATTCGGCTTTGGCCATTGACGGATTCTCTATCGGGGAGGCGGTTATGTCGGGCGATAGAAGGAGGCTGGAGATCCAGGTGCAGTCAGCTCAGCTGCAGCCACTGTTGGGCTTGACAGTCATCTCTTCTCCGCTGTTATCCCCGCTCCCCTCGAATTTAGCGGTGGTCATTACCGGTCTGGAGTCGGCCTCCGATAGGTTGAGGAGGGATTTTTTGAACCTTGATCTTCCCCTGACCCTCCTCTTTGATTTCCAGAGCCGGGAGACTTTGGGGCTTTTATCTCTGGTCAAGGAGAGCCACAAGGAGGTAATCCTCTCTTTAGCTTTGCAGGAGGGGAGATTCAGCGCCGCCGCGAAGTGGTATGACTTCGGGAGGCGGGATCAGAAGTTCGAAGATATGGTTGCTCGCATGCTGGAGCGTTTCTCTTTCGTCAGGGGGATAAGCTTCGCGGAGGACAGCCTGACTGCCGGGGAGGGTACTAATTTAAGGAAGGCCGTTCAGGAGGCTTCCCACCGGGGCGGCTATCTCTTCGCTCTCTCGCCGAGACTCTATCAGCAGATAAGTGAGTTGGATCTCGGCGGACAGGTCACTGTGTATGGTGGGGAAACGTTGCTAGAGAGACATCTGAAGGTATCGGGGAGCTTGAGACACCGGCTCTTGGTTCTGGGCGACATAGTGGTCCACCGTCGCAGTGGAATTGTCGCTTTAGAAGCCAGCTCCGAAACGCTTTCGGCGTTGAAAGCGATAGTCTCTGATTATCGCAAGAGGAACTTGAATTTGGTTTTCATCTCACAATTGGCTTGAGGTGACAGTAGGATGATAATTCTTCTCCTGGAGATAACTGGAGGTATCTATGGCTCGTTTGAGCGTTAATGTAGACCACGTTGCAACCCTTCGGGAGGCGAGGGGTGGCAAGCTCCCCGACCCGGTTGCCGCCGCCATCTTAGCCGAGATGGCCGGCGCTGATGGAATCACTATCCATCTGAGGGGCGACCGCAGACACATAAAAGACAGAGACCTTTACATTTTGAGAAATGTGGTTCACACCCATCTGAATCTTGAGATGGCGGCGACCCCCCAGGTGTTAGAGAAGGCCCTGGAGGTTGTCCCCGATATGGTCACGCTGGTCCCGGAGCGTCCCGGAGAGAAGACCACCGAAGGGGGATTGGATGTGGAGGCGAATTATGATCTCATCTCGGAGACAATTGGGGAGCTTCAGACCAAAGAGATTTTGGTGAGCCTTTTCATCAATCCGGATATAGATTCGGTTAAATCCAGCGCCAAACTCCGATCTGATTATGTTGAGCTCAACACCACCGCTTACACCGAGGCCAAGACTGCCTCTAAGGAGTCGGAGGAGCTTGAGAGATTAGGTCAGATGGCGGAGTTGGCGGAGAAACTCGGTCTGGGGCTGAACGCCGGTCACGGTCTCAATTACAAGAACATACAGCGCTTGCTGGAGATCGAGCAGATTGAGGAGGTCTCCATCGGACATGCTCTCGTCGCCAGAGCAGTGTTGGTTGGATTCTATGGGGCGGTGGAGGAGATGGTCGAGTTGGTGAGGTAACGCAACAAATAACGTCAGCGCATTAGCACCGCACACCGCAACACACCGTATCCCTCTGTACCCCATCGTAGCCCAGCATAGTACACCGTAGCCCACCGTATCCCGTCGTAGCCCAGGTTGTCTCAACCTGGGCTTTGTTTCCCCGAAAAATCCTTGACTTTCTATGAATATGGATTATCCTATCTAAGAGAGGGCATTTCTTACCCGCGGAACTCAGGGGAGGTTCTCATGAGAAACCTAATTCTATTGTTGTTAATCGTGGCTGTATTGTTCCCCGCTGTGGCGTCAGCAACCGATGTCGAAGGCGACGTCTGGGGCACCTGGACAAGGGAAAACAGCCCGTATAATGTCATCGGCGAAGTTAGAGTGCCACCGGGATCAACTCTGGTGATCGAGCCCGGAGTCCTCGTCAATTTCCAGGGCCACTACAAGTTCATCGTGGACAGCTTGGCTACTCTCCTGGCAGTTGGGACTGAGAACGACTCCATCCATTTCACTGCAGATGACCCTTCAACCGGCTGGCATGGCATCAGATTCATTCACGGCAGTGCGAATTCAAGGATAAGCTACTCTATCTTGGAATACGGAAAAGCTCTTGACCCGTATGTGGACAACCTGGGGGGTGCAATCTACTGCTTCCGTTGCAGTCCCACTATAAGCAACAACACTCTGCAGGAGAACTCAGCGACTCAAGGCGGAGCTATCTACTGCGACACACTGTCCAGTCCCGTGATAGAGGGCAATCTGATCACGCGCAATCGCTCGACTTCAGTTTTCTGGACTTGGGGAGGTGGAATTTGCTGCTACTGGTCTAGCCCAATTATTAGGAATAATACGATAGAAAGGAATACGGCAAGGACCTCATATGCGAGAGGCGGGGGCATCTCGTGTCGTGAATCCACTCCTATCATAGAGGGTAACACCATATGTGGCAATACAGCAGACGGTGTCACTGACGCCGATGGTGGGGGTATCTACTGCATAAGCTCTGATCCAAGAATAGTGTGTAACTTCATTACCGACAACCGGGTTGCCGCTCTCGGCGTGTGCGGAGGTGGGTCTGGGGGGGGTATCGCGTGCGAAGATTCTTCTGGTCCGTACATAAGTGACAACATCATCAGCGGCAATTCAGCCGACTCAGCTGGTGGTGGTGGGATATCCTGTTACGGTAACAGTAATCCAGAGATAGTGGACAACGCCATAACGGAGAACAGAGGCAACTGGCAAGGCGGGGGAATCTTGTGCGTTGGCTCGTCTCCAGTGATAACCGGCAATACCATAAGTGGCAATTCCGGTAACGGCATTTGCTGCGAAAGCTCAAGCCCCACGATAACAGAGAATATCATCCGCCAGAACTCTGACGGCGAAGGGGGAGGGATTAAGTGCCACAGGAGTTCAAGTCCGACCATAGCCAACAACAATATCATTGAGAATCTGGCACGCACCTGGTGGGGAGGGGGGATCTACAGCCGTGAGTCGAGCCCTACAATAGAGAATAACATCGTTATCGCCAACGTGGCTACATATGCTGGTGGTGGGATTGCCAGCAGGCTTGAATCGAACGGTGTCATACGTGGCAATGCCATACTTCTTAATCTAGCTCCCCTGGGAGGTGGTATCTGGTGTTCGCGCAATTCCAGCCCGATGATAGAAGGCAATCAAATCACGGGGAATGGCGCTATTGACGCCGGTGGTGGGGTCTATTGTGGTCAGTCTAGCCCAACAATAATGGACAATACGATCAGGCAAAACAGTGGGGGTCATCAGGGTGGTGGGATTGCCTACACCAATTGGTCAGGCGGCACGATGACCGGCAACACCATCAGCCTCAATTCGGCCCAGCTGGGTGGTGGTGTCTTCTGCCTCGATCATTCGAGCCCAACGGTCACGAACGCCACAATAAGTCGTAACATTGCCTCCGAGAAGGGCGGTGGCCTTTACTGTCTCAACGAATGCAACCCCACAGTCACAAACACCATATTGTGGGAGGACGAGGCTCCATCAGGCCCTGAGATTTGCGCAGAGGAGAACAGCGAACCTTACGTGAGGTACTGTGACGTGGAGGGGGGCTGGCCCGGAATAGAAAACATCGATTGCGATCCACTGTTCAGAGATCCTGAAAGCGGGGATTTTCAGATAACGTGGGAAAACTACCCCACGCATGACAGCACAAGATCTGGCTGCATCGATTCTGGTGACCCCAACTCCACCTTAGACCCAGACAGCACCACAGCCGACATCGGTGCTCTGTACTTCCACCAATATGCAGCAAGGATGACCTGTGAGTGCCTGACGCCTACCGTATGCCGTGGCAAGAATCTCTACTTCAAAGTAGTTGTGACGAACTGCACTGTGAACACGATATCAGGAACACTCACATTTAGAGCGTATGCTGACTTCGATTGTGACCCCCAGAACATCCTGATCACCATCCCTCGCTTTAGAACTTACGATCCCGGTGAGAACATAGCGCATTACTTCTTCAAGGTCCCGGGGTTAGTCCCTCCTGATGAATACAGTATATCAGTAGAGGGGAGGCTGAGAGATTCCGACCTCTTCTGCTGCATGAACTCTACCATCATTCAGTGTGAGCCGTGGAGGATAAGCAGTAGTATTGGATGGCAGCTTGTGGAGGTGGGTTGTGAGGAGGTTTTCCTTCCCACGGTTGTTTCACTGGAACAGAACTACCCCAATCCCTTCAATGCCACAACTAACATCAATTACCAATTGCCGGTGGACAGTTGGGTCAACTTGGAGGTTTACAACGTTCTCGGGGAGAAGGTGGCAACATTAGTTGAGGAAAAACAGGAGGCGGGATATAGGTCTGTTATCTGGGATGCCTCAGAGCACTCTTCCGGTCTCTATTTCTACAAGTTGACCGCCGGAGATTTCACCGAGACCAAGAGGATGATGCTGGTGAAGTGAGTTGTTGTGCTGGGCTGGTCAGCCAGAGGCTGATCCGCTTGACTGCCTCAGGCAGGCCTTCGGTGGAAAAGCCCAGCCTATTCAAATAGGATCGATACCTCTGCATAGCCGGGGCATTCTTGCCCCGGACCTGAACTGTAGGGCGGTGAATTCATCACCGCCATTCCTGTGAGCTTGCTTCTCAGCCTTTCAGAATCTTCTTATACTCGTCTTTATTCTTCAACAGCTCCAGAGCCTTCTGGATGTGGCGGTCGGTCTTCAACACCACCTGCTCGTAAACCGCCTTCTGACCGTACAGTCGAGTGAGCATATCTCTCTTCATCGACTTCTTGATACGATCGAGAATCTCTTCGAATTCCCTCTCCTTTTCGACCTCGATCGCCCACCGCAGGCTCTCAATCTGCTCCCCCATTCTCTCGAGGGACCCTTCCCTCTCGGCAGTTTTTTCAAGCTTCTCGAAGTCGAGCTCCAGACTGTTCTTGTAAGAGAAGTCTTTCTCTTTCAGGAACTCTTTAAACTCCTGGATCATTTCATCGGTGACTTCAAAGTCCTCGGGAAGATCGGGGTGCTGGGCGGTGTAGTGAACCGAGAAATCGAAGAATATCGAGAGCCTCTCCAGATTGAGCTGTAGGGGGGTGTAGGAGCGTTTTTCTAATTCGATGTCGGGGACGACTCCGCCGCCGCCGTAAACGATTCTGCCTCCTTTGGTCCGAAACTCCTCTCTCTTTTTCTCCGCCTCGCTGCTGTCAGGTTCCGTTTCGGTGAATTGCTCGGGATGAGGGCGCGAGTGACTCTCCTTCTGGATGCACCGTCCGGAGGGGATATACCATTTGGCGGTCGTCAACTTTAAGGCGGTTCCGTCCCCCATATCGTATATCTGTTGAACCAATCCCTTGCCGAAGGTGGGATTCCCGACGATAATGCCGCGATCCCAGTCCTGGATGGCACCCGATAGAATCTCTGAGGCCGAGGCGCTGTTTTGATCCACCAGGACCACAAGTGGGATTTCGGAGAGCACCGGCTGGGAGAGGGAGTTGTATTCCTTGTTCTGTCCCTGCACCCGCCCCCGGGTGTAGACTATCAGGTTCCCTTTCTCCAGAAAGAGATTGGTGGTTCTCACCGCCTCCGTCAGAAGCCCGCCTCCGTTACTGCGCAAATCCAAAATCAGTCCCTCGATGTTTCTGGATTTCAGGTCCTCTATGGCTTCATAGAGCTCGGCGTCGGCCTGCTGTCCAAAACTGGCCAGGCGGATGTATCCATACTTCTCCTCCACAATTCCATAGTAGGGGACGGTCTTTATTTCGATGACGGCTCTGGTGATGGTGTATTCTAAGGGTTCTTCCACCCCCTCCCTCTCGATTGTCAGGGTCACCTGGGTCCCCTCCAGTCCGCGCATCAGCCGGGAGGCCTCCTCGGTGGTCATTCCCTCGCTGGACTTACCGTCGATTTTGACGATTTTGTCTCCGGCTTTCAATCCCATGCGGTAGGCGGGGGTGCCCTCCATGGGGCTGACCACCGTCACCACATTATCCTTCATAAAGATGGTCATCCCCAGACCGCTGTATCTCCCCGAAGTGGTCTCCATGATGCGGTCGTATGCTTTGCTCTCGAGGAATTCTGAAAAGGGATCCAGGGTCTTCATCATCCCCTTTATGCCGGCGTAAATCAGGTCTTTGGTGTCAATCTCTTCCACATAACGGGCTTCGATCCTGAAAGCGATATTGCTGTATAGCTTGGTGTAGGTGTAAAGATCGTCGCGAGAGGGTTTTCCGGAAACCACCTGCCAGACAAGTAGAAGTAGTATGACTGTCGCGAGAGAGAAAGCCACACTCCTTATTTTCGTGGAACTCATTTTCAACCTCCAGATTTCAGCAATCTAAGAAACATCTTCTGTACAATCGGTAATTTAGACAAAAAGGCAGTTCTGTCAACATCTTAAATCGTTTTGCGCTTTCTTTGCTAAACGGCCAAAATATGTACAGCATGAGGCCTTCACTTACGAGGTAAAAGACCTTGACATAATTGGATTTGTTGTTATTTTTAAAGTTGAGTGTGCTTGTAGACTTTTGGTGTTGGCGGCGGATGTCTGTTCGCTTCTCGAGGGAGGAGCTTTTTTTAGGTCGGAGGTAATTCAGAGTTAACTTCCATAAGTTTGAAGGTGTTATGAGAAACTCAGTGTTGGTATCGGTCCTGGCTATTTTTCTGTTAGTCTCCTCAGCTTCCGCCCGGGAGAAGAAAACCGCTCACAACTTCATTCTCAAAAACCTCAATGGACAGCAGGTAGAACTGGAGAAGCTTTACGGAATTGGTCCCATTTATATCAGCTTCTGGGCTACCTGGTGCAAGCCGTGCGTGGAGGAGCTTCTAATAATGCAGAAGCTCTATGAGCGACACCAGGACAAGGGTTTTCTGCTCTTGGCCATCAATGAGGACAAAGCCAAGGGTCTTTCTAAGGTGAAATCCTTCGTGAAGGGTAAGAAGTTTACCTTTCCAGTCCTCCTTGATCCCGACGGTGACATTTCCCGAAAATACCGAGTTTTCGCTCTACCTTACTCGGTATTACTCAACTCTGGCGGGGAGGTAGTATACACCGGTTACGGCTTCAAACCCGGAGATGAAGCCGCCATTGAAGAGAAGATCGAAGATCTGCTGATTAAGGAAACCGAGAGCGAGAAGGAAGACTAAGGTTAGGAGAGAAGATTGAAACTGCTTTTCCTTTTAAAACTGACTTCGCTTCTATTTTTGCTGGTGCTCCTGTTTGCAGCTGGTCCCAGAGCTTTCGGATTCGAGGGCGACTGGTCAGTTCAGGCCACCAACAGCTTCGAGTATTATCATCTCAAGGAGAACATTGCCTTCCGATTTTTGCCTCAGGAGGCCAAGGAGGACTCCATCAGAAACCGCCTGATTGTCGATTTTCTCTTCGGGGATTTCTACGCTGGGGTCTGGTATGAGCTCGCTCCGACCGGGATTTTTAGCTCCTCCTCTTTCAAGGAGGAGGCCAAGCTGAGGCAGAGATATTTCGGCTGGCACCAGAACGGGCTGGAGATACGTGGCGGGCACTTTAACGCCACCTTCGATCGAGGCTTGGTGTTGAACGCCTTCTTTGACGATTTCGCCAACATCAGTCGGAATATCGACGGCATCAGAGTTCATTACACCTCGGATTTGTTTAACAGTGAGGTGGTTGGAGGAGAGATCTTCGACGAATTCAGCAGGGATTCTCTCAGCATAAGGGGGGGGCGTGCGGCTCTCACTCCTTTTGGGCTTTTCTCTGTTGGGGGTGCCTACCTGCGGCTCTGGGAGAGAAACTTCCTGGGAGAGATGAAAAGCACCAACGTCAAACAGGGCAACTTAGGCCTCTGGTTCGGTCCGGTTGATCTATACGGGGAGTACGCCCAGCAAGGAGGATATCTGAGCGCACTGCTTCCCGTTGAGGGAGACGGCACCTATCTGTCTGGCTCCTTGTACGGCCCCTTTTTTGGGGTAACCGCCGAATACAAGAACTATATCCATATGCAGATTCCGGGAGTGAACTCGCCGCCCGCGGTGAACCACTTCGAGAAGTCGCTCAATGGCGGTTGGAACGAGATCGGCTGGCGGCTGGCGGCCACTCTAACCCCATACAGTGACTGGAGCCTGGAGGTGGATTGGGCCAATTCCTGGACAAGAGGGACGGGAAACATCTTCGATGAACAGTTTGTGGGAGTGAGGGGGAGCTATTATCGAGACAACGTTGTTCGTGCCAGCTACGATCGCCATAAGGAACACGATCACTTAGAGCATTGGTCTGATTTCTCCGTGTATTACTACCTCACCAGAAGAACCACCGTCTCCATCAGCGGGCTGCACAAAAAATACGAGGATAAGTTTCTGAAGGACTATCACGAGAAGGATTTAACCCTTGGTTTTTCACACGCCAGTCTCTTCTCCATAAGCCTGACCGGCGGGAGAAGCAGCGAGCTGGCTCAGTCCCGAGATCTGCCGGAAAAGACCGCCTCCGTGGAGGTGACCGTAAAATTTCGCAACAACGACCTCACCGTCTTCCACGGCGACCAGAGAGGCGGGCTGGTTTGCACCAGCGGCGTCTGCGTCGACCAGCCAGCTTTCAGAGGCACGAAAGTGCTGCTTTTGAGCAGATTCTGACATTTTACAAAAGAGGTTTGGAGGAAAAATGAGAAAGTCGCTGTTCGTTCTTCTGGGTCTGTCGCTTTTGCTGCTGGGGACAGTTCCCTCCTTTGCCACCCAGAGGGTGGTGTTGGGAGAGATGTTCACCAGCACTGAGTGACCCATCTGCCCTTATGCCGAAGCGGCACTCGACCAGTTGGTCGAGACCTATCCCGACAGACTTGCAGTCATACGCTACCATCAGTATCAGGCCGACCCTTACTACCAGTATAACCCTTCCGAAAACTCAATACGGAATGGCTATTACGGTCAGCCGGAGCGTCCACACCTTTTCTCCGACGGATCCAGTGCAGGTACCAACCACGCAGCGTGGCACTTTTCCATACTGGCACGCATGGGAGTGGAGAGCAACCTGGAAATCCGAATCAACGGGGCTTACAACCACGTGACCGGAGAGACGACCCTTGAGTTGACGGTCACCGCCACCGGCGAGGTCACCCAGCCAAATCTGAGGCTGCAGGTTGCCCTTACCGAATCCGAGCTTGATTATGGAGGTCACCTCAACAACCAGGTGATGCGCGATATGATTCCCGATGCCGAGGGAGAGAGTTTTACCATCTCCAACGGTCAGACTTTGCATTTTACTCGCAACTTTACATTGGACAACCAGTTGGAGGACGAAAACTGTGAAATAGCGGTCTTCGTTCAGTCTTATTCCTCCAGGGAGGTGCTGCAGTCCGCCAAAGAGGGTCTGACAACTCTGGAGCCCAGCGGGGTGGAGGAGGATATTGAGGCGCTACCAGGGAGCTTTTTCTTGTCCCAGAACTACCCCAACCCGTTCAACGCTTCTACGGTTATTGCTTTCAATCTCCCAAGACCGGCTCCAGTTGTACTGGAGATCTACAATCTTCCCGGTCAGTTGGTGCGAACCGTAATCGGGGGACCTGGAAGGGCAGGTCGAAACCAGATCGTGTGGAATGGGTTGGATCAAGGCGGAAGCGAAGTTTCAAGCGGAATCTACTTCTATCGACTTCGAGCCGGAGAGTGGTCGCAGACGAAGAGACTGTCTCTTCTGAGATGATGAGTCTCTGGTGTGTCCGAGCGGCCCTTCGTATAACCGGAGAACTCTCTCAGACTAAAAGAATGTCGCTCATAAGATGAACAGCCTCCGGGGCAGTATGGGCGATATCATTTAGACTTAATGCTTGACATTTGACTTCTCCGATACTATACTGAATAGGTCCACTATTCTTTGAATCTGGAGGTAACGATGAAAAAGAGATTGTTAGTTGCTGTCTGGTCGCTGGCGATAGTCTTTCTGCTAGCTGCTTCTGCCTCTGCCACCACCAGGATGGTCGTGGCGGAGATGTTCACCAATACCGGGTGAGGCTCCTGCCCGCCCGCGGACGCGGAACTCGGCAGGTTAGCTGAGTTATACGAAGATTCTTTAGCGGTGATAAGATACCACGTCTGGTGGCCCTCCTCCGGGGATCCTTTCTACCAGCATAACATTCAGGAGAACACCGCCCGGACGAACTTCTACTTTCCTGGTTCAAAATACGTTCCCCATTTGATGATCGATGGCACCGTCGATGGTAGGGATAGTTACGGCACCTGGGAAAGCATCATCCGAGACCGTTGGAATTATGACCCCTACCTGGACATTGAGCTATTCGGGAACTACGATTCTCAGACCAGGCAAGTCGACCTGACGGTCAGGATAGCGGCTCCGGGATACATTCCCCAAAGTTGGGATCTCAGGCTTTTCGTAGTGCTTATAGAATCAAACATCTATTACGGAGGGAAGTACTACGATCAGGTGATGCGGGACATTATCCCGTACTACTTCGGTGACACCCTTACTATCGACGAGGGGCAGACCAAGGAGCGGAATTACGTCTTCGACGTAGACAACCAGCTTGAAGACACAAACTGTGAGTTGGTGGTCTTCGTTCAGAACTACGGCAGCTACAAGTTGGTGTTGCAGGCGGCAAAATCAGGTCTTTACGGACTCACTCCCTTGGGCGTGGAGGATGACCTTGAGGCTGCTGTCCCAACCCAGTCCAAGCTGTTGCAGAATTATCCGAACCCCTTCAACGCCTCAACCAAAATCAGCTACCGTCTCACCGAGGCTGCTGCCACCAGTCTGGAGATCTTCAACCTCCGAGGAGAGTTGGTCCGCTCACTGGTAAACGAAGTTCAGTCTCCCGGAAGCTACCAGGTTAACTGGGATGGAACTGACTCCGAAGGACGAGAGGTATCCAGTGGGCTTTATTTCTATCGCATCACCAGCGGAGAAGTGAGTCAGACCCAGAAGATGTCCTTGTTGAGATAACTGTTTTCTCGTGGTTTTCTTCTGAGCCCCACTTTCTCTTTGGAATGCGGGGCTTTTCTTTTTGTCAGTCTATCCCAATTCGGCTTAGAAACTCAACGCCCCTTTTGACCTCCTGGTGAGTGACCCAAGGTCCCAACTCCACAACCTTGACGATCTTTTCGTTAAGATATTTCTTCACCTCCAGAAAATCGACCTCGCCGTATCCCGGGGCTGAGTGGTCGCTCACGCCGACACAGTCGTGAAGATGTATTCCAATGAGCCGTTGGCGGTTTTGGCTTAGGGGATTCCTACCGGGGAAATAACCGACGTTCTGCAAGTGGGCGGCATGCCCGCAGTCATGCCAGTAACCCAAATAGGGAGAAGGCATCTCCTTCAGTATGATGGGAATCTCCTCGAAGCTCGGGATCTCGAAGAAGAAGTAGCGGTTTTCAACGCCCAATTTCACTCCCTTGTCTTCGGCATATTTCAGCACCTCGCCGAGATTCTTAATTGTCCTCTCTAAGAATGGAGGTGCATTCTGTCGGCGTAGCTCAATGAACTTCTCCCTGGTTTTGCGGATACGTTCCTCCGGGCCGAAGTTCATCTTCAGAGAACGACGGAACTCCCTCTCCATCTCCCTTTGGGAGTTGTTCTCCAGTTCCACCTCCCCCACATGCAGGACCACTGCGGAGGCCCCCAATTTCACCGCCAGGTCTATGGTACCTTTCGTGTATTTGATTGCCTTTTTGGCTATCTCCTTTCTCGGTGAGGAGAAATTGAAGCGCTTGAAGAAATCGGCATAGGAAGCCAGTTTTTTGGTGAAGGGGCAAATGTTGTGGAGGCTGGTTATCTTCAGCTCGCCTCTCTCACGGTCGTTGAAAATCTCCTTCAAGAATCCCTTGGGGAACTGGTAGTTGAGTTCCAAGGCCTCAAAGCCAAGACCTCTGGCGGCATCGATTATTTCCCGACCGGACCTCTGAGATCCTATTCCCCAGCTGGTTGATAAAGAGAGCATTCGATGAGTTCTCCGACAATTCTCTCAGGCGCACCTCACTGGGAGGGCTTGAGTTTTTGATTTTCCAAGAGAGTGTCAACTCAGATAACGTTGGGGCATTAAATACGAAAAAACTGTTGCCGAAACAAATCATTTTTTATCTTTAAGCCGATAAGAAGAGTGTGCGAGAACTTCCAGTGCAAGTGATGCGGAGGCCTCAGCTGATAGATCAAGAGAGTAAGGTGGTTTCCGATACGGGGGAGCCCTTTCCGGTCAAGGACCTCTACATTTACTCTTTCATCTCAGCCTCGATTGTGGTTCTTGCGATTCTAGGATATCCGGTCTACTTCAGATCCGACGACATCGGGTATTTCACTTGGGTGAGGTCCCATCCCAACTTGATAGACTGCTTTATCCCCGGCCAAAACTATCTTTTCGCCGGGCATCGACCGGTGACGATGCTCTACTGGTGGATAGTTTTCAACCTTTTCGGGATGGAGCAGACCGTCTATCAAATCGTCATGCCCACTCTCTTGATATTATCGATAATCTTTCTGCACAAACTGGCCAAGCTACTCCTTGGGCCAAGGGTGGGGCTTTTCACGGTAGCGGTTTTCCTTCTGATCTTCAATCGATATTTCAACGTCCTGTTCTGGTATTCCAATATCAACAACCTGATGGAGCCATGTCTTGCGGTGATGGGGTGCTATTTCATCGCCAGGGCCTTTCACACCAAAGGCCTGCTCTCTAAGCTCCTGGCAATCCTTTTCTCCACCGGGGCGATCTTCACCAAGGAGCCGAGCATGGGAATCATTTCCGCTTTCATCGTCGGTTTGCTGGTGAGTTCCCGGCCCCGCTTCCCCAATTGGAAGAAGTATCTTTTCTTGGTACCAATTCTTCTGGTCGTAGTCTATGAGTTCCTGATCACTCCCGCCTGGTCGATCCGATTCGCCTCCTATGGTCAGGCCACCGTTGGAAAACTCATCGAGAATTATCTCTTTTACAGCGATAGTCTGGCCGGCGGCTTCTTGGGATTTACGCTGTTGATTCTGTTTTTCTATTTGCTGATATCGAGCCTGTGCGCTCGTCTCTCGAGCGCCAGAACTACGACTCGATTGACTTTTTGGCAAACGCCGATCTTTTTTCTCCTGTTGTCGATCTTTCTGAGTCTCAGCGACCCGATTCTTTTTCATCTCCCATTTCTTATGGCTCTGTTTGCCGCTCTGTGGTTGGCTTTCCGCTGGGAGAGATCTCATCTGCCTTTTGTCTTATGGTTTGCGGTGGTTTTCTTCCTGTTGCTGGGTCTGAAGAACCATATCGCAACCAATCTCTTCAATAGCACTTACGGTCTCGCGGTGCTTTTAGGCATATCTGCTGAAAGAGCCCATCGAGAGTTGAAGAGATACCTCCCGGAATTGCTGAAGTCGCGAAAAGCTTTGATTGGTGGACTGGTGGTGACGGCGGTTGTGGTGGCGATCTTGGCGGGCAATCAGATTGCTTATCAATATAAGGCTTTGAAGGCCCTGAAAAACACGCGACAGAACTTCAAAGATGTTACCGAATTCATAGTGGAGAAGCTCCCGGCAAACTCAGAGCTTTTTCTCGTTGATTACGGCTCCTTAGGAAGTGAGTATCGCAGGAAGGTTATGGGGGGAAATCTTCTGGAGAAAGCTCGTTATCATAAAACTATGAGAATCGATTATATGGAGCCGCTCTTGGATCTCTGCGGTCGTCCAGACATAAGAGTTCGCCCGCTGGGAGAGGTAAGCCCGGACTTCGAGAGCGATTCATACGTTCTTCCGGCCAACGTCAGAGAGAATAGCTTTCTTAAGCACCTTTTAGGTGAGAGATCAATTGAAGCTCAATCCGTTTTCAGAGTGGGGCGCGGGGTGGATTCCGCCTATGTGTATGAGTTAAGTTCTCCTCTCAAAGTCTCGCGGAAATTCCCTCCACTGCAGATTGATATAACGGGACTATGAAGAGCTGCCACTATCACCGAGAAGTCGATCTTGGCTGGGCAGACAGGGTTCCCGTGCGCCTGAGGGGATTTTGGTCCTATCTGGTTCCCCCCCCCCCCCGGGAACGTTAACAGGTCAGTAAAAAAACTTGCATATCTGACTCGAGGTGCATATATTTAGCGCGAAATCTTAAGATGTGAGGTGAAATTGTCAAAGGTTTGTGAAATTTGCGGAAAAAAGCCCGGCTTCGGCCATAATGTCAGCCACGCCAACAATAAGACTCTGAGGAGGTGGAATCCCAACCTTCAACGAGTGAGAGCGCGCATCGACGGTCGTGTGAAGCGGATCAAAGTCTGCACCCGCTGTCTCAAGGCCGGCAAGGTAACGAAGGCGGTGTGAGCTTTCGGAATTCGCAGTGGTCTTTGAAGCCGAGTCAATCGGCTTTTTTCTTGTAAATTCCGTAGAGCCTCTTTTTATCTCCACCTAAGTCGATGAAATCCCAGGGAAAGAGGTCCTGCGGAGATCTCTCGGTGTAGAGCAGAGCTTCCATTTCCACTCCCTTTGACTTAAGCAAGCTCTTGAGGGATTTGCCGGTGGAAACAAAATCCGCCAGGGCCTCCCCAACGAGTCTGGTGCCGACCGAAATCATTGCGGAAACCTCGGAACTTCGCAGGCCCTGAGCCTGAAAGCTCACCCCCGACAATCTCCCGAATCTGCTTTTGAGGAGCCTTATCTTTCGCTTTAGATCCCCTCTTGGGGAATAGGGTGCATACATGAATGGTGTCCAGGGTTTGGGTATGAAGGGACCAAGAGAGATTCTTACATTTCCTCGAAAGTAGTCTCTCTTGATTTTCTCCACCAGTTCAACGATGGCCTTCATATCGTCGGCGGTTTCGCCGGGCAGGCCGACCATGAAGTAGAGCCTCAACCTTCTGATCCCGGCCCGATTTGCAAGCTGGGCTCCTTTGAAGATCTCTTCGTCTCTGATCTTCTTTCCGATAGCGAGGCGGAGTTTCTCCTCTCCGACCTCGGGAGCCAGGGTCAAAGTCCGCTCACCGGATTCCGTCAGATACTCGAGAATCTCGAGACTAATCTTGTCTGCCCTGAAGGAGGATAATCCCAGGCCGAATCCCCTTTTGACAATATCGCTGCAGAGAATCTCGAGCCCGGGGTAATCGGAGAGCAGAGTCCCCACCAGGCCAACCTTGCGGGCGCCACACTGGTGGCGCTCGATGGTTTCCAGTAACGTTTCCGGAGAGCCGAACCTGACCGGAGAATAGACAGCCCGGGCAGCGCAGAAACGGCAGCGGTGGGGACAGCCTCGCCCGACCTCTATCAAAAATGTGTTCTTAAAGTGACTCAAGTCAGAGATCACCGGAGAGTAAGCGGGGTGTTTTCCCAGGTCGAAATCTATAACCCTCTTCACTCTCTCTGGAGCCTTGCCTTTTGCCACAAAAGATCTCTGTCCTCCCCGGTGGTCATATTCGACTGAATAGAATTTTGGTACGTAGACTCCCTCAAGTTGTGAAAGTTCAGTCAGGAGTTCCTCTTTGTCCTTCTTGCCTTTCCCCAGGAAGACTCTGACGAAATCATGGATGAAGCTTTCTGCCTCTCCGATGAAGAGGAGGTCAAAGAGGGGAGCGAACGGTTCAGGATTCAGTGTGGGAGCGATTCCACCGGCCATGAGGAGGGGAAAATTCTCATTCTCTCTGTCCCTTGCGAGAAGCGGCAAGTTTACCTCTTTTAGAAGGCGCAGGGCATGGATCAAATCGAGCTCGTAGGAAATGGAGAAGGCGATAACGTCAAAGGAAGTGAGGGAACTTCCAGTCTCAAGTGTGTAGCAGCCTCCTTCTTTTAGTCTCTTCTCGAAGAAGAAGCGTTCGCAACTGACACTCTCCTCCTGGTTGAAGAGACGATAGACTGTCTGGAAACCGAGATTGGATATGCCCACCTCGTAGCTATTGGGATAACCGAGGGCGATCCTCAACCGAGGTCTTTGCCTCCCACCGGAGACCGGTCGACCTGGGGCTGAGAAGATCGTGCCTCTTTCAGATTTCAAAATCCCCTGACGGTATCTTTGAAACTGCCTTTTCATCAGAATCGTGAGGTCTTTGAGAGGTTTCCTACTGAAGTTACTCGGCAAGACATCGAGACAAATACGGTTGCTCTAAAGGATTCTCTTCCACTTCACTGTCTCCAGCAGGTTGAAGATCAAGCCATTCGAGCCATCAGCGGCCCGGAAAGACCGGCTGGTATTCCGCTTCGCTTTCCGGACCCCAACCGACGTAGAAATACATATAAGGGCCAGTGAAGCTGACCTCCGGCCCGCCCGAGATCTCCAGATCCTCCATACTCCAATGGGAGGGGTTGGGCATATACTTATAGCCAGCGCGAAGGCCGACATACCAATTCTCAGTCGTGTATTCGCTCATCCTTTGATAGACGAGCCAGTGCAGGCCCACTCCGAACTTCAAAACCAGGCCGGAGCTTGTGAGCTTAGAGATCCTGCGGGGGCTGGACAAAACCTCGCAGAAGGTCAGACCGGCTTGATCCGGAATCAGCTTGAGGACCATCCAGCCGAGACCAACTCCGACGAAGGGATAGGTCTCTATCTGCTCGCTCAGATGAAAAAGATATCCTGCGTCCAGATAGGCATCGACACCGCTGAGTTTCACCAGCACCGAATCCGATCTGCTATTCTGCCAAAAGCCTCCTGCTTCGAAGCCGAAGAGGAGATGCTCACCCAAAAGTCCGGTGCCAAAGCCCCCCAGATAGATGTTGCTATTATCCAGTTGACCTAAGTTCTCATTTGAAAGTGAGCGGTTTAAGTCTTCGAGATCAAAAGAATTGCCGCCCAGGCAGATCGCCGCCAATCTTTGAGATGTCCCCTCCTCCGGGCAGAAGAGGAGAAGCATCAGAAGACAGGTGAGGGGCAATAGGTAGAGCTTTCGCATCTTCTTTTCCTCCATCTTTGGCCAGATGACGCCGGGCGGTTTTGAGTTGACAATCATCGAGGGATACTATATTCTAAGCTCTGTTTTGGCAAGAGAAAATGCTGATTCTCGGAGGTATCGGTGAAAGAATATAGTGTGAACCAATTGAGGAATATCGGGTTGGTCGCTCATGGAGGTGCGGGTAAGACCTCCCTGGCTGAGGCCATGCTTTACAACGCTGGCGCGACTAATCGGTTGGGGAGTGTGGATCAAGGCACAACCGTTTCCGATTACAGCCAGGACGAGGTCGAAAGGAAAATCTCAATCTCCGCATCGCTTTTGAACTTCGAGTGGAATGGGCACAAGATCAACGTAGTGGATATGCCCGGCTATGCCGATTTCGTCGGGGAGGTGATTGGAGGACTGCGCGTCTGCGAGAGTGCTCTTATTTCGATCAACGCCGTTGCTGGCCTGGAGGTGGGAACCGAGACTGCCTGGGAGTGGGCAGAGAAGTATGGTAGCGCCCGGGTGTTTTTCATCAATAAGATCGAGAAGGAACACGCCTCCTTCGAGTCAGTTTTCAAAGCTCTTCAGGAGCGATTCGGCTCGAAGGTGGTGGCACTGCAAATCCCCCTCGGGGAAGCTCTCAATTTCAAAGGGATAATAGACTTAATCAGAATGAAGGCCTACCAGTTCGAGGCCGGTAAAGCTAAAGAGGTAGAGATTCCGGGAGAGTTGAAAGAAGGGGCCAAAGAGCTCAAGGAAAAGTTGGTGGAGGTAGTGGCGGAATCGGATGATAACCTCTTGGAGAAATTCTTCGACGCCGGAAGCTTATCCGAAAAAGAGATGAAGGAGGGGTTGAAAAAGGGGATTGCCCAAAATCAGATCTTTCCGGTTTTCTGTGGCTCCGCCACCGAGAACGCGGGAGTCTCTTTACTGCTGGATGCCATCGTCGACTATTTTCCCTCCCCCGTGGACGTAAAGGGCTGGGAGGGCAAGGTGCCCGACTCCGAGGAGACCGTCGAGCTGAAGGTGGATCCCAACTCTTCAACTTGTGCCTTTGTTTTCAAGACCGTCTCCGAACCGCACGTAGGAGAGCTCTCTTTATTCCGGGTCTATTCCGGAAAAGTCCAGACCGGTCAGGAGCTGTTGAATTCTAGCTCGGGTAGCTCCGAGAGAATCGGGCAAATCTATACTTTAAACGGCAGGGAGAGGCACGAGATAGGTACCGTCAGTTGCGGGGATATTGCTGCTGCCGTGAAGCTAAAAGCTACTCACACCGGGGATACCCTGTGTCATAAGTCTAACCCTGTTGTTCTGCCCCCGATTGAATTCCCAAAACCGGTGATAAACTTAGCCATCAGACCCAAGGCGAAAGGGGACGAGGATAAGATCTCCAGCGGGTTTGCGAAATTGCACGACGAGGACCCCACCTTCTCGATGGAGGTGAACGACGAGCTCAAACAGACGATCATTTACGGTCAGGGAGAACTGCACCTGGAGGTAATTATCGACAGGTTGAAGAGGAAGTTCGGCGCGGAGGTGGAGTTGGAGAAACCCAGGATTCCCTATCGTGAGACCATCACCACGAGCGCCGAAACCCAGGGGAAATATAAACGACAGTCCGGTGGTCGAGGTCAGTATGGTGACTGCTGGTTGAGGCTCGAACCCCTCGCCAAAGGCTCCGGATTTGAGTTCGTCAATGCCATCGCCGGGGGAGTGATCCCCTCCAAGTTTGTCCCCGCGGTCGAGAAGGGGATTGTTGAGACTATGCAGAACGGCGAACTTGCCGGTTACAGGGTTGTGGATCTCAAGGTGACCTGCTATGACGGCTCTCATCACTCCGTGGACTCCTCCGATCTGGCTTTCAAAATTGCCGGCTCGATGGGGTTCAAGAGTGGTTTCGTTAAGTCCAAACCGGTGCTTTTGGAGCCAATCTACAATGTGGTGGTGACAGTTCCGGATGATTTCACCGGCGATGTTGTCGGTGATCTTTCCAGTCGCCGGGGCAAGATACTGGGGATGGATCCTCGAGGAGGTCTCCAGGTCATCCGCGCCCAAATTCCACTGGCGGAGCTCTACAAGTATTCCACCTCGCTGCGTTCCCTGACCCAGGGGCGGGGGGCCCACACCAGAGAGTTTTCTCATTACGAAGAGATCCCCAAGGAGATAGCTGACAAAGTCATTGCCGAAGCCAAAGCCGCCAAGGAAGCTACCAGTAAATAGGGCCATTTGTAGCACTTATACCCAAGACGCAAAAGATATAGCCCAGCTTGCGCGATTGCAGGTCAGCGAGATGGAAACGGAGAAGCTCCTCCGGGGCCTAAATCAGATTCTCGAGCATGTCGAGCAGTTGGGGGAGGTGGATGTAGAGGGAGTCCTGGAGACTTCTCATCCAATACATCATGCAACGCCTTTCAGAGACGAGAAGGTAAGGTCATCCTTGAGTCAGGAGGAGGCTCTGATGAACGCCCCCGACAAGAAGGAGAGCTATTTGCGAGTGCCAGAGGTTATCGGTTAGATTCTCTCGTTGATAAGAATAAGGGACAAATGCCGGATGCTATCGTCCGGCGTTTTCATTAAGGAAACAGAAATTTATCTTTTTGCTGTGCTTGAAAACACAGCCCATCAAATATTTGGAAATTTTGGAATCTCGATTTTCGTCTGAGGAGGGACAAAAATTCTATCCATTCTTTTTCTGATGTTCACGACTTGTCTCACTGATGACACGGTTTTCTCAATATCACTTTGATCTCCCAGTTTGCTTATCTGTTTCTCAGATTTCTTTAATTTTCGTTTATGTTGAGGCATGATCACACTTTTTTTCAACAACAACTATAAATAGTTCCGTCAGGACCGAAGTCAGCCAACGGCGGACGAGTCCTGACGCCAAATAATCGAAGACTTACTCTAGGTCAGATGAATTGAGAAATCTTGCCCCCTTCTCCTTCATTTCCGTTATAGCTTTTGCGCTGTCGCCGGGTTCAAGGTCGACTCCGCGGATTGCATCCTCCAGAACCCAAGCCTCAAAGCCGCTTTTCAGGGCATCCAGAACTGTAGCTTTGACACAATAATCTGTCGCCAGCCCACCGACAAAGACTCTTTTGATATTCTTGTTGCTCAACTGGGTGGCCAAGTCGGTGCCGTCGAAACCGGAATAGGCATCCCGGTCTGAAAGAGTCGCTTTCTGGATGATCTTGACCTGCTCAATATCCAAGTCAGGATGGAAATCGGCGCCCTGGGAGCCGGCGACGCAGTGCACCGGCCAGCCGCCGCCGTTTTTCTCGAAAGAGCAATGATTTTCTGGATGCCAATCACGAGTGGCAAAAATATGTTCGAAGAACCTCTTTGTGTGATTCAGAGGAGGGATGACCTTGTCCCCTTCCTTCACCGGGAGCGCCCCTCCAGGACAGAAATCATTCTGCACGTCGACGATTATGAGGGCGTCATTTTGCTTGACTATTTTCACGAGGCGTGAGTTCCTACTTGTGAGATCCTTTCTTCCAGAATGGTGGCTTGACTATTTCTGCCGGGACTTTCTTGCCGCGGATGTCAATCTCCAGGCTCTCTCCAATTTTGGAGAACTCAGCTGGTACATACCCCAGGCCGATCCCGATTTCGAGGGAGGGTGAAAACATCCCGCTGGTGACCTCGCCGATTTGCTTGCCGTCTCTAAGAATCCTGCAGTGCTGTCTGGGGATGCCTCTCTCTTTCAGCTGGAAAGCAACCAGCTTTCTGCTAATTCCCTCCCGTTTTTGCTTCAGGAGTGCTTCTTTACCGAAGAAATCGGCAGTGTCTAATTTGACAATCCAGCCCAGCCCGGCTTCCAGGGGGGTGGTGGTTCTGTCGATGTCGTTTCCGTAAAGCGCATATTTCATCTCCAACCTCAGGGAGTCTCTGGCTCCCAGGCCGATCGGCTCGACCCCGAACTCCCTGCCGGCTTCCATCGCCTTTTCCCAGAATTTCGGGGCCAAGCCGTTGGGGAGATAGAGCTCGAACCCATCCTCCCCGGTGTATCCAGTCCTCGAAAAGAGTATTCTCTCCCCACACAGCTCTGCATACGCCGACCAGTAGAACGGGAGCGTGCTCAAATCGTATTCCGTCATCCTGGCGAAAACCTCTTCCGCCCGAGGACCTTGAATCGCAAGAAGGGCAGTCTCATAAGAAGAGTCTTTCAACTCAACTCCTCGGCGGGGCAGGTGATCTTGAAGATGGGAGAAATCCTTTTCAATATTGGCGGCGTTGACTACCAGCACGTATTTATCCTGAAGTCGATAGACTAAAAAATCATCGACGATGCCGCCATCCTCGTAACACATGGTTGTGTATTGAATCTGCATGACCTCCAGACGCTTAACATCGTTGGTGGTCATCTTCTGAACGAAATCGAGACTTTCAGGTCCCGAGATCTCGAATTCCCCCATGTGAGTCAAATCGAAGATTCCCACGCTAGTTCTCACTCGGCGGTGCTCCTCGATGATGCTTCTATACTGCAACGGCATAATGAATCCCGCAAAGGGAACCATTTTGGCGCCGAGCTTGATATGGATATCGTAGAAAGGAGTTTTCCTCAAACCGGCTTCGATGGACATTTCCGCTCCAGTTTAGTTTGCCAAAATAGAGTTGTTAGCCCAAGGTGTCAATCATCTTGCGGAATTTCGTGAGGAGTTTTTGAAGTGTGAGCAACAATGAGCAATCTGTGGAGGAGAATGGGTTTGAAGCATCAGATCGTGAGTGGTCTGCTCTTTTCGCTTCACTGGTGCCAATTGACAGGCAGGGGAAGGTCCTCAAAGGGTCATAGGACTTCTTTCTCGTCGTCTGGGTTCAAGCTCCTTGACTGCAATCCTGGAGGGGTTTTTCTTGTTTCAACAGACGGGTATCAGGCTTTTCGAGTGGCAGGTTTCCTGGTCTTTTTGGTCTTGGTCTTATCCAAGCCGAGCCTTAACACCTCCTCCATGGTCTCCACGGAGACGAATTTTACCTTCTTCTTTATCTCCTCTGGAACCTCCTCCAAATCCTTAACATTGTGCTTGGGAATCAACACCGTCTTGATGCCGGCGCGATAAGCGGCTAAGGCCTTCTCCTTTATTCCGCCGATCGGCAGAACTTCACCTCTGAGAGTAATTTCTCCCGTCATCGCCAAGGCTCTTCTTACCGGTCGCTCGGTGAGAATGGAGGTGATGGCAGTGGCCATAGTGATGCCCGCGGAGGGACCATCCTTGGGCGTTGCTCCCGCGGGAACGTGAACGTGGATGTCGTAGTGCTCAAAGGCATCGTCCGAGATTCCCCATCTCGGGGCCGTGGACCGGATGTAACTCATGGCCGCCTGGACTGATTCCTTCATCACCTCACCCATGTGTCCGGTCAGGGTCAGAGTCTTTTTGCCCGGCATCTTGGTGGCCTCGACGAAGAGAATCTCGCCACCGACGGAAGTCCAGGCCAGACCCGGAACAACTCCCACCAGTGGTGTTTTGCTGGCGACCTCCTGAATGAACTTCTCCGGCCCCAGGTATTTCGACAAATTCGCAGGAGTGATGGTGACTTTTCCCTTCTCCTCCATGGCCACCTTCTTGGCCACCTTACGGCAGATGGTAGCGATCTCCCGGTCCAGATTCCGCAGCCCAGACTCCCTGGTATAATCGTGGATGATCTTTCTGACAGAGGCTGCACTGAAGCTGAGCTGGGAGTTTTTCAGACCGTGGTTTTCCAACTCCCTGGGGACGAGGAATTTTTTGGCAATGGCTGACTTTTCCATATCGGTGTATCCCGGAAGCTCGATCATCTCCATTCTGTCTCGCAGGACCGGGGGGATGGTCTCCAGAATATTGGCGGTGCCGACGAATAGCACTTTCGAAAGGTCGAAGTCGAGATCCAAGTAATGGTCGGAGAAGGTGTGATTCTGTTCCGGATCCAAGACCTCTAAAAGTGCCGAGGAAGGGTCTCCTCGAAAATCGGCCCCGATCTTGTCCATCTCGTCCAGCATGAAGACGGGATTGTTGGTTCCCACTCTCCTTAAACCTTGTATTATTCTGCCCGGAAGGGAACCGATGTAGGTGCGGCGGTGACCTCTGATTTCGGCTTCGTCTCTCACCCCCCCCAGAGAGATGCGGTGAAACTGTCTCCCCATGGCTCGGGCGATGGAACGCCCCAAAGAGGTTTTCCCCACTCCTGGAGGTCCGACGAAACAGAGGATGGGGCTTTTCAGATCCGATTTCAGCTTCCTCACCGCCAGGAATTCCAAAACCCTCTCTTTGACTCGCTCCAAATTGTAATGGTCCTCATCCAGTATCCTCTGGGCTTCCTTTATGTCCAATTTGTCCTCGGAGGATTTGCTCCAGGGAAGGCTCACCAGCCAGTCCAGGTAGGTCCGAGAGACGATATATTCCGCTGCCGAGGGATTCATCTTCGAGAGCCTATCCAGTTCCTTTCCGGCGGCCTCCAAGGCCTCTTCGGGCATCCCCGCGGCTTCGATTTTCTTTCTGAACTCATCCAGCTCCATGGTGCGGTCATCCCCCTCACCAAGCTCCCGCTGGATGGCTTTGAGCTGCTCCCGAAGGATGTACTCTCTCTGGGATTTGCCCATCTCCGAGGCCGCCTGTGACTGAATCTTTTTAGATATCTCCAGGACCTCAATCTCCTTGCCGATGAACTGAATCAACTTGCGGAGCCTCTCTTTGACCTCCACGGTTTCGAGGATTTCCTGTTTCTGGGCAAGGGAGATGCTCAGGTTGGAGGCGATGAGGTCTGCAAGCTTGGAAGGATCGTCGGTGTTCAAAGCTGAGACCTGCAGATCCTCCGGGAGATATGGAGCTAGCTGAATGATCTTTTTCAGCGAATCCAGAACCGACCTCACTAAAGCCTCCAGCTCGACGCTCTTTTCACTCCCGGGCTCGACGATGTCGACTTCGGCGGTCATATATGGGTCGGTGCTCAAGATCCTCTTTATGCGCACCCGGGAGAGCCCCTGGACTAAGAAGCGCACCGAGCCGTCCGGAAATCGCAGCATCTTCATTATGGTGCCGGCGGTCCCAAGTTGATAGATGTCCTCTGAGGTGGGTGTCTCGACCTCCTGGTTTTTCTGGGCGAAAAGCCCGATCGGCTTGCTTTGCATCAGGGCCTCGTCTATGAGCCGCGCATAGCGGGGGTCGGAGATCATCAGAGGCATTATCAGATAGGGGAAAACCACGGTCCCCTTGGTGGGGAGTATGGCCAACTCCTTTGCAAACCGCGGGGTCTCTTCCGTCAGGCTCTCAGCTTCCAAACTGGTGGCAGCTCCTCTCGATTTGGTCAAGGGGTCATAATCCATTTTCAGGTCTCAAGGAACAGGGTTCAAAAAGCGGCGAGCGCAATTCACTCGACCTTTATCTCCTTCGGCTTCGATTTCTTATCGACTCTCTTGCCGATTCTTATGACCAAGAACCCCTGGCGATAAGTGGCGGACACTCCCTCGGGGTCGATCGACTCCGGTAGCTGGAAGTTGCGCTCAAACTCGCCGGAGTTTATCTCCATATTGCGAAAAAAAGCCTTGTCGTTTCCCGGGTGAAACTTGCGGTTGCCGCTGATGGTCAGGAGGCTCTCATTCAGGGCGATGCTGAAGTCTTCCTGGCTCATGCCCGCCACCTCCATTGTGATAACGACCTCGTTTTCGGTCTCCAAAACATCAGTCGGGGGACGCCACAGCCTCCGGGAAGCCAGAATCGGAAACTGTTTCATCCGATAGAAATGGTCGAACAGAAGGTCCATCTCCTCCTGCATCGTTCTCACATCCTTAAGGAAATGCTTTCCTACATCCGCCATTTTCGCCTCCACGCTACTCCGGAATCAGGGACTGTTCATTCTCTTAATTTTCGATTCCTCCGCATTGTTTCTTCACATTCTCCAGCCAGCTTAGGAATTTCTCCTCCTTCTCACTGGTGGGGAAGGCCAGCTCGAAGAGATTGTTTTTCTCCTTCAAGGAGCTCCGGGGGCAGAAGATGAATTTGAAATCCGCCTCGATGGTCTTCCTTTCCCCTTCGAGAACCGGAGCGCCGTCGTAATCGTACGATAACGCTCCCCGGAAGAGGACAGAATACCTTCCCTCGCCTATTCTTTCGACCGTGAGCTTGAAATCCTTGAACTCAATGGTTCTCTTTTCCGCCATTTTTCAGTTCCCGCTAGTTTTTCCTTCCTCAAAAAATATACACTGCTGGGGATAGGCGCGCAACACTAATTGGTATTATGATTCACAGTTCATGGTTCGCACTTCACGGTTGGCTGCTGCAAGATTCATTTTCCTACCAACCCCGGCGGTGTCGGACGATCCCTGGCGCTTGCTGCAACCAGACAAGATATTTCGCTTCTGCGATGACTCTGTCCCTTTTACTGCTGGGCCTCGACCCCGTCTGGAAGTCATTTTTCCCGCACAGCCCTTGACAGTTTCCTTAAAGCTGCTTATGATGGCATTTGGCCTAGTTTCTCCTAGCGGCGAGGGAAAAGAGCGGTGAGATCGAGAGTTGTCCTGGTCAGACATAAGGATATCTTCGATAATCGGGGAAGGTTGAAAAGACCAAAGGTCACCGAAGCGTTAGACGCCGGCTTGAAAGCCTTGACGGGGGATGGGGACTCGAGGGACAGCCTGCGCAAGCTCTTTGATGCCTCTGGCAGTGTTGCCCTGAAGTTGAACTGTCTGGCAGGCAGGATGCTCTCCACCGCGCCGGAGCTCACCTTCTCCCTGGCAGAAGGGCTCCACTCCCTCGGCGTCAAAAAGAGCGATGTCATAATCTGGGAGCGTACCGGCAGGGAACTGGCTTCTGCCGGATATAGCCTGAACACAAAGGAAGGTGATTTCCGGGTCCTCGCAACCGACAGCAGGGGAGTGGGCTATTCCCGTTCTCTGTTCGTCTCCGGGAAAGTGGGAAGTCTTCTAAGCAGGATCATGACCGGTATTGCGGATTTCGCTATCAACATGCCCATCCTTAAAGACCATAATCTGGCGGGCCTCTCCGGCGGCATGAAGAATTATTACGGGGCTATTCACAATCCCAACAAGTTCCACGATAACAACTGTGATCCCTATGTTGCCGATGTGAATGCCCTTCCCGACATCAAGAACAAGAACAGGTTGACCATTTGCGATTGCACCAGGGTTCAATACCACGGTGGGCCAGGATACAAGCCTCAATGGTGCGAGAAGTTTGGCGGGATTTTACTCTCCAAAGACCCCGTCGCTTTAGACCGAATTGCGTATAACATATTGGAGGAGCTGAGGGAAAAACATGGCCTTAAGACCCTCAAGGAAGAGGGACGAGAACCGAAGTATATTTTCACTGCCGGTGATGAGGAGCACAAACTGGGTAGTTGTTCGATTGAGGACATAGACTTCGTTGAGGTAGGTCTGTCTTAGCATGAGTAGAATCGATCGCCGAGAATTCTTGAGATATGGTGCCCTGGGAGCCTCCTCATTGGCCCTGAGCTCTTTCCCGTTTGGAGGCAAGATCCTCAATTTCTGTCCTCGAGCCTATGCCCTGGAATTGGCGAGTGACTTGTCGACTGAGGAGGCGCGTTACTACAAGAAACTTAAGGACTGGGTCGTCGAGTGTGAGCTCTGTCCTCGAAGCTGCAAAGTTGCCGATCGGGAAAGAGGCTACTGTGGAGTTAGAGAGAACCGGGAGGGTAAGTATTTCACTCTGGTGTACTCCCGCCCCTGCAGTCTCAACGTCGATCCCATAGAGAAGAAACCGCTCTTTCATTTCCTCCCTGGAACCACTGCCTTTTCGATGGCGACCGCCGGTTGCAATGTTAACTGTAAGTTTTGTCAGAACTGGGATATATCCCAGGTGCGTCCGGAGCAGACCCGGAACTACTTTCTCCCCCCGGAGGAGCTGGTCGATTTGGCGGTCCGCTATAAGGCCCCGACCATCGCCTATACTTATTCCGAGCCGATCATCTTCTACGAATACATGTATGACACCGCCAAACTGGGACATACTAAAGGAATCCGCAGCGTGATGATAAGCGGTGGTTACATCAAGGAGAAACCGCTCGTGGATTTGCTGAAGCATCTTGATGCAGTGAAGATCGACCTCAAAGCCTTCACCGAGAAATACTACAAGGAGGTCTGCCACGGGGAGCTGAAGCCGATACTGGACTGCCTGGTCACCCTCAAGAGGGAGGGGATCTGGACCGAGATCGTCTATCTGGTGGTGCCAACCTTAAATGACGACAGAAGAGAGATCGATGATATGTGCGCCTGGATTCTCGATAATCTCGGTCCTGATGTCCCGGTTCACTTCACCCGCTTTCATCCGATGTATCTTCTGAAGAATCTGCCTTCTACCCCGGTCAAGACGCTTGAGATGGCGCGCCGCACCGCTCTGAAGAAGGGCCTCAACTTCGTCTATATCGGAAACGTCCCCGGCCACGAAGGGGAGAACACCTATTGTCCCAAGTGCGGGAAAGTCCTAATCAAAAGAACCGGTTTTTCGATTCTCTCAAACGATGTTGTCTCGGGGAAGTGTAAACATTGCGGGAAGATGATTCCCGGAGTCTGGTCCTGAAGACCGATAAAGCTTGTTAACTTGGGCAAACGCTCTCAGCTCACAAACGATGGCACCAAGCCTCGTTTTTTTGTCTCCGCATTCTACCTCGGGTTTCTCTCTTTAGTCGCCCAGACCATCCTTTTGCGGGAGATGCTGGCGGTCTTTTCCGGCAACGAGATTGTCCTCGGGGCGATACTGGCTTTCTGGCTTTTGTGGGTTGGCCTGGGTAGCCTCTTCGGGAACTGGTTTTTGAAAAGATTTTCGAGATCACTCACAAGTCTCGGCTGGAGCTATCCAGTCGCGGCATTTTCGCTGTTTGTTGCCCTCTTTCTGGTTCGGCATTGCCGCGCCCTGTGGGGATATCTCCCGGGAGAGACAATTCCGTTGCTTCAAACCATAATTACCGCAACGGTCTCTCCAGCCCCCTTGTGTTTCCTTTTAGGTTTCCTCTTTGTGTTGAACGCCTCGCTTTTCTCAGAGAGGCTTGGCCGAAACCTGACGAATAAGGTCTACCTGTTGGAGGCCATCGGTGCCACCGTTGGAGGGGTGGTCGTAACCTTCGTGTTAATCCCTTACGTTTCCAATATCAACATCGCTTTTCTGATCCTCTTGACCAGCCTCATTGCCGGCTTGTATCTCTTCTCTTCTCAAGCGAAGAGAATCAGTATCGCCGTGGTTTCGCTCATTGCTATTGGGAGTCTCCTTCTGCTCGTTTCTGGTTTTACCACTGCAATCGACAGATTCAGTTTGAGAAGCGTCTGGCGTGGCTTCTCGGTTCGGGAGAATATCGACAGCAAATACGGCAAAATCATCGTCACCCAGGATAGAGACCTCTTCGGTTTCTACGAGAACAGCTCCCTGGGTTTTTATGTCCCCAATGAATCTCACGCCGAAGAGAGCATTCATTTAGCTCTTTTGCAGCTTTGGGAACCACGGAGTCTGCTTCTGATCGGAGGTGGTCCCGGCGACAATCTCAACGAGGCTGTCAAATACCAGGACTTGAAGGTTGACTATGTGGAGTTAGACCCGGAGTTGGTGAGGGTGGCGGAGAAACACCTCACCTTTTCACCAGAGGTGAAAGAGAGGGTCAGATTTCATTTTCTGGACGGTCGTTTTTACGTCAAAGACGCGGAAAGGAACTATGATGCCGTCATCTTGGATCTCCCGGAACCCTTAAGCGCCCAGGTCAACCGCTTTTATTCCCGGGAGTTCTTCGAAGAGGTGAAAGGGATTCTCAAACCTGGAGGGGTTTTCTCCTTCAAGCTCCCCTCCTCGGAGAACTACATCAGCCCCCAGAGGGCTCAACTTTTAGGATCCCTGAAAAAAACCATGGAGCTGGTTTTCGAGCAGGTTCTGATTCTGCCCGGCACCAGCAACATATTCCTGGGAACAGACCGGAGCGGAGAATTGCTGTTCGATCCCGATCTTCTCCTTGAGAGATTGCACGCAACACAGATTGAGACCAAGTTCGTAAATCAGAACTTCCTCTTCGACCGCCTCTCCTTTTTCAGAATGAAGATGCTGGAGGACAACCTGGCCGCCACCATACCGAAGCTGAACACGGATCTCAACCCCATCTGCTACTACTACGGAGGGCTATTATGGGCCAGCCAGTTCAGACTTGGGGGCGGGAAAATCTTACAGTTCTTTTACGAACTCCCCGGAGGCTGGCCGTGGTTTTTCGTTCTGGCACTGGGGGTAATGATTTATCTTCTGTCGAGAATAAGAGCCAATCACCTCATCGCCACCTCGAAGCTACTCATATTCACGGTCGGCTTTGCCAGCATGGTGGGGGAGGTGGTAATCCTGCTCTCCTATCAGACCTTTCGGGGTTACCTTTACTCTCGAATCGGACTTTTGCTGGCACTGTTCATGGCGGGGCTCGCCCTGGGGGCGCTCATTGGAAGGAGATATCGCTTACAGATTAAGGGATTGCCTAAAGCCCTCCTTCTCTCCCAGGTGGCCTTCGTTATCTACATCTTGGTCTTCATAATTTCTCTGGGCATCATCTCCTCCGGAACCATCCCCTCTTTGGTCGTTGAGACGATAACGTACATCTATATGCTGGTTGCGGGTCTGTTGGGGGGGGTGCAGTTCGTCTTCGCAAACAATATCATAATGCGAATGCAGTCCCGGGAGGTCACCAGATCCTGTGGCACCGCCTACGGCTTGGACCTTCTCGGTTCCGGGGTCGGTGCCGCCTTCTGCAGTGCCTTTTTCATTCCCCTCTTAGGGTTGAGGGAAACCCTGGGGCTGCTCTTGGTCTTTGCCCTGCTCTGCATTTCTCTACTGGCTTGGTTAGTGGTTAGTCGCAAGTAATGATACTATTCTCCAAATAGTATTTAACATATAACTGCATCTGGAGGGGGGAGAGTGTCTTGGAAAAGGGTTTCAGCGGTGTAGACCCCAGGCATCTGCGAGAGGGACCGTTCGAGCAAGAAAAATAGGTCGGGCATTCTTGCCCGATAAATCTTTTCGACTAGTGAGTATGATTTACAGAGGAGTCTTCAAATATAAGCGCAATAGCACCGTTTCGTTGTCGTAAGTACAGAGTAGTTTGTAGGATCCGTTGTTGAACAAGGAGGCACTGACGCCGAGGAGGTCGGCGAACCCATCTCTTGCGCTGTAACCCTCCCGGTAGGCATCCGCAATCTCCTTTGCAACCCCGAGGGTGATCACGATTCCTCCGCTTAAGTATTTGTCCATGCGTTTTGACAGCAGTTGGTGAGCCACATAAGATCCCATGAAGTGCTGCCACTTGTCGGGATTCTTGATATACCAGTGCTCGTGATCGACAAAGAACCAGGGATCCCTTTCTGCGGTCAACTGCTTGAACTCACCGTCATAAGGGTATGTCCAGGGCTGAGCTACACCTGGAAAAAGGAAGATCAGAAGCGAGAGCGCCAGAAAAATCCGAACGATCATTCTGTGACACCGGTTACAAATTTGTCGATTTGGGTTGATTACAACGAAGCGTTGCCTAACGAAGATCTACTCAGGGATGAAGCCTCTGGCGGCTTTACTTCATTGCCGATTACAACCGCGTTTATGTAGGATTACGCTAAAAAGATATGCCAAATGTGTGAAGGTTCACTCGACCGATTCGCTCATGACGGCTCCAAAAGCTCTACTTTAAGGACTGTAGCCACTTTCCCGGTGCAGACCTGAGAATAATCAAACAGAATTCCGCGCTGCGTCTGACAACCGACAGGTGTGAGGTCTGAATCTCTCTGCACATTTTGCAGCTTCAGTTTCAACCTCGATGCTCAAGTTTTAGACAACCTTGACTGAAACCGCACCGTATTCTCTTCGGCTCGAGAGCATCACAAGGACTGATTCGAAGGTGAGAGGTCATCTGATAGTTATCTTCCCTGTTCTCACGATTGTCCTACGCGATTCCGCGGGTGCGCGGGCGTTATCTGAGGAACGAAGGTAAACCTATCAGTAAGAGATCAAAAGTAAGCAGCCTTCACTGAACAGATAAATACCGTGAGGGCCCGGAGTAGTGCGGCGTGGATGAGGCTGGTTTGCGGCCCTCGTCAACTGCCGGTGCCCCGCCGGAGGCCTCTGAGGGAGGGGGTGGCAAGGCGGAGATCAGCAGTCGGGAGAGGAGATTCCCAGGCTTAGCCCGATGTATCTGGAGCTCTTCGGTCACGACAAGTTTTCAACTGAACCTGAGTTCTTGACATCATCAGGATCTCCCGAGATTCTCATTAAAGGTGCTTCTTAATCGTTACGATACTATCAATGTACAACACAGCTTCCGTTTCCCATTGGCGCTATTGGCCTGGCACGACCGAAGGTTTACAGCTGCCATGAGGGGAGCCTGCCGAGAAGGAAAGGGGGGCTTAGATACCATTCTCTGAGAAAGTTTCTGAGGTCTGTTGAGAGTGTCTTCTTCATCTGTAACAATCTGTTGCGCATTCATCAACATAGAAGGGGCTACTCGATTTCCTCGCCCGGAGTAGATATGTTGCGTTTCTGTCCATTGAGCAGAAGTAAGAGTCGGGGTAAGCTGGGGTTGTCTCGGGATGGTAAGTTGGTTCTATTTCCGGCGGCATCGAGTCAGGAGGAGAAAAGTTTTAGATTGGCGAAGGAGGCCTTCAGGCTTTTCGCAGAGTCTTCCCCCGGAGCGGTGATGCTGGTGGGGGGCCAAATCGATCACGATCTCATGCACTTCTACATCAACGCCTGCGACGTGGTTCTCTTGACCTCGGAGTTCGAAAGCTCCCCGATGATTGTCAAAGAGGCCCTGTGCTGTGACGTTCCGGTTGTCTCCACCGAAATCGGAGATGTTAGACATCTCTTTGGGAATTTGAGAGGCTGTTTCATTTGTCAGCCGGAGCCAAAGGAGATAGCCTCCGCCCTCGCTCGCGCTTGTGGATTGGGTTGTATTGAGGGCCGGGCACACCCGGAGAACTCCGGTTTGGAAGAGGAGGCTGTTGGCGAAGAGATTATGAGTGTTCACGAATCTTGCGAAGGAAGGACTTCATGAAAATCATAGGTGTCCACGATGGACACAACGCCTCCGCCTGTCTCCTGTTAGACGGGAAGATCGCGCACGCAGTCCAGGAGGAGAGGTTAAGTCGAATCAAGAATGATGACCACTTCCCGGTTGCGGCCATAAAAGAGATTCTCGATCAGACCGGGTTGGAAGTCGGCGACATCGATTACATAGCCTTAAGCAGTTACCACTTAGCTTATCAGCGCACCCGGGAAGATCTATCGAGGCATCTCCGGCAAGCAAACTCACTGGGGACCGCAATCAGAAGGCTGGCGAAGAAAAGCCCAGCCAACACCATTTACAGGTTCAAGCGCAAGAAAGCGAGGATCAGAGAGGTAAAAGCCTTAGGCTTTCCCGAAGATAAGATCGTCTTTGTGGAACATCACACCGCTCATGCAGCCGCCGCCTACTACGGCTCCTGCTTTGGTGACGAGAAGGTTTTAGTTTTGACCAACGACGGTGCCGGGGATGATTTGTGTGCCACGGTCTCCATTGGCTGCAACGGCAGAATCAAGAGATTAGTGGAGATCCACGAAGCTAACTCTCTTGGCCTTATATACGCCACAGTTACCTTTCTTATGGAGATGATGCCCAACGAGCACGAACATAAAATCATGGAATTGGCGCCTTACGCCTCCAGGGAGGCTGCTGAGAAAAGCTATCAGGCTTTTAGGTCTCTTCTCCGCTTCAACAGAAGGAATGCTATGATCTTCGAGCGTTCCGGAGGTCTCCCATACGCTCATTTCACTTTCTCTCGTATAAAGAATGCGGTGCAATTCCACCGTTTCGATGAGGTTGCTTCCGGTCTGCAGAGGTGGACGGAGGAGATTCTGGTCGACTGGGTCGGAAACTGTATCGAGGCCACCGGGGTGAGGAAGCTCGCCTTGAGCGGCGGAATCTTCACGAACGTGAAGGCCAACAAGGCCATCTCTGAGCTACCGGAGGTGGAAGAGCTCTTCATATTTCCCTCCTGCGGGGACGAGACCAACGCCATCGGCGCCGCATTCTGGGTATATGCGCAAAACTGTCTGAACAACGTCTCTCCAATGGATATCCCGCCTCCGGGCCCGATATACTGGGGGAGGGAATACAGCGACTACGAGGTGGAAAGATCGCTTTTGAGCCAGCGTCATAAAGGTTACCTCTGCATCGCCTGTGAGAACATCGAAGACGAGGTCGCTGAGCTTCTGGCGAGGGGTGAGGTGGTCGCCCGTTTCAAAGGGAGAATGGAGTTCGGTGCCAGAGCTTTGGGGAACCGTTCCATTCTGGCAGACGCCTCCCGGCCGCAGGTGATCAGGGTTATCAACCAGATGATCAAGAATCCCGATTTCTGGATGCCGTTTGCCTGTGCAATTCTAAAGGAGCGGGAGCAGGATTACATCGTCAACCCGAAAGGTATTCTCTCTCCTTACACGACCATCTCTTATGACTCCACCGAAAAGGTTGGGGACATAGTCGCCGGGGTTCATCCCTACGATCTGACCGTCACACCTCAGATTGTCGAGAGAGAGTGGAACCCGGATTATTATGACCTGATGAAGAGATTCGAAAATCTGACCGGCAGAGGCGGGATTGTCAATACCTCCTTCAATCTCCACGGTCACCCCATAGTCGCAAGCCCCGAGGACGCCCTAGATGTCTTCGAGAGATCGGGACTTGAATACTTGGCCCTGGGGAATTTCCTGATCTCAAAGAAACCCATTGAGTTGAGGCGAGCGGGGGAGGAGGTTCTCGAACATCGGGACAGGATCCGATCTCTGATTGAGGAGAGCAGAGATCCAGTTCACACCTTGGGGGTGGGAGACGAGAACCTGGATGTGCCGGAGGCTTTGGACTCGATCGCGAAGTCGACCAGCTCTTCAAAGTCCAGCACGACTGCCACAACGACAATGAAGAGGTCTTGAGCTAATATCCGCGAGAAGACTATCCCAAGAATAGGGGGGCTATGCTCACGGAGAATCTTCACATTTTCAGAAGGCTGCACCTTCTAGCCGACTTAGCGTTGACGGTCCTGGCCTTTGAACTGGCTGGTAAATTCGCGGGAAACTCCAACCCACAAGAGGGGTACTCAAGCTACTGGGATCTGACGCTCTTTATCATAGTAGCCTGGGGGGTGCTCCTTTCAGCAAACAGGAACTCTTATAAGTTCCGGATGCAAGACTACTGGCGCGTCTTGAAGAATACTTCTTTGGTCGTGATTCAGGGGATGCTGGTCTTGCTGGCGTTTGCTTACTTCTCCGGGTGGGGACACCAGAGCAGAGGGGTGATGGCCGCCTTTGGGGCGATCGATTTCTTGCTGCTTTTTGGATTTCGCAGTTCGGTGGCGGCTCTTTTGGTTTTCTGTCGCAGAAAAGGATATAACTTCAAAACGGTCCTCTTGGTCGGCACTGGAAGAAAAGCCAGGGAGTTCATCCAGTACGCTCAGGAAAAGCGAGGCTGGGGGTTAAAGATAATCGGCATCGTAGAGCCGGAAGAACAGAGAGGTCTGAAGCGCTTTTATGACATTCCGGTGGTTGGGGATTTGGAGAGGCTTCCGGAAATCATTCAGAGGGGGCACATCGATTATGTGGTCTTCGCCCTTCCACGGCGCTTCCTGGACTTCATTGACCCCACCATCCGCATTTGCGAGGAGATGGGAGCTTGTGTGCACGTACTGGCGGATTTCTTCAGCCCCAGAGTTGGTCGCTGGAAGGTGGAAAGCCTGTTTGGCAAGCCGGTTCTCTCTTTGACTACCACCAGCACTCGTCATTGGGGTCTGTGGGCGAAGGACCTCTTAGACCGGATAATCGCACTTCTGGGTTTCATGCTGGTTTCCCCCTTAGTCTTGATAATCTCGGCTCTGATCAAGTTGACCTCCAAAGGCCCGGTTTTCTTCAAGCAGAGAAGGTGCGGACTCAACGGTCGAGAGTTCACACTTCTGAAATTCCGCACCATGGTGCGAAATGCTGAATCCATGAAGGAATCGCTCCTCGAGAAAAATGAGATGGACGGGCCGGTCTTCAAGATAAAGGATGACCCCAGAGTCACCCCTCTCGGGAGATTCCTGCGCAAGACCAGCTTCGACGAACTACCGCAACTGATGAACATCATCGCCGGGCAGATGTCTCTGGTGGGGCCACGGCCTCCACTCCGGAGCGAGGTGGTGCAGTATGACCGTTGGCAGCGGCGCAAGCTTTCGATGAAACCTGGTATCACATGCCTGTGGCAAATCTCAGGGAGGAACAACATCGGTTTTGAGGATTGGATGCGGTTGGATTTAGAATACATCGACAACTGGTCTCTGTGGCAGGACACGAAAATCCTGTTGAAAACTTTCCCAGTTGTTCTCTCAAGAAAGGGGGCACACTAGCTTGATGTTTCGGAGACTGCTGCAGATCCTCGTTTTGCCATCCCTGATCCTCTTGGGTGGCTCAGAGATCCAGGCCGCCGGGGATCCCTTGGTCCCGGTTGGCGATGACTCCTACGAGTGGGTTTACGATCACATTCGTTCGCTGCAGCTTCGAGGGTATCTTCTGGATCTGAATCCAGGGGCAAGACCCTACCTTCGCAGGGAGATTGCGCGAAGCCTGGCAGAATTGGAGAGGCAGAGAGACCTTTCCGGTTCTGAGCTAACACAGGTCGAGCTGAGGCTCCTCGAGCGTCTAAGCCGTGAATTTGCGTCCGAGATGAGATGGCTTGAAGGAGGGAGAGAGCAGGGGTGGTCTCATTTCTACGGGGCTGATTTTCAAGGCCTGCTGGAGTTCTCTGAAGGGGAGAGGGCGGAACTGTGGGAGACCCTATGGCTTAACGCTGGAGCCAAGTTTGGGCGACATCTCTACCTGTATGGACGCTTTGTCTTCGATCGCAGGTTGGCTCAGGATACAACGTACACCGGAAAGGTCTGGCGAGGCCTGACGGCGCTTACCGACCGGGCGGGTTTCTGTCTGGCGTATGGGAAACTCAGGCTTCAGATGGGGCGCGAGAGATACGTGTGGGGCGTGAGCCGGATTGAGTCTTTAGTTTTCTCATCCGAGGCTTTCCCCATCGACCAGGGGCATCTGGATTTGACCCTGGGACCCTTACGGTTTTCTTCCTTTGCCGCCTCCTTGAGTACCGAGAGGATTGTCCCCGCAAATGAGGGAGCAACGCAGTATGTGAACAGATATTTCTCCGGTCATCGCGTTGATCTCGATATTGGAAACGCCCTTCATGTAGGTCTCTCTGAGACCGTGATCTACGGTGGCCCCGGCAGGAGTCTGGAGTTCTACTACCTCAATCCTCTGGTCTGGTATCACGTTGCCCAGCTCAATGAGAACCGGGACGACAATACCTTTTTCGCGTTTGATTTGCTGGTCCGACCCTTAAGGGGGACAGAGGCATATGCCGAGCTGCTAATAGATGACTATCAGGTTGAGGATAGGCTTCCGGAGGACAAGGAGCCGAATCATTATGCTTATCTTCTCGGTTTCGCTTTTGCGGACCCTTTGGGACTGAACGGCTGGGAGATGTTCGGGGAGTATCTGCGGATAACTAACTGGACGTATAATCAGAGCTGCAGCTGGAATCGCTACCAGAACCGGGGCAGACCTATCGGCAATTCTTTGGGGCCCGACGGTGATCGTTGGGAGGTTGGCATAGAATTCTGGGTTCACCCGCGGCTGGAGATGACCACGGTTTACACTCACCTCCGTTCTGGGGAGGGTAGGATTAATTCCCTTTGGGAGGAGCCGTGGCTCACCTCAACGGGGGAATACTCAGAGGATTTTCCCAGCGGCGTGGTTGAGAAAACCAACAACTTCTCTTTTGCAGCTCACTACTACGCCGATTCCAGACTTCAATTCAAGCTTGGCTTTAATCTCCATCAAATCGATAACTACAACAATCAGCGTGGAGACAACGAGAGATGGTTGAACCTCAGCCTCACAGGAATTTACAGCTTCATCAACTGAGATACCCTTTCGCGCAGTCGGTTGCTGCGGGCTGACCCGCCGGCAGAGGTTCATATAACTACCTTGCTTATGAATCTCCCACTGACGTTGTGGAACAACTTCACCAGCACAGAAAGCTTCTACCGCCAATCATTTGTTAGTCACGGGCGAGTGTTTCAACAATCATCGAACTTTGAGAAACGACCAGTGGGAAGATGAGCAGTGGTCTCCGGTGGGCATCAAGTTGAAGTAATAGAGACGATGAATATTACGGTTGACTTGCACCAGATCTGAACTTAGTTTGTCAGATTGGTGTTATCGTGAAAGTTGGTCGCGAAAGAAAGCAACGAGTGGCTGGGCTTCTGCTCCTGGCGCTTGGGATTCTCTGCTTCATTAGCGTTGTCACTTACGATCATGAGTTCGACCGCGCTCAGCTGCGGGCAATGCAACAGGGTCGCAAGCTGGTAAACCCCTTTGAATTCGATTTCCAGAATCAAGGTGGCTTCATCGGGGCAGTGATCTCCTTCGGGCTTTTCAGGTTTTTCGGTTACCTCGGTTCGGTTCTCCCGCTCGTCTTGATCCTCTATGGAATAAATCGGCTTTTGGGCAAAGGCCTCTGGACCTTGAGCCGACGTCTCATCTTCGTTGGGTTATTCCTCTTAGCCCTGGGCACCCTTTTTTCTCTTCAATCGGTCGCCAAAGGTGCCTTCAACCGGGAGGTGGTTACTTTTGGTGGTGAGGTAAGCTATCTGTCAGCCGGTGTGGTCGCGGGAATCTTCGGGGGAATTGGGTCTTACGTTGTGCTCGTCACTCTGCTTTTGATTTTCGCTCTGGTAGCTCTGCCGGTCGAAGCTGGAGGTTTTCTCCTGCGGATTCTAAGCTCTGTCAAGAGAATCCCTTTGAAGTCCAAGAAAAGACAGAAAATCAAAAGAGAGAAGAGGCTCAAAGAAGAGAAGTCCGTCAAGGTACCGGAGAGGGGAGCAACTGATGTGGCAAGAGACTCTGATGTTATGGTTGAGAGAGACCTTCCCCGCAGAGCAGCGCCGGTGGCGGTCTCGCTCCCCGGCGGTTACAGATTTCCGCCACTTGACCTCTTAGATGCACCTCCCGAAGATGTCGGAGGGGCGGACGACGCTGAGCTGGAGGCGAACACGGAAATACTGCGCCGGACTCTGGCGATATTTGGAGTGGAGGTTGACGGTGAAATCGAGAAATTCCCGGGCCCGGTGATCACCCGTTTTGAGTTCAAGCCCGCCGCTGGAGTCAAGGTCAGCCAGATCGTTAATCTTTCCGACGATCTGGCTTTGGCTCTGAAGGCCAAGCGGGTCAGAATTGTCGCCCCCATACCCGGCAAAGCCGCCGTCGGCGTGGAGGTACCCAATCGCAAACCTCAGACCGTCTATCTCCGAGAGATTCTGGGCTCGGAAGAATTCCAGACCTCGACGGGAAGGCTCACCATCCCGTTGGGCAAGGGCATAAATGGACAGCCTTATGTCACCGACTTGACCCAGATGCCTCACCTTCTGATTGCGGGGGCTACCGGCTCGGGAAAGAGTGTCTGCCTCAACGGGATCATCACCGGATTGTTCTATCGGAAGCCGCCTCGGGATCTGCGTTTCATCTTTTTCGACCCCAAAATGCTGGAGTTGTCGGTTTACTCCGGGGTGCCTCACTTAGAGAAGGCGGTTGTTACCGATTACAAACAGGCGGAGAAAGTCTTTGCCGGTGTGGTGGTGGAGATGGAGGAGCGTTATAGAAAGCTGGCCTCCAGAGGATGCAGGAGCATCGAGGATTATAACGCTAAAGTGACCCAGCAGGAGAGATTGCCGTATGTGGTCATAATCGTTGACGAGCTGGCGGACCTGATGATGGGAACCTCCAATCGAATCGAGATTCTAATCACGCGTTTGGCCCAGATGGCCAGAGCGGTCGGTATTCACTTGATCTTAGCCACTCAGAGACCATCGGTGGACGTCATCACCGGGCTGATCAAGGCGAACTTCTCCTCACGAATTGCCTTTCAAGTCGCAAGCAAGGTCGATTCTCGAACTATCCTGGACTGCAACGGAGCTGAGAAGCTCGTGGGCGCCGGAGATATGCTATTTCTCATGACCGGCAAGGCGGAACCGATTAGGCTCCACGGCGCTTACGTGTCCACCAGGGAAATTGAGCAGGTGGCGAGCTTTGTGAAGTCTCAAGAGGTGGAGGTAAAGCCCTTAGAGCATTTGGAGCCGGAGAGAATCGAGGAGCATGCTCAGCAGGAGCAGGAAGCAGAAGATCTGTTCAGGCAGGCCGCAGAGTTAGTCGTTCGCCACAAGCAAGGTTCGGTCTCTCTGTTGCAGAGACGGCTGGCGGTCGGCTATCAGCGAGCCGCGCGGCTCATAGATCAGTTAGAAGCCGCTGGAATTGTCGGTCCTTACGACGGCAGCAGGGCCCGAGAGGTCTTAGTCGACCAGAGCTACCTCAAAGAGAAGGGCTGGGCATGAAATATGCGATCTCTCCGACTTACAGCCCTTTTTCTGAGTCTATCTACAATATTCCTCCATCAGGATATTTCCGGTTCCGAAATCGAGAGAATTGTCGAGAAGACCAAACAGCTTTATGAGAATTCAAGCGATTGGCGGATGCACTTTCGGGAAAGGAGAAGCTCCGATTTCTTCTCCAAGACCGATTCCACCCGGGGGGAGATTCTCGTAAAGAAGCCGGACAGATTCGTTTTAAGGGAGGAAAGACAGGAGATTATCTATGACGGTGAGACTCTCTGGATTTACGATAAGAGAAATAATCAGGTGATCAAGAGTGGAGGCTATTCGGGTCGTCCCTTTGATCCCGGGGAGTTCTTGAGAAAGCTGTGCGATGATTACAAACTTGTGGGAAGCGAGGAGGTCGGTGAACAGGACTGCTATATGATTTCGGTTGACAGCTTACCCGAAATGGGGATATCGAGCATTATGTTATGGGTGGACAAGGAGAATCAGTACGTGAGGAAACTTACCTATCGGGACGGGGTTGATAACCAGGTGGAGTTTCTTTTCGATTCTATCGAGTTCAACGTTGGCCTGAAAGATGAGCAGTTCGAATTCACTGTTCCTCCAGAAGTAGAAATCATCGATTGGTAACGAATCCTTTGCAAGATAATTGTAGCGGAAGCCTTCAGGCTTCCAAAATGAAATTTCACCCATTCACAGATTGCCTGACCTTTCTCCAGAAATCATGTTTAAGAATGCAACAGTCTACCTACAGACCTTAGGCTGCCCTAAAAACGAAGTCGATAGCGAAATAATCAGGGGCTCTCTCGAAAGTGAAGGTTTTCGTATCTGTTCGGATCCCGAAGAGGCAGACATTGTTATTGTCAACAGCTGTGGCTTTATACAGGAGGCCAAGGAGGAGTCGATTCAGACTACTCTGTCGTTGGCCGCTATGAAGAATGGAAACAAAAGCAGAAAGCTCATTCTTTACGGCTGTCTTGGGCAGAGATACCGGAGGGAGCTCAAAAAACTTCTTCCGGAAGTGGACGCCATCTTCGGCGTGGAGGAGATAGACTCCCTCGTCAATTACTGCCGCAATGAGAAAACCATTGAACCAGAAGGGGACAGAAGCTTCGCTCCCCGTTATGTGGAATATTCGCAAAGAAAGATAGCAACCGACCGTCCTCATGCCTACCTGAAGATCTCCGAGGGGTGTGACAATCATTGCAGCTACTGTGCCATCCCCGGCATAAGGGGACCACTCAGAAGCCGTCTCATCGAGAACGTCATCAAAGAGGCTCAAACCCTCGTCGATTCCGGAGTCAAGGAGATAATCTTGATCGCTCAGGACACCACTTCCTATGGGGTCGACCTTAATGGCAGTCCCGAACTCGTCAGACTACTGCGAGAAATCTCCAGAATCGAAGATTTGAAGTGGATACGGATCTTGTATGCTCAACCGAGAGGTGTGGACGAAAAATTGATTCGAGAGATCTCCGAAAATGAAAAGATCTGCAAGTATATCGATCTCCCTTTGCAGCATATCTCTGATGCGATTTTGAAGAGGATGAACCGTAAAGTCACGAAAAGGCAGATTTGCGATCTAATCGAACGAGTCAGAATTACCGTTCCTGGAGTTGCCCTGAGGACAACTCTCATCGTGGGCTTTCCCGGTGAGACCGAAGCCGATTTTCAGGAGCTTCTGGATTTCGCCCAGGAGGTTCGCTTCGATCAGTTGGGTGCTTTTGCCTATTCTCGTGAGGAGGGGACCAAGGCGTATGGTTTGTCGAATCAGGTTCCAGCGAAAATCAAGCAGGAAAGATTAGATTTGCTTATGAGCCTGCAAAGTGATATAATTTTCCAGGCGAACGAGAAGAGAGTCGGAGAGGAATTCGAGGTGCTGGTCGAAGGTCGGGAGGCGGCGCCAGACAGCCGCTGGGTTTGTCGAAGTGAGCATCAAGCGCCGGAGATAGACAACTGTTTTCTGACAACCGGCCTGAACCTCAAAGCCGGTGATTTCGTAAGAGTAAAGGTAGTCGGGCAGGAGGTTTACGATTTAGTTGCAGAGCTGAAGGAGCCCAGGCGATCTGGCAACTTGACGTCCAGGGCTCTGAGGACATCAGGTTAGCCCGGCGGCATCTGCCGCCGGGGAAGCTTCTTCCCAAGGCGAGGTGAACGAAAATGGCACTAGGTGTTAAGTTCATCAGGCAGGCGGGGATAATGATCTCCAAGCCGGTGACTCTGATCCTGATCTTCATATATGTGATCCAGACCACCGCCACGGTTTTCTTGTTTTTCGATCGTGCAGAGAAGGACAGGGTGGTGCATCGACAGGAAGCTGAAATCGCCTCCTTGCAGCGGGAGATCGACACCTTGAAGGAGAAGCTGCAGATTTTCGAGGTGATAAAGGATTTCCAGATCGGCTTCACCGATGAGGAGATTGCCCAGATCGGGATGGTGATCTACACCGAGAGCAGAAAATACGATTATGACCCCTTCTTACTTCTGGCGATGATAATGACAGAGAGCTCCTTTAAGAAGGGGCAGATCTCCAACGTTGGGGCGCAGGGGTTGATGCAGATTCGCCCTTTCGTCGGGAAAGATGTCGCCGAGCGCTATGACTTAGGTTGGGAGGGCGAATACCCACTCTTCAGGCCCAGCTTCAACATCCGAATTGGGAGCCTCTATCTTTTTGAGCTGATCCTGAAGTTCAAAGATGTAAAAAAGGCTCTGATCGCATATAACATAGGTGAGGGAGCGCTGCGAGAGCGAATCTCGCTGGGGATGGGGTTGCCGAAGCTGTTCGTCAGCAGGATAAAGGATAATTATCTTATGCTCAAAGAGAAATATGAGGACAGCTCCGACAGCTCGAATCTGGCTCCAGTCTCAGGTGCTGTCAACGGATGAGGTTATGTTCCCCGCTATCAGAAATTGGCTAATCCTGCTTCTGCCCTTTTTTTTACTGTTGGGCTGCGGGGGCAAACCGGAGAAGGAGGTCCCTGACGTTCGCACCCAGTTTAAGATTGCGATGGAGAAATATAACCGAGGCAAATACCTGGATGCTCAGGAGGAATTCCAGCGACTGATTTTCAATTATCCGGGAGAAAGCCTGGCCGACACCGCCCAATATTACCTCGCGATGTCCTACTATAAAGACAAAGAGTATGCTCTGGCGGCTGGGGAATTTCAGCGGTTGCTCTCGGCTTTTCCGGCGAGTGAGTTCACCGAAGCCGGGCACTATCATTTGGCCATGACTCACTACAAAAGATCGCCGAAGTATTCCTTGGATCAGAGCAGCACCTATGAGGCCGTTGAGCAGTTCGCGCTTTATCTGGATGCATTTGGGGAGGGTGAATTTGCCGACAGCTCCCGGGTCAAGCTTGGGGAGCTGCGCAACAAGCTGGCCCGGAAGGCTTACAGGAATGGCATCATCTATATGAAGGTGGGCGATTACGTGGCCGCCATCGTCTATTTCGACTATCTCCTGCAGGAGTTTCCCGGTACTGACTGGGCGCAGTCGGCCCAATATCAGAAGGGGGAGTGTTACCGCAAGCAGAAGAGCTGGGAACGGGCCAAATCCGCCTATATGGAAGCCATCGACGGCTATTCCCGAAGTGAACACACAAGGAAGGCGGAAGAGAAGCTTTCGGAGCTCAAGCAGGAACACCCCGAGATTTTCACCAGTGAGGGGTGATTCATACGGTCTTGTAGTCGGCCTTAATACCTCGATTGGTCTTTTGATTTTCTTTCAGAGTGAAGCCTAAGAGAGAACCCTCCAAGAGAATCGGCATTTTCGGCGGCACTTTCGACCCCATCCATATGGGGCATTTGATAGTCGCCTCCGAGGTCAGGGAGAGATACAGCTTAGAGAAAGTGATTTTCGTTCCCACGGCGCGACCTCCTCACAAAAGGTGCCGCCTCTTTGCCTCTCCCCAGGATAGACTGAAGATGGTGAAACTGGCGGTGAAATCGAATCCCCATTTCGCGGTCTCCGAGGTTGAACAGAAAAAGGAGTTCTCATACACTGCCGACACCCTGGAGTATTTTAAGAAAACTCACCCGGGGGCGAAGATGTATCTCATCATTGGAGCAGATAACATCGTTGAAATCAAAGATTGGCACCAGCCGGAGCGGATTTTCAAGTTGGCGAAAGTAGTAGCTGTCCGTCGCCCCAATTATGTTCTACCTCCAGGTGAGGATCGCTATCCCTCGCACTTGATTTTTTTCCCGGGACCGGAGATCGACATCTCCTCCACAGAGATAAGAAAGAGAATTAAGTCGGGAAAAACGTTTCAGTATCTGGTTCCCGAAAGGGTGGCAAAATACATCGTTGAAAATGGACTTTATTCGGTCACGTAAGATCGGTGCCCTCCGGGAGCAACATCTCCTGGAAGCTCTAAGTCAGGTGGGAACCTGCAAACCAGCTTGGTAATTCGTTGGGTGTAACAATATGGCGGAGACTGCAAGACTGTTTTTGATCGACGGTTCTGCTCTGGCGTATCGAAGCTATTTTGCGTTCATACGCAGACCGCTGATAAACTCTAAAGGGGAGAATACCTCCGCTCCGTATGGATTCACCAATTCCATACTGAAAATCCTCAGAGATGAAAACCCCGAGTATATCGCAGTGGTGTTCGACACCAAGGCACCGACCTTCAGGCATAAGATTTACCCGGAGTACAAATCGACCCGCGCCAAGATGCCGGAGGAGATGAGTGATTCTCTGCCTCGGGTATTTCAAGTCCTGGAGGCGATGAATATGCCGGTGATCGAGATGGATGGTTACGAGGCTGATGACATCATCGGCACCCTGGCCAAAGCCGCCGCAAAGAAGGGGGTAAAGGTGGTGATGGTCACCGGAGACAAGGATTTCTTCCAGCTGGTAGGCAAGAACATCGAGATCTTGAACCCCCGAACCAGCGGAGCAGAGATGGAGTGGCTCGACCCGCAGGGCGTGGAGAGGAAATTCGGACTGCCCCCGGAGAAGATCGTTGACGCTCTGGCTTTGATGGGTGACAAATCTGACAACATTCCGGGAGTCCCCGGCATCGGTGAGAAAACTGCCATCCCCCTGCTGCAGAAATTTGACAGCTTAGAAGAGATCCTGGACGAAGTCGAGAAGATCGAGCAAAAGGGGCTGAGAGACAAGATCAAGAACAACAGGGAAGCGGCGCTGTTTTCCAAAAAACTGGTGACCATCGATACCGAGGTCCCGGTTGAACTGAACCTGGAGAAGTTCAGACAGCCTTCCTTCAACACCAAAGCCTTGAAAAAGCTGTTCGAGGAGCTGGAGTTCTCCCGCCTGGTGAAGTGGATCGAGATCCCGAAGGCTGAGAGCGTTAAGCTTGAAGAAAAAGAGAAGGGGAGATACAGGCTCATCGATTCGATCCCCAAGCTCAAGAAGTTGACAGCGGAAATCAAAAAGAGATGCTCTTTCTCCTTCGATACCGAGACCACCAGCTTAGACCCCATCACCGCTGAACTGGTGGGGATCTCCTTCTCTCTGGTGCCAAAGGAGGGGTATTATCTGCCGCTGGGACATCTCTCCCGGGGGAGGGAGAAGAACTTAGGCCTTCAGGAATCTCTGTCCCTTCTCAAACCTATACTTGAGGATGAGAAAACCTCCAAGATGGGGCAGAATCTAAAATATGACCGAGGGGTGTTTCTAAAGTACGGGATTGAGCTCCGCGGCATTGCCTTCGACACTATGGTTGCCTCCTATCTTTTGAATCCCTCCGCTCGCCAGCACAATCTTTCCAATCTGGCCGAAAAATATCTCGACTATAAGATGATTGAAATCGGTGAGCTCATCGGAACCGGAAAAAAGCAGAAGAGCTTCGCGGAGGTTCCCATCGATTTGGCGTTGAAGTACTCCGCCGAGGATGCCGACATCGCTCTTCGCCTAAGAGGGGTTTTAGAGCCACTTCTCAAGAAAAACCAACTCGAGGAGCTCTTTCACAAGGTTGAAATGCCCCTGGTGCCGGTGCTCTGCGACATGGAATATGCCGGGGTCTCCCTGGACGCCAAGATCCTCAGGAAGATGTCTGCTTCCCTGGAAAAACAGATGGAGAGGCTCACCTCCGAGATTTACAGCTTGGCGGGATGCGAGTTCAATATAAATTCGCCGATACAACTGCGCAAAATTCTCTTCGAAGATCTAAAACTGCCACCGGGGAGGAAAACAGAGAAGGGGACCGGGAGATCGACCGACGTGGAGGTTTTGGAGCAGCTCTCGAAGTTACATCCACTGCCCCGGAAGATCTTAGAATACCGTCAGCTCAGCAAGCTGAAATCGACCTATGCCGATGCCCTTTTCGACTTGATAAACCCCAAAACCAATCGGGTTCACACTTCCTTCAATCAGACCGTGACCGCCACCGGGCGTCTGTCCTCTTCAGATCCTAATCTGCAGAACATCCCCATAAGAACCGAAATGGGTCGCGAATTGAGGAAGGCTTTCGTGCCGGCTACTGAAGACAACCTCATCCTCTCCGCAGATTATTCTCAAATCGAGCTACGAGTTCTGGCACATTTCTCCAGGGACAAGACTTTGACGGAATCCTTCAGGGGAGGGGAGGACATTCATGCCCGCACCGCCTCTGAAATCTACGGGGTGAGGATAGATAAGGTTATACCGGAGATGCGCAGACAGGCCAAGACCGTCAACTTTGCGATCATGTACGGGGTGACCGCTTACGGGCTCTCTCAGCAGACCGACTTGTCCACTTCAGAGGCGAAACAATTCATGGACATCTATTTTGGGCGTTATCCCGGGGTGGAAAAGTACATCGAGAGAACTATCAATGCTGCTCGCAGCCAGGGATATGTCACCACTCTTCTGGGACGCCGTCGCTACCTGCCGGAGATAAGCTCCAAAAACCGCCAGGTGCGTGAATTTGCGGAGCGCACCGCCATAAACACTCCGATTCAAGGGACCGCCGCTGATATGATAAAGGTCGCCATGGTCAACATCTGGCGAGAACTGAAAAGAAGGAAACTCGAGACTAAGATGATTCTGCAAGTTCACGACGAACTGGTCTTCGAGGTTCCCCAAAAGGAACTGGAGACTGTCAAAGAGCTAGTCGAGAAGAAGATGGAGACGGCACTCAAACTCTCAGTGCCGGTGAAGGTCGATATCGGAGCGGCAGGCAATTGGCTGGAGGCACATTAACAGCAAACAGTAGACAGTAGACAGTAGACAGGGAAGAGGGAATCGCTCATTAGCTAACTATGCAGTGTGCTGACAGGATTTTCCTTGACAATAAAGATTGGGATTGACTATAATGCCCTTCAAATTGTTGTCTGTGGTAGTCGAATAGGTGCGGAGTCTGCACTTGCGATACCCTGAACTGAAAACCGAAGGACTAACACTTGGAGGATGAGATGCGAAAGATTCTACCGTTCATTCTGTTACTACCCGCGATTATGTTGCTCATGGTTTCTTGTGGCAAAGAATCAACCAGCAGTAAGCAGCCAGTCTTCAGTGTTAGCGTGAGCACTTTAGCTTTTGGATCGGTCAGAAGCGTGGACAGCTTGACGGTGAGCAACACCGGAGGCGGCACTCTCAATTGGTCGGCCAGTCCGGGGCAGATCTGGATCACAGTCAATCCAAACCAGGGAAGTCTATCGGCAGGCGCCAGCATCACCGTAACAGTCACCATTGACCGTGATGTCGTTCCTCAGGGCGGTGACTACTCCGACAATATCAGCTTCACCTCCAACGGCGGCAGTGCCACCGTGGCGGTAACGATGCACAAATCGATTCTGGCAGCCACACCGGCCCAAGTCGACTTTGGATCCACTTATGCTAGCCGACAGCTTGTGCTCCAGAATGAAAGCAATGACACTCTCAACTGGCAGGGTTCGGCTGACGAGAGCTACCTCGGCGTCACGCCTAACACAGGCACGCTGTACGCCTCCGGCTCAGTCAACTTGACAGTCAGTGCTGACCGGATCCTCCTGGTCGATGGCATCCACACCGGCAACTTCTACTTCTACGCCGGATCGGAGTCACTTATTGTGCCAGCCACGGTAGAAGTAACTCCTGAACTTTCACTGAGCCCGGCCTCGTTGGCCATGAGTTCCCCGGACACGGGGTTCGTTTTCGTAGGTAATGACGGTTATGGGACTTTGGATTGGACCGCGAGTTATCGTACCGACGACGGCGGTTCCTGGCTGGAGGTCTCTCCCCTGGCAGGGCAGTGTACTCACACCACCACAGACACCCTCACCGTGATTGTCGACGGAACTGGATTGGACCCCGATAATTACACCGGCTGGATTGTGATCGACGATACCGAGAACGGCCAAGACAGTGTCAGGGTGGAAATGTCCTTGGGGGAGTGGCTCTATTACGATGATGGCACATACGAAGATGGACTCAAGCTCGTAAGCCCCGGGTATCTTCTGGTGAGATTCAACGATTCTGGCGACGGCCCAGCGACCGTGAAGAGGTTCATGATCGATGTCGCGGGTCAGCCGCAGCCCATCACGATCTGTGGCTGGTCCTCGATTTACTCCGGTGGTTATGTTCCTGACAGCCTGCTTTATGACCCCACCACTCAGCATAGCACTAGCCTTGGAGAGAACTACTTCGAGGTCTCCAACTGGGACTTCAGCGGGTCCTTCTTTGTGGGATATTATCAGCTTGGCACGCTTGGACCTTACCTATCCGCAGATCTTGATGGCACGCCTGCTCTGAGAAGCTACTTCGGAGATCCCAGCCAGTGGTATTACCTCAACGACGCCAATTTCGCGATAAGGGCGTACGTTGTCGGAGGTTCGACTGTATCGGGTGCAGGCCGGGAGAGAGAGCTGTATCCCGATGCGGTCTATTTCCTTCCCTCGGAGGAAGCGGAGCCGAGCTCCATCGACAAGCGGAAGCTGATACGTCTATTCGAGAGATAGTCGGAGCCAACCTGTTGGGAGAAAGGGCGTTGGAAGCATTGCTTCAACCGCTGCTTTAAACATAGTCTTTCTCGCCAGAGCATAAAAAACGCCAGGTCCTTGAACCTGGCGTTTTCTTGTTGGGGTGGGAGTTCAGCTTCCAATCCCATGATCAGGTGACCTGGGTCTCTTACCTCAGCAGGTTCATCTTCTTGGTGGAGGTGAAGTCTGGGGTTTCCAGCTTGTAGAAATAGACCCCGCTGGAGATGTCGGAGGCTTCCCAGCTTATTACATATTCACCTGCATCCTGATGCCGATCGATTAAGGTTGTCACCAACCGACCGGTGATGTCGTGAATCCTCAGGCTGACATTTCCGGGGGTTGCCAGAGTGTAGCTGATGCTGGTAGTAGCATTGAAGGGATTCGGATAGTTTTGAGCCAGGGAGGTCATCTCCGGCAGCATCACCTCCATATCTGGACGATCAGCTTCCACAACATCCCATTCCGTGTTGGTGCCGATCATCCAGGGTCCACACTGGACGATGGCGGCATCCATACAGCAGAAGTAGGTGTCGTCGCCGTAGTCGAAGCTGACGGAAGCACTGTAATCACCGGGTCCAACTGTGTTCGGAACCTTGAAGAAATAGTTGGTGGTATTGGTGCCGGTGGGAATGATCTTGGTTTTAGGAATGGCGATCAAGATATTCGCGGGGTCACAATCGAGATCCGCATAGCCGGTGAAAGTCAAGGTGGTGCTGATGGGACTGCCGGTGCTATTACTGGTTGTGACCTGGAAGTAGAACTGTTGACCTCTACAGAAGACTGGCGTCAAGCTGGTGCAAGTCATCATCAATCCACCGGTGTAGCAACGAGCAACAAACGGATCTTGGTCTCCTAAACGGGTATCGGTCCACAGCGGGAAGGCCGAACCGCTCCAGTTGGTGATGCCGTTGTAATCGCCGATGAAAGTGCCGCTGAATCCGATGTCGGGGTCGAACATCTGGGTGGTCACCCTCTCGTTAGGAGAGAAGGTCACGCCTCCATCGGTGGACCGAGTCCAGTAAACGTCAATGTCATGGTTGCCGGGGGAGTTTTTGCGATCGTAAAACATCACATCGAGGTTTCCCTCATTGTCGACCGACAGCCAGGGGAAAAACTGGTCTTTGCCGTTGTACAGATCATCATCGTTGATTCTCGTGGGGCTGCTCCAGGTAGCGCCACCATCGGTGGAGCGACAGAAGAGGATGTCAGCATCCCCGGTGGCATAATCGCCCCAGACTATGTAGAGATAACCGTTGTAGGGGCCACCGCTCTGGTCGACATCCAGGGAGGGAAAACTATTGACCCGGAACTGGGTGGGGGGCAAGGGGGAGGGAAGACGGACCATGTGAGCGACGGTCACATCCGGGCTGAAGGTCACCCCGCCGTCGATCGATTTGGTTATCTCGATTATGTCCGAGTAGTTGTACCAGGCAACGTAAACCTCCCCATTAGGCCCGACGGCCGGACAGGAGCCCTGGTTGTATTGCGAGCCATCGCTGATGTCGATGGGTGTGGAGAAGGTGACGCCGCCGTCCGTCGATCTTGACAACTGGATCGGATAACCGCCGGTGTAAAAGTGCGTCCAGGTCACATAGACATTGTTGCTGTGAGGAGAGCTGGTCCGGTCGGCGGCGATGTAGCATTTATCCTCGAAGGGGGCGTTGGGATTGCCCTGGTGCGATATCACCTCATACGGCCCAGTCCAGTTCAGACCCCCATCGGTGGTCTTGCAGACGAATATCCCGTTGTCTGCAGAGCCGCGGTCAAAGTCGATGTAGCAGAAATGGAAGTTGCCATCGGCATCGGCGGCTATGGCCGGGTCTCCCTGAGCATCATTCACCCCGAAATCTCCCAGAGTGCCGTCAAACCAGGTCTGGCCGCCATCGAGAGTGGCATACCACCCGGCATCCACCTCTCCGTTACGATAGTCGTTGGCACCACCGATCATGTTCAGGGGATTGACCGGGTTGGTGGCGATAGTGGTCTCGTTCTGGTGAGCTCCGGCGTTGTCGCTGTTCACCCGGATGTTGGGTCCTACCTCTTTGGGCTTCAAAAGCCCTTCTTCAATTCTTTCGCCCACTGGAGGTGGTTCGAACTCCACCACCCCGGAAAGCGGTATCTCCCATTCACGCTCCACCGAGAGCAGGGAAGAGCTCCCTAAGAGGACCGCAACAACAGCGAGAGACATCATTAAGCCCACCCATTTGCCAGTTTTGAGCTTAGAAGCTCTTTTCCGCTGCATACTACCTCCGCAAGCAGATCTTGGTTGAGGGTTTTCGCTTACTTGCTTTTCTTTCACTAATCTTTGAGAGAGGTTCAGGGACAAAACAGTTAACCGTTTTCTTTCCAAAATGTTCCACGTCGCCAAAATCGCATACCGCTCAGGAAGTCTGTAGAGCAGCGAGGCTCTCCCAATTTAACAGAAAATCCCCAAAAGTCAACCGTTCCTGTCGAATAAGACTGGTTGCTCCCTGCAGAGTCCGAAAGCGCAAGTCGAGCACCTTCTGTGATCAGAAGCTCCTCGTCTGAGAACGTGAGCAGTATTTGATCGCCGGAGGACAGAACTCAGCGACTTCACTATCGAGTAGAACTCACAAAGGTGTTAAAAAAGTCTTGACTTTTGCCGAAATTATTGTAATGTAAGGTCACTCTTACTTATTCGTGTGAGATGCGATGCTGAGTTCGAGGTTAGAAGACTACTTAGAGACAATATATCTTTTGTCCAAGAGAGAGGACACCGTGGGTGTGACCGAGGTCGCAAGGGAGAGGGGTGTCGCCGTTCCCACCGTCCGAAGCGCAATTGTCAAGCTACAGGAAGCAGGGATGGTAAGACAGCAGCACTATGGCAAGATCATCTTAACTCCCAAAGGGAAAGAAACCGGAGCCTCTATCTATGGAGTTCACAAGATATTATATCATTTCCTGGCGGAGATACTTCTCATCGATCCCAAGAGAGCCGAAACTGAGGCCTGCAGATTGGAGCACGATCTGAGTCGGGGGACTCTGAACCGTTTGACCGCCTTTCTGAAAACCATAAACAATTGTGTCGATAGTGAGTTGGGCTGTCTGAGCAAGTACAGAGATCTGGTACTGAAATGATTTTTTTTAAAGGGAAGTGAGATAGTTCTTACTTTCTAAGAGCGTTGTAACACTCGTGATGAATTTGCCAATTTTGAAAAGCTCAAGAGTTATCGGGGGCGAGGTGGAGACTACAGCGTCAAAGGTCATCTCGCTACGGACGGTCTCGTCGGAAAAGAGCAAAGACCCATGACCGGGGTAAAGGCCTTTCTGTTCGTCTTTTTTATGATGCCGGTGGGGCACGCTATGATGATCCTGATCAATAAGGGAGGAGCATCAGCCCAGGTAATTGCCGCAATAGCGCTCACGCTCGCGGGCATCATCCTGATCGCATGGACGCGCGGTTTGAAGTCGGAAGTATCACAGTCAGCTGTGGGAGTCATCGGGGGGATTCTCCTGTGGACCGGGGCGGTGGAATATGGTTTCCTATTTGCTAAGCAGGCCTTGGGCGTAGAAGACCTAATCGTTAGCGGGGAGATATACACCTTGGGGGAATACCGTATTATGGAGCACACTTGGGGCCTCGTGCTGATAGTCATACTTTATCTCCTCTATCACGAGGATGTTCGCTGCAATATGTTCCTCTGGCTGCGGCGCAAACTGAGACTTATGTCTGGCGATGTAGCCACCGGGAGGGTCGTGAACTACGGTCCTCGGGTGGCATTCGAGATAATCGTGGTGATGTGGGTCTTTTATGTCCTCCTGCTTCTGTGCTATGACCGCTCGATTTTTGGACCGCACCACCCGGTAACCTACGGCGTGTTCGTGCTCTCCTTGGGGTGCGGGATGTACTTGTTCTTTCGACTGTTTCGGATAAAAGAGCTTGGCTACGCCATCAGATATGCTATTCCCACGGTGGTTGTGTTCTGGAACGGGGTTGAGATATTGGCCAAGTGGGGAATCTTCCGGGAGCCCTGGGTGAGTTTGAACATACCCGTTATGGGCGCCATTCTGGGCGCGTTTGGACTGTCGATTTATCTCATCCTCCATCATCTGCGGTCACCGGCCCCGGGATAGTGATTCGGCACCAAAGTTGGAGGAAGACTGCAAGTCCAAGAACCGTGAGTGAGTTCGTGTTTGCTTCCGACGGCTGAGGGCGACCGATGTTGAGGCGGGAAATATGATCGAAACCCAAGTAGTTCCTCTCTCCCAGTTAGAGCCTGAAGAGACTGCTGTCATACATGCGGTAAAAGGTAAAGGTGCATTCAGGCGACGTCTCTTGGATATCGGTTTCAGGGCCGGGGTTCACCTGACGGTGGTAAAGCAAGCGCCACTGGCTGACCCGGTTGAGTATCTGTTAGGTGGTTGTCACATCAGCCTGCGTCGGGAGGAGGCGAAGGATATCCTGGTGGAGAGGTTGAAAAAGGATAGAGGCAGATTCAGGTTCAGATGGAGAAGGGGAAGACGATAAGAATCGCCTTAGCGGGAAATCCCAATTCCGGCAAGACCAGCATTTTCAACCGCATCACTGGTGCCCATCAAAAGGTGGGAAACTGGCCGGGAGTGACGGTAGAAAAGAAGACTGGATTCACCGATTTTAAGGGCTATCGTTTGGAGGTCGTCGACCTGCCGGGAACCTATAGCCTGACCGCTTACTCTCTGGAGGAGAGAATTGCCAGAAGATACATCATCGAAGAGAAGCCGGACGTCGTCATCAACGTGATCGATGCCGGGAACCTCGCCCGCAACCTTTATCTCACTACCCAGCTTCTGGAGATGGGGGCCGACGTCGTTTTGGACCTTAACATGTGGGACGAGGTCTGCAAATCCGGAGCCGATTTGGACCTTGAGAAACTGGAGGAACTTCTGGGCACACCGGTGGCGCTCACTGTCGGTCATCGAGGCGAGGGGGTCGACACCCTACTGAATATGGTTGTGGAGTTAGTGGAGAATCAGAGTGACAGACATCGTCACGTTCCCATAACCTATGGTTCTCACCTCGAGCACGTCGTCAAGGGTCTCGCCACCTTGATTGAGAAGGGCTCCTCTGTTAGCAATCGTTATCCTCCCAGGTGGCTTGCAGTCAAGTTGCTGGAGGGCGATGAGGAGATCGAGAAGATCTTTTCCGATGACAATTCCGCAAATGCGGAGCTGAAGGGGGCGGTGGAGGCTGCCTGCGAGCATATCCACAAGACTACTGGGTCAGACCCAGAGAGAGTCATCTCCGAGAATCGTTACGGATACATCGACGGGGCTCTGAGGGAGGTGATCAGGGAGAAACCTAGGGACCGCATGGAGCTGTCACGTCAGATCGATTTAGTCCTCACCAATCGCCTCCTGGGATATCCAGTCTTTTTGGTTCTGATGTGGCTTTTGTTTCAGTTGACTTTCTCTTTGGGTGCTTACCCCATGAATTGGATTGAGACTGGAGTGGAATGGTTAGCTGGTCTGGGCACCACCGCCATACCCCCTGGTTTGGTTCACGAACTGGTTGTCGATGGCGTGATAGGAGGAGTTGGTTCGGTGATCGTCTTCCTCCCCAACATAATGATTCTCTTTCTGGGAGTCGCTTTTCTGGAGGACACTGGCTATATGGCCAGGGCGGCCTTTATCACCGATCGCATCATGCACTTCATGGGGCTTCACGGTAAATCTTTTATCCCGATGCTGATGGGCTTCGGTTGCAGTGTCCCGGCCATAATGACCACCCGGACTCTGGAGTCCAGAAAGGACCGGGTTCTCACCACACTTCTCATTCCTCTTATGTCCTGCAGTGCGCGCCTGCCGGTCTATATCCTCTTCGCCGGAGTCTTCTTTCCGGATAGTGCTGGAAACGTCATTTTCCTCATATATCTCACTGGAATCGTCGTGGCTTTTTTGATCGGCAGGTTCTTTTGTAAGATCCTTTTCAGAGGCGAGGTCGCTCCCTTTGTGATGGAGCTGCCGCCATACCGCTGGCCGACCCTTCTGGGTCTTTTCATTCATATGTGGGAGCGGGCTAAGATATATCTGAAGAAGATGGGAGGCGTTATTCTGGTCGCCTCGGTAGTCCTCTGGTTTCTGGGAGCCTTTCCCCGGAATGTTGATTATTCAGTCGACTATGATGCTCAGATCAACTCCCTTGAAAGCGTGGGCACTCCCGAGGTTGAAACTCAAATAGCCGAACTGGAGGCCGCGAAAGCAGCCGAATCTATCGAGAAATCCTACATCGGAAGACTGGGGCATCTCGTGGAGCCGGTCATACGTCCTTTGGGTTTTGGCTGGCGGATGGGAGTAAGCCTCCTCACTGGATTTGTCGCCAAGGAGGTGGTGATATCCTCCATGGGAATTCTCTACCAGGTGGGAGAGGAAACGGAGGAGTCAGAGAGTCTAAAAGAGGCTTTGGGAGACCCCAGACACGGGATCACACCTCTTATCGCGTTGGGGTTTATGCTCTTCGTTTTGCTCTATACCCCCTGTGTTGTTGCTGTGATCGCGGTTCGACGGGAAATCGGAACCAGATGGATGTTCTTCAACGTTTTGTATCAGGTAGTCTTGGCCTGGATGGTAGCTTTTTTAGTCTATCAAGGCGGAATGTTACTTGGGTTGGGATAATCGTGTATTCAAAGCAAAGAAGATTTGCTATCAAGGATACAAAAAAATTTAGAACGAAAGTAAGAGTGTTCTTAGATAGTTATAGCACTCTAACATTCAGTTAACAGAGAACAAGTATTTGTCATAGTAATCTGTAAATCAGGAGGAGAAAATGGAAACAGCAGGCTGACAGATGCACAGCTGGAAGTTGCAGAAACAAATCGTCCAGACTGTTCTTTTAATTTGAAACTACAGATAAGAGGAGAAAGGTTAAGATGAACAGGTATTTTTTCGCGATTGCGATCATTGGGTATCTCTTTTTCTTGGTTTTCGGGAATGCTTCTGCAGAGGAGACTGTTGGCTGTCCTCACGCTGTGGGCAAGGGCAAATTTAAGATCCGCGGTAAAGTTGCATATATCCAGGCGCAAAAATGCTACTCTGATGAAGTGTGGAAAGCTCGCCGCGGTCAATCACCATACCTGATAGATTATGACGAAATGGTGGATTTGCCCGATGGCTGGCATCAGAAGATGACTAAAATTGCCCTGGGACTAGAATATGGGATTACAGATAGGCTGAGCGCCGGGGTCTTTTTCCCGTATGTGATAAAGGATGTGAAAAGACAGGTCTGGTCGAAAAAAGGTAATAAAACGGTTTGGAAGGAGATTGACGACAGCGGGCTTGATGACCTCTGGCTCTCTGCAAAGTATGTGATATTCACCAAACCACCTGTATGGGAAGATGGGGTTTTCCTTGCTGTTGGATATAAGCCATCGATTAACTCTGACGGAAAGATAAAGAATGGTATAGGGAGCGGAACACACGATTTGAAATTGGTGGTTCTTTCTCATCCCCACTTCACCGAAAGTTTCTTTCTCTGCAGCGATGTTTGGTATGAATACCGGGGAGAGGTTAAAGATATTGAAGGTTTCTCTAAGTCAAGCTGGGATTTAGGTGATAGATTCGCTTATCGTGCCTTTCTTGGATACGAGTTTCTCAACCACAAATTGGTTGTAATTGCAGGTCTGCAGGGTTGGATTGCTGGAAGCAACGCAGACAAAGACGGAAACAAAGTTGAGGACAGTAATGCCTATTCTCATGGGATGGCAGCAAAGTTCCGTTGGCAGCCCTTTGGTGAAGAAGATGCAGGCTCAATAGATCTGGGTATAAGAATACCTTACGCTGATAAAGCACCCTTTGCGCCTGCTTTTATGCCAGCTATTTGTGGCAGGATAAAATTCTAACATTGAGTTGGTATTCAATGGCTATTCCTGCAAATAAACTGTAAATCCGGAGGAGAAATGTAGACAGCAAACTGAGAATTGCCCAAGCTGTAACTTCGCGGTGAGTATCAGCTCTATATCTCCGACTGGGAGGAGGACCTCATACTTCTACAGACTGTTGCCAGATTCTGACCTCCCGCCTCCTTTCTGAAGTCAACTTGTACGTTGCATCTGAGCTTTCCGCATGTTGTCTTGCCTTTGAGTTTTCATATTGACGATCTCACAAGGAAATGCTACATTTGGGCTCACTGGAATCGCCGTGGTTCCTTTGAAAGCTGGAGAGACACTTCAGAGGACACCGGGACCTAGCTTCTCGGATAATGTCATTCAACGTTGCCTGATGCTGAGAGGTAGACTTCGATGAATAGACTGATCGGAATAAGAAGAGAGGATATAAACCGCTGGGAGAGACGAGTTCCCCTGATTCCAGAACATGTCAAAGAACTTAAGAAAAAGTATTCTGTAGAGACCCTGCTTGAGCCCTCCAGAATTCGGGTCTTTTCCGATGAGGATTACATAAAAGCAGGAGCCGAAATTCAAAAAGACCTTTCCCCTTGCTCGACGGTCTTTGGCATCAAGGAGATGCCCCTCGATGTCTTCAAGGAGGAGACCACCTACGTTTTCTTTGCCCACGTCATCAAGGGTCAAGCTCAGAATATGGCTATGCTAAAAAAGATCCTGGAGATGAAATCGAATCTGATAGACTACGAAAAGATCGAAGACAGAAGAGGGCGGAGGCTCATCTTCTTCGGCAAATATGCTGGGCTGGCGGGAATGATCGACACCTTGTGGGCGTTGGGGAAGAGGTTACAGTGGGAGAAGATCCCAAATCCTTTCCGCAAGATTCGTCAGGCCTACCGGTACGAGAGTCTCAATCAGGCCGCGGAGGTGATCGACGAGGTCGGCAACAAGATTAAGACTGAGGGTTTACCTGACTCGTTGGTTCCCTTTGTCTGTGGCTTTGCGGGTTACGGTCACGTCTCCCGGGGAGCTCAACAGATATTTGATCTTCTGCCCACCCGGGAGATAACGCCTCAGGAGCTCCTGGCCATTGGGAAACAGTCGAAGTACTCGAAGAACCAGGTCTACAAGGTGGTCTTCAAGGAAGAGGACATGGTGGAGCCGGTTTCTCCGAAGCACTGCTTTGAACTGCAAGACTATTACGATCATCCGGAAAAATATCGCTCCAAGTTCTCTTCCTATGTTCCGCATTTGACGGTGCTGATGAACTGTATCTATTGGGATGAACGCTATCCCAGATTGATAACCAAGAGATACTTAAAGCGCCTATTCAGTTCGGGAGCGAGGCCCAACCTGCGGGTGATCGGTGACATCAGTTGCGACATTGGGGGGGCAGTTGAGTGCACCCTCAAGGCTACCGACTCTGGGAATCCGATCTACGTTTATGACCCTCTGAAAGAGAAGATCGCTGACGGTTACCGGGGTCGAGGTCCGGTTATCTTAGCGGTTTATAACCTCCCCTGTGAATTGCCACGGGAGTCTTCTGCATATTTCAGTAATGTTCTAAAGAAATATGTCTCCGAGATCGCAAGAGCGGATTATACGGTCCCATTCGACAGCTTGAAGCTGCCGGAGAGCGTTAAGAATGCAGTTATTGTATATCGTGGGGAACTCACCCCGAATTATAGCTATATCGAGAAATTCTTGTCGCCGGAGATGTCAGGTGTGAGCATTTGACACCACTGGAGGTGATCGATGAGCTATAGTCTGGAGCAGAAAGTGAACTCAATTCGGTTTGCAGAGACACATATCGCAAAGAAAGAAGGAGTCAAGAATGCATAAGGTATTGGTCTTGGGCGCTGGTCTGGTATCTAAACCTTTAGTCAGATATTTGCTGGAGCAACCTGATTTTCACGTCAAGGTCGCCTCCCGAACCGTGAGCAAGGCAGAGAAACTGATCGACAATCACCCTGACGGAGAAGCTCAGTCCCTGAACGTCAAAGACACCGCCGCCCTGGGCAAACTGGTGCACGAAGCGGACCTTGTAATCAGCCTTCTCCCTTATATCCATCACGTGACAGTTGCTGAGTTTTGCCTGAAGCACCGGAAGAGTATGGTTACTACCTCCTATGTCAGCGAGGCTATGAGACAACTCAGCCCTAGGGCCAAGGAGGCTGGCATTCTCATCCTCAACGAAATCGGTCTTGACCCTGGCATCGACCACATGTCTGCGATGAAAATCATCCATGCGGTTCAGAATAGTGGTGGGGAAATTACCAGCTTCTGCTCCTACTGTGGAGGACTTCCGGCCCCGGAGGCCAACACCAATCCCTTCGGATACAAGTTTTCCTGGAGCCCGAGGGGAGTTCTCTTGGCCGGGAAGAATAAGGGTCGCCATCTAAAGGACGGTGAGGAGATAAACATACCGGGAGAGGAGCTCTTCGACCACTATTCCACCATCAACATTGAGACATTGGGAGAGTTGGAATATTATCCCAATCGAGACTCCATCCCTTATATGGACACTTACGGGATCCAGAAGACAAAAACCATGTTCCGAGCCACTTTGCGGAATCTGGGATGGTGCCAGACCTTGAAAAAGATGGTGGAGCTGGGGTTTCTGGACGAGACCGAGAGAGATGACCTCAAGGGTCTTACCTACGCTCAGTTCATCGCCAAGCTGATTGAGAGCTCCAACGGGGCAAATCTGAAAGAGGAGCTGGCCAGCTACCTCAAAATCGATGAGGACTCCGAGGTCATGAAGAGATTCGAGTGGCTGGGGCTTCTCAGCGATAAACCTCTGCCCTTGGAGAAGGGTTCGGCTATGGACATTCTCGGTGAGCTCATGCTGGAGAAGATGCCGTATGAAGAGGGGGAGAGGGACATGATCATCCTGCATCACGAGTTCGTGGCGGAATATCCAAAAGAGAACCGAAAGGAGAAGATATTCTCAACCCTCATAGGTTTCGGGATACCCCACGGGGACTCCTCCATGTCCCGCACAGTGAGCTTACCGGCTGCTATCGGGGCGAAGTTAGTCCTGGAGGGAAAGATAGACGCCACCGGAGTCCATATCCCTGTAAACCCCACTATCTACGAACCAATCTTGAAGGAGCTAGAACGACTGGGAATAGCCTTTAGGGAGAAGAGCGAGAGGATAAAATAGCTGAATTCATCCCACGAGGGGATAAATCCAATTTCCCAGGAACATTTAAGTGGTGTCGGGAATTTCTTCCCGACACCTGCGTTCAGGTGGAAACACCTGACCGCACTCCGTGGGGACATCCTCTGGGTGTTTTTTCGGTCAGCATTCGCTTACCTTTCGGTCCTGGCGGAACTTTGAATATCCCCCTGGCCTCCGCCAGGGCGCTACCGGTCGTAAAGAGCAAGTGGATAAGTGGGCAGCCCAGTGGCCTCTGCCACTGGCTTTTACGTGATGTTGGGAATGGACTAACCGTCAGGACTCGCCCGCCTCAGGTAGGGTTCGGTCCTGACGGAACAGCAACCTGTAGGGGTCGGAATTTATCCCGCCAGAGGCGGGTCGCCTCAGGAGACCGACCCACTCAAGCCTGTCTGCCAACGAAAAGATTGTAGACCCAGCCGAAGATCAAAGCTGCGATGGCACCATCCACAAACCCGTAAATCAGACCAAGGATTAGACCGAGAGCGCTCACCGAGTAACCGGGGTAGATGGAGGCCACCACCTCCAAGAGCGCATCGGCATAGCCTGTCACCAGAGAGATCAAGGTCACCAAGAACAGACAGAGAGCCCAGAGGATGCCGCAGCTCAGGGCCAAAGCCTTCAGGTTTAGTCTCATTTGAACCTCCTTTTACAAATGGAGCAGTTCCCCGTAGTCTTTTGAATTACAGGTACCAACCCCGAAAATTATGTATTATGTGAACATATTTCGAGAGGAACTCCACAAAGTAGCACCTCGGCTACCCGGTTGATTGAGAAGCAGTACCGCTGCTGGCCTTCTCCTGCTGTTTTTGATAATAGTCTTTCAGAGCGGCTTCCAGGGCCTCCTCTGCCAGAACCGAGCAATGCCGCTTCACTGCAGGAAGACCGTCCAGAGCTTCAACAACGGCTTCGTTGGAGATCTTCTTGGCCTCCTCTATCGGTTTGCCTTTGAGCATCTCCGTCAATATGGAGGAGGAGGCGATAGCGGCCCCACACCCGAAGGTCTTAAATTTGGCGTCAACGATGACACTATCTTTTATCTTCAGATAAAGACGCATGACATCTCCGCAGACCGGGTTCCCCACCGTCCCCACTCCGTCGGCATTCTCGATCTCCCCCATGTTGCGGGGATTCATGAAATGGTCCATCACCTTTTCGCTGTATGGTAGGGTCTTTTCCATATCGCCTCGGTTTTTAGTTAGCTCGAATTCTTCATGGCGGGCTCACGCTTCCAGCCAATGGAGACCATCTGATCGATGGCCAGCTTTGCCCGTTCTGCAATCTCTCCGGGAACTGTCACCTGGGGTGACATATCCTCCAGCGCCCACAACATCTTTTCCAGATTGTTGAGCTTCATATTGGGGCAATCTGCCAACTCGGTCGCGGGGTAGAACTGTTTTTTCGGGCTGTTGGTCTTCAACTGATGCAAGATGCCGATCTCGGTGGCGATGATGAACTCCGCAGCCGGCGATTCCCGACAGAATCTCACCATCCCGGAGGTGGAGGTGACTACATCCGCCATTTCAGAGACTTCGGTCAGACACTCTGGGTGGGCCAGAACCAGTGCCTTGGGATGCTTCTTCTTTTGAGCCAGAATGTGTTCCGGCAGTATACGTACGTGGGTGGGGCAATAACCTTCCCAGAGGATCACCTTTCGGGAAGTCTGTCGGGCGGCCCAGCTCCCCAGGTATTTATCCGGAACAAAGACTATCTGTCTATCTTCGGGAATCGCCTCCATGACACTGGAAGCGTTTGAAGAGGTGCAACAGTAATCGGATTCCGCTTTCACTGCCGCCGAGGAATTCACATAGCAGACCACAACCGCCTGATGATGTTTCGCTTTCAGGTTTTTCAGTTGGCGAACATTAATCATGTTAGCCATGGGGCAACCAGCGTTCGAATCCGGCATCAGCACGGTGCTATTAGGACAGAGGATAGCGGCGGTTTCAGCCATGAAATGGACTCCGCAGAAGAGTATGACATCGGGTTGCAGCTCCGCGGCTCTTCGTGCCAAACCGAGAGAGTCACCCACGAAATCCGCAATATCCTGGACCTCAGGAAGCTGATAATTGTGGGCCAGGATTACTGCCTTCCTGTCTTCCTTAAGGCCCTTTACTTGCTTTACCAGATTGCTCTCTCTACTCATGTGTCACGTTGTCTCTTCTACCGATGTACAAGTCAACGCTTCTCTAATCCGCTAACTGCAAAATGGGTTTCAAGTTCCGTCACACAAATAAATATACCCAATTCTCTCACGGTGTCAATAACAGTCGGCAATTGGCAGACAGTTCCTGACTTCGCTCTTCGTTACCCGGCATTCAACCCAGCGCCAACCAGACTAGCGAACCTCTTAACCAAAATATCGACAAGCTCCTCCCGGTTCCTTGGATCTATCTTGATCAATTCGGTGTCCGTCCTCTTTTTCAATCTATCACAGAAAGGATGGCTCTTATAGAGAATGGTTGCCAAGAGCGGATTGGGGACCTCCATCGCCTTCAAGAGAACCTCTTTGAATTTCTCGCTGAAGAGCTCCATCTTGCCGATCTCATCGATGACGATCAAGCTGTCAGCCGCCAGCCCTTTCTCGAGTTCGCTCACTCCGATGCTCTCGAAACTTCTCAGATCAACCCCGTACTTGCCGACTCGATACGGTGACTTAATATCCTTGTGAGATAAAATCCCCTTCTCTCCGGAGAGGCTTTCAACAGAAAAGCCCACCCGATTGCCGGCTTCTCTCAGCTCCGAGGTGTAGAAACCGAATGCTGGACAGTTCAACTTCTCAACAACCCTCTTCAACAGGGTTGTTTTTCCCACCCCGGGAACGCCAGTTATTAGAATGTTGACAATTGACCTCTTAGCCATCACTCTCCGGAAGATATTTGACCAGTTGACAGACTTCAAGGGAATTCTCTTACTCGAAGTGGAACTTTTCCAATCGATACACATAGAAAAGAATTGAGAAGACAGAGAGATTGAACTACAAAAAGAGGAGAGGATGATGAGTTGGCTACCTAAGAAAGGGCGGACTCTGGTTCTGCTGGGGGTAGTTGTGTTCTTGACCCTGTTAGTTCTTAACCTTCCAGCTGAGGCGAAGAAGGACACCGCTAAAAAGGGATGGCTGGGCGTCTCTATACAGGACGTGGATGAAGATTTGAAAGAGGCTCTGGATTTGAAGTCCACTGAGGGGGTGTTGGTCAACGAAGTGGTTGAGGACAGCCCTGCCGAAGAAGCTGGCATCAAAAAGAAGGATGTCATCATAAAGTACAAGGGAAAGAAGGTTAAAGATACTGGCGATCTGACCACCTGGGTGCGAGAAACTAAACCTGGAGAAGAGGTAAGGCTTGAGATTATCAGGGATGGGAAGAAAAAGAAGCCGAAGGTTATCATCGGGAAACTGCCTAGGAGTTATTCTTACTTTTACGGTGAAGACTGGGATTTCACCCCCGGGTATCACAGCTTCTCCTTTGGGGGGAAAAGAGGCTACCTCGGCGTGGTGCTGGAGGGACTCACCGAACAGTTGGGCGACTACTTCGGAGCCAAGGATGGAGATGGAGCCCTGATTACCGAGGTCATGGAGGATAGCCCCGCCGAGAAGGCCGGGTTGAAAGCCGGCGACGTCATCGTCAAGATTGACGGCGAGGAGGTCGAAGACCCCGGAGACGTCGTTAAAGTAGTAACGGACAAGGAGGAGGGAGACAGGGTCAAACTCGACGTGCTCCGCAACAAGAAGAAAAAGACCTTCACCCTCGAAGTTGCCGAACGGGAGTCGACTTTCGGTTCTCTCAAGGGGCTGAAACATCTCAAGATCCTCGATTCTCCCAGGCGAGGATCGAGCGCCGGCATCCGCATCGAAATCGACAAGGAGAGGTTCAAAGAGGACATGGAAAAGCTGAAGGAGGAGCTCAAGGAGTTAAAGGAGGAGCTCAAAGAATTGAAAGAGAAAGGTATCTAACGTTCACTGTCAGATTCTCGTTCTCCAGCCGGGGCAGGAGTTGAACTCCTGCCCCTATTTTTACCACCAACCAGCATCTTTTGTGTTGAGTTTCACAATTATCGAATTTAGATTGAAAAGGAGGTCAATGGTTCTCAGAACCCGAATGTGGAAGCAAAACTCAAAATCGCGGTAGTCTCAGCTTTCCCCTTTCCCACACTTCAGGGTTCGCAGGTGCTGGTACGCCAGTTCTGTGAAAGCTTGAGTGAAAAAGGTCATGAGGTTCACCTGGTAACTTACGGCTACGGGCAGTTCCCCTACAGCGCTGAGTTCCGCATTCACCGTGTCAGAGATTTCCCCTGGTATCGGAGATTCTACTCTGGACCAACTTTGATGAGACTCCTGTTTGACCTCCTCCTGCTTTTCAAACTGTGGAGAGTCTGCAGGCTTCACGGGGTGCAGTTAATCTCGGCTCACAATTACGAAGCTACTGTTATAGCCACCATCGTTGGGAAGGTCTCCAGACTTCCGGTGGTTTATCACAGCCACGGCCTTCTCTCGGAGGAACTGCCCACCTACTTCACGAACAGCCTTCTCAGAGGTCTTGCACGGCGCTTCGGTCTTCTCTTCGACCGATATGCCCCTCGCGTGGTGGCCTGTAATCTTGTCTTCACCGAGGAAGAGAGGGCGATACTTCAGAGGTTTGGAATTCCCTCCGAGAGGGTAAAGGTCGTCCCTCCCGGAATCTTCCTTGAGGATTTTGAGATTCCCGAAGTGCCCGAAAGATCTCCAGACCCAAGAGTCATCTACGCCGGTAACCTCGACTCCTATCAGAATCTCCCCTTGGTTCTTGAGGCGTTTAAGAAGGTGATTGCAGAACTTCCGGAGGCGAAGCTTCTGATAATCTCAGCAGGCGATTTCACCGTGTTGAAGAAGTTGGCGGAGGGGCTGGCGATTGGCGACAAAGTCGAATTCGTGAACGCCAGCTCTTTCGAGCGGACGCTGGCGACGCTTGTGACAGGCCACATAGCTCTGTCTGCCCGATCCCTTCGAGGCGGCTTCCCCATTAAGGTGCTCAACTATATCGCTGTGGGACTGCCGGTGGTTACCTTCAAATCCAGCGCAACGGCGGTAAAACATCTGCACAACGGCTACGTTGCCCGCGACGGAGATTTAGAGGATTACGCTCGGGGAATGATAATGCTTCTGGAAGATAGGGAGCTCAGAGCCAGACTGAGCAAGAATGCGCTGATGGAGGTCCAGAATTACTCTTGGACGAAAATCATAACTGAGGTGGAATCCATATACCGGCAAATTCTTCTATCGTAGGTACCCCAACGCTTTCAATTGCTGAATCATGTCCTCGCTGAGCTCCTTTATTCTCCGTTTCTTCTTAACAGTGGCGGTGCTTTCCTCTTCGTAGGAGTCGATGAACTGAAGCTCTGCTTGAGCGAAGAACTCATCCTGAAATACATCTTTTAGAACGGTCCCGTCGAAATCCCTGGCGATGGGATAGCGGTAGAGGGCCAACATTGTCGGGGTCATATCCAGAACCGATGCTTCGGAGATCTCGTGATTCTGTTTAATCTCTGCCCCGTTGATTAGGAAAACACCATCTCGGGCATGCACCCCGGAGATAATTTGACTGGTCCTCTGAAGGAAATCGGAGAGAGGAAAGGACTGCTCACCACAGCGAAGTTGCCTGTCACCTGGAGAGTATCTCAGTAAGGGATTGACCTTCAGCTGATAATAGCCGGGACGCCGGGGCATCGGCTCAACCTCCAGAAACGGTAGCCCCTCCTTCCCGAAGGTGAGTTCCTTTAAGCGCTTCACGATCGACTCTATCAGTTCCTGGTCGTCCACCACCAAGTAGCTGTCGTCCATCACCGACCAGATCCTGGCGCCAACTTGGAGGTCCATCGCCTTCATGAGAGTGTAACCCTTCAGGGAATAGACCTTGCTGTCGGCGGCTTTGAAGCCATGGTCTGAACAGATGAGCACGGTTTGATTCTTGGTACGATTGCGCAGCAACTTACCCAGGGCGAGGTCGGTCTCCCGGTAGCTTTCCGGAATCATATCGCGTAGCCGTTCCACCGCCTTCTCACTCACACCCGGAAACTTCATTGGCTCCAGAAACTTCCAATAGGGGTGAGAGATGTTGTCCGGTGTTTTGTTGTAGTAGATCGCCAGGTCAGGCATCTCCCGGGCGGTAAGGTAGGCGAAGATATCAGATGATATTCTAAGTTTGGCGAGTTTGATCCGCCCCGTGTTTCTGTACCTGGTGAGTTTGTCCTTGGTGCCCATCTGGCTGAGGAGGACGCGGGACATATAATCCAGGGTGGACAGCCTCACCCCATAACGTATGGCCTGGATGAAGTAAGGGATGGATTCTCGTATCGAGATTCTTTCTTCCAGAGGAACAAGCCGCACCCCGGATTGCTGACCGCGGAGGCCCGCCAGGTCTAAGTGAAGCTTTCTGTAAAAAGAATACTTTTCCGGATAGGTTTCCGAGCCGAGGGCCTGGTGGCTAGGAATCATAAAGCCATTGACCGGGTAGGGAGGTGAGGTGGTGAAGTATCCGAAAATTCCTATGGTATGACCTCTCTCATCGAGAATGTCCCAAATCCGTTTCACCAAGAGATCTTCAGTGGTCGCAAGAAAATCCAGGACCCCGTGCTTCTCTGGCAGCTTCCCGGAGGCGATGCTGGCCCATATTTGGGGAGAGAGCATCGGGTCGGAAGATTCCAGGTTGGCGTAAGACCCGGTTTCGACCAGAGATTTGTAGTGGGGTAGTTCTCCCCTCTGCATCATAGGCTTAATCAGTTTCCAGGTGGCGCCATCGAAGCCGACAAGAAGCAACTTCGGTTCATCGCCGGCGGAGCTCAAGCGCTGGTGGTCAAAGAAAGCTCGGCGACCGACAGTTCCCACCACCAGAAGCAAGATCAAGACTGCATATACAATGGGTCTGACTAAGCGAGCAATTGAGCTTCTGCAGAGAGTCCTGACCAGGGGACGGAACAAGCGGCTGAGTAACCACAAAAAGACCGCTCCCACAATTAGGGCAATAAGCTTCAAGAAGAGCCCACCGCTCCAAATGAAAAGGAGGAACAGATACAGCAGAAAGATGCAGAAAAGGAAACCGCTCACGGACCACATCCCTGCTCGCTCGCTTTTGCGAGCAGCCCTATCACTTGATATCAGCCTCGCGGCGGGGTAGGATACGAGACCGAATATGCCTCCCAGAACAAACGGCAAGAGGACAGAATAGAAAATAAGGGAAAGAGCAGAATCGATAAAAAATGGATTGTTATAGCTCAGCACAAACAGGAGCAAGAGGGCGAAAACGAGGAAGCTTTCTCCCCACAAAAAAGACCTTTTGACAATCGTCATGTTATAGCTTTTTAAGTTCTATCAAGGTGTTCGATTTTCAGCACAAGCGGTTTATACTATCGTAAGACTTCAGTAACCCAAATAAAAAGAGGCTCCACCCACTTTAATTAAATATATAGGTAGTTCATCGTTCTGTCAACGTTTGATTTTCTCGGCTTGACCAGCGCTTGGAACCCAAATTCGACGGTTCCTTTTCCTCTGGTTAGCCGTTATTTTTCTTGTGGTGTTTTTCATTTTCTGTGCTATATTATACTGTGAGAGTCTAAAAGACAGGGAGTTGTGACTTTCCATATGAGATAGAAATGGGGGATAACAATGAAAGAAAAGATTTCCGCACTTCTCGTTTTGCTTGTCCTTCCGCAACTGCTCTTTGCAACGATAATCCGCATTCCATACGACTATTTTAAAATCCAGGAGGGGATAGACGCCGCCGTGAACGGCGACACCGTCTGGGTTGACCTGGGCACCTACTTCGAAGGTATCAACTTCAGGGGCAAGAACATCCTGGTGACCAGCAACTTCATCTTCGACCGTGACCGACGCACCATTGAAAACACCGTGATTGATGGCTCTTACCTCAATGCCATGGACACAGCCAGCGTCGTCTGCTTTGTGTCCGGGGAGTCGTCCGATGCTGTTCTGAATGGTTTCACTGTAACCAACGGACAGGGCACGCTGAGAGAAGTCTGGGACTGGTACGGGGCAGGAATACTCTGTGAGAACTCGTCGCCTCGAATAACGAACAACATAATTATCGGTAACTCAACTCATTGGGAGATGGGCTGTGGTGGCTACGGGGGAGGAATTGCTGTGTTGGGTAGCTCTTCCCCTGAGATAGTCGGAAACAAGATCAGGTTCAACGACTGTTTTGCGTACTTCTTTGGCTATGGAGGAGGGATATACTTCGAAGGGGACTCAGTGGTGATAGAGGACAACGAAATAAAGCACAACTGCGCATATGGGCACAGCTTCATGTCCCTGCAAGGCTGGGCAGGTGGTGGGGGGATTTTCGCCCAAGGCCAGAAGCTGATTATACGCGGAAACAGCTTCGATGGAAACAGCGTCGCTGGCGGCACTGAGGCTGTGGGAGGAGGAGCGTTCGCAAGCTCTTCGGGAGACCTCGTATTTGAGTGCAATGTCTTAGACTCCAATGCCTGCTGGAAAGACGGATACTGGCCGGGGGAAGTGGCTGGCGCGGGAGCCTACATCCAGGCCGGTGGTGCGGTCTCAATCAACCACAACGAAGTGACCAGAAACTATACAATTTTCGCCGGCTTTCCCTTCACGCTTCTGGCAGCTGGGATGCTAGTAGGAGGCTGCCCCACGGAAGTTGAAGTGACTTGGAACAGGTTCGAAAGAAACCATGGTGAGGCTCTCTTTTTGAGATGTCCGGTGCCAACAGATTCGTTCTTGGTCACGTGTAACGTGGTGTATGGTGATTCCCTCGGAATCTGCTGCCAGAACTGCGGCCCCAGGATTGAGAATAACACGATCTACTCAACTTACAGTTATGGAATCAAGACTTCACTGGCGGATAGCCTTGACCTTCAGATAAGGAACAACATCATCGCTAGCACTGTGGACGGTCCGGGAATCATCTCGGAGGGAGCTTATACTCCGGAGCTTTATTACAACGATGTCTGGAACAATGCTGGTGGCAATTATCAGGGCTTAGAGCCCGGGGAGTTCGACATTCACGAAGATCCGCTCTTTGTCGACCCTGAAAGGGGCGATTTCCGTCTGACGGAGGAATCTCCCTGTATTGACGCCGGTGACCCCGATCCCCAATACAATGACCCTGATGGCTCCAGAAACGACATTGGTGCTTTCTGGCTGGGCTATACTCCGGTCTCCGAGACCACAGCAGAGGTTCTACCGAACGAGCTTGAGCTTTCCCAGAACTACCCGAATCCATTTAATGCGACCACGAGGATAACTTACCAGCTTGTAAATCCCCTTCCCTCCAAAGTCATCCTTGAAGTCTATAACCTTCAGGGACAAGTTGTAAGCAGACTCGTCGATGATTGTCAGACCGCAGGCATCCATGAAGTGATTTGGGATGGTAAAACTAAGGAGGGCAAGAGTGTTTCCTCCGGAGTCTACATCTATACCATCAATGTGGATGGCAATTCGACTTCGAAGAAGATGCTCTTCCTGAAATAGCAACAGAATCCCCTCTCTCCGACCGATAAACCTACTAGATTATTGACAAACCTATACCGGCTGGATTTATTTACGGCATCGTGCTGAGCCGGTTCTAAAGAGTAGTGGCAACCAACCTCGAAGAAAGGTCATCTGATGATTCATGGTGTTAAGATAAAGGATTTAAAGGTCATTCCCGATGAGCGCGGACGCCTGATGGAGATTCTGCGCTCCGACGATGGGTTGTTCACAAAATTCGGGCAGGCCTATCTCACCACCGCCTATCCCGGGGTGACGAAAGCCTGGCACTACCACAAGATTCAGACTGACAACTTCGTGGTGATCAAAGGGATGATGAAGGTTGTGCTTTATGATTCCCGGGAGGATTCCCCCACACACGGACAGGTGAACGAATTCTTTCTGGGAGAGCACAATCAGAAACTCCTGCAAATTCCACCCTATGTCTATCACGGTTTCAAGTGCATCTCCGAGCAGGAGGCCATGGTCATAAATATTCCCACGGAGGTCTATAACTGCGAAAAGCCAGACGAATACCGATTGGATCCCCACACCGTTGAGATCCCTTACGATTGGGCGAGGAAGGACGGTTAAATGAAACTCCTAATCACCGGAGGCGCCGGTTTCATCGGGGCTAACTTCGTCAGGCATATCTTAGAGACATACCCTGATTACAAGCTCATCAACTACGACAAGCTAACCTATGCCGGCAATCTCGAAAATCTTGCGGGTCTGGAAGATAACCGCAACTATACCTTTGTAAGAGGGGACATCGCCGACCGCAAGCAGGTCGGTGAGGTTATGTCAGCTGGAGTCGACGTAGTCTTGAACTTTGCCGCAGAATCTCACGTCGACAGGAGCCTGGAGGAGGCTGCAGTGTTCATCGGGACGAACGTCTTGGGCACCCAGGTTCTTTTAGAGGCGGCTCTGAAGCATAAGGTTGACAGGTTCATCCAGATTTCGACCGACGAGGTCTACGGCTCCTTAGGGCCAAGTGGAAGTTTCACCGAGAAGACCCCTCTTTCTCCGAACTCACCTTATGCCGCCACCAAGGCCGCCGCGGATCTGATGGTCAGAGCTTATTTCGAATCCTTCAGCGTCCAGGCGATAATAACCCGCTGTTCCAACAACTATGGTCCGTATCAATTTCCGGAGAAATTGATTCCGCTGTTTATCACCAATGCTTTAGAGAATATACCTTTGCCAGTTTACGGTGATGGTCTTTACATCCGCGACTGGATTCACGTTATCGACCACTGTCGAGCCCTAGATCTGGCGCTGCACCGAGGCAAGCCCGGCGAGATTTACAACATCGGCGGGGGTAGTGAGCGCACTAATCTGGAGATCACCAAACTGATTCTCAAGCATCTGAAGAAGTCGGAATCTCTTATCACCCATGTGAAAGATCGCCCCGGGCACGACCGCCGTTATGCGATCGACTGTAGCAAGATCAAAGAGGAGCTAGGCTTCGAAACGAGCATGACATTGGAGAAGGGTCTCAAGCAGACCATGGACTGGTATATTCAGAATCGTCCCTGGTGGGAGAAGGTTCGCTCCGGAGAGTATCGGGAGTACTATCACCGCCACTACGCCGACAGAGAGAAAACCTTCGAAAGGTGAAGTTGCCCTCCACAGAGATGAAAAGAGTCTTCATCACCGGCGCTAACGGTCTTTTAGGCCAGAAGTCTGTGAGCGTTTTCTCGAAGAGATGGGAGGTTTTGGGGATTGACCTTCACCAAACCTCCTTTTTGGATTCAAAGAATGCCACCTATCGGGGAATAGACTTCACAGATAAGGAAACGTTACTGGAGTCTCTGGAGGAGTTTCACCCTGATGTCATCCTGAATGCTGGAGCTTTCACCGACGTGGATGGCTGCGAGAAGGAAAAGGAGGCCGCTTTTCGGGCGAATGTCGGAGCGGTTCAGAATCTGGTGGAATATTGTTCGGGTGAAAATTGCAAGCTCATCCAACTATCCACTGACTACCTTTTCGATGGGAAGGAGGGACCATATCCAGAGAACGCCGAAGAGAATCCGGTAGGATACTACGGCCAGACCAAATTCGAAGCCGAGCAACTGATAAAGGCCAACTTGAAAAACTACCTCATTGCGCGGACTAACGTCTTATACGGAATCGCCAACAAGGTGAGATCGAACTTCGTAACCTGGTTGATCGAAACACTTAAGGATGGCAAACCAGTCCGCATCGTCACCGACCAGTACAATAATCCCATATTGGTGGACAACCTGGCGGAGGCCCTCCGTGAGTGTGCCGAAATGGACTTGACCGGAATCTTGAATTTGGGCGGTGGCGAATATCTATCCCGCTACGATTTCGCCTTGAAGATCGCCGAAGTTTTCACGTTGGACCGAAACCTAATCACGCCGATCGTGACCAAAGACCTGGGACAGGTGGCGCCCCGACCTCTGAAGGGTGGATTGGATGAAACCCTGGCAAGGAGGCTCCTGTCAACGAAGCTGCTCGATGCCAGAGAGGGATTGGAGGTTATGAAAAGACAAGTTCAGGGCAAGCCTTGAATCCACACCGCTCCTTTCCAGACGAATAGGCCGGGCATTCCTGCCCGGTGAGCCAAGCAGCGTCTGCTACCCTGTTTGACAAAACATCATAGGGTGCATATATTCGTTCACGTTGTGATTAAAGGGATAAAAGCCATCATTTTCGACTTAGACGGCACTTTGATCGACGCCTCCGACGGGGTGGTGGAGTGCTTCAACTACGCCTTAAAAGAGGCGGGTTTGAAACCAGCCCCGGCGGAAGAAATCAAGAGCACCATTGGCTATCCGCCGAAGGAAGTCTTCAAGAGGTATTCGAAGAGCAAGGTTGAGTTCCTGCACCGGAAATTGCTAGAGAGGGCAAAAGAGGTGATGGCTGAAAAAAGTCGATTGTTGCCCGGGGCCAGAGAAACACTGGAATTCTGCCACCGCAATGGATTCAAGTGCGGCATGGCCACTACCAAATATCGAGAAAATGGAATGAAGGTTTTGACCAAGTTGGAAATCGACAACTGTTTTGACGTTATCCTCTTTGGGGACGAGGTCGAGTTCGTCAAGCCTCATCCCGGGATTATCTATCGAATGGCGGAGAAACTAAGTGCAAAACCGGAAGAGACGCTTGTGGTGGGGGATACCATAAATGATGTCATGGCCGCCAAGGCCGCCGGCGCAACCTCAGTCTCCGTCACCTCCGGGGTGGACCCGAAGTGGAAACTCCTAAACGAGAAACCTGATTACCTCATCGACACCGTCGGTGACTTGATAAAGCTTCTGTCTTGAGAGCCGTTCAAAGAGAAAGCCGAAAGCTTCTAAAAAGATACATTCTGCGTTACAGACACCTGTGGCTTTGGGGTTTTGTTGCCGTAGTATTGACGAACATCTTCACCCTGATCACCCCCTGGGTTCTGAAATACGCAATCGATAGCATTTCCAGAGGTGCACGAACTACTGATCTTCTCGGATATGCGGGTTTGATCGTAGGATTAGCAATCTTCCAGGGGGTTTTCCGCTACTTTATGCGCCAGACGATGATCGTGGCCTCCCGAAAGGTCGAATACGACCTTCGCCAGGACTTCTTCGCTCACCTGGAGAAGCTCGACAGAGCCTATTACGATAGAAGCCAGACCGGGGACATCATGGCCCGGGCCACCAACGACGTCGAGTCGGTGAGAATGATGCTAGGTCCCGGGATAATGAATTTCACCAACACCATCGTCGCGGTGGTTATTGGTTTAGTTCTGATGTTGAGTCTGCACTGGAGATTGACCCTCTACATATTTATCCCCTTCCCGGTGCTTTCGCTTGTCACCTTTTTGTTCGTGAAGCTGATCTATCCCCGATACGAAAGGATTCAGGAGCAGTACTCCAAGATCTCCGCCAAAGCTCAAGAGAGCCTTTCCGGCATCCGGGTAATCAAAGCTTACGTCCAGGAGGCAAACGAGCGCGGAGCATTTCGCAGATTGACCAAAGACTATATCAAGAAAAACATGGATATGATCAGAATCTGGGGTGCTCTCTTCCCGGTGCTGTCGCTGCTTGCGGGGGCGATGATGGTGATAGTCATTCTGGTCGGGGGAAGATATGTAATCGCCGGAAGCATGACTTTGGGAGAGTTCGTAGCCTTCACCGCTTATCTGGGCCTTCTGGTCTGGCCCATGATCGCCTTAGGTTGGGTGATGGGACTCTATCAAAGGGGGATGGCCTCCATGGGACGAATCATTAAGATTCTCCAGAAAAAGCCACTGGTTGAAGAATCGCCGACGCCAGCGCAACTGCCTCAGATTCGCGGAGAGATCGAATTCAGGAATCTAAGCTTCTCTTATCCAGGAGCAGAGACCACGGTTCTCAAAAACATCACTTTAAAGATAGACGCCGGGCAGACGGTGGCGATAGTCGGCTCCACCGGCTCCGGCAAGACCACCATGGTCAGCTTGATTTCAAGGGTGTATCCGGTGGAAAGGGGGCAGTTGTTCATCGATGGCGTGGACATCAACGACATTTCCCTGAAATCGTTGCGAAGAAGTGTCGGTTTTGTTCCGCAGGAGACTTTCCTATTCTCTGACACTGTCCGCAGCAATATCGCCTTCGGGCTCGAGACCGCCAGCGACTTAGAGGATATTAGAGTGAAAGCCCGTTGTGCTGCCATCGAGAGAGAGATCCTGGAGTTCCCCGAAGGTTACCAGACCGTTCTCGGCGAGAGGGGCATAACCCTATCAGGGGGGCAGAAACAGCGAACCGCAATTGCCCGGGCTTTGATGCTCAACCCTCCTATCTTGATCTTAGACGATGCTTTTTCCTCCGTGGACACTTACACCGAGGAGGAGATTCTCAATAACTTCAAGAATGTCTTTTTCGGGAGAACCGTCATTGTGATTTCCCATCGCATCTCCACGGTGAGAAGCGCCGACCACATTGTCGTCTTGGAACGGGGAGAGATAGTAGAGCAGGGCACTGACGATTCTCTGGTCAGTTTAGGAGGTCTTTACTCCCGGATTCACGAAAAACAGCTCCTGGCGGAGGAGTTAGAGGTTATCTCGTAGCGAAGATCCAGGTCACAGTTGCTAGTTGTGTCTGAACACTGTGTATAGAATATGACAACCTCGAGCTATCACGAAGAAGAGAAACTAGGCAAAGCATACGACCATCGCCTGATGCGACGGCTGTTGAGGTATCTGAGACCCTACCGAGTCACCGTAGTTATCTCGGTGGCGTTGCTCTTGATTGTTGCTGGTTTACAGTTGGTTGGTCCTTATCTTACCAAGGTAGCCATCGACAACTACATTGCTTTCAAGAACCTGTCCGGGTTGACCGAGATTGCAGTCCTGTATCTGGCGGTTTTAGTTTTCCAGTTCACCGTAAGGTATATCCAGACCTACATCATGCAGCTTATGGGACAGAAGGCGATGTACGACCTTCGGATGCAGCTCTTTTCTCATCTTCAGAAAATGTCGCTGTCTTTCTTCGACAAGAATCCCGTCGGTCGTCTGATGACCCGCTTGACCTCCGATGTGCAGGTTCTGAACCAGATGTTCACCGAGGGGGTGGTCGCAATCTTCGGGGACATCTTCATTCTGATCGGTATCGTGGCGGTGATGCTGGCGGTCGACTACCGGTTGGCCCTGGTGACCTTTGTGACCCTTCCGCTTTTGATTCTGGCGACGGCTATATTTCGGAAGAAGGTGCGAGGGGTTTATCGACTGGTGAGAACTCGGACCGCCAGACTCAATGCCTTCATGCAGGAGCACATCAGCGGGATGGCGGTGATTCAGCTTTTTGCCCAGGAGCGGAAAATCCTCAACGACTTCGATGATGTCAACTCCTCTCTGAGACAGGCCTACCTCAAGACCGTGTTCTACTATGCCATCTTCTTCCCGGTCGTGGAGGTGATCGGGGCGGTGTCGTTAGGTTTGATTATCTGGTACGGAGGCGGTGGGGTGCTGGCGGGGAGTATAAGTCTCGGTGTTCTGGTGGCGTTCATTCAATATGCGGAGATGTTCTATCATCCCATCCGGGATCTGTCCGAAAAATATAATATTCTTCAATCGGCGATGGCCTCTTCGGAAAGAATCTTTGGGCTTCTGGATACCAAACCCTCTATACTTCCTCCTGAGAGGAGCGTCAAGCTTGAGACTTTGAAGGGTGAGATAGAGTTCCGGGAGGTTCACTTTGCGTACAACCAAGGGGAGCCGGTTCTGGAAGGAGTGAGTTTCAAGATCCAGCCAGGGGAGAGAGTGGCCTTCGTGGGCGCGACCGGCGCCGGAAAGAGTTCCATCATAAGCTTGCTCTGTCGATTCTACGAATACCAGAAGGGGGAAATCCTGATCGACGGCAAAGACCTGAGGCGGATAGATCCTCAGGAACTCCGCAGGCAGATGGCTTTGGTTCTGCAAGATGTTTTTCTGTTTTCCGGGGACATACTCGCCAACATCCGCCTGGGGAATGAAGAGATCTCTCTGGAGAAGGTGAAAGAGGTTTCCGAATATGTGAACGCCGATCAATTCATTTCCTCTTTCCGGGAGGGATACGGAGAGCCCGTGGGGGAGCGGGGCTCTAACCTCTCAGGGGGCCAGAAGCAACTTCTGGCCTTCGCCCGCGCTTTGGTGTTCGACCCCAGGATACTAATCTTGGACGAGGCCACCTCTTCGGTCGACACCGAGACCGAGCTTCTGATTCGGGAGGCCGTGGGGAAGCTTATCCGGGGACGCACCTCCCTCATCATCGCACATCGTCTCTCGACGATTCAAGATTGTGACAAGATCATTGTAATCCACAAGGGGAAGGTCCGGGAGGAGGGAACTCACGGGGAGCTTCTGAGAAAGAGGGGCATCTATTATCGCCTGTATCAGCTTCAGTACAAAGACCAGGAGGTGGGCGTCAGGGAGCAGGAGCCAGAAGTCAGGTAGGTTAACTCCTCTGACTTCGAAGAGGTTATGATGAAAGAATACAGAAAGGTGGCCACGGAGGCCGCTCTCAAAGCCGGGGAACTACTGGTCAAGAACCTCAACAAGGTCAAGAAGGTCGACCACAAGGGTGTGGTGAATCTGGTTACCGACGTCGACCGCAAATCAGAAAGGTTGATTCACAGAATTCTAAGATCGCATTTCCCGAATCACTCTTTCTTTGCAGAGGAGGAGGTTCGGGAAAAGACCTCCTCGGATTACCTCTGGACCATCGACCCCCTGGACGGAACCACCAACTACGCCCACGGCTTCCCAATTTTCTGTGTTACGATTTCGCTGCTGAAAAAGGGGGAGGTCATAATGGGCTTGACTTATAATCCCATGCTGGGCGAGATGTTTTATGCAGAGAAAGGTGCCGGCGCCTTCCTAAACCGACGTAGAATTCAGATAAGCGGGACTGAAGATCTCAACGACAGCCTTCTTGCAACCGGCTTCCCTTACGATCTCAGGGAGAGCGAGGATAATAACCTCGACTATTTTTGCAGCTTCGTCATGAAGGCTCAAGCGGTTCGCAGAGCTGGCTCCGCCGCACTGGACTTGGCATACACCGCCTGCGGGAGGTTTGACGGTTTCTGGGAGTTCAAACTGGGCGCCTGGGACATTGCCGCCGGCTGCTTGCTGGTTGAGGAAGCCGGAGGCAGGGTGACGAATTTCAAAGGGAGGAGGGTTGATCTCTTCACCGGCGAGGTCTTAGCCTCCAACGACACAATCCACGACCAGATGCTGCAAATCATCAGAAATACAAGAAAACAAACAGCAAACAGGAGATAGGAGACAGTCGCCGGAGGCGACCCGCCTATGGCGGGGGAACAGGAAACAGGAGATAGGGAATAGGAAACAGGGGATAGGCGATTGTCTGTTGATCACCAACTGTGGGCTATGAACTGTGAACTGCGAACGAATACCAGGGTAGCCCAGTGGCCTCTGCCAATGGGACGGCGCGGACTACTCACCACCAACCACTCACCAATCACCTCGGTGTCAACTTCCAATAATGGTCAGTAGTTTCTCCTTTTTCTCCTCCAGAACGTCCGGGTCCTCGGCTTCAATGTTCAAACGTATCAGCGGTTCAGTGTTGGAGCCACGTACGTTAAACCACCAATCACCGTAATCGATGGTCAACCCGTCGAGATGGTCAACTACGCCCCCGAGAGAGAAAACCTCTTCTAATTTCCGCAGCTTGGCGGGGATGTCCTCAACGTAGCTGTTGATTTCACCGGAGCGATAATAGTGGTCGATAGTAGCTACCAGTTCGGAGAGGGGTTTATTCTCGGTGGATAGAAGCTCTGTGCAAACCAAAAGAGCGATGAGCCCGCTGTCTGCATACCAGTTGTCGCGGAAATAGAAATGACCGGAGTGCTCCCCCCCGAAGATGCCGTTGTGTTTTTTCATCAGCGGCTTTATCAGGGCATGTCCCACCCTGGTTCTGATCGCTTTACCTCCACTGGCCGTGACCGTTTCAGGAACAGTTTTAGAACATATCAAATTGTACAGGACTTTTGCTCCGGGATGTTTTTCTAAGAGATTCTTGGCGACCAGAGCGGTCACCATATCTCCTCCTAAGGTCTTTCCCTTCTCGTCGACAAGAAACATCCGGTCGGCATCTCCGTCGAAGGCGGCTCCGAAGTCGGCTTTTTCAGCAACAACCTTCTTTCTAAGATCCTCCGTGTTCTCTGGCTCGATGGGGCTTGCGAGGTGGTTGGGAAAGCGCCCATCGAGTTCAAAATACATCGGGACAACCTCACAGGGAAGGTGGGAGAAGACCTGGGGAACGATTTTTCCCGCCATTCCGTTGCCGGCATCGATAACGATCTTGAAGGGCTTGATTTTGTCCTTATCGATGAAGGACAGGACGTGCTCGGTATATGCAGCGGTGATATCTTTAGTGACAATTCTGCCTTTGGAGCCAACCTGAGGGTAGTTTTCTGAGATCACAAGCCCTTTTATCTCATCTAATCCTTGTTGACCGGAGAGCGGTACCGCACCGCCCTTGCAGATTTTGAAGCCGTTATATTCCCGAGGATTGTGGGAGGCAGTAACCATCACTCCGGCCTCATAACCGAACTTGCCGACGGCGAAGTAAAGTCCATCGGTTGAGGTCAAACCTAAGTCGACGACTTCCGCGCCCTGCGAGGTGATACCTTCACACAGGGACTTGAACAGCTCCGGGGAAGAGAGACGCATATCCCGTCCAACCGCCACTTTCTTGGGTCTCAAATAACTGACCAGGGCTCTTCCCAGGTGATGGGCGAATTCTGAGTTCAGCTCCTCGGGGACGATTCCTCGAACGTCATAAGCCTTAAATATGTTGGACTCAAATCTTGGCATCTCTTTGCTCCTCGGAAAACGTGAGAACCAATATAACTTATCGTCGGCTTAAGTCAACGTTGAAGCCTGCAAACTGGCGCCATCTGAGATTCGTTTACTGTCGCTGAAAACCCCCCTGAGGCCTCGAACAACTCCTCTCTGGAATATCTACAATAGACGCTTCTTGATGGCGCAGTGCGGCTTGAATACAGAGGAGGGCTGTTGTTCGCACATCTCTTCAAGTATCCCAGCATCCTGAGGATTCAATAGCACCGCCGTTGGCTGAAGGACAGATGCGGTCATGGCTTCAATTATCTTGACTTCAATCGCATTTTGGATATATTTCGCAGTTGAACATTTGTCTGGTTTTCTACCTGAGACCGCCCGCCCGGCGGGCAGGGAACAATACCGAACTGGAGGTATAGAAATAAAATGTATGCCATTGTGGAGACTGGTGGGACGCAGATAAAGGTCTCTGAGGGGGAGATTCTCAGAATTCCCAAGATAGAGACGGAGATAAACCAGAGGATTTCCCTCGATAAGGTTCTGTTGGTGGCCGACGGTCAAGAGGTTAAGATCGGACATCCTTATCTAGAAGGGGTCAGTGTCGAGGCAGAGGTTGTCGGCTCCGGTAAAGAGAAGAAAGTGACCGTTTTCAAGTTCAAACGTAGGGTCAAATATCGCCGTAAAATCGGTCACCGTCAACCTTACACTGAAATCAAAGTGAGCTCCATCAAGATTAAGTGAGCGCCGTCGCAGTCGTATGCTCTCCTCTCCGACCAGATTCTCATCCATTGCTCTTTTGATTGCCAGCCTTTGGCTTCTCAGCCCCAGTTTCGGGCAAGAGCAGAATCTGGAGATCCTGTCTATAGAGGTGGAAGGGAACCGCACCACCTCCGCGGCTCTGATCCTAAGCGTCTGCGGTCTGGAGACTGGAGAGGAGCTAAACGCCGGGGCAGTCCAGGACGCCATCAAGCATATATACGGCCTGGGGCTTTTCTCCGATGTGCAGGTGTTTGCCGACCCAACTTCGGAGGGGGTTAATCTTATTATCAGAGTGGAAGAATACCCGAGGGTGGCGGAGATCAAAATCGATGGCGAGAAAAAGATCAAGGAGAGCGATATTGAGGAGGTTCTGAGCATCAGCACCGGGAAGCTGGTCAGCCCTTACGAGGTCAGAAACAACCTCAATAGCATAAAGAAGCTATACGAGGAGAAGGGTTATCGCTTGGCCCAGGTGGAATCGGAGATGTATGAATCCAAACAGAAGCCTGGGGAGGTGGTTCTGAAATTCAGAATAAAGGAGGGGAGCAAGGTCAAAATCAAGAAGATCAACTTTGTCGGCAACCACGCCTTCACCGACAAGCGTCTGCGTTCCAAGATGTCGAACAAAGAGGACAGCTTCTGGAGAGGTGGTGAGTTCGATGAGGAGAAATACGAGGAGGATAAAGACAAACTCTATGCATACTATCGCAAGAAGGGATTCATCAATTTCACCATCCTCTCCGACTCCATCTGGTATGATGAATCCCGCAAACATATGTATATCCAGATCGAAGTCTCGGAGGGGAATCGCTGTCGCTTCGGCAAGGTGAGCTTCTCCGGGAATGAGGTTTTCCCAAGGGAGAGGCTTTTGAAGCTGGTGGCATTCAGCGAGGGAGATTTCTACAACCAGGAGAAATATGACAAAACCCTGGAGAATATCGCCACCTCCTATCAGGATGAAGGATACTGGTATCTTAAGCTCAATGATGAAGCCAAAGAGAGGGGCTTGGAGTTGGATGTGAACTATCGCCTGGAGGAGGGAAGTCCGGTTCACGTAAACCTCATAAGGATTCAGGGCAACACCAAGACCAAGGAGAAGGTGATCCGGCGGGAACTCTCAATTAAGCCCAAGCAGGTGTTCAAAAGGTCCGTTCTGGGGCGCTCTCTCCGCGACGTTATGATACTCAACTACTTTTCTAACGTGACCCCGGACTGGGAGGTTTTAGAGAGCGGCGATATAAACCTGATATTGAACGTGGAGGAGAAACCGACGGGACAGGCCTCCGTCGGCGCCGGTTACTCCCAGAGGGATAAGGTGGTGGGTACCCTGGGCCTGGGGATCCCCAATTTCCTTGGCAACGGTCAATTTGTCTCCATAAGCTGGGAATTCGGGAAATACCGCAACTCCATCGATTTCTCCTTTACCGAGCCCTGGTTTTTAGATACCCCTACCTCCGTCGGTATTGACGTCTACTCTGTTATCCGGAGCTTCTATGGCTACTACGATGAAAGGCGCAAGGGTTTCGGCCTGCGCCTGGGGCGTCGGCTGCGCTGGCCCGACAACTATTTTCGTGTGTATTGGCGCTATCGCTTCGAGGACATAAAATATACCGACATAAGCGAGACTTACAGTTATCTTCAGGAACACGACCACTACCAGACCTCGGCGATGACCACCACCCTGGTCCGTGACAGCAGAGATCTGGCGCAATTCGCCACCAGCGGTTCGGTCAACTCCTTCTCCACCGAACTTGGCGGGGGTCCGTTGGGCGGAAGTTGGGATTATCACAAGGAGATTATCTCCTCCAGCTGGTATTTCCGCACCGTGATGGACTGGGCTTTGGTGTTGAAGGGGAAGTTGGGGATCGTCGCCAACTACGACGGCGGCAGTGAGATTCCCTTCAGCGAGCGCTTCACTCCCGGAGGCACAGACCCTGATGGCGTCATCAGAGGCTATGACGATAGTCGAGTCGGCCCCCGAGACGCCTACCGGAGGATTCTGGGAGGGAGAGCCTTGATCGTTTACAACTTGGAATATCAAATCCCTCTGTCCGCTCAACAGTTTTACGTGATCGCCTTCGTTGACGCCGGCAATGCTTACAACCATATCAGCGAGTTGAAACCCACCAGTAATTTCTACCGCTCCTTTGGATTGGGCTTCAGGGTTGTTGCCCCCATGGTTGGGATTATCGGGTTCGATTTCGCCTATCCCCTTGACGGCCCGGACAAGGGGAGCTGGATGCCACACTTCCAGATTGGACCGGGATATTGATACGCGCTGTATAGAGAAAGGTAGTTCGGGGTAGTCAAAAAAGGAGTCAATTGAGATGATGAGAAGAATCTCTTCTTTGGGATTGGTTCTGCTTGTGGCTTTGCTTTGTTTACCGCTGAGTGTGGCCTCGGCTCAGGAGGGAAAAATCGGCTACGTCGATTCCCAGAGGATTTTTGCGGAATCCAAAGATTTCGCGGACGCTCAGGCCAAGTTCGACAAGGACGTAGCCGCCTGGAACAAGCAGGCAGAGGAGATGCAGACTGAAATCGAACAATTGGAGCAGGATTTAAAGTCGCAGAGCCTCATGCTGAGCAAGGAGAAAAGGGAGGAGAAGGAGAGAGCCCTACAGGCTAAGAAGGATGCTTACCAGCAGTATGTCGAAGGCACCTTCGGACCCGGGGGGAAGGCGGAAAGGCGTAATGCAGAGTTAATCAAGCCGATCAGGGACAGAGTCATTGCCGTCATCGAGAAGATCGCCATCGAAGAGAACTATGCCATAGTCTTGGATGCCAGCACCACCTCCATCGCTTACGGCAAAAGGAGCCTGGATTTGACTGAGCGGGTCATCGAGGAGACCAAGAAGCAGGAGTGACGATGGAGAAAAGCCTGAATGAGATCAGTGAATTTCTGGAGGGGAATCTCAGCGGAAACGGCTCCGTGATCATCACCGGAGTGAAGGGGATCAAAGAGGCGGTAGAGGGTGACATCACCTTCCTGGCCAATCCCAAATACTTCTCCTTTCTGAAGGAGACTAAAGCCTCCGCGGTGATAGTCTCCCAGGAGATCAAAGACTCTCCAGTTCCGGCCGTGAGAGTCAAAGACCCCTACATTGGTTTCCTGAAGGTGATGGAGGTTTTCAACCCTCCCGAGAAGCACAAGCTCGGAGAAGTCAGCTCCACTGCGGTCATCTCTTCCGGAGCTCACCTGGCAGAGGACATTTTCATAGGGGAGTATGTGGTGGTTGAAGAGGGGGTCAGAATCGGCAGCGGCAGCGTCATTCAACCGGGGTGTTTCTTGGGTAAAGAGTCTCGGATCGGAAAGAACTGTCTGCTCCACCCGAGAGTGACTGTCCTGCACAGATGCCAGGTAGGGAACAACGTCGTGATTCACAGTGGAGTCGTTATCGGCTCAGACGGCTTCGGATTTGCGAGAGAGGAGGGGGTGTATAAGAAAATCCCCCAGGCCGGTAATGTCGTCATCGAGGACGAGGTGGAAATCGGTGCCAACGTTACCATCGATAGGGCCACCATGGGCTCGACCGTCATCGGCCGGGGTACCAAGATCGACAACCTGGTGCAGGTGGGACACAATGTCACAATCGGCGAGAACACCGTAATCGCTGCTCAGGTGGGAATCTCCGGGAGCGTTAAGATCGGGAAGGGCTGCACCCTGGCAGGTCAGGTGGGAATTGCCGGGCATTTAGAGATCGGGGACAACGTCACCGTTGCGGCCCAGTCTGGCATCCGCAAATCTCTCCCCGAAGGGATTACGGTCTTGGGTTCCCCCGCCAGGGAAATACAAAAAGAGCGACGCATCGTGGCGACCGTAAGCAAGCTCCCGGATCTGGTCAAGAAAATCCGTAAGCTGGAAGAGCAGGTAGCCAAAGTCGCGAAAGCAGACCCCGCTCTCTAAAGGCAACCAGACTCCAGCTCGACATAGGTAGAAAGCGAAGCCATGAGTTACTACCGCCACAGAGCTTCTTCCTTTGGCCCCGGAGGCGGCCTGCCACAGACGGTTAAGTACCTCCTTATTGCCAACGGAGTGGTTTTTCTCTTAGAGCTTGTGATCGGGGGGTCAATGATTTACTACTTCGGGCTGGTGCCGCGTCTGATCACAGGTCAGTTCATGGTCTGGCAATTCTTCACCTACATGTTTTTGCACGGGGGCTTCTTTCATCTGCTCTTCAATATGTTCGTTTTGTGGATGTTCGGTTCGGACATAGAGAGAGCGTGGGGAAGCCGCGCGTTTCTCAAGTATTATCTCATATGTGGTCTGGGGGCGGGTGCCTTTAATTTCGTTTTAGCGATAAATTCCCCCATTCCGGTGATTGGGGCCTCCGGAGCCATATATGGAGTCCTGGTCGCTTTCGCGATGCTGTTCCCGAATCGGCTGGTCTACATCTATTTCCTCTTCCCGATCAAGGCGAAGTATCTGGTCATAATTTTCGCGGCGATAGAGTTTTTCGCCTCTTTAGGTCAATCCCAGGGTGGGGTGGCGCATTTCGCCCACCTGGGAGGCATGGTGGTCGGTTTCCTCTACCTGAAAAGCGATTGGCGCCTGCCCTCATTCTTCAGCAAGGTCAGGGACGTCCGCTACCGAAGAAGGTTGGACAAGATCGTCAAGAAAAGAGAGCAGAGCCAGGAATTGATGGACAAGGTGGATGCCATCCTGGATAAGATAAATCAGGTCGGATATGAGAATCTCACCGAAGAAGAAAGAGAAATATTGGAGAAGGCCAGCAAGGAACTCTCTGAAGACAGATAATGACTCTTGAACTCATAACGACCAAGACAAACTGAGGTGGCCATGGAGGTTTACGAAGCGATTGCCTATCGGCGGAGCATAAGGAATTATCTGGATAAGCCGGTCGAAGAGGAGAAGATCGAAAGGGTCTTGGAAGCTGGGAGACTGGCTCCCTCGGCCGCGAACAAGCAGGAGTGGCACTTCATCATCGTGAGGGATAAAGAGCTTCGGGAGAAGCTCATGAAAGCCGCTGGGGATCAGAAATTCGTGGCCGAGGCTCCGGTGGTGATCGCCGCCTGTGCCCTCGATAGTAGCCACGTAATGAAATGCGGGCAGCCCTCCTACAGCATCGACGTGGCCATCGCCTTGTCTTTCATGAATCTGCAGGCCACGGAGCTGGGTTTGGGTTGCTGCTGGATTGGGCATTTCGAGGAGGGAGAGGTCAAAGAGATTCTGAAAATCCCGGAGACTGTCAGGGTCGTCCAGCTTTTGACCCTCGGTTACTTCGAGGAGAACCCACCTCCGAAATCACGAAAGAGACCGGATGAGATAGTGTCCTACGATTATTGGGGAAGCAGCTAAGATCAACTGCTCATTTCTATTTTTACATTCGACCTTTAGGAAATAGTAGATAGTAGATAGGGAATAGGAAACCGGAGACCGGGAACCGGGATTAGGGGGGACTATTAACCATTCACCATTAACTATTTCCCCGACCTCATTTCGGGCGGATAAATTCCGCCCGCTACGGCGGTTGGGGTTCCCGTAAGTCGGGAATTACACTGTGGCTCGGGCCTTTCCTGCTGTCTGAGGCGGGTCGCCTGTCTGCCTCGGGCAGACCTCAGGCGGGAAATCCCTGAAAAAACACTTGACAGACAGAAGGGGAGAGTGTAAGTTTCTAACAACCTCGATAATTGCTTCCTTGAGGGGAGAGACTTCGAAGGTGACCTGGACAGATACATGTTGCAACGGGTACTGTATTCGTGCCGGTGACTACCGCAGGCTGGCAGAAACTTCATTCATTTTGAGGAGGTGATAGTATGTAAAAAGGCAGATTGGAAGTCGTCTACAAGTCAGTTTTGAAACCGTAAATTTGGAATTTTTAAAAAGAAGGGAAAACAATGATGAAAGTGACACTTTTGACGGTTCTCTGTGTTCTATTTCTTGTATCAACAGCCATTGCCCAGGAACCCGGCGACACCCTCTGGACCCGGACCTACGGAGGGAGCGATAATGATGTCGGTTATTCCGTCCAGCAGACCTCCGACGGCGGGTATATCACTGCAGGTTATACCCAGTCTTTTGGCGCAGGTTATGAGGATTTCTACCTCGTGAAGACCGATTCTCTTGGCGATACGGTCTGGACCCGAACATATGGTGGGAGTGATGGTGATTATGCCCACTCCGTGCACCAGACCACCGACGGTGGGTATATCATAGCAGGTGGAACATACTCCTTCGGTGCAGGTGAAGCCGATTTTTACCTCGTGAAGACGGATCCTCTTGGCTACACCCTCTGGACCGTAACCGAGGGTGGGAGCAACCATGATTATGCCCACTCAGTCCAGCAGACCACCGACGGCGGGTACATCGTCACAGGAGCCACCAACTCCTTCGGCGCAGGTGATTACGACTATTACGTGGTGAAGACCGATTCTCTGGGCGGCACCCTCTGGAGCCGTACATATTGGGGGAGCGGCGATGATTATGCCCGCTCCATCCAGCAGACCTCCGACGGTGGATACATCGTCGCCGGTTATACCAACTCCTTCGGGGCAGGTCTTTACGATTTCTACCTGGTCAAGACCGATTCTATTGGCAACACCCTCTGGACGCGTACATACGGAGGGAGCGGCGACGATTATGCCCGCTCCGTCCAGCAGACCATCGACGGTGGATATATCGTGGCGGGTTATACTCGCTCCTTCGGGGCAGGTCTTTACGATTTCTACTTGGTCAAGACCGATTCTCTGGGAATCCCCCAGTGGACAAAGACTTACGGTGGGGACAGTCATGATAGGGCTTACTGTGTCCAGCAGACCACCGACGGCGGCTATATCGTTGCCGGACACACCTTTTCCTTCGGCGCAGGCAATTCAGATGTGTACTTGGTAAAGACCGACGCCAACGGCTATACCCTTTGGACACGCACCTACGGGGGGATTCAGAGAGATCGGGGATACAGTGTTGTCCAGACCACCGACGGCGGGTATATCGCGGCAGGTGCAACCCGCTCTTTCGGAGCAGGCGGCATGGATATGTACCTTGTGCGCGTGGCGGCACGGCCCCCAAGCGTCACCTTGACCATTGTTCCCGGCGATACAGTAGTGACCCACGGTGACACCCTCTGTTATCATCTGATCTGCGAGAACCATATCCCGGATTATCTCGAACTGTCGTTCGAAGTTGAGGTGCGGTTGCCCAACGGATATCTTTACGGCCCCATTTTCGGTCCGGCACGTTTCGGGATGTTCGGTAACGGTATTTCGGAAGGCGATATGTGCCACTTTATTCCTCGGCAGGCCCCCGTGGGAGATTACTGGCTTTTCGCTGAAGTCTACAACCTTGAAGTCTCCGCAAGAGATTCGATGGCTTTCACCGTCACCGGCGATGGACAACTTACCAGCCTGGAATTTCCTTTCGAGGAGTGGCAGACAGTCCTCGCAAGACTCGGAGACCAAGACCTCATTGGTAAAGGTGTTGAAGTCGGGCTTCCAACCGAATTCACCTTGCAGAGCAATTATCCCAATCCCTTCAATGCCAAGACGGTAATCCGCTACCAGTTGCCAGTAGTCAGCAGAGTGAAATTGGAAGTTTTCAATCTCCTCGGCGAGAGGGTAGCGACATTAGTAGATGGCAGGCAGCAGACAGGATACAGGTCAGTTGTCTGGGATGCCTCCGAGGTCTCCTCCGGCATTTACTTCTACAAGCTGACCGCTGGGGACTTCACCGAGACCAAGAGGATGATGCTGGTGAAGTGAGCTGTCTTGCTGGGCTGGTCAGCCAGAGGCTGATCCGCCTTCGGCGGAAAAGCCCAGCCTATTCAAATAGAATAAATACCTCGGCGTAGCCGGGGCATTCCTGCCCCGGAGGTGGTCTGGAAAAATAACAGCGCTCGGGTCTCTCCCGGGCGCTTCTTTATTTACTGCTTGTTGTCTGAACTAATCCAAAATCAGCGAAAAGCTTTCCAACAACTCCCGTTCTCTGTCTCCATTTTCTTAACGGACGATTCAATAAGAATAACAAAGAATTGTGCATTCATCCCTAGTTGCACAAGTTTTATGCCTCGACAGAATTGCGACGGACAGACCGCCGCACGTATCCTGCTGTTCTTCAATTGATTACAACTAATAGGATATGTTCATTTTTTGGCACATGAGTTGCACTCTAAATAACGCGAAGATCAGTCTTCGGGAATCGGCGATGAGCTGAAAGGGATTTGCTGTTGACTCTCCAATTCGGCACTGTTAAATTCAAAAAAAATCTAACACCCCAATTCCCGGAGGCAATGATGAAAAGAACAGGAAGAATTGTCGGTCTGATCATGGGTTGCGTTTTGCTGACATCTTTTTCAAGCTTCGGTCAGGATTTGGTCTCGGAGAGGGCAGAACGGCGCTCCCTGGTCGGTTGCCCCACCGCCTTCACCCTTCCCCGGGCTTCGTTCGACTTCGACATACACACTTTCCCCAACGGGGGGGTGCAGGGTGCGGTCCACATCGGGCTATTAGACCAGTTCATGATAGGTCTCTCGTATGGTGCCGAGAAGATCCTGGGAGAAACCAAAGCCCAAGGGAACCCGCGCATGGAGGTTTCGGTTAAATTACGGCTTCTGTCGGAGGGGTTGAGCTGGCCCGGCTTGGCGATCGGTTACGACCCCCAGGGCTTCGGTGCCTGGGATGACGAGTGGGAGCGCTATTCCCAGAAGGCAAAGGGGTTCTATGCGGTTTTCTCCAAAAGCTTTCTCTTCTCAGGGAAACTCACCACCTGGCATCTAGGGGTGAACTACACTCCAGAGGGGAAACACCCGGACGACGATCCCACCGTATTTCTCGGCTTTGACGCTAATATCCTGGACCGTTTCGCCCTCTTAGGCGAATACGACCTGGCCATGAACGACAACGACCACCCTGACGGCTACCCCTACGGCTCGGGACACGGTTATCTCAATATAGGTTTCGAGTGGGTGATCATTCCGACAATTTCGGTGGAGCTCGACGTCAGAGATCTGCTTGTGAATAAGGAGGCAGCCACCGCTCCGGATAGAGAGGTGAGACTCTTAGTCCTCCAGTATTTGTGAGCAAGATTGGTGGAGGAAATATGAAAAAGAGCATAATCTGTATTTTGAGCATATTCCTATGTCTTTCCCTTTCAGGCTGCTATACTGTGATAAAGCATCCCCTCCTGAAAACTGAAGGACGGCCAGATGGAGGCTTCCGTGGAGGCTATTATCCTCCGCCAGAGTATTATTGGGGTTTCTATACCGATTGTTACTGGGGTTATGATCGCTGGGGCTACTTTTACGATTGGCCCTGGTGGTATGAACCCTATTGGTGGTACCCTGAGGAGGAGAATGGTGACCACAGAACCGGGGATAAGTTCGGTCGGAGAAGAGAATTCCCACCCCAGGGTGAGGAAGGATTCGAGCGGCGTAGTAAGTCTGAGCCCAAAGAGAAGCTGAAAGAAGAGCAAGGGGAGAAGTCCAAGAAGAAGACGGCTAAGAAACCGACCAGAAGAGGGCGAAAGTGAGCTATCAAGTTCCACTTTCGCGAACCGGAAAGGGTGATGGTTAATGAAAAACAAGAATCAAACAATGAAATACATTCTGCTCCTAAGTAGTTGGCTTTTCATAAGTAACATTGGGTTAGCTCAAGAAGAAGTTTATATCAATGAGGTCGTTGCTGGGAACTTTTTTGGAGCTGGAGCTAGGGCGATGGCGATGGGGGGAGCGCAGATCGCCGCCTGCGACGACGGAACTGCCTTGATCTATAATCCCGCGGCCCTGGTGAGAGTCAGAAGAATGGAGCTTTCGACCTCCCTTTCCCACCAGAGGATGACCAACGAAACCATCTTCAAAAACAGCTCGGGGTTGCGCTCCGCTTCCAACACCAGGTTTTCGGGAGTCAACCTGACCGTTCCCGTGCCGACTTATCGTGGCTCTTTAGTTTTCGGCTTCGGGGTCAACCGAGTAAAAAGCTTCGATAAGGTGTTTCAGTATTTTGATGAATTCCCCGGAGGAGATTTAACCGGAGTGGAAACCGAGTCCGGCGGAATCTACCAGTGGACTGTCGGTGGCGCCGTTGACCTCTCTCCCGCGGTCTCCTGTGGTTTAGCGCTGAGCTATTACTCCGGAAGGGATCTCTACAATTTCGAGTTCGATTCCAGCTATACAGATTTGACGCAATCCGGTCGTTACCTCTTCACCAGCGCCAGCGATGACGACTATTCCGGAGTGGGAGTGAAATTGGGCGCTCTGATACGAGCCAACAAATACTTGACCCTTGGCGCCACCGTCGATTTTCCCACCACTTATACCATAAGACAGGATTGGAGAGTCACCGAGGAGTACATCACCTATTCGCCGCAGTACAGCTACGCGAGTGTGACGGAGCCCGGCTTCTATGAATACAAGCTCTCGCTTCCCTACTCGCTGGGAGTGGGTTTGGCTCTGAACATCGATCATCTCCTTTTGGCTTGCGATGTGAACTTCACCGACTGGGCTCAGATGGAGTACAAAAGCCCCCTGGGGCTGGAGGAAGAGAATATAGCCCTCCGCGAGAACTACACTGATGTTCTCCGTTATCATCTTGGAGCTGAACTCTTCCTGCCGAAGATCTCGGGAAGGTTGCGAGGTGGGTACTATTACGACCCCATTCCCTTCAGGACCACGAATGTTGAACGGGAGCGTCACTTCATCACCGCTGGCGCAGGCTTTCTCATCGACCGGCTGGTCACCCTGGATTTCGCCTACGTTCGGGGATTGTGGGAGGTGAGAGATCCACAGATCTCGACCAGCGAGGAGTATAAGGCTGACAGATTCTTTCTCTCTGCGGCTTACCGGTTCTGAGACGAGGATTGCGCCGGGAGGGTGGGCCTGATCCTCTCTTGGCCCTTTTGGGGGGGAACTCTGGGGGGGAACTCTACCGCGGACACCCAGAACTTTCCCAGGGCGGTTATAGTCCTGGCGAAGTCCTCGTAGCTGATGGGCTTCGTGACGAAGGCGTTGGCCCCATCCTTATAGCTTTGAATTATCTCTTCTTCCAGGGTGGAGGTGGTCAGCATAACCACCGGGATCTGCTGGGTTTGCTCATCGTGCTTTATGACTTTTAGCACCTTCAGCCCGTCAATCCCGGGCATTTTGATATCCAGTAGAATGAAATCCGGATCCGGGAATTTCCCTCGGTCAGAGTATATCCCACGTCGATACATGTAATCGAGGGCCTGTTGGCCATCCTCGAGTTCGGTTACTTCATTCCTGACGCTGTTTTTCGACAGAAGCTTACGAATCAAGAAACGGTGGTCAGGGTCATCGTCAACCAGAAGGATGTGGATAGTCCGGGTCGGAATCATGTCTTCTCCTTTGGCTTGTGGACCTGATCGGTCACCCACTACTATCGGAACTCACTCTCTCCGACTTAGCCCTGCTTGATTTTTGAGCTTCAGGAACGGTGAAATAGAAGGTTGCTCCCTTTCCGGGCTTGGATTCGAGCCGTAGGTTTCCTCCCCAGGACTCGACGATCTTTTTAGCAAAGGTCAGACCCATCCCGGAGCCCTCGTATGCGCTTCCGTGGAGTCTTCTGAAGACCTTAAATATCTCCTGGTGATACTGGGGGTCGATTCCCGGGCCGTTGTCCCGGACGTAAAATTCCCTCTTGCTCCCCTGTTTCCTAACTCCTACCTCGATTTTAGCTTCGGGCATATCGCGCGTGAACTTGACGGCGTTGCCTAAGAGATTCGAGAATACCTGATAGAGTCTTTTGCGATTGCAGTAAGTTTCGGGGAGAGGTTCTTTTATTCTGAAGTTCAGCTTCCGTTTCGGGACCTTCACCTCCAATTCGGTGGTGATGGCTTCGAGCAGGCTTTCGAGCGCGACCTCTTCCGGTTCAGTGTCCATTCGCCCGACTCGGGAGAGTTGCAGGAGGTCTTCGATCAGATCCGACATCTTTCCAGTAGATTGCAGAATAGCAGAGAGGTAGTGCTCCGCCTCACCCTTCAAATCATCTCCGTACTCCTCCTTCAGGAGATTCGCGAAGCCCTGCACCGCCACCAACGGCATGCGCAGGTCGTGGGAGATGGAGTAGATGAAGGACTGCATCTCCTCGTTGGCTCGTGCTAGCTCCTGAATCTGAGCTGCGAGTTCCTGGTGGGCTTTCTGCAGGACCTTCTGTGCCTGCACCCGTTCGGTTATATCTCGGTCGGCGCCCCGGTAACCGAGCAGCTCGCCATTTTCGTCGATCAGGGGGAAGCCGCTGGTCTCCAGAATCACAGTATGTCCATCCTTGTGCAGGTTGCGGTTGACCAACTTCGCGATTGGTTCGCGCTTGTGGAAGGTCTCAAACGCCTGGGCCTTGATGGTCTCCCTATCTTCGGGATGAAACAGCTCGTAGAAGTATTTTCCCAAAATCTCCTGCGGGGTGTAACCGAGAATATCTTTGACGGCGCCGCTGGAGTAAAGATAACGACCCTCGGGATCCACCTCCCAGGTCCAATCGCCAGTACTGGCTGCAACCTGGCTGAAGCGCTGTTCGGAACGGCGCAGGGCCTCCTCCGCTTGCCGCTTCTCACTCACCAGGCGTTGCTTCTCGATGGCGTTCTGCACCGTGGCCAGCACCTGATCCATGTTGAGAGGCTTGGTGAGGTAGGCGAATGCACCGTGGTTCAGAGCCTGCACCGTGGTTTCAATACAGGCATGCCCGGTGATCATCATGGTCTCCATGTCGGGGTGTATTGCCTTCAAAGGGCCCAGTAGCTCTATCCCTCCCATGTCGGGTAACTTGATGTCCAGCAGAGCCACGTTGAAGAACCTCCCCTTCGCCTTCTCTATCGCCCTGCACCCGGTCCGGGCCGTCTCGATATGGTATCCCTTCTTTCCAAATACGAGCGCCAGGGTCCTGCAGATGCTCTCGTCGTCGTCAACGATGAGGATGCTTTCTTTCTCATCCATGGCTCTCTCCCCCCTTCACGCTACTCTTTACACCACCTCCTGTTTCTTCGCCGAGATCTCATCAACCAATCTAAGCATTTCCTCCATTTCGAATGGCTTGTATAAGCAGGTGTATGCGTGACTCTTGATGGCCTTCTCGACCAGGTCGGCCACCTCCTGGCGATAGGCCGTCATCATGATGGCCACAGCTTCGGGGTTGATCTTTTTCAGACGCAGGTAGGTCTCGAGACCGTTTATGGTTGGGAGTCTCACGTCTATGAATATGATATCATAAGCCCTCTCCCGCGCCGTGGCGATGGCCTCCTCGCCGCTCTGAGCAATGCCCAGTTTGTGGCCTCTTTTCACCAGGATGTTCTTCAGAGTCGTGCACGTGCCAGGGTCATCGTCAACTACCAAGATCAGTGCCCCTCGCTTGGCTTGCCTTGCTTCCTCAATGAGCGAGACCACTCTTTCAATGTCCAGAGGCTTGTATATGACCCCATAGGCTCCCTCTTCCAGTGCCTCCTGAACCAGCTCCTCGACCGCATAGGCGGTCATCATCATCACCACCGCCTCCGGCCTGGTTTTCTTAATCCTTTTATATGTCTCCACCCCGTCCATAAGCGGCATCTTGATGTCCATGAAGATCATGTCGAAGGGTTTCTGCTTGACCTTCTCGAGCGCCTCCATCCCGTCCCTGGCGATGGTGACTGCGTAACCCTTGCGCTTCAGGGTAAAGGACATCGTCTTACAGAGGCTGAGATTGTCATCCGCTATGAGTACGCTGGCCTTCTCATTCATGTAATTCTTTCTCCTCTTGCCCGATGGGCAATCTTAGCGTGAAGGTGCTGCCTTCTCCTACCTCGCTCTCCACCTCGATGGTGCCTCCATTCCCCTCCACCAGGGTCCTGGAGACTGCCAGGCCAAGGCCAATCCCCTTGGCCTTGGTGGTGAAGAGCGGTTCGAATACCTTCTGCCGGACCTCCTCGGGTATGCCTACGCCTGTATCGGTGATAGAGACCGTCACCCACCCTGGATCCCGGGTCCCGGACTTGATGACCAACCGACCGCCCTGAGACATGGCCTGAATTCCGTTGGACAGGATGTTCCCGAAGACCTGGCCGAGTTGATCCGGGTCGGCAAGAATCCCTGGCAACGACTGCAACTCAGTTGCTACCTCAACGTTTTCCGGCACGGACACACTGGGCAGGATGTCCCGGACGAGGTTGTTTATGTCCACCTTGCGCAGACTGGGAGGCTTTGGACGAGCAAAGCCCAGGAGGCTGGAGATGATCCTCTCGGAGGCCGCCACCTCCTTCTCTAAGATCTCCAGCGTCTCTTTCACCTCAGCTTCAGGCTCTTCTATAGCCATATTGAGGAAGTAAGCGGCGTTCTTGATCGCTCCCAGAGGGTTGCGCAGCTCGTGGCCCACTCCGCCGGCCAACTGGCCAAGGACCGCCAACTTCTCGGAGCGCACTAGCCGCTCTTGTGCCTCTTGAAGCTCCCCCGTGCGCTCCTCCACCAGCTCCTCAAGATGGTGGCGATGTTTCTCCAATTCTTCCTCCGCCCGCCTCTTCTCGGTCATGTCTCGAAAAACCAGAATAACCCCGATGACGTTGTCTTTATCATCACGAATGGGCGCACCGCTGTCGGCAACGACTCTTTCGGTGCCATCTCTGGCCACAAGAACAGTATCGTTGGCAAGCCCCACAATCCCGCCAGTCTCAAATACCTTCTCCACCGGATTCTCGCAGCG
>JAUWHO010000050.1 GCA_030605835.1 Candidatus Zixiibacteriota bacterium | reverse complement strand
TTACGACAGATTCAACGAAGGTCTGATGTTACGCACCGCCATCGACATACAAAATACCAGACATTACCCCGCGCTTTTCAACATCGAGAGGGAGACCCCCATCTGTCAGGAGACCTGTCCGGTTCACATCGACATCCGCAGGTATGTTGGCCTGACCGCGGAGGGAAAATATGAGGAGGCCTTAGCAGTTGTTCGGGAAAGAAACCCTCTCCCCGCCATCTGCGGTCGGGTTTGCAATCACCCCTGCGAGGACGCCTGTAATCGTGGAAGGCAGGACGAGCCGATCGCCATCGATTCTGTAAAGAGATTTCTGGCAGACTACGAGCTGAAACTCTATAAAGAGGGCAAGGTCTCCTGGCCTTCTCCTCCTAAAAAGACCAGGAAAGAGAAAGTCGCCGTTGTCGGAGCCGGCCCCGCCGGTCTCACCGTTGCCCACGATCTGGCCTGGCGAGGTTACAATACTACTATCTTTGAAGCTGCCCCGGTCCCGGGAGGGATGCTTTATCTGGGAATCCCAGAATACCGGCTTCCGCGGGATATCATTCAAACTGAGGTCGATTACATCAAGAACTTAGGGGTGGAGATAAAATACGAAACTCCCCTTGGACCAGATTTGACCATCCATGATCTCTTCAAGCAGGACTATAAGGCGGTCTTTTTGGGTGTGGGGGCTCACAGGGGTCTGAAATTGCGTGTCCCCGGTGAGGACGATTATGAGGGTTTCCTCGACTGCGTGATCTTTCTGCGGAGAGCTAACCTCGGTGACCACACTAAGCCCGGCAAGAAGGTGATTGTCATCGGAGGGGGCAACTCCGCCATCGATTCCGCCAGAACCGCTCTGCGTCTCGGTTGCGACGAGGTCTATATCCTCTACCGGCGTTCCCGGGCGGAGATGCCCGCCAACCCCTGGGAGGTTGAGGCTGCCGAGGAAGAAGGAGTCAAGATTCACTACTTGGCGGCTCCGGTGAAGATTCTCGGGGAAAATGGGAAGGTAGTGGGAATGCAGTGTACCAAGATGCAACTGGGGAAACTGGATGAAAGCGGCAGGAGAAGACCTATCCCCATTTCCGGAAGCGAATTCGAGATCGAGGCTGACCTGGTCATTCCAGCTATCAGTCAGGAGCCGGATATATCCTTTCTGCACGAGGGACACGGCCTGGAGATTTCCAAGTGGAACTCCTTCGTCATTGATAGAACCGGAGCCACAAACCGCGCCGGCGTCTACGCCGGTGGGGATGATGTCACTGGCCCCCAGACGGTGATCAAGGCCATTGCCGCTGGTCATACCGCCGCCGATGGGATCGATAAGTACCTCTCCAAGTAAGGTATGAAAAAGAGCAAGTTTATAACTGACTTCAAAGACATCCCCGCTCCCCGGCAGAAAATGCCGGAGCTTCCGTTGGAGGAGAGACAACGGAACTTCAAAGAGGTGGAGTTGGGTTTTACCGAGGAGATAGCGGTAAAAGAGGCCAAGAGGTGCCTCTCCTGTCGGAGATGTATTGGCTGCGGGCTTTGCCTGGCGGAGTGCGACCAGAAGGCCATCGAATACGACCAGTCCCCAGAAACTCTGAAACTGAACGTTGACGCCATAATCCTGGCCCCGGGCTTCGATGAGTTTGACCCCAACCGCAAAGAGGAGTTAGGTTACGGGAAATGTTTCAACGTCATCACCAGCATCGAATTCGAGAGGATCTTAAGCCCCACCGGACCATACGGTGGGGTGATGATGCGTCCCTTCGACGGAGAGATACCGAAGAGGATCGCCTTTGTTCAGTGTGTCGGTTCCAGAGAAGAGATGCTGGGTGCCAATTTCTGCTCCAACCTCTGTTGCATGCAGTCCCTCAAGGAGGCCCTGACTGCTTGTGAGCGTATTCCCGAGCTGGAAGTCAAGATTTTCCATAAGGGGATCCGTCCCTTCGGCAAGGGCTCCGAGAGCTATTATCAAAAGGCGCTGAAGCAGGAGGAGATCGAATTTGTCGGAGCGGAAGTCACCGGTCTGGAGGAGAATTCTGGCACCGGAAACGTTACGCTGAGTTACTCCAATAATGGTCAGGCTTCCGAGGAGGAGTTCGAGTTGGTGGTGTTAGCAGTTGGCCTGCACAGCTCCGACAGCGCCAGGAGTCTCAGTCGCAGCACCAGGATTCGATTGAACAAATACGGTTTCGGCTCCACCAGCCCGCTATCGCCTCTGGAGTCAACTGAGCCGGGGGTCTTTATAGCCGGGGGATTTAACGCTCCCACCGACCTTTCTGGTGCTGTCACCCAGGGGAGTGCCGCCGCCAGCAAAGTTGCCGGAATGCTCTCCTCAAAACGGGGGGCAATTCCCACCCAAGTCAAGGAACTGACGCAGGCGGCGGGGGCTCCGAGAATCGGAGTCTTTTTCTGCCAGTACGGTTCCAGAAGCGGGAAAAAGATTGATCTCGAGAAACTGAAAAAGGTGGCGGGAAGTCTGCTGCAGGTGGAATATGTTGGAGAAAGCCTCTTTTTCTGTCTGAAATTCGGGAGGGAGGAGATTGCAAAAACCATTGCGGACAAAAAATTGAACGGTGTAATAATAGCTCCCTGTTACCCGGCGACTCACACTGCTCTGTTTGAGAATATCACCGGTGGAGCGAAAGTGGAAGTCATCGCCCTCGGGAGCTTAAGCCATAACGGAGGCGAGGCTGAGATCAAAGAGAGGTTCGAGATTGCTATCGCCAATCTGAAATCCCCCAGAGAGGCGGAAGTCAAACCTGTAGCTCCGGTGGCTTTAATCATCGGCGGAGGACTTTCAGGTCTGACGGCGGCCATTGATATCGCCAACCAGGGTTATGAGGTGCATCTGTTAGAAAAGGAAAAGGAGCTGGGAGGCTGGTTCCGGGATAAGGAGTATCTGTTGGGTGAGGGCCTCCAAGAGAGGTTTCAAAGCCTGCTGGCCGGTGTCGGCGAAAATGAGAAAATCCAAATCCACTTGAATTCGAAACTAGCCAACGTTGATGGAGAACCGGGAGGATTCAAGAGCACCATTTCGGAAAATGGTAAGAAGACCACGGTTGAATCCGGGGTGATCATCGTTGCCACCGGCGCGGAAGAATATAGACCCGGAGAGTTTCTGTACGGTAAAGACAAAAGGGTCATCACCCAGACTGAACTGGAAGAGAGGCTCCAAAAGGGAGAGGTTTCCGCCAACAATGTGGTGATGATTCAGTGCGTGGGTTCGAGAAATGATAAGCATCCTTACTGCAGCAGGGATTGTTGCCTCCGGGCAATTGAGAACAGCCTGAAGATAAAAAACCTCAAGCCGGAGTCAGAAATACATATTCTCCACCGCGACATCCGGGTCTACGATTTCGCCGAGGATGTTTACTCGGAGGCCTTGGAGAGCGGTGTCCGCTTCATCAGGATGGAGGCTGAACCTTCGGTGAAGAATGGAAAGGATTTAACAGTCACGGTGGGCGATGTCGATAATCAGAAGGAGCTCAGGCTCAGCCCGGAGCTAGTGGTTCTGAGCACTGGAATTGTGCCTCTCGCCGAAAACCTCCATCTTTCAGAGATTCTGGGGGTGTCGGTAGATTCGGATGGTTTCTTCCAGGAGGCAGAGACCAAACTCCGTCCGGTTGAGTTTGAAAGACAAGGGCTCTTTCTGTGCGGGCTGGCGCATTCCCCGATGTCCACGGCAGAGTGTGTCGCCCAGGCTACGGCGGTTGCCGGCAAGGCCGGTTTGATCCTTTCGAGAGGAAACGGTAAGAGTTGATAATAGTGGTCAAAAGGATACAGAAAGTATATTTTGAAAGAGGGAAATAGATGGCTCCCAAAGGGGAAGTAGTAGAGGTGAAGAAGAAATCGGAACCGGCTCCAGTGATCTTGACCTTACGAGAGGTAAAGGAAATCCTGGGTTGCGAGGTTCTGGTCGGAAAAGAGCAGCTGGGTATGGAGATTTGGGGGGCTTGCGCCGCAGATTTGATGAGCGATGTTTTGGCCTTCTCCATTCCCGACTCTCTCCTCCTCACCGGATTGGTCAATGCCCAATCGGTAAGGACTGCGGATGTGGCTGAGATCAAGGCCTTGGTCTATATACGGGGGAAAAGGCCGAACGCCGGGGCCCTTCAGCTTGCTCAGGAGAAGGGGATTCCGGTCCTGGCAAGCGAGCTGACTATGTATGAGGCTTGTGGCCGCCTTTACCTTCGTGGCCTAAAGAGTGCCGCTACCATAAGAAGTAAGAATGAGTGACGACAGCTTGCTCGACCTTGAGTTCGAGATTATCGGCGGCGATTTCAATCAGGCAGGGAGAGTCTCCACTAAGCTAAAATCCATCCTCAAGGAGATTGGCTTCGATGCCCAGGTAGTGCGACGAGTGGCGATCTCCACTTACGAAGCCGAGATAAATGTGGTGATGTATGCTCGCCGAGGAGTTCTGAGGTTCAAAGCCTCGCCTCAGAAGATAGTCATCATCATCGAGGATGAGGGCCAGGGAATTGAAGATATTGAGGAGGCGATGAAGGAGGGTTACTCCACCGCCACCGACGAGATGAGGGAGATGGGTTTTGGGGCCGGCATGGGACTCCCCAACATCAAGAGGAATTCCGACCAATTCGAAATCACCTCCGAGGTCGGGAAGGGCACCAGACTGGAGGTCACAATCATTGCTGGTGATGGGTCCAAAAGCTGAAAATATCCGCTATTACCACACTCTCAAGATTCTGGAGGAGAAGTGTCGGGGCAGAATGCGTTGTATGCGTGCATGTCCCACCCAGGCCATCCGGGTGAGGCAGGGGAAGGCACACGTCCTGGAGGAGCTCTGCATCGACTGCGGGGAATGTATCAACGCCTGTCCAGAAGGTGCCATGGTGCCTCTGACCGACACGGTAGAGCAAACCTCGAAGTTCAAGTGTCGGGTGGCAATTCCCTCCCCGGTCTTATACTCGCAGTTCAGTGTTGATATCCATCCCCCGGAGATTATTGCAGGTCTGAAGAAACTGGGGTTCGATTACGTCTGGGACGTCTCTTTGGTATGTGAGGCTATCAGCGAAGCCCTCCGGCTTTATTTAGAGGAGCATAAGGGACCCTGGCCGGTTATTTCCTCCTTCTGTCCGGCAGTCATCCGTTTCATTCAGGTAAAATATCCCGGGCTTACGGAACATATCATCCCCCTGGAGGTCCCAAGGGAGTTGGCCGCCAAGGAGATGAAGCTAGAGCTTTCCGAGAAGCTAAACTTCCCCCTGGAGGAGATTGGGGCGGTTTATCTCACCTCCTGTCCGGCTAAGGCGGTCTCCATAAGACAACCGGCAGAGAAGGAGAAATCCTGGTTCGATGGCTCTATCTCCATTGCCGACATCTACAACCCCTTGCTTTCGGCGATAATGTCCCTCGGAGAGGAGGAATACAAGGACGATCTCGACGGACTTTCCGCCATCGGGATGGGCTGGAAAGTTATGGGGGGAACCTGCAGTTTCCTCGAGCCGGGGAGCTGTGTGGCGGTCTCCGGAATTGTCGAGCTAACCAAAATCCTTGATGACATCGAGAAATCAAAGCTCCGGGAGGTCAAGTATGTTGAGGCCTCCTTCTGCTTGGAGGGGTGCATCGGTGGTCCCCTGGCGGTCGAGAACGCTTACGTGGCCAGGGTTAAAACCATCCGGCTTGAGAATAGATACGGGAAGCAACCTCGCATTCAGAAAGAAAAGGTCCAGAAGCTCTACCGGGAAGGTCACTACTTCTTGGAACGGAGGATTCAACCCAGACCCATAAAACCTCTGCACCCTGACATCGCCAAGGCCATAGCCCTAATGAAGGAGAAAGAGAAGATCCACAACCTCCTGCCACGGGTGGACTGTGGCCTGTGTGGTTGTCCCACCTGCCTGGCTTTCGCTGAGGACGTAGTCAAGGGTTTGCTCAATATCTCCGACTGTCTCTACAACTCTATCCGCAAAGAAAGATCCCGGTAGTCAACACGACTACGGACCTTTAAGACCTGTAAGAGCTCAGACTATAGGATAGGGATCTTGGCAATCTAACTTCTGTGGAGTCTTGCGTTGCAATGGCGTACCTACGATTTGCATGAAGCTGGGGTCAAATTGTTTTGAGAGGTGATCCCGCGAGGTGGGGAGCTTCTAACCACCAGCTTCACTGTCACGAGCACCTGATGTCAGAAAATTATTGACGATAGGGTTGTGCGGTTATAGATTAACTCCGATCTGTTAATCGAAAGAGGTTTTCTTTGCCGGAGGTGCCTCACCGGTGTCTTTCTCAGGTTAACCTCCGGCTCCAAGCAGGAGCATACAGTGAAGGCGGTAGTAATGGCGGGGGGATTCGGAACCCGATTGCGGCCACTGACCTGCAACCTGCCCAAGCCGATGGTTCCGGTTGCCGGCAAGCCGATGATGGAACATGTCATAAATCTGCTCAAGAGACACAACTTCAAGGACCTGGTTGTGCTTTTGTACTTCCAGGTGAAACAGATCAAGGACTATTTCGGCAGCGGTGCCGATTTCGGGGTCAACATCGAATACGTCAAGTCCGAAGACAATTACGGCACCGCTGGGTCGGTCAAAAATGCGGAACACCTGCTTGGAGACCGCTTCCTGATAATATCCGGAGATGTCTTGACAGATTTCGACTTAGGGAAGGTGGTTGACTTCCATACGGCCCGAAATGCAAAAGCCACCATGGTCCTGACCCGGGTGGAGAATCCGCTGGCTTACGGAGTGGTGATCGCCGATGATGACGGTCGAATTACACGTTTTCTCGAAAAGCCCAGCTGGGGGCAGGTCTTCTCGGATACTATCAACACCGGCATCTACGTTTTGGAAAAGGAGGTGCTCCAGGCAGTCCCTCCTAAGACCGAGTTCGACTTCAGCAGAGAACTCTATCCAGGTATGTTGAAGCGTGGGGAGTCCCTTTTCGGATACGTCGCCGAAGGTTACTGGAAGGATATCGGGGATGTCAACGAATACTTCCGGTGTCACCAGGACATTCTGGAGGGGAGATTGTCATTAGAGCTGGACGGAAATCTTCTGAAGAGATCGGAGGCACAGATCTGGGTTGGCAGAAATGTCAAGGTGGCGGAGGAGGTGGAGTTCAAGGGGACAGTGATAATTGGAGAGGAGGTGGAGATCAAGCCTCACTCCAGAATCTACAATTCCGTCATCGGTTCCGGCTCCAGCCTGGGAATTGGTTGTGTGGTGAATCGCTCCGTGATCTGGGGAGGGGTGGAAATCGGTGATGGTGTTATCATCGACGAGGCGGTTGTCGGCAGGGGTTCGATCCTGGAGGAGGGGGTCACTTTAGAGGCGAATGCCGTCGTCGGCGATAATTGTCATCTGGAAAGGCGCTGCAAGATCAAACCCAACGTCAAGCTGTGGCCGGATAAGAGAGTGGGACCCGAGTCGATCATCTCCTCCAGTCTGGTATGGGGGGAGGCTTGGAATCGGGAGCTTTTCACCGACTCCAAAGTCTCCGGAACCGGTAACGTGGAGCTGACCCCAGAGTTCGTGGCCAAATTGGGGGCGGCCTTCGGGGCCTTTTTGGGTAAAGGTTCTACGGTCATCACCAGCCGGGATGCGGGTCGATCCTCCCGGATGGTGGATAGGGCCATAATCAGCGGACTGCTCTCTGCCGGAGTTAACGTCCAGGATTTAAGGACCATGCCTATACCGGTTTTGCGCTTCGTGCTTCGATCCGGCGGGGAATCCGGAGGTTTTCACGTTCGGCGCTCCCCAGTGGCGGACAAAAACGTCGATATCATTTTCTTCGGGGGGGATGGCAAAGATCTCCCCACCTCCAAGTGTAAGGCCATAGAGCGGCTCTTCTTCCGGGAGGACTTCAGGAGGGCAACGGTCTTTGAAACCGGGGCGATCGATTTCCCTCAACGGGTGATTGAGAACTACCGTCAGGAGTTTTTGAAAAGCATCGATATCGAGGCCATCAGATCCGCAGGCTTCAAGGTGGTGGTCGATTATTCCCACGGGGGGGCGACGGAGGTGTTCCCCTCGATTTTCAGTGGCCTGGGTCTGGACGTCGTTTCCCTGAATGCCTACCTGGACCCCAGCGCCCACTTTCGCACCGAGACCGATTTTCAGCAGTCAATCAAGCAACTCGCCTCCATCACCAAATCCTTGGGCGCCGACGTCGGCTTTCTCCTGGACGCCGGGGCGGAGAAGCTTTCGGTGGTGGACGAGAAAGGGGATTTCATCGATAGCGACCGGCTTTTGCTGATTGTCACCTCTATGTATTTAGGGTCCCATCGTGCCCAGAAGATTGCGGTTCCAGTTCCGGCTTCCGTGGGAGTGGATATCATCGCTGGCGAGTACGGAGTGAAAGTTTTTCGAACGCGCAATGACCATCTGGCGATGATGGAGGCGATGCAGGCTCAGGAGGTCGACTTCGTTGGTGGCACCAAGGGGGGGTTCATCTTCCCTGGATTTCAGCTGGGAACCGACGCCATGTTTGCGGTGGTGAAGATCTTGGAGCTGATGGCGAAATCACAAAAGAGGTTGGGAGAGGCTAAAGGGAGGTGGAGCAAGCTGAAGATGGTCAGAAGAAGAGTCCCCTGCCCCTGGGTGAAGAAAGGAGGGGTGATGAGGGAGCTTCTTCAGTTCACCGCCGAAAGCAAAAGGGAGCTGATCGATGGAGTCCGGGTAATGGAGGATGATAGCTGGGTTCTTGTTATCCCCGATCGGCGTCAGGCTTTCTTCGAGGTGATCGCGGAGTCCTGGGAGAAGAGGAAGGCGGAAGAATTGGTGGAGAGTTTCTCTCGAAGGCTACTGGAGTGGCAGGAATAAAAAATTGAAAAAACTCAATAAAATACTTGACAGGTGAATTTCAGCGAGATATATTTGTTCAAAATAGAGAAGAGAGGAGTCTTAAAGACGGTTTTTTGTTAAGGGGTTTTTAGCTCGGGACTGGTAGGGGGGAAAGCGATACTCTTTAAAAACCCTTTAGCGAAAATGAGAACTCCTCCAGTTGTTTTGTTAAATCAAATGCCGGGTGGACAGAGGCTGTGTCCCTCTCCCTGCTCGGTTTTTTTTAGGGTAGTTTGCGATGCAAAACAGACTGCTGAGAACTGAGATCATATTCTCTTTCCTGTGGTTATTCCTCCTCGCCGCCACCGGTTTTGCCCAGGAGTCCCTGGAGGCTGGATTCAAAGCTAGGTTCCTCCCCCCTGCGGTGGACTTTGGACAGGCGCTGGAAAGTTCCATCGATCCGGAGACTTACGTGTTAGGCCCCGGAGATATGCTTCAGGTGGATCTCTGGGGAGAGATGCCCGCATCCTTCCAGACGATAGTGACCCCGGAGGGAACACTACTGTTGCCAACAGTAGGCAAGATCGAGGTGGGAGGTCTGACTCTCTCCAAGGTCAAGGAGGTGGTCAAGAAGAAGGTTTTAAGGCAGTACCGAAATGTCGACGTCACCACTACCCTTATCAAGTTGCGGAACGTGAGAATCTCCGTCACCGGAGCAGTATATAGACCTGGAGTCTATGTCGCCACTTCCACTGACCGGGTCTCCGAGGTCATCGAGAGGGCCGGTGGTTTCACCGGTGTGGAGGAGGCTAAATGGAGAGCGCTTTCCAGCGACTTGGGATTGCAGAGCAGCGTCGCGATGACGGAAGCCTCCAAGAGGAGGATAAGGATTCTGCATTCGGACGGTAGCATTAGCTATGCTGACATTCTGAAATATATGCTGACCGGTGATTTGACCTATAATCCAGTGGTGCGGGACGGAGATGTTATTTACGTGCCGGTCCGAGAGGACAACATTAACCTTTGCGGCATCTTTGGCGCCGTGAGAGCTCCCGGCTATTTTGAATACGCTCCCGGAGATAGGCTCACTGACCTCATAGCTCTTGCCCACGGTTTGACCATGGATGCGGATTCCCTGATGGCAGAGATTGTGAGGTTTGGTCCCGACCAGGTTTCCACCTTCACCGTGCCGGTTGATTTGAGCTTAGTTTTCTCCCCCGAGTCCCAAATTCACGATATTCCCCTTATGCCTGACGATCGGGTTTACATCCGCTTCAAACCCCATTTTCACGAGAAGCATCAAGTCACTATAGTCGGGGAGGTTCGTTTTCCAGGCACCTATGCTATCGAGGAGGATCAAACTTGCCTTTCGGAGATAATCGAAATGGCTGGAGGGGTGACTTCGGAGGCCTCCTTAGCCGAGGCCGAGATGTTTCGGGTGGCTCGAGAGGAAGTTGTGGATCCCGAATTCGAGAGACTGAAAGGGATGGAGATCTCTGATATGTCGGACTCCGAGTATGAGTATTTCAAAATAAAGTCGCTGGAGAGACCCGGGAAAGTGTCAATAAACCTGAGCGGACTCTTGGAGCACAGGGATGAGACTTATGAGGTATTATTGCGGGATGGTGACGACATTAGAATCCCAAAGCTTTCTAAGGTCGTGAAGGTGACCGGACACGTTAATAACCCCGGTCTGATACCCTACGACCCCGAGTGGGATTATCACTATTACATCGAGAAGGCCGGAGGTTTCACCTCCAAAGCTCGCATCGGGAAAGTCCGGATCATCAAGAGGGCCTCCGGCGAAAGATTGAAACCCCAAAAGGGGAGACCTTTAGAAGCCGGGGACACCGTTTGGGTACCGGAGAAGCCGGACCGCGACTACTGGGGATTCTTTAAGGAGACCTTAGCCTTTGTAGGAAATTTAGCCACCGTCTATTTGGTGATACAGCAGGCCACTAAATGACTGAAAGTCTTAGAGGAGTTTTGTGACATCGTTTTGCCAACAAGTCGTCGCGAGTATACCTTCAGGAATATGGGAACGACCCACTTGGAATCAAGAAGAGATGAAAGTGCGGCCCCAGACATTAGATTTTCTCTTATTTGAGGAGGTGTTGAGGCTCACATCCCAATAGACGGCGCTTTTTATATAGAACTCGGATTTTTGATGATACTTTTTGATCAAGAGATTTTGAAGAGAGCACTGCGAGGCTTAAGATCATGAAGAAGAAGATCAAGATCCTGCGCATCATCTCCCGTCTGGCGGTTGGAGGCTCTACCTATCATGCCATCGTCCTCACCGCCCACCAGGACAAAGAGGTTTTCGATTGTGTTCTGGTGAGGGGGAGGGAGGGTGAGACCGAGGGGAGTATGCTGGAGTTTGCTCGGCAGAAGGGATTGAAGTCGATCTGTTATATACCGGAGCTGGAGCGGGAGGTCTCTCTTAAGAGAGACATTCTGGCCTTCTGGAAGCTGTTTTGCCTCATCCGCAGGGAGAAGCCGGACATTGTGGACACTCACCAATCGAAGGCAGGAGCTTTGGGACGATTGGCGGCTTTTCTGGCTGGCACCAAGGTAACAATCCACACCATCCATGGGCATGTCTTTTACGATTTCTTCGGCAAGCTGAAGAGTAGCCTTATTGTTCTGGTGGAACGGCTATTGGCACGGCACTCCAGCCTCTTAGTGGCGGTGAGCGAGAATGTTCGCAAGGAGATTTTGGCTTTCAAGGTCGGCACCCCGGAGAAGGTAATTACGATTCCCTATGGAATAGAGTTGGACAAATATCTGTCCATAGACGGACACAGAGGTGACCTGCGGCGAGAGCTGGGACTCTCCGAGGAGGACATCGTGATTGGGAACGTTCAACGTCTGGTGCCCACCAAGGGACATCGTTACCTGTTTAGGAGTATTCAGCTTCTCAAGGAGAGCGCACCGGAGGTCCGTTTCGTGATCGCGGGTGATGGGGAGATGCGGGGGGAATTGGAGCAACTTGCAGAGAATCTGGGACTCAAGGAAAACATCTATTTTTTGGGTTTCAGAGAGGACGTCGATAACATTTATGCTGATTCTGACGCTCTCATTTTCCCCTCTCTGACGGAGGGCGCACCTTTTGCTATTATCGAGGCTTTGGCCTCTGCAAGGCCGGTGGTGGCGACGGATGTCGGGGGGATAAGCGAGCTGATTGACGATGGCAAGTGCGGTTTCGTTGTCCCCGCGAAAGATCCAGGAGCTCTGACCGAAGCTCTGCTCAAACTCATCCGCGACGAAGGCTTGCGCAAGAGCTTCGGAGAAAACGCACGCAGCAAAGTATATCCCCATCTGAGTCACAATCGCCTGGTCAAAGATATGGAAAAAATCTATCTGGAACTGGTGAACTCCAATCGAAAATAGGGTGTTGAACGGGTGTCAGTCTCGGACTCTATAAAGGTTCTCCATTGTCTATCTGGAGTTGCTCAAGGTGTCAAAAATGGAAGCTAATCTCTGGGATTATCTGGCTGTAATTATCAAATGGCGCCGGGTTATCATTGCGAACTTCCTCATTGTTGCCGTCATCGTGGCGGTGATCTCTCTTTTTCTGCCACCCTGGTATGAAGCTCGAACCACGATTCTCCCCCCGGAGAAGGAGATGGGTTCATTGGGTTTATCCGCCGGGCTTCTGGGAGGTTTAGGGGCGGCTTTTTTGGGAGGAGGGGGGATGGCTTTGCCCGCCTTTGCCACCCCCTCAGATGTGTATGCCGCCATCCTCAAAAGCCGGCGGGTAGCAGAAAAGGTGGTGAAGGCTAACGACCTCATGGAGCTCTTCGACACCGAATCGATGACGAGTGCGGTGGAAACCCTGAAATCGCGCCTGAGGGTTAACGTGGGGAAGGAGGGAATCATCACTGTCGCTTACGAGGATAAAGAGCCGGTGCGAGCAGCCCAGGTTACAAACTCCTTCGTCGAACAACTCAACGCCGTCAACCAAGAGGTCAATATCAGCAAGGCTAAATCCACTCGAGAGTTCATCGAGGAGAGACTGAGGCAGACCAAAGAGGATTTGAGAACCGCGGAGGAGAACTACAGGGAATTCCAGGAGAAGCATCGGGCCATCTCCTTAGACGACCAGGTTAGAGCTCAGATAAGTTATGCCGCCCAACTGGAGGGGGAATTGGCGATGGCGGAAATCGAGTTGGGAGTCCTGAGGAAAACCCTCTCCAACTCCCACCAAGAGGTCAGGCGACAGAGAGCTCGCATCGAAGAGATCAAGAAACAGTTGCGTATCTTAGATGAGGGACCTCAGGGAGTAGACTCTGAAGAGGCAATCGGGATGAAGATTCCCTTCAGTGAAGCCCCCGCCCTGGGGTTGGAATTGGCTCGCTTCGCCAGAGAGCTGAAGGTGCAGGGGACCGTCTTCGAGCTGTTGACTCAGCAATATGAGCAAGCCAAAATCCAGGAGAACAAGGACACTCCCACCGTGAATGTTCTCGACAGAGCCTGTCCGCCGGAGGAGAGAGTTCGACCGGCGCGAGCTCAGCTGGTGGCTTTGGCGGGGGCGATAAGCATTTTTATCACGATCTTAGCGGTCTTTTTCGTTGAATACCTCTATAGGATCAAAACGGAGAAACCGGAAACCTGGGAGAGGATATCCGGGATGACCGCTTCCTTAAAAGGGGATCTGTCGTGACCGCTTTTGGTCGCGAGCAGGTCGAAGCTGACGTGGTGTCAAAATGAACGGGGCCGTTGTCAAGATTGGGCAGATAGGTTTGGGGGCCTGGGGAAGAAACCTCCTGAGGAATTTTCACAACCTCCCCGGCTGCGAGGTAAAGTCGGCTTGCGATTTGGAGCCTGAGACCTTGGAGAGGGTGGCGCCCTCGTACCCCAACATTCAGTTCAGCTCCGAGGAGGGGAAGGTGCTGCAGGACCCCGAAATCGGGGCGGTGGTGATTGCCACCCCTCCCGACAGCCACTACCGCTTTGCCCGAGAGGCTCTTCTGTCCGGCAAAGATGTCTTCGTGGAGAAGCCGTTCGTCCTGGATATCAAAGAGGGGGAAGAGCTGATCCGGCTGGCGGAGGAGGGAGGTCGCATCCTCATGGTGGGGCACATAATGGAATATCATCCCGCCTCTTTGAGGCTGAAGGAATACCTGGACAAGGGAGAGCTGGGGCGAATCTATTACCTCTATGCCTCCAGAGTCAATCTGGGGAAGGTGCGGGACATTGAGAATGCCCTCTGGAGCTTTGCGCCCCACGACCTCTCCTTGATGATGTTTTTACTCGACAAGGCGCCTCTCTCGGTCAGCGCCACCGGGGCTTGCTATCTCCAGCCGGGGGTTGAGGATGTGGTCTTCGTCTCCCTGACTTTTGAAGACCAGATCATGGCTCACATCCACGTCAGCTGGCTGGATCCTCACAAATCCCGAAGGCTCACCATCGTTGGCTCCAGGAAGATGGTGGTTTTCGACGATGCCGCCTCCAGCGAGAAGATCTGGCTTTACGACAAGGGGGTCGAATCTCAGTTGGATTACAACACCTATGGAGAGTATCTATCCCTGCGCACCGGGGACATAATCATCCCCAAGCTTGAGAGTGTTGAGCCTCTGAAGACAGAATGTCAGCATTTCCTCGATTGCGTCAGAGAAAGGAAGAAGCCCCGCTCTGACGGGCTTGACGGCTTGCGGGTGCTCAGAGTTCTTGATGCCGCCCAGGAGTCATTGAAGCGGGGAGGGGTACCGGTCAAGCTGAGCGTCAAATCCTGAAAGGTCGGAGACAACTCCTCACAGAGAGGTTAAGCATAAATGGTCCAGCAAGCTAGCTCGAAGAGGATCAACTTCATCGACCCCTCAGCCACCTTGGGTGGGGGAACCGAGGTGGGGCATTTCTCCGTGATCGGTGCGGAGGTCACCATCGGGCAGAACTGCCAGATCGGGAACAACGTCACCATCCATCGGGGAAGCCGGCTGGGTGATAACGTCAGGGTGGACGATGGTGCCGTCATCGGGAAACTTCCCATGAAGGCCAAGATAAGCGCCACCACCAGGGAGGAGAGTCTCGACCCCACAGTCATCGGGGAGGGATGCCTAATTGGAACCTCAGCCGTCATCTACGCCGGGGCTGCAATCGGCCCCAGGGTGCTGGTGGCCGACCTGGCCACGGTTCGGGAGAAGGTCGAAATCGGCGAGGCCACAATCGTCGGTCGAGGGGCGGCAATCGAAGGTTCCACCAGGATAGGCTCTTACTGTAAGATTGAGACCAACGTTTACATCACCGCCTATTCCGAGATCGAGGACCGGGCCTTCATCGCCCCCTGTGTGGCCACCTCCAACGACAACTTCGTCGGGCGCACCAAGGAGAGATTCAAACATTATAAAGGGGTCACGGTTAAAAAAGGAGGACGCCTGGGAGTCAACTGCACCATCCTTCCCGGCAAGGTGATCGGAGAGGATTCTTTGGTGGCCGCAGGTGCCCTGGTGACAAAGGATACTCCCCCTCGGAAGATCGTAGCCGGAGCTCCCGCCAAGCCCTTCCGAGAAGTCCCCAAAGAGCAACTTCTGGAGAATCAGTGATGGAAGTTCCCCTTTTGGATTTGAGGAGGCAGTATCAGGCCATCAAGGCCGAGATCGACTCTGCCATCGCCGGCTGTCTGGAGCACACCAGGTTCATATTAGGTCCGGAGGTCGAGACTTTCGAGAGGAATATCGCCGCCTATTGCGGAACCAGCTTCGCGGTGGGGGTTGCCTCCGGCACCGATGCTCTGCTTTTGTCCCTGCGTGCTTTCGATGTCGGTCCCGGAGACGAGGTCATCACCTCCAGCTTTTCCTTTTTCGCGAGCGCCGGGGTGATAACTCGCCTGGGGGCCAAGCCGGTCTTCGTGGACATCGACCCGGACACTTTCAACCTCTTACCCTCCGAGGTCGAAAGAGCCATCACTGCCAAGACCAAGGTCATAATGCCAGTTCACCTGTACGGTCAGATGGTGGAGATGGACGAGATTCTGGAGCTTGCAAAGAAACATGATATGAAAGTGGTCGAGGATGCTGCCCAAGCCATCGGGGCCAAATACAAGGGGAAAAAGGCGGGTAGTATCGGGGACTGTGGCTGCTTCAGCTTCTTCCCCTCCAAAAACCTTGGAGCATATGGTGATGGGGGAATGGTAGTCAGCAATGATGAGAAGTTCGCGAGTCGAGTCAGACGTTTGAGGGTTCATGGCTTCGGGAAGCGAAACTTCAGTTCCGAGGTTGGATACAACAGTCGGCTGGACACCCTCCAGGCCGCCATCCTCAACGTCAAGTTGAAACATCTGGACTCCTGGACCGAGGCCCGAAGGGAGAGAGTGCACATTTACAGTGAGGCCCTCAAAGACTGCGCTCAGGTGAAGACTCCCCTGGAGAGGAATCACAACTATCATATATTTCACCAGTATACCTTGAGGGTGGAGGATCGGCAGCGACTGATGCAATTCTTGAAGGAGAAAAAGGTGGGGGTCGCGACCTACTACCCCCTCCCCTTACACCTCCAGGAATGTTATCAGGATTTGGGGTATAAGCCCGGAGATCTGCCGAATTCGGAGCAAGCCTCCGAGGAGGTGGTTTCGCTTCCGGCCTTCCCGGAGCTGACGGAGGCCGAGCAGGACTACGTTGTCGAGGCCATCCGGCAGTTCTATCGCAAGTAGCATGAAAATCTGCTCCATAGTGGGGGCCAGGCCTCAGTTTGTAAAACTGGCACCTCTGGAAAAGAGGTTCAAGAAGTGCTGTCAACACATGGTTGTCCACACCGGACAGCATTACGACTACGAAATGTCGCAGGTCTTCTTCAAGGGGTTACAATTGCCGGAGCCGGATTACAACCTCGGTGTCGGTTCCCTCTCTCACGGACATCAAACCGGAGAGATGCTCAAAAAATGTGAGGAGGTGTTGCTTTTCGAGAGCCCGGATTTGGTCCTGGTTTACGGCGACACTAACAGTACTCTGGCGGGGGCTTTAGCGACCTCAAAGCTGAATATGAAGCTGGGACACATCGAAGCCGGCATGCGAAGTTACAGGAGAGATACCCCGGAGGAGATAAATCGCCTGCTGACGGACCACCTCTCCGACTTGCTTTTCTGCCCCACGGGGACCTCCGTTAGTAATCTAAGAAGGGAGGGGATAGAAGAGGGGGTTCACCTGGTCGGAGACGTGATGTTGGAGGCTTTGGAAGACAACATCAGCATCGCTCGCTCCAGCTCCGAGATTTCAGAGGAGCTGAGCCTGAAACCCAAAGGTTATCTTCTGTTGACAGTTCACCGCGCCGAGAACACCGACAATGCTCAAAGCCTCGCCTCCATCGCCAGGGCGATGTCACAACTGAGTCAGAAGGTAGTCTTCCCGATGCACCCTCGGGTGGAGAAGATGCTGAAGCAGTTTGATCTCTACGAAAACCTCGCCAGTGAGACACACCTCATTCTATCGCCACCACTCTCTTACCTGGACATGTTAAAATTGACCGAAAACGCCCGTGCAGTCCTGACCGATTCCGGCGGTCTTCAGAAGGAGGCCTGTTATCTCGAGACCCCGTGCATAACCTTGCGCACCGAGACGGAGTGGGTGGAGACGGTTGAGTCCGGCGCGAATGTCCTCGTCGGCACCGAGGTTGACAGAATCCTGGGAGCAGTTGAAGACGTTGAGAACAGGGGGGAGATTCAATGGATGAGGGTTAACCCCGACAGCCCCCCCTCTGCGAAGATATGGGAGATAATAGCTCAAAATATAGCCTAAGCTTACCGATTCCGGGGCTTATAGCTTACAACACCGTTTTCCGGGTGGGGGCCCGCATCTTAGGCGCCTTGTTTTCGATGGCAACCTATGCTATCCTGGCTCGGTACTTCGGTGCTGAGATTTTCGGCGGATTCATCATAGTCGTCACCTACGGGGTTTTTTTCGCCCTGGCAATGGATTTTGGTCTTTACCTCACCACCGTCAGGGACATCTCCAAGGAGGACGAAAGGGCGGAGGAGATCTTAGCCTCCAACGCCGGCTTGAGGACAACCGTGGGCCTCTTTCTCCTCGTGGCGCTTGTGGCTTTAGCTTCCGTTTTGCCTTACACAAAAGAGGTCAGATTGGGATTAGCGATTTTCGCGCTGTCGGTTTTCATCGACAGTATAGCTAACAGCTACACCCCAATCCTTCAAGCAAGAATGCGCTTAGACTTCATCGGCATCATAGACGTCGTCAACCGTTTGGTGGTATTTTCCCTGGTCTATCTTTTGAGCAGAAGTGGGGGTGAGTTCCTTTTAGTGCTCTCGGTTTTCGTTGTCGCTAACCTTGTAAACTTAGCCCTATCATTGTATTTTGCCCGAAGATTCGTAAAGATCAAACTTCTCTACGACCTCCCAGCCTGGGGGCAGACCCTGAAGAAGTCTTTCCCCCTCTGGCTTGTTCTCGCCATCGGGACCATACATTTTCGGGTTGACACTCTTATTCTCTCCTTTTTGAAAGGGAGCTCCGATGTCGGCATCTATGGGTTGGCTTTCAAGGTCCTGGAGCTTGTTTTGATTCTTCCGGCACTCTTTTTGGCCTCGGTTTTTCCGCTGATGTCGGAATACGTTAAGAGCCGTAAGGAGGAACTCTCCACCCTGTTGCAGAAATCGTTTGAGGTCATACTGATGCTTGCCCTGCCTGTCATCGGGGGAACCCTGATTCTAGCACCCAAGCTCATATCCTTTTTAGGAGGCGAACAATACCAGCCCGCCTCTCTAGTTCTGAAGGTTCTCATTCTGGCTACGCTCTTCAGTTACTTGAACGGGCTTTTCGTCCACCTGATCATCTCGTTGGAGTTGCAGAAGAGGTTGCTTCTGATATGCATCGTAACGGTCACGATAAATGTCGCTCTGAACTTCATCCTGATTCCAAGATACAGCTATAACGGCGCTGCTGTGGCCACGGTGATCTCGGAGGCGGCGGGGATGCTCTTCTCCCTCCTGGTGGCGAAGTCCGGTTACTCTTTTAAGCTGAGGTTTGATTTCGTGCCCAGGACGGTCCTGGCGGCGGGGCTTATGTCTCTGGGATTGGTTCTGTTCAACCTCAATCTGTTTGCGCATATCGCCTTGGGAGTGGTGATCTATCTCACTTTCCTGTTTGTCCTCAAAGTTGTTACTAAAGAAGAGCTTCTGTCTTTCGTCAGGTGATCTCAGTTATGTTCAGCGTGATAGTCCCTACATACAATCGCAAAGAGACGCTGAGGAAATGTCTGGAGGCGTTGTTGGCCCAGACCTATCCGATAACCGAGTGTGAAATTATCGTGGTGGATGATGGCTCTCAAGATGACACCAGGAGTATTGTTGAACAGATAAGGGAATCCGGTGGCATTGACTTGAAATACTTCTATCAAGACAACAGAGGGCCTTCAGCGGCCCGTAACGTCGGAGTTAGAAACGCCACCAAGGAATATCTGCTCTTTTTGGGAGACGACATAATCGCCGCGGAGGACCTCTTGCAGCAGCACGCCAACTGGCACCGGCGGAACCCTCAAGAGGAGGTGGCAGTGTTGGGCTATGTGACCTGGTCGCCGGAGCTTGAGGTGGACAGCTTCATGAGGTGGCTCATAAACGGTGGCCCCCAGAATATGTTTTACCGCATCGAGAACCAACTTGAAGTAAAGGAGGTAGGGTTTATGGAGAGTGCCAACCTCTCGCTCAAAGCTTCCCTTCTGCAGAAGGCGGGAGGTTTTGATGAGAGCTTGAGACTCTTCGAGAACTTAGAGTTAGAATCACGCCTTCGAGACGTCGGCATGCGGCTGCTTTATAACAAGAACGCGGTGGGCTTCCACTACCATAAGGCCACAATGGAGGCGGCAATTGGCAGGTGGAGACAACTCAAGGGAGAAAGGGCGAAGCTTTACGAGAAAAGGCCCGAACTCATTCCCCCTCCGGAGCCGCGGAAGGGCTTGAAGCCACTCTTGCGACCCCTGTGGAGGAATAAGCTGGTCGTTGAGATCTTGAAAAGACTGGCCAAGATTCTCGGGGGAAACTATAGAGTGGCGACGTTGCTCTATCCCAGAATCTTTAGTTATTACGCTGTCAAGGGAGAATCTCGGTAACCGAGCATGAATCTGAACCGAACTTCGACACTTCCCCTCTTTCCGGATGAGGTTGGGCTTCCCACGAAGAGGCTTCTTGTCGGTCTGCCCCTGGTAGTGTCGGTCGTCACCGTTATTCTGTTGGAACAGACGGTAGTCCTCTATGTGCTCCTGGGATCCGTTGCGGCGGTGATTCTGGGGTGGTTCCTCTACCGTTTCGCAGATAGGAGCGTAACCAAAGCCCTGTTCATAATACTGCTGGTCACGATCTCTCTCCAGCAGAACTACCTTGGTTTCCCCCTCGACCCCACCCGAGTCTCCAGATTTCTGCTTTTCTTGTATATAATCAAGTTGTTGCTTGGTGGGGAACTGAAGTGGGAAAAGGCTGCTCTCAACGGGGCGGTTTTACTTCTGCTTTTCGTTTTTCTCACCTCTACCCTAGTAGCTGATCAGATCGAGGCCTCCTTCGGGTTTTTGAAAGGCTATCTCTATATGGGGATACTCTATTTTGTAGTAATTCATATCTTGAAGGAGAGGAGTTTCACCGTCAAGGCTCTCAAGGCTTATGCGGTTTTGGTATTTCTGAGTGCGCTCTACGGTATCTGGCAGTTTTCAGGTTTTTTCGGTCGGGCGGTTGCAAATGTGGTCAATGAGGCCGCCTTCGGTCTGCCCCGGGCCCGGGGACTCTATGTGGACGCCAATCTGTGTGGCGCCTATCTGGGGAGTGGCTTTCCTCTGGCAGTCGGTTTTTTCTTGGGAGCGAGAGGGAAAAAAGAGAAAGCCCTCTGGGTGGTGGCTGCAGTCGTGATCCTGGGAGGGCTGTTGTTCACCGTCTCCCGCAGCGCCATGCTCGGCTTGGCCAGCGCGGTCATAATCCTGTGTATTTACAGTAAAGCCATCCGCCGCGGATACTTCAAAGCGGCGGTGCGATCTCTGTATATCCTGGTCCCCTTGGGTCTTCTCTTTGGGAGGGAGTTCTACCTGTTTTACGTTGGCATGAGAAACCTCTTTCTGAAAAGCCTGAGCGTGTATGCACATATGTCCACGGAGCTGCACTTGTGGATGTACAAAACGGCCTTGAAGATCTTCCTTCACAACCCGGTGTTGGGCGTGGGCCTGGGGAATTTTCACAACAATCTGAGGGAGTATATGGAACCTCACCCGGTCGTGAATCGGATGTGGTGGTGGGCGACCTCTCGTGATATCCGGGTGGGGGTCCACAGCTCCTGGCTGGACCTTCTGTCGGATGCCGGCTGTCTGGGCATGATGGCTTATCTTCTGGTGTTGGCGGTAGTATTCAGGTATTTCCACCTGGCCAACCGCAAATTCTTGGCCGGCGACCTTCAGCTCTTTTACCTCTCCACCGCCTTGATGGGAGGGATGATAGCTCTCTGTTTTGGCGGTCTCTTCTACAGCTATCTTATGACTCCCATGCACTGGTTTTTCGTGGCTAGCTCTTATGTGATGTTCTCCCTTGCAAACAAAGGGGAACGAAGTTGAAAATGGGAAAAGAACCTCGGCTCTCGATCATAATCGTCAATTACAACACCGGGAGACTGCTGGATGGCTGCCTCTCCTCAGTATTCGAGAGCGCTCCGGATGCAGACGTCGAGGTATTCGTGGTGGATAATGCTTCCTCCGACGACAGCTTAGAGCGGATTTCCAAGTTCCGCCACCAGCTTAAGTTAATCTCCAATCAGGAGAACCTGGGTTTCGCCCGGGGGTGTAATAAGGGTCTCAAAGAGAGCCGCGGAGAATATGTGCTGTTCTTGAATCCCGACACTGAGCTTATGCCGGAGGCATTAACGAGGATGCTTGGCTTTATGGAGGCAAACAGGAGAGTTGGGTTTGCGGTACCTAAAATATACTTGCCCGATGGCAAGGTCCAGGAGGACAGCATCGGTCCCTTCCCTTGTATTCTCCACGTGCTGTTCTATTGGAGCTCCTTGGGCTCGATATTCCCCAGACTTAAAGAGAGGCTTTTTCGCAAATATTCACTCACGAACGAGGCCTTCAAGGTTGACTGGGGAACTGCGGCTTGTCTTATGGGTCGCAGAGAGATCTTGGAGAGACTCGGAGGGTTCGACGAGAACTACTTCATGTATTGTGAGGACGTGGACCTCTGTTATCGTGCCCAGAAAATGGGCGTGGAGACATACTTCTACCCCGGTGCTGAAATCTTACACCATCGGGGGAAGAGTCACCATAACCAAAAGGGAATAGAGGACATAAAGCGGAGAAGCCTCTATTATTTCTTCAAGAAGAACCGGGGACTTTGGTATGCTCTTTCGGTGATGGCTTTGACTGTTCTTATGGCTTCTCTGAAGCTGGTCATAGTCTTTCCGTTGGCCTCTGTGGCCCGCCATTCCCAGAGGTTACAGGAAGCTTTGGAGCTCTACCGGTTCGAACTGAGGTGGCACTTAAAACCTCAGAGCATTAGTTATGTACTGAGCTGCTGAGAAGACTCGGTCGTAGAATGATAATAGGAATTGATGCCAGCCTGGCGCTGGGGAAACCCACGGGGATAGGGAGATATATAATCAATCTTCTGGACAATCTCTCAATGATAGATATTCATAACCACTATCGTTTGCTTTATCACTATTTTAGGCCGGTCGATAGGGCCAGCTTCTATCACCCGCGGCAAGGGAATTTCCGGGTTCAAAAGATTAGAGTGCCAGGTCGAATCATGAGTTGGTTGTGCCTGAACCTGAATCTGCCCAAGGTTGAGCATCTGCTCGGGAAGGTAGAGCTGTTTCACTCCACTGCCTTTTTCCCCTGGCCAACCCAGAAAGCCAAACTGGTTTTAACCGTGCACGATCTCTCGGTTTTTAGGTTTCCTCAGTTTCATCCGCAACGGATGGTGAATTTTTACCGGCGGTGCTTTCGGAATGCAATCCCTTCTGCGGACAGAATTTGCGCAGACTCGGAGAACACGAAAGCGGATTTGGCAGAGCTATTTAAAGTGCCAGAGCAGAAAATCACTGTTGTCTACCCCGGAGTTGAAAGGAGATTCGCGGAGGCTGTGTGGAGGCAGGAGGGGGTGGTCGGAAAGTATGACCTCGACTCTCCTTATATATTGTCCGTTGGGGCCTTGGAGCCAAGGAAAAATCTAGTCGGACTTCTGGAGGCTTTCTGTCTGCTCAAGGAATCGAAGGGGGTTCCTCATCAGCTCGTAATCGTCGGAGGTAAAGGCTGGCTTTACCAGGAGTTTCTCGACAGGTTGGACAGTTCTAAGTATCGAGATCAGATCCGCCTTTTGGGTTACGTACCTTATGGAGAGCTTCCCTCACTGTACCACAATGCCGCGGCGTTCGTCTATCCCTCCTTTTACGAGGGTTTTGGGCTACCGGTGCTGGAGGCGATGGCTTCCGGAACTCCGGTGGTCACCTCCAACAACTCCTCCATGTCCGAAATCGCCTCGGGGGCTGCGCATCTCGTGGACCCTGCTAATTCGGAGGAGATAGCCTGGGGGATTGAAAAAATCCTCTTCGACAGGGACTATGCTCTGATGCTTTCAGAAAAGGGTAAAGAGAGGGCGAAGAGCTTCGACTGGAGAAAGACTGCCATCGAGACGTTGAAAGTGTATCAAGAGCTGGGAAGTTAGCTTATGTTCAATGCTTTTCGAGTCCAGAGCCTAGAATTTCTGAGATACCTCTCCTCCAGTTTTGTGAACTTCTTATTCTACAGTAAGAAGATCAAAGACAGGGAGAGGATAAAAAAGATCTTGATTGTGAAGACCGACTACCTGGGGGATCTAGCGGTGGCAACCGGGGTGTTCTCCTCTTTGCGGGAGAGCTTTCCGGAGGCGGAGACTGTGCTTCTGACGAACTCCCAAATGGCGTCAGTTTTCAGCGGTGACGGGAACTTAGACGGGGTGATTGTATACGACCCCAAGTTCTTCTGTAAGCGCGCTGGCAAGAGTTACAGTTTGGTAAAGAATCTGCCACTCTTACGGGAACTGCGAAGGGAGGGATTTGACCTCATTGTGGACTTGAGTTCTGACCTTTTCACCATTCTACTTGCCTTATCATACATTTTCAGAGCCTATCGTGCCGAGAGAGACACGCTGAGGACGAAAGATACCCTTAAAAAGTACTGGACGTTATTACTGGGTGGGGTGAGAAGAGATATCAAAATGGGACACGAGGTTTCAAGAAACTGCCAGATACTGGAGAAAGTTGGCGTCGAAAGAAGCAATGCGGGACTGTACTTCCCTCTCAGAACCGAGAACCGGGAGGAGGCCAAGCGTTTCGCGGAAACACACGGGTTGGATGCCTTTGTTGTATTGCAGCCCGGGTCTTATTGGGAAATCAGGAGATGGGCGCCGGAGAAATTTGCCCGGCTGGCAGATGAAATAATCGATCGGTACAATCTGCAAGTGGTGTTGTGTGGAAATGGTGCCGAAGCAGGTTTGCTTCGGAGGATCAAGATCTTTATGCGAGGGCGGGCAATCATTCAAGCGGGGGAATTGTCTCTGGTAGGGTTTGCGGCTTTGATTGAACAGGCACAACTGTTTGTGGGCAACGATAGCGGTCCTACCCACGTTGCCGCCGCTCTGGGCGTTCCAACCGTGGCTTTGATGGGAACCGCCGATATTGAACGCTACCGTCCTTACGGTCCCAACTCTGAGATCTGTTATCGTCCGGTAAGATGTGGACCATGTTACGCTGGAGATTGCTACATGCCTGAAAACATCTGCCTGCAGCCGGTAGAGGTCGACCAGGTGCTGGAGAAGGTTGATAAGCTTCTGAAAGTTAGAAGGGGAATCGGACTTGCCAAAAATTAACGTCCTTCACCTGATAAACGAGATTGAGCCGGCAGGAGCGGAGACTCTGCTCCTGAATACCGTCAGACACTTCGACAAAGAGAAGTTCAGTCTCACGATCGCGTATTTCCTGGGACCGGGGACGCTGGCCCAACAGATGAGAGACGCCGGTGCGGAGGTGATCGACTTCAGCAATGAGGGAAAAATTGACCTGCTCTTCCTCCCAAAACTGGTTAATTTCATCTGGGAGCGTGAGATCGACATTATCCACACTCACCTGACACAGGCGGCGCTTATCGGCAGATTTGTAGCCAAGCTCCTGGGGGTGAGAGCGATCCTGAGCAGCAGACACTATGCTTACGATCACAAGGAGAAAGGTCTGGTGCGTCAGCTTGAAAGATTGTCAGCGCCGATCGATTCCTTGATATTGGCGGTTTCCAAACCAGTGAGAGATTATGTGGTCTTCAAGGAGGGCTGCCGCCCAGAGAGAGTCGAGGTCCTTCACAACGCTATTGATACCAGACTCTTCAAGACGAGGAACTCCGGGGATGCCGCCATCGAGAATCCCAAGAGTCCGGTAATCGGCTCGGTGGGAAGGTTGCATCCCCAAAAAGGGTATGACACCTTGCTGGAGGGCGCCAAGAGAGTGTTGAAGGAGAGGCCGACCTCGAGATTCAAGATTGTGGGTGCAGGTGAGCTTCTCAAACCTTTACGGCACAAGGCGGAGCAGTTAGGTGTCTCAGAGGCAGTGGAGTTTATGGGACAGAGATCTCCGGCAGAGCTCCCTGATATTCTGGCCGGTTTCGATGTTTTCGTCCAGGCCTCCAATTGGGAAGCCTTCGGCATCGCTATCGTTGAGGCCATGGCTTGCGGTCTACCGGTGGTGGCAACCAGAGTCGAGGGGGTAGTTGACATAATAGAAGAGGGAGTGGACGGATTCCTGGTGCCGCCCAAAGATCCGGAAGCCCTGGCGGCCAGAATCCTCCAGCTACTCAGGGATCCTCACCTGAGAACGAAGATCGGGGTTAAGGCCCGCCGAAAGGTGGAGGCGAATTTTGACATCCGGGAGATGACGGATAAGATGGCCAACATCTATTTGAGCTTGTTGAACGGAGCTCGGCAGCCCGGTTTTATCACTGCAGCCAAATGAGAGACGTTCACGTAGAGTCAATAGGAGGTGGAATTAGAGATCTCGGCTACTGCTTTTGTTAAGCAGATTGTCCTATTTGAGGAGGTGTTGAAAATCACATCTAAATGGACCTTGTGTCTGTTACTTGGGACCGGGATCTTTAATTGTCCTCTTGGCCGAGAGGTCTGGAGGCACGTACTGCGAGGCTTAAGATCATGAAGAAGAAAATCAAAATCCTGCGCATCATCTCCCGTCTGGCGGTTGGAGGCTCTACCTATCATGCCATCGTCCTCACCGCCCACCAGGACAAAGAGGTTTTCGATTGTGTTCTGGTGAGGGGGACGGAGGGTGAGACCGAGGGGAGTATGCTGGAGTTTGCTCGGCAGAAGGGACTGAAGTCGATCTGTTATATACCGGAGATGGAGCGTGAGGTCTCTCTTAGGAAAGACATTCTGGCCTTCTGGAAGTTGTTCCGCCTCATCCGCAGGGAGAGGCCCGACATCGTGGACACGCACCAATCGAAGGCGGGAGCTTTGGGGCGATTGGCGGCTCTTCTGGCTGGCACCAAGGTGATAATCCACACCTTCCATGGTCACATCTTTTTCAATTACTTCAGCAAAATCAAGACCAGTATTTTTGTTTTAGTGGAACGGCTGTTGGCTCAACGTTGCAGCCTCTTGGTGGCGGTGAGCGAAAATGTCAGGAAAGAGATATTGGCTTTTGACGTTTGCTCTCCGGAAAAGTTAGTGACCATTCCGCCAGGGCTGGAGCTAGACGAATATCTATCGATTGACGGATGTCGAGGCAACTTACGGAGAGAGCTGGGAGTTAGCGAACAGGAGATACTAATCGGAAATGTCTCCCGATTGGTACCTGCCAAGGGTCATCGTTACCTTTTGCAAAGCATAAAACTTCTGAAGGATTCTGCTCCCGAGGCCTGCTTCGTAATCGCTGGAGATGGAGAGCTGCGTGGAGAGCTGGAGGAACTTGTTCGGCAATTAGAGCTTGATGGCCGGGTGCGTTTCCTGGGATTCAGAAGGGATGTGGGAAATATTTACGCTGATTCTGATATTATGGTATTCACTTCTCTGAGCGAAGGCCTTCCTCTTGCGCTCATCGAGGCTTTGGCCTCTGGAAGACCGGTGGTGGCGACCGATGTTGGGGGGATAAGCGAGCTCGTTGACGAGGGCAAGTGCGGTTTCGTTGTCCCCGCCAAAGACCCAAGAGCTCTGACCGAAGCTCTGCTTAAGCTCATTCGAGACGAGAAGCTGCGGAAGACCTTCGGCGAGAATGCTCGCAACAAAGTATACCCCCATCTGAGTCACACCCGCCTGGTTAAAGATATGGAAAAAATCTATCTGGAACTGGTGAACTCAAGCCGGAATGGTGGTTGAGCCGACCTCTGGTTTGGGGGGCGTTAAGGTTCTCCGTGGGACTTCGCAGGCTCTTCATCGCAGGGTACTCCTTGCGATTCTCGGATTCTCCCGAAATGAAGGATAAGCTCCGCTGAAAGGAGATGCATAGCCCCAGGTCATCAAGAAAACCCGGATGGAAGGCGGTCTTTTTGGACAGAGATGGGGTCATCAACTACGACGCCGGTTTCGTCCACCGCAGGGCGGATTTTCTCTTCCTGCCCGGGGCGATCGAAGCGTTGCGCTCCATACCCTCTGAGTACAAGAAGGTTGTCATTTCCAATCAATCCGGCATCGGGCGAGGCTATTTCTCCCTTGAAGAGGTGGAAGAGCTAAATCGCTGGATGGTTGACCGCTTACACTCTGGTGGCGTCAAGATCGATGCCATCCTGTTATGTCCCCACGCCCCGGAAGATAAATGTCGGTGTCGCAAACCGAAGCTGGGACTGTTTCATCAGGCACAAAGGGCTCTCGGGATCGAACTTGTCGGCTCCTGGGTCATCGGCGACAAGGAATCAGATATTCTGGCGGGGAAAAGGCTCAAAAGCCGAACCATACTAGTTAACAAGAACAGAGTGGAGCGGAGGAATCCTCCCAGAGTGCGGGCAGATTTCAAAGTCGCCGGACTCAGGGAGGCGGTGGAGGTGATTCGTTCCCGTTCAGGAGAGACTCAGAGCGAAACGGGGAATCTCAGCGTTTAGCGCTGAACCGACAGCGCAGCCCCCTCAAGCAGGTTTGATTCAGCAGTGGTCACATTAAGGGTTGTCCCTCTGTCTTTTTCTCTTTGTCCCTCCACTTCTGCCTCAGCCTGTCAGTCACGAGATTTTTTGTTTCTTTCGAGAAACGATTTTTGATATATTCCTGAAAGTGAAAGCGCAGGTTTCCGATTATGGCTGTATGAGTTCGCATCCGGAAGGTGATCGATGCTAGACCTCAAGTTCATTCGTGAAAACAGCGAGATTGTAAAAGAGGCCATCCAGAACAAGGGGGAGGATGCTGACCTCGACCTCCTTTTCAAGCGGGATGAGGTGAGACGTCAGCTTCTCAAGGAGGTCGAGAACTTAAAGAGAGTCCGGAACCAGACCTCGGAGCAGATCGCCCAGCTCAAGAAGGACAAAAAGGATGCCTCCAAGTTAATGGCGGAGATGAAGGAGGTCTCACATCGGATATCCGAACTCGATTCTGAGTTGAGAGAAGTCGAGGCGGAGCTGGAGAAGATCCTCTTGACGGTGCCAAATATCCCTCATCCCTCCGTCCCGATCGGCGCCGGTGAGGAGGACAACGTTGTGATCAGGGAGTGGGGGGAGCTTCCTCACCTCGATTTCACCCCGCGGCCTCACTGGGAGCTGGGAGAGATGCTCAACATCCTGGACTTAGCGCGGGCGGTGAAGCTTGCCGGCAGCGGTTTCGTTATGACTATCGGTCGTGGTGCTCTTCTGGAACGAGCCTTGATCAACTTCATGCTGGACATTCACACCCGAAAACATGGTTATTGCGAAGTTCTGCCTCCGATCTTATCGGGCCGGGCCTCGATGGTAAGCACCGGGCAACTGCCGAAGTTAGAATACGATATGTACGTTGTCGAGAAGGACGACCTCTTTCTGATTCCCACCGCCGAGGTTCCGCTGACCAACCTGCATCGGGACGAAATCTTGAAGGCCGAGGAATTGCCCCTCTATTATACCGCATTCACCCCTTGTTTCCGAAGGGAATCCGGCTCTTACGGAAAGGATACCCGGGGATTGATGAGAGTCCACGAGTTCAACAAGGTCGAACTGGTGAAGTTCGTGAAGCCGCAGTCTTCTCATCAGGAATTAGAATCGCTGGTGAAGGATGCGGAAGAGATTCTTCAACTTCTGGGATTACCTTACCGGGTGCGGGTCCTGTGCACCGGGGATTTGAGCTTTGCGGCCTCCAAATGTTACGACTTAGAAGTGTACGCCGCCGGTGTGGATAAGTACCTGGAGGTGTCATCCTGCAGCAACTACGAGGACTTTCAGGCTCGTCGGGCCAATATTAGATGCCGTCCCCTTCCCAAAGCCAAACCCGAATTTGTCCACACCCTCAATGGCTCCGGGGTGGCGCTCCCCCGAACCCTGATTGCAATCATCGAAAATTTTCAAACCGAAAGGGGTACCATTATCGTGCCGGAGGTGTTGAGACCCTATATGGGGAATCTTGACGAAATCGGACCGGAGGGGTGAGTGGTTAGTGGTTAGTGGTGAGTAGTGAGTGGCCTCCGTGCTGCTTTCTCAGTTGCCAGAAAGTAGCTCTCACACAGCAAGTTTAAAAAGCTGTGCGGCTTGAAAGAGGAAAAGAAGGAGGTAGAGAACGCCCGACTTCCTCCGTAGCCCCCAACAGTGTGGGGTTTCTCTGAGGTAGAGACTTATGAGAAAGCTTCGTCTGAGCACCGGTTACGCCGGTTCTTCCTTCTATTTCAAAGCCTTTCTCGTTTTCGGGATTGTGCTGGTGGGACTAGTCTTTACAATCTACACTCAGTTGATTGTCAGCCAACTGCGAAGAGAGATCGCCGAGACCTCCCGGGTTTACGCTCGATTGTGGCAATTTGCGGCCTCGGAGGCTGCCACTGGTGCCGAGATCAACGTCATCTTCGAGGAAATCATCGAGAAGAGCAACTTTCCGATCATAGTGACTGACCCTCAAGGAAGGCCCTCCTCCTGGAGAGAGGTGGGAGTCCCTCCGGGAGACACCTCCTCGAAAGCTGCCAGGAGATTAACCGAAATCTACAAGAAAATGGACTCAAAGAGGGACCCCATCCCAATCTATTTCGGGGAGCCGAAGACCGTCATCTCCTATCTTCACTACGGGGACTCTCCCATGGTGGAGAAGTTGCGGGTGATGCCCCTCATCGAAGGTGGAGTGGTGGTGCTGTTCCTTCTGGTGGCCTTTATCGGCTATCACAACCTCAAAAAGAGCGAGCAGCGCTTCATCTGGGTGGGAATGGCCAAGGAGACGGCCCACCAGTTGGGGACCCCTCTCTCCTCCCTTCTGGGCTGGCTGGAGATCATCAAAATGAAACACCAGAGCGGGCAGGCGGAGGGGCTCACCACTTACCAACTGGAGGAGATCACAGAACGGATGCGAGCCGACATCGAGCGCCTGGAGAAGGTGGCTCACCGCTTCGGACAGATCGGCTCGGTGCCGGAACTCAAGTCCGTTGACCTCAACAAGACCATAAAAGAGGTTGTCTCGTACTTCCGGACGCGGCTCCCCGGGGGCGGCAGGGGAGTGAAAATCGAGGAGGACTACGGAGAGATTAAGGAGGTCAAGGCCAATCCGGAACTTATCTCCTGGGTGATGGAGAATCTAATCAAAAACTCCCTGGAGGTGATCAGCCCCGCCGACGGTTGGATTCGAGTCTCCACCTCCACCAGCGACGACGGCAAAAGGGTGCAGATAACGGTCAGCGATAACGGGCGGGGGGTTCCCGCCAGAAAGCAGAGCAAAGTTTTTCTCCCCGGCTACACTACCAAGAAGAGGGGCTGGGGATTGGGTCTGACTTTGGCCAAAAGGATCGTGGAGGAGTATCACCGGGGAAAGATTCAGTTGACGGAAAGCATTCCCCATCGCCGCACCACCTTTTTGGTTACGCTGCCGATAGAAACATAGAGAGGATGCGAGCGTAGAATCAAGGAACAATGAAAGCAGAAGCCTGGAACGTTCTCTGGGTCGATGACGAGATCGACCACCTCAAATCTCTGATTCTTTTCTTGGAATCGCGCGGCTATAAGGTCACCCCCGCCACCAACGGCGATGACGGAGTGGCCCTGGTGCGTGAAAACGACTACGATTTGGTCCTCCTCGACGAGATGATGCCGGGCAAGGATGGACTGACCACCCTGGAAGAGATAAAGGAAATCAAGCCCAACCTGCCGGTCATCATGGTCACCAAGAGCGAGGAGGAGATGCTGATGGAACAGGCCATCGGCAAAAAGATCGACGATTACCTCACCAAACCGGTCAATCCCAGCCAGATTCTCTCGGCCTCCAAACGTCTCCTGGAGGCCAAGAGAATTCGAGAGAGCCATCTCGCCCGGGAGTATGTCAAGGACTTTGCCACCATCGCCCAGAAACTCCTGGGGCCCTTGAGTTGGAAGGACTGGATCGACATCCACCTGGAGTTGTCGAGAATGGACGTCGAGATCGAGGAGACCAGAGATGTCGGATTGCGCCAATCGCACCGGGGACAGAAAAAGGAATGCAACTTGGAGTTCGGTCGCTACGTCGCTCGGGAATACCCCCGGTGGCTCAAGGGGGACGAGCGGCCTCCCCTTTCGGTGGATATCGTCAAAACCTTCTTGCTGCCCTTTCTTCGGGAGAAACAACGGGTCTACTTCATCGTCATCGATTGCATGCGGCTGGATCAGTGGTTAATGGTGGAGCCGATTCTGGCGGAGTACTTCAACCTCAAAGTCGATTACTATTACTCCATCCTCCCGACCGCCACCCCCTATGCCCGCAACGCCATCTTCTCCGGGCTTTTCCCGGATGAATGTGCTCGCCTGCATCCGGAGCTGTGGAAACCAGGCCCAGAGGAGGGCTCCAGAAACCGATACGAACGACAGCATTTGGCTCGGCAGTTGAGGCTTCTGGGGTTTGGGTACAAGGAGGATCCCAAATACATAAAGATCCTGGACGCCGCCGAGGGAGAAAATCTGGCCAAAAAGATCTCCAACTACATGCGGGAGCCGCTCTTCTCAATTGTGGTCAACTTCCTCGACATTCTCTCTCACGGTCGCTCGGAGTCGGAGATCTTGCAAGAGATTGCCCCGGATGAGGCCGCCTTCAGATCCCTGATGAGGTCCTGGTTTGTGCATTCCAGTCTCTTCGAGGTGCTGCAATATCTCTCCGAGCATGATTGCACCGTCGTAATCACCACCGACCACGGCTCGGTTTTGGGGACCCGGGGCACCATCGCCCACGGCCGAAGGGACACCTCCACCAACCTGCGTTACAAGTATGGAGATAACCTCAATTGTAACCAGAAGGAGTCGGTCCTGATCAAGGACCCAAAGGAATACCGTCTCCCCAGCTATCGAATCAGCACCACCTATATAATCGCCCGGGAGGATTTTTACTTCGTCTATCCCACCAGCTATCACGAATACGAAAGGCAATATCGTAACAGCTTCCAGCACGGAGGCATCTCCTTGGACGAGATGATTCTACCGGTTGTCACAATGAAATCGAAGAAGTTTTAGGAATTATGAACGAGGCTGGCTTCCTGAAAGCCTCAAAAGAGGAGCGGCTCTCAATCTCCGCGGATAGAGAATCCACAAGAAAGGTTGTTAGCTCCTCTCCCGAAGAGACCGAGAGTCTGGGGGAGAGGCTGGCGAAGAAGCTCTCCCCTGGAGCCATCGTCGCCCTTTTGGGGGAGCTTGGCGCCGGGAAAACCTGTTTTGTCCGGGGGGTCTGTCGAGGTTTGAAGGTCAAAGAGAGAATCACCAGCCCCTCTTTCATCATTATCAATCACTACCGGGGAACTCTGCCAGTTTATCATATCGACCTTTATCGGCTGAAAGGCCCCCAGGAGTTTCTCTTCCTCGGTTACGAGGAGTATCTTTTCGGGGAGGGGGTGACCTTGATAGAGTGGGCCGAGAAGGCCGAACCTTATCTGCCGCCCGAAACCCTGAGCGTCTCTATGAGAATCATCGACGAGACCAAAAGGGAGCTGAGCTTCTCTCGAGAGCCTTGGTGATCGTGATGACCTCTCAGATCCTAGGTTGAGTGCCGCCGATGAAAGTTTTGGGCATCGATGCCTCCAAACCCTTAGGTTCCGTTGGACTAATCGACGGTGAGCAGGTTTTGGGGGAGCGCAAGTTTCCTATTGTCGGAAATCACAAAAGCACCCTCCTGGGCAACATCGACCGTCTCCTTAAGGAAACGGGGGTGTCGATAGAGGAGATAGAGGGGGTCAGCGTTGTCATCGGTCCCGGTTCCTTCACGGGACTGCGGGTGGCGTTGGCGACCGCTAAAGGTCTCTGTATGCTCAGAGAACTCCCCTTAGCCGGGGTCTCGAGTCTGGAGGCTTTGGCCTGGCTTCTACCCTATTGTCGATTGCCGGTCCTGGCCGCCATAGATGCCCGGCGGGGAGAGGTTTATGCCGCTCTGTACAACACCGAAAGCGGTAACCCGGTCAGGCTGGGGGAGACGGTGAGCCTTTCACCGGAGAAGATATACGAGAGGTTTGACACCGAGGTCGTCATCATCGGAGACGGTGCGGAAACTTACGGAGACAAATTCGAGGAGCTTTACGGGGATAAAGCTCACGTGGTGCGCACATTCAGCTCCTTTCCCGGAGGCGCCTTAGTTGCCCTTCTGGGAAGGGAAAAGATATTGAAGGGGGAGCTTCTCTCTCTGGAGCAATCCGTCCCGGTTTACATAAGACCGGCAGCGGCGATTTTCAAAAAGCGTCCATGACGAAATTGACTTCAGAACAGAAATCCTTAGATTACCAACTGGTGGAGATGACCGCCGAAGATATCGAGCAGGTGGCCTTGATCGAGAGAAGTTGCTTTTCCAACCCCTGGCCCGAAGAGAGCTTCAGACATGATATTTCCAACTCCTTCGCCTACACCCTGGTCGCCAAGGAGGGAAGTGTGGTTTTAGGTTATCTCGTGGCATACCTCATTGAGGAGGAGCTTCAGATAGCGAATATCGCGGTGAGACCCCAATATCGTCGCCGCGGGATCGGCAGGAGCCTTCTCGCCAAGGCGCTATCGGAGGGGAGAAGAATCGGTTGTCGCTATGCCATTCTGGAGGTCAGGCCCTCGAACATTGCGGCCACACAGCTGTACGGCAAATTCGGCTTCCGCAAGGTTGGACGCAGACCGAAATACTACGCTGCTCCCAGCGAGGATGGCCTGATTATGGGGAGGAATCTGACCTGAGGGCTGTTTTATGGAGTGGTTCAAGAAAGCCAGGGTGGAGATAGATTCCACCAACAAGAAGGAGATTCCCGATGGTCTCTGGACTAAATGTCCCCACTGCGGAGAGATCATCTACGTCAAGGAGCTCGAGAAAGAACACTGGGTATGCAAGAACTGTTCGTATCATTTTCGGCTGAAATCGGATGATTACATCAAAATGATCTTAGACGACGGTCGGCTGGAGGAACACGACGCCGATTTGGTCTCCGGCGACCCATTGAAATTCAAGGATTCGAAGAGATATCCGGCGCGGATCAGACAGGCCCAGGAGAAGACGGGACTGACGGAGGCGGTGCGTGTCGGGATCGGGAAGATCGACGGTCGCACGGTCAGCTTCGCAGTGATGGATTTTCGCTTCATAGGCGGCAGTATGGGCTCGGTGGTGGGGGAGAAGATCGCTCGGGCCATCGAAAGGTCCCTGGAGGGGAAAATGCCATTGGTCATCATCTCCACCTCCGGGGGGGCACGCATGCAGGAGGGGATCTTATCCCTGCTGCAGATGGCTAAAACCTCGGCTCTGCTTTCTCTACTGCAGAAGACGAACATTCCCTATATCTCAGTTCTAACAAATCCCACCACCGCGGGAGTGATGGCCAGTTACGCCTCCTTGGGCGATATCATTATTGCGGAACCGAAGGCGCTTTTGGGGTTTGCCGGCCAGAGAGTTATCCAACAGACCATCAAACAGGAATTGCCGGAGGGTTTCCAGACATCGGAGTTTTTTCTGGAGCACGGGTTTGTGGATCTCATCTCTCCGCGCAAGGATTTGAAGAAAAATCTCTCCCTACTTTTGGGCTACCTCTCTAACGATTAGAGTTTGGGCGTTCTTTTCCCTTAGAGATATGGATTATCGACAAGCGGTTTCTTACCTCTTCGATTTAGAGAAGTTCGGGATCAAACTGGGGCTTGAGAATATCACCCGCTTTTTGGACCGGATTGGCAATCCCCATAACCGTTTCCCGGCAATCCACGTCGCCGGAACCAATGGCAAAGGCTCCACCGCGGCGATCCTGGAGGCCCTCCTCACCTCCGCCGGCTTCAAGGTGGGGCTTTACACCTCCCCCCACCTGGTCGATTTTCGGGAGAGGATCAGAATCGGAAGAAGGCCGGTTGAGAGAGAGTATGTGACTGAGTTTGTCCGCTCTAAGAAAGACCTGATCGAGGAGATCCCGGTGACCTTCTTCGAGGTGGTCTCGGCGCTGGCATTCAGTTACTTCGCAGAGCAGCGGGTCAACATCGCCGTCTGTGAAACCGGCCTGGGGGGGAGGTTGGATGCCACCAACGTGCTGAAAACCGAAGTCTCTATCATCACCAACGTCGATTTGGAACATACCGACCACTTGGGGAGCAGTGTTTCTGAGATCGCCAGGGAGAAAGCCGGGATTATAAAGGAGGGGGTTCCCACGGTGACGGCCTCCAACAACTTCGAGGTCAAAAGGGTCTTGAGAAACACCTGTCGCAAAAGGAAGGCGCCGCTGGTTTCAATTTACGACGAGGCTCAGTGGCTGGTGAAGGAGGTTGGACTTAAGGGTTCCCGTCTCGATGTCTTCACCAGATCGAACAAGTATGTCAACCTGCGCTTGAACTTGGTCGGCAGGCACCAGCTGGAGAACGCCATGTGTGCCCTTCTGGCGATTGAGATTCTTCAAGACAACGGTTGGAGAGTTCCTAAGAGGGCCGTCAGGGAGGGACTGGCGCAGGTGGTCTGGAGGGGACGGTTGGAGCTCCTCTCTGAGAGACCCACGGTCTTGGCCGATGTCGCTCACAATCCACCGGCGATGAAGATCATCAAGGAGAACCTCCAGGAGCTATTCCCCGAAAAGAGATTCCTGGTTGTCCTGGGGATACTTTCGAACAAGAACTACGTGGAGATGTTGAATGAGGTGGGGAGGTTCGCAAAAGTGATTTACCTGACCAAACCGATCACTGAGAGGGCCGCCGACCCGGAGCTTCTGGCGAGGGAGGTCAGCAAGCAGGGCTCCAATTTCAAGGTCATTCCGGTCGTGAAAGAGGCTTACAAATACGCCCTAAGTCAGGCTCGGCCGGAGGAAGTGGTGTTGGTTACCGGCTCTCACTACACCGTCGGAGAGGTGATGGCTGCGCTCAGTCAAGAGATAGGAAATAGGGGATAGGAGATAGGAGATAGGAGAAAGAAGTGAAAGTCCTATGTTCAGCTTCTGCATTGCTTCTCGTTTTTTCAATTCTGTTCAGCAGTTGTGTTAAGAAGAAGGAGCTCCCCATTCCCGAACCGGCGATGGAAATGGAGATGGTCTTGATTCCCGGCGGAGAGTTCCTGATGGGCGCCGAGGATGGAGACGGTAGCGATAACCCGGTTCACAGGGTCTATGTCGACTCCTTTTATATGGACAAATGCGAGGTCACCAATGCCCAATATTTCGAATTTTGTGAGCAGACCGGGAGGGATTTGCCGGAATTGTGGGGCATGAAGGAATTCCGTTCTGGACTGGGCTACCCGAACCATCCGGTTGTCGGCGTTTCCTGGAGAGATGCCGGGGCTTACGCAGAGTGGATTGGCAAGAGGCTCCCCACCGAGGCGGAGTGGGAGTATGCGGCCGGAGGTGGCTTAGTCGGCAAGGACTTCCCCAGTGGTGAGGATCTAGATTCCTCCACGGGGAATTTCTCCTCCAAGGGGACAGTCCCCGTCGGCAGTTACTCGCCAAACCGGTTCGGCCTGCACGATATGGCCGGAAATGTGGTAGAGTGGGTTTTCGATTACTACGACAAGGATTACTACAAGGTAAGCCCTCATAGAAATCCGAGAGGTCCGCAAGAAGGGAAATTCCGAGTGATCAGAGGTGGTGGATGGCACTCCGGAAAGAGCTGCAATAAGGTTCATTTCCGTAACTGCTTACTCGCTAGATGGGTCGATTTCAATTTGGGTTTCCGCTGCGTTAAGGACCTGCGTTGATCTACGGCATCTTTGCTGGGCTCGTCAGTTAGAGGCTGATCCGCTTGCCCGCCTGTGGTGGGCTTGCCTGCCTCGGGCAGACCTCCGGCGGAAAGGCCCAGCCTATTTGGTGAGGGGAAAGGAATAGACGGGGCATTCCTGCCCTGGGCTTCTGTCTGTGAAAAGCCTTTTCAAAGCTTTACATACTTAGAAGCATTGCTTATTTTTGAAACGGCAAGAGGCAACAAGTTACTTCTGTCCAATGGCGGATTTCAAGCTATTCTCTGATTACAAGCCCAAAGGCGACCAGCCCCAGGCAATTCGGGAGTTGACCCGGGGAGTCAAGCAGGGTAATAAGTATCAGACTCTCCTGGGCGTCACCGGAAGCGGCAAAACCTTCACGATGGCGAACGTCATCGCCAATTACGGTCGTGCCACATTAGTCATTTCGCATAATAAGACCTTGGCGGCCCAACTTTATGGAGAGCTCAAAGGGTTTTTCCCTCACAATGCGGTGGAATTTTTCATAAGCTATTACGACTACTACCAGCCGGAAGCCTACGTCCCCGCCAGCGACACTTACATAGAAAAGGATACCAGCATCAATGAGGACATCGACCGCTTGAGACTGAAGGCCACCAGCGCTCTTTTGGCAAGAGAGGACGTCGTTGTGGTGGCTTCGGTCTCGTGCATATACGGCTTGGGTTCGCCCAAGGATTACAGGGAGCTTCTGGTTTTTCTCTCCGTGGGGCAAAAGATAGAACGAAACGAAATCCTGAGACAATTGATAGACGTCCATTACACCCGCAACGACATCGAGTTCGGTCGCGGCAGCTTCAGAGTCAGAGGGGACGTTATCGAAGTCCATTTAGCTTATGAAGAGGTTGCAGTCAGAATTGAGATGTGGGGAGACAGTATCGAGAGGCTCTCTTTAGTGGACACCTTACGGGGTGAAGTTTTAGAGGAGCGAAAGACCGTCGCCATATATCCTGCCAGGCATTTCGTCACTACCCATCCGAGATTGGAGGCCGCCGTCACCACCATCGAGGAGGAGTTGGAAGAGCGGCTTCAACACTTCCGTAGGAAAAACCTCCTCTTGGAGGCTCAGAGATTGGCGACCCGCACCCGCTACGATTTGGAAATGATGCGGGAGATCGGATACTGTCCCGGCATTGAGAATTACTCTCGCCACCTCTCCGGGAGAAAACCAGGAGAGCCTCCGTTTACTCTGTTGGATTTCTTCCCCAAGGATTTCTTGTGCATTATCGATGAATCCCACCAGACCGTCCCCCAGATACGGGGGATGTATCTGGGAGACCGCTCCAGAAAGGAGACTCTGGTGGGGCACGGTTTCCGCCTCCCCTCGGCGCTGGACAATCGACCCTTGTATTTCGAAGAGTTTGAATCCCGACTGAATGAAGCCATATTCGTCTCTGCAACCCCGGCGCAGTACGAACTGGAAAAGTCAAAGGGTGTGGTCGTGGAGCAGATTATCAGACCCACCGGACTTCTCGACCCCGTCATCAACGTCAAGCCAGTCAAGAATCAAGTGGACGACTTAGTAGAGGAGATAAGATTGCGTGCCTCCAGAAGGGAGAGGGTGTTGGTCACCACCCTCACGAAGAGGATGGCCGAGGACTTATCAGATTACCTGGCGCAACTGGACATCAAGGTTCGCTATCTCCATTCGGAGATCGACGCCATCGACCGGGTTGAGATTCTGAGGAATTTGCGTCTGGCAGAGTTCGAGGTCCTGGTCGGCATCAATCTCTTGAGAGAGGGCTTGGATTTGCCGGAGGTCTCATTAGTCGCAATTCTGGATGCCGACAAGGAAGGGTTTTTGCGCTCCGAGACCTCTTTGGTGCAAACCGCCGGACGAGCCGCCAGAAACAAAGCCGGAGAGGTAATCCTTTACGCCGAGGTTATGACCAATTCGATCAAAAAGGCCATCGCAGAAACCAATCGCCGGAGGAAAATTCAGGAGGAATACAATCGCAAGCACGGGATTGTCCCGGAGACAATCTATAAGACCAGGGAGGAGATCTTAAAGACCACCACCTTCGCTGACTCTCGGACCGCTACCTATGAGAAGAAGGAGAAACTTGATGTCTTTGAGAGGCTGGAGTCAGAAGAGCGCCTGAGAGCCTTGCAGAAGGCTATGAGGCAGGCCGCCAAAAACCTGGAGTTTGAGAAAGCGGCAGCCTTCAGAGATGAGATCAAAGAGTTGAAGAAGAGGGTGGGCGGCAGACGTTAGTTAATGTGGATACGCTAGTTGGTTGAAGAACCTGGGAGACTCAAGTTGACAAAGAGGTTTCTCGTTTGCCTGACCCTGGTGTCGATAAGTCTGGCTCTATCAGGATGTCCTAAGAAGCCGACCTTCCCCTTCTATCCCGACCGGGACGCCATCGTTGATATGATAACCGAGGATATCGCCGACGTCTTCAACACTCAGATAATCGACCTCGCGGTACCGGACACCACCTCTCTCTCCACTGCTTACTGGAGAGAGATCGACAGGGTTGGGCGTCGGATAGCTATCAGCTTCTTCTATGAGGGAACCCCGCACGAAATTCCCCTGGCGGAGGTGGCGGTCTTAGACAGCATGTTCGGTTACTTCCATCTTGTTATTGAAGACACCTCATACACTCCGCCTGCAAGGGTGCGGGTGAAGAAACCGCTCAAGGAACTCGCCACGATTCGGGCCAAATTCGAAAAATGGGGAGAGGACAAAGACCCTCGAAAGGGATGGATATTGACGGATATCTCCGGCGTGGAGATCCATTCTGAGGTTTCAAGTCGTCATCTCTCCTCCGCCACTCTCCAGGCTTTGAGCGTTGGCCAGCTGACTCTGACCGGATCACAGATTCGAAGCGCCCGAAGCATAAATGAGGTCCCCGAGCTTTCTTTTGGGGAGTCGGTTAATCTGAACGCCACCTGTGGCGATTCGGCTGACATCGTTTTTATGCATTATGACGGCTCTGAGGACTTGACGAAACAAGAGATGTATCCTTTAGGGGAGGAGACCTTTCGGGGCAGCTTCAGCGCTCCCCAGAGCGCGGGCTATTATCACGTAACTGTTGACATTATTTCACTGTCCACTGTCACCAGCCAGGATACCACCGTTTACGATTCCAGAAGGTGGGGAATTCTCTATAAGGTAGACTAATCCAATACCATCCCAGGCCTAAGTTGTAGGGGAAAGCTTTAGCTTTCCACAGACAGGATTTAATTTCTCCTCACTGTGATTTGAACTACCCTCGATCCGTAGTGGCGGGAATTCATCCCGCCAGAAGTCAGGCCACGAGTCCAACTCCTGTCGCAGTGGGGAGGCAGAAAAATGGGGCAGGAGTTCAACTCCTGCCCCAGCTATAATGCTTTACCAGACCTGCAACCTCTGGCTTACTTCAGCAAGTTCATAGACTTGGTGGCGGTGTAATCACCAGCGGTCAGCTTGTAGAAATAGACGCCACTGGCGACGTTGGAAGCATCCCAGGCCACCACGTGGCTGCCAGCATCCATCTGCCCGTCAACCAAGGTAACCACCAGACGACCAGTAATGTCATAAACGTTCAGACTGACATTGCCGGCCTCAGCCAAATCAAAGCTGATGCTGGTGGTGGCGTTGAAAGGATTGGGATAGTTCTGATGAAGCTCGGTAACCGTCGGGAGAATGGCCTCCGGGCGGTCTGCCTGCACTAACTCCCACTCGGTGTTGTCGCCGATCCTCCAGGGGACGCAATCAATAATGTCGGTGTTCATGCAGCAGAAGACGTCACTGCCGCTGAGGCTGCCATCAATAGAAGCGCTGTACGGTCCCGGAGCAGCAGAGTTGGGAACCTTGAGCATGTAATATTCCTGAGTGGTGCCGGCGGGGTAGGTTTTATTCCTCCCCATGGCGACCAGAAGGTTGGCCGGATCGCAGCCGTAAGCGGTATAACCGCTGAAGGTCAGAATGCCGGAGATGTTACCGCCGGTGCGATTGTTGACGGTGACCATGAAGTAGAATTTCTTGCCCTGGCAGAACTGCGGAGAGAGATTGTCACAGAACAACATCACATCTGGCAGTAAGAAATCCACCGCCAACTGGTTGTGGACATAACTCTCATCGTAAGCTACCTGCAGGCCGATGGTCTGGTTGTCGTTCTGGATTCCGACGGTGCACTCGTTCAAAGGGTCGCTCATGGAGTTGAACTGATAGTGGATTCCGTCGTCGGCAGTCAAGATGATCTGGAAGGTATTGGCGCCGGTCTGATAATAGTGCGGGACCTCAATCCAGGAGACAATCAGGGAATCGGAATTCCCAAACCACCAGATCTGACCGCCGGTGCTGGGGTTCAGATCGTCCCAGAACGCTGCCAGCAGGTTCTCCGGAGCGTTGCTGCTGGGCAAACCATAGTTGGAGTAAGCGGTTGAGGTACTGGTGAAGCTCACCCAGCCGTTGGAGCAGACCCGCATCTCGCCGCTGAAGTTATTGTCGTAGAAGTGGAAGCTAAACGGCATGGTTATGGGCTCATTATCGTCGTCTGACATGTATATCTGGGTTCCCCGGCCGGTGATGTCCACCCAGTTGTAGGTGGGGCCACCGGGCTCATCGGAGTCGATCCAGACGTAACCGAAATCGTCGGGGCCACCCATCCCGGCACTTGCAGGACCGGTCGAGCCGATGACGAGAAAAGCTGAGACCAGCAAGACCAGTCCAAAGAGACTCTTACGAGGGTGCATCTGTTTACCTCCTCAATTTGAGGTTAAATTAGGTTGAAGTTAAACCGGAAGCCTAAATGACTAGCTTGGCCTAATTACATCCACCACCTCCTCGCGGTCAGCTCAGAGAAGATTAGAGTTCACAACAGAAATTCTGCAACTATCCTTAGTTTATCGCGCCAGAAGAAATCTCTGCATCATTATAAGATACGGACTCAACCCATTTCTGTCAAGGATAAATCGGACAACTACCCGGCCGGGAGCTCAGGGACCCAGGGTCCTGCCCTGCACTGATTCGCCGGATGGAAGGGAGGTATTTCCGAACCTTTTCGACCTCTCCTGCTGCGACAACAAAAGGGGCGGGAGTCAGACTCCCGCCCCTGCACTCTCGTGACACCACATAGCGCCACAAGGATATGCCTTTGCCCTACTTCAGCAAGTTCATCTTCTTGGTGGCTGTGTAATCACCAGCAGTGAGCTTGTAGAAGTAAACGCCACTGGAGACGTTGGAGGCATCCCAGACCACCACGTGCTGACCAGCATCCATCTGCCCGTCAACTAAGGTAACCACCAGACGACCAGTAATGTCATAAACGTTCAGGCTGACATTGCCGGCCACAGTCAGATCGAAGCTGATGTTGGTGGTGGCGTTAAACGGGTTAGGATAGTTCTGGGCCAAAGAGGTAACCGTGGGTAGACCAACCTCCGGACGTTCAACCTGGACCAGCTCCCAGGTGGTGTTGTTGCCATTCTTGAACGGTCCGCACTCAACAATGTCGCCGTTCATGCAGCAGAACAGGTCGTAGCCACTGAGAGTGCCACCTATCGAAGCGCTATACTGACCCGCTGGAACAGACGCAGCAACGTGGTAGAAGTAATACTCCTGGGTTTCGCCATCAGGATAGGTCTTGTTCCTGGTAATGTCGTTGAGGACATTAGCCGGGTCGCAGTCATAGCCGGCGTAACCGTTGAAAGTCAGAGTTCCGGTGATCTCGCCTCCGGTGGGGTTATCGATGGTGAGCATGAAGTAGAAAGTCTTGCCGCGGCAGAACATGGGGGTGAGGAGGTCACACTGCATCGATACCGTAGGCTCCTCAGCCATGATGGAGATCACACCGTCACCGACACTGCTGGAATAGCCTCCGACCTGGATCAGGTACTCGTTGCCCTCGACTGCCAAGTATGTGATCTGCGATTGCAAGCCACACCAGTCATCGTTGCACTCAATCTCGGGCGACAATGGGTCGCAGGAACTGCCGTCGTACACTGCCAGTTTAGTGTCGTATTCAGAACCGCAGAGGCTCACAATTGTGGACCCACTGACTTCAGCAGTGTAAACGTACCAGATGTCCGGGCTGGTCATGCAGGTCCCATAAAGGCTGGCGGTAGCCTCCATAGTGGAGAACGGATAGTTTTCCACCCTCCCGATAGCCTCAGCGGTCTCGCAGGAGTCGTTCTCGGGGGGACCCCCGGGAGGACCAATGGAGAGTACGCCATCACCGGTATAGGAGGAAAAGCCTCCAACCTGAATCAGGTATAGATTCCCCTCGACCGCGGTGTAGGTGATTTGCGACTGCATGCCGCAGAAGTCATCATTACACTCAATCTCGGGCGACAATGGATCGCAGGAACTGCTGTCGTACACCGCCAGTTTAGTGTCGTATTCAGAACCGCAGAGGCTCACGACAATGTCACCAGAAGTACTGGCCGTGTAGAGATACCAGATGTCCGGGCTGGTCATGCAGGTGCCATAGCCGCTGGCGGTAGCTGTCGTAGTGGAGAACGGAAGGTCCACCACGTCGCCGGTAGGCTCAGCAGTTTCGCAGGAGTCGTTGTCAGGAGGCGGAGGCGGCTCGGTAATGTCGATCGTCCACACAAAGTCTAACCCTTGCATTGCAGCGTCGACACCGTAAGCTGGCCAGTACCAGGTCGCCGGGCCGGGCACGTTGTTGAAGGTCATGGTATAGCCAGTGTAGCCGCTGGCGCAAATGCCAAAGGCACCAACGTCGCGTATGACATAGTCATCACAGGCGCAGTCGTCCATAAGGACAATGCCCACGGTGTATAAGTCTATATTGTCAGGGCAAAGCTCTATGAAGACGGTGTTGGACGCGTACGGCAGGTCAAACACGTACCAAACACCATTCCAATCCAGAACGCCGGGGCAATCGATAGTGGCATCAACCGTGGTACCTGGACCGCTCACCGGGAATGGACCAGCAATAAACTCGGCGTTCTCGCAAGAATCGTTGGGGGGGGGAACAGTTAGCAGAGACGGATGGTACCGAAAGACCTCTTCCCGGCGATCCCTCTGCTGATACTCATTGGTAGCGGTTATCGCACCCGACTCCTTCTCGATGAGAAAAGTCGCTGATTTCGCCGGCTTCGGGCTCGTCAGATCAGAGAAATCGCCGGCAAAGGCGCTCCCCACCAGAGCGATCGCGAGGATAACAGACCACGCTAAAACAAATTTCTTCATCACTAATTACTCCTTCATAACTCGGTTTTTGCCTTTGAAAAAAGGCGGGACGTTTCCGGATGATTATAAACATTCCAAACCGTTGGAATTTCTTGAATATATCATCCGGTGTTTGACATATAACCCTTCAGGCTAGCGATCACCTCCCTTCAGCGTTCCGCCACATGGGCGGGTTAAGAAGTGTTCACGCGGTAAGTTAACAGTATAGCAAATTGTGCAAAATATCAGATAGAATATATCATTCACCTCTTTGGCTGGATATTGCTCCTGTGAAATGTATCTACCAAAATGAAATGTTACTTCTTCTCATTTTGGGCTCCCGTGAGTTCGAAAGGGTTTAAAGCTTCTTGGTCTTGACTAACCACCTGTCTGGGTGAAATGCTGTTGCTCACATCACCTCCTCACGGCGAAGCCGAGAAAGATTAACATTTGCCCTAAGACTGTAAGTAACTGTCCTTAGTTAGAGACAGCAGACGAACCGCTGTCACGAGCTCCTGTGGAAGAACATTGGTGCAGAAAGAATAATCCTCCGCTTTCATAAAATACATGTTCACTCTATATATGTCAAGGATAATCTGAAAATTTTTGAGAAATGATAGGTTGAGTGGAGGATCTCCATTGTGGGGTTTTCAGGCAGTCCGATGTAGCGCTATCCCCTCAAATGAGTGCAAATCAGAGCGGTCCCCCAAGGCTAGCTTCCCTAATTGCCTAAAACAGCCTTGAACTGGTCGGGCCTCTGGATAGGACTGAGCCTACTTCAAGATTACCATGGACTTAACAGTTAGGAAATTCCCCGCCCGCAACTGATAGAAATAGGTTCCAGAGGCCAAAGACCCACGATGCCACCCCACCGCCTGACGACCGGCGGCTTGCCTTGCACTGACGAGGACGGCGACCTTTTGCCCCAGGAGGTTCAACACCTCCAGGGTGACCTCGCAATCCTGGGTGAGATGATATTCGAAAATCGTGGAGAGGTTGAAGGGGTTGGGGTAATTCTGAAGGAGGGCGAATTCTCTCGGGAAGATCGAGTTCTCCGGTTCGTCGACGTCAGTCGGCCCCTGGTAGGAGATAGCATTATACAGGAACTGTTTGTCAGTCTCGCCTCCCTCATATTCCGGCATGGAGCTGATATAGAAGGCGACATATTTGCCTGCGGGGTAGAAGGCAACTATGCCGAGATTGTCGAGGGTTGCCGCCGCCACCCGGCCACTCACCAGATCAGCACTCGACCAGAATCCCTTGTCCGGCACCTGCGAGAGACTATGACCCTCGCTCTTATAGGGACTCGCCATCCCCTCGAAAACATATTCCCCCTGGTTGAAGTGATACCTGCGGTCAATTCCCCTTAGTGAATACGTCATGGAGGAGTCGAAGCCGAAAATGGGAGCTAAACCTCGATTGTCGATAGTGGTATCACCGTAAGGATAAGAGAAGAGTAGATAGGTTCCCAGCAGGTTGTGGCCACTTTGGGCATACTGCTCTACGGCGTCAATCTCCTCCTGGCTGAACGTCTTCCAACCTCCGGAGGGGTCGCTGATGATCAACATATCTGCGCCAATATCGGTCAGGTCCTGATGACTGAAGCTCTCCTTGTTGAGCAGTGTGGTGTCAATGAAGATCGGGGTTGCCCCGTATTGGGACCAGTTTTGGTTCAAATCTTCCCATACGAGATAATCCCAGTAGCCCCAGGATTTGACTAAAGCGGCGACGATGATATCCTGAGCGAAAGCATCGGGGTCGGCATCGTAAATGGAATTCATGCGTTCACGCTCCTGCTCTGGCAGAGGAGGACTGAGTGGGAGGTCAGATCCGAGGCTTGCTGGTACCTTGATAGATATCAGAACAACTAAGAACAGAGGGGTTGAGACTCTGAGAATTCTGGCTTTCAATAGACCGGCTCCTGAGGCAACTCCCCCGTTTTTTCCTTATTATACCTGGGAAACGGCATTTGTCAAAGCATTTCTGTTGGCATCCGATGCTCTCATGCGACACCCGGTGAACCACCTCGGTCGGCTTTTCTTATCTTCTCCCTGGAGGCAAACCATTCTCTCAATTCCGCGAGCAGTTCCTTTTCGTGCTCGAAGCTTTTGCCAGCCAAGGGGAGACTCTTTAAGAAGTATTCTCCATAGGAGGTAGTTATGACCCTTTTGTCTAGAATTACGACTGCGCCTCTGTCGGTCTGGCTCCTGATCAAGCGACCAAATCCCTGTTTCAGCTTCAAGACCGCCTCGGGGACGGAGTAACGTGAAAAGGGGTTTTCGCCCCGGGACTCTATTCTTTCCAGCTTGGCCTCCACCACCGGTTCGCTCGGCACCGCGAAGGGGAGCTTGGTGATTACAAGAAGCTCAAGCTGCTCCCCGGGTAGATCGATTCCCTCCCAGAGGCTCTCGGTCCCCAAAAGGACCGTTTTCTCCTCCCCTTTGAGCCTTTTCAGAATGGAGGCGGCATTCCCGCTCACTCCTTGCGCCAGGACGGAGAAGCCGGCTTCCTCCAGATGCTCCTTTATGCGTCTATACGTGAAGTTCAACATCGAATAAGAGGTGAACAACACCAAGGAGTTCCTCCCGCAGGTCAAACAGAGACGCTTTACCAATCCGGAGACTTCCTCCTGGAAGTCCTGTCCCTTAGGTGAAGGGAGGAATTTCGGCACTGATAGGTGCGCCTGACGGCTGTAATCGAAGGGTGAGCCCACCTCTAAAGTCAACAGCTTTTCTTGCTCCAGCAAGTCTAGACCCAATCTCGAAGCCATAAAGGAGAAGTCCCCGCCGGTGGCTAAGGTGGCGGAGGTGAAAATCCCGGTTTTAATTCGCCCGTAAACCAGCTCGTTCATTTGGCTGCCAACCTCTATTGGCGCGGAAACAAGCCTCGTGTCCAGCTCCTTCCCCTGCGGTGGGAACTCAGCCCAGTGAACAGAATCCTCTTCACCTGACGCAGTTGGGTCTTCTTGCCCCTCGGCGAAAAGTAGGTGGCGGGTGGTGGCGGTGAGGCCTTTCAATTCCGCTATCTTGGCGTCCAGGAGTTGCCGTGATTCAAATGCCCCCTCGAATTTATCGCTGGAGTATTCCTGAAACGAGACCACCAAGCGGTGGAGGCTGGTGGTCAACGATTCTAATTCCTTCAATACCAAAGAGGTGTCCTGGCTCAGCGAACGGATAAATTTGCTTTTTGCCTCGTAGCGTTTTTTGAAGGAGTATCGAATCTCACCCTGAATCTCTGGAGATATAAGTCTATAGAGCTTCCTGAAAAGGCTCTCGAAAGATTTTAAGACCAGCGTTGTTCCTTCGATGACTTTATCGGTTTTCTCCTCGAAGGAGAGTTTCTCCACTTTTTTCAGGGGTGAGAAATTGACCTTCTGGATGAGAAAAGGTAGAAGCCCGCTCTCCATCACCTGCCTCTCATAGAGCGAGTTAAGGATTCGCCTGACCTGCCAGAAGGACAGCTCCTCCCCCAAATACTGGGAGGCCACCTTCTCTAAGTTATGAGCCTCATCGAAGATGACGTTTTCGTAATCTAAAAGGATGGTATTGTCGGCCTTCAAATCGGAGAAGAAGAGGTGATGATTGACCACTACCAGATCAGCCTTGTTGGCACTGTTCCTGACCTTCCAGAGAAAGCATTTCTGGTAATGGGGGCAGTTTTTGAAAAGGCAGAAGCTCCCCTCGCAGGAGACCCTGGAGAGAAGCCAGCTATCCCTGCCGGATAGTGCAGTACATTCGTTCAAATCCCCGGAGGTGGTGCTGTCAGCCCATAAGACCAGAGGCGTAAGTCTCAATCTCTGCTGCGCTGGAAGTTGTCTTTCTCCCTCGGAGATCAAAAGGTGCAGTTTGTAGAGGCAGAGGTAGTTGTTCCTCCCCTTGAGGAGGACCGCTTTGAAAGGAACTCCGATCACCTCCTCTAAAAGAGGTAGGTCTTTGAAGAAAAGCTGTTCCTGGAGGCTTTTGGTGTTGGTGGAGATGATGATCTTTTCCTGGTTTTGATAAGCCCAGAGTATCGCCGGAGAAAGGTAGGCGAACGATTTTCCCACCCCGGTTCCGGCCTCGACCAGGAGGAACTTCGAGCCGTTGAAGGCGTCCGCCACTCCTAAGGCCATCTGCACTTGTTCCTGCCGGTATTCGTAGTTTTCAAATTTGGCGGCGAGAGGTCCAGTCTCCGAGTAAAAATCCTTTGTCTCCTTCGGAGACAGTGGCAGGAACTCTTTGAAGGTCTCCTCTTTTTTTCTGCGGTGGCCGATGACGTTGTCCAGGTTCACCAAAGAGGCGGGAGAGAGAAGAAACTTCGGCAATTCCGGTTGCCCGGTCCCGATCAGGCCGATGCAGATGGTCAAGAGTCTGGCTAAACTCCTGTCCCCGTCAGCGACTAGGTTCAACAGGCTTATGAGCTTGTTCTGCTCCAAGTTGGCGAGAAGCTTCTGCAAAAGTACGAACAGCTGGGCGCACAGGTGGGAGTCAGCTTCGGCGCGATGATACTGCTTGGCTTTCAAGTTCAAAAGCTTTGTCATGGAGCGCAGGCCGCGATTTTTCAAATTCGGGAAAAGAAGTCTGGAGAGAAAGGCGGTATCGTAGCTCTCTTCGCCGACGGCGTGAAGTCCCAGCTTTTCGCCATTGGAGTTTATGAACGAGAGGTCGAAGGGGAGGTTGTGACCGACGATCGGAGAGTCGCCCACAAATTCGAGGAATTCCGGCAGGGCTTTGTCAATTGGAGGAGCGTTTGACAGCATAGAAGTTGTTATCCCGGTCAATCTGGACACGAAGGGAGGGGTTTCCCGTTGAGGATTTACAAGTAAAGAGAAACAATCTCCGATTTCACCATTGATCACCCGGACCGCTCCCAGCTCGATTATAGAATCTCTCTTGGAATCGAGCCCGGTGGTTTCAGTGTCAACCGCAACGAACGAACCTATGGGGAGTCTTTCTGACAAGATCGGTTTCTCTATTTCGTGGTTGGCAACTTGGGAGTTATCCTCCTGCCTTTGATCGGTCAATGGTCAATAGTTCATGTTCATGGCTGACAAGCGCTGAGACAGCGGCGATAAATTCGCCGCTCTACGGAGGTGATGGTTTACGAATAATTCCCTGTTTCCTGTCCCCTGTTCCCTATAGATTGAACACTACCATCTTGATGTCGGTGAGCTCCTCCACCGCGAATTTCAAGCCTTCACGACCGAGGCCGCTCTCCTTCACGCCACCATAAGGCATGTTGTCGGCACGATAGGTGGGATAATCGTTGATTATCACCCCACCGACTTTGAGGGTTTTAATGGCTTTGAAGGCCTTGTTTACGTCTCTGGTGAAGACACCAGCCTGCAGGCCGTATGTGGAATCGTTGACCATCCGGAGGGCATCTTCAAAACTGTCGTATGGAGTAACACAGACCACCGGACCGAAGACCTCCTTGTTGACGACCTTCATGTCGGGTTTCACTTCTGTTAAAACCGTGGGATGATAGATAACGCTCTCTCTCTTGCCCCCGGTAACAACTTTGGCTCCCGCAGACACCGCCTCCTCAATCCAGGACTGAACCCTCTTGGCCTCTCCCTCGCTTATCATCGGACCGATGTCGGTGGCTTCATCTTCCGGTGGCCCGATTTTCAATTTTCTGGTCTTGTCAACAAATCTTTCCAGGAAACTCTCGAAGATCTTTTCCTGGAGGTAGATTCTCTGCACCGAAATGCAGACCTGCCCGGAGTAGGCAAAACTTCCGGTGACCAAGCGTGGTATTGCGAATTCCAGATCAGCGTCGGGTTCGACTATGGCGGCGGAGTTTGAACCCAGTTCCAGAATAACTCTCTTGAGCCCTGACAGCTCCTTGATTCTCCTCCCCACCGGCGGGCTTCCGGTGAAGGTGAGAGCGGCTAATCGTTCATCCTTTGAGAGCCACTCTCCGACGGTGCTTCCGGGACCGTAGATGACGTTTATTGCCTTTTCTGGTAACCCCGCCTCCAGGGCCACTTCGGCCAATCGCAGCGACGATAACGGAGTAAAGCTTGCGGGCTTGAGGACGACAGAACATCCTGCTGCATACGAGGGTGCTAGCTTGTGAGCGACTAAATTGAGAGGATAGTTGAAGGGGGTGATGGCGCCGACAATTCCGCATGGTTCCCGGAGGTAGAAGCCCATCCGATTTTCAGAACCGGTGGCGGCATCCAGAGGTACCGTCTCCCCGTGGATTGACTTTGCCACCTCGGAGGCGAATTTGAAAGTCTCGATGGCGCGAGAGACCTCCACAGAGGCATATTTATACGGTTTACCCGCCTCCTGACATAATACTCCGGTAAACTCTTCCTTTTGTTCCTGGAGGGTTTCGGAGATTTTTTGCAGGATCAAAGCCCGCCGGTGAGCCGGTAGAGCCGAGAGTTCTTCGAGACCTCGCTGGGCGGTCTCTATCGCACTTTCGTAGATCCGTTCATCGGCTACCGGGAGTTCGCCAATGACCTCACCGGAATATTTGTCGGTGACTGTGAATCTCTTCTCGGCATCGACGTATTTCCCGCCGATGAGCATCTTATATTCGTCAGCCATCTTGACCTCTTAAGTTGTTCTCGGGTGTCAGAACACCCTCCGCTTCGCTTCTGACGCAACACCCCGAACTGTAGGGAGGGGGCTTGTCCCCCTCCGCTTTAGATCTCAAAACCTCCCACAATTCGGTCTGGGCTGGAAGCAGTATTTTATCACCACCTCTCTTTGACCCTGCCTGCCGCGAATACTCTCCACCTTGAGCTTTCCGAAACAGTTCTCCCGAGTTTTGACAATATAAACGTGTCCGGGATGAATCACCAGCTTTTCCCTGCCGGAGAAGTTCTCCGTCTTGAAGGAATTCAACTTGTCGAAATCGGTTTTCGCGCCCAGATCCATAAACAGGCTTTTCCTTAACAGACCACCTAAGCGCTTCGGGGAGCCGAGACCATTCTCTCCTGGCTTGGAATAAAAATAGATGTCGTTGCCCTCGGATCGAGCCGCAATGCTAACCCCATTACCGAAATCAAAGCCCGACTCGTTCGCTTGAAAATTCTGCTTCAGAACGAAGGTTCCCTCTTTTCGAGGGACGAAGGATAGGACTTCAGTTGGCTCCGACTCGGTGCCATCCAAGCCCACCGAGCGAACGAAGACGGAATATTCCACTCCGTTCTCGAGAGGCATGGCCTCAAATGTCTCCAGAGAAATATCGCCATCGGTGTCGCCGGGGTAGGGAGCCGTATTGAAAGCTCGAACCTCCGTCAGATCAGGATTCGCTTTCCCCGAGATGTATATGTTGTATCCGAGAATCGGCTGTCCTGCTCTCTTCTCCGAGCTCCACACGATCGTTGCCATCCCGTCGCCGTTAATAACTTCTAAGTCATAAACTCGAGGTGCTTCCGGGATCTCCAAAACCTCCTCAGGTGGAATCCTTTTGGCACAGGAGAGAAGGACGAGGATTGAAAGGATTAGCGTCTCAAACAGAAGGTGGTTTTTTCCAATAGGTTTAAGGCTCAAGACAACCTCTAAGCGTGGAAGAGATTTTGAGTAAATATAATAAGAGGGAGGGATTTTTGAAAGGCTGTATCTCTGGATCCACCAAAGAAATAGGGCGGGACTGTAACTCCCGCCCTAGCTCAGAGGCGTTAGGTTCGCTTGATTCTATTCCACGGTTACGCTCTTGGCCAAATTCCTCGGCTGGTCCACGGGGCAACCCCGGAGGACCGCCATATGATAGGCCAGAAGCTGAAGTGGGATTACCGACAGAAGAGGGGTGAGCATCTCGTGGGTTTTGGGGATGTAGAAAACTTCATCGACCATTTCTCTAATCCGCTTGTCCCCCTCAGTAGCTACCGCAATCACCACACCTTTGCGGGCTTTGACCTCTTCGACATTGGAGATGATCTTCTGGTAGATGGCGTCCTTGATGGCCAGAACTATCACCGGCATCCTTTCGTCTATCAGGGCGATGGGGCCGTGTTTCATCTCGGCGGCGGGGTAACCCTCGGCGTGAACGTAGGAGATCTCCTTGAGCTTCAAGGCTCCCTCCAGCGCCACCGGGAAATTGATCCCGCGTCCGAGATAGAGAGCGTTGCCCGTCTGGCAATACTTCCTAGCCAGCTCCTTTATTTCCGGCTCTTTCTTGAGGAGTCCAGCCACCTGATCAGGGACCTGCTGTAAGGCATCAAGGATCTCTCGCCCGGTCTCAATGGACATATCTCTCTGACGGGCTAAGAGAAGAGTGATGAGCGCCAGGGCTGTGATCTGGGAGGTAAACGCCTTAGTGGAGGCCACCCCGATCTCCGCACCGGCGTGAATGTAAACGCCCCCATCGGTCTCCCTGGCGATGGTCGAACCGACAACGTTGCAGATGCCGAGCACCGTTGCCCCTTTTCTCTTCGCCTCCCGGAGAGCCGCCAGGCTGTCAGCGGTCTCCCCTGATTGACTGACGACCAAGACCACCGTCCCCGGATATATAATCGGGGAGCGATATCGGAACTCGGAGGCATATTCGACTTCCGCAGGGATGCGTGCAAATTCCTCTATCATGTACTCGCCGATCAGTCCGGCGTGCCAGGAGGTTCCACAGGCAACTAGAACCACCCTCTTGATCTTCTGAAGTTCATCCATCTGGAGATTCAGACCGTTGAGTCGGGAGGTGCCCTCTTCGTAATTCAGGCGACCCCTCATCGCATTTCTGATAGTGGTGGGTTGTTCGAAGATCTCCTTCTGCATGAAGTGCACGAACCCGCCCTTTTCGACCTCGTCTAAGGTCCAGGATATTTCCTGCAGCTTGGGCGTGACCTCGACGTTGTCTATGGTGGAGATAGTGAAGCCCTCCTTGGTCACCACTGCCAGTTCCCGATCTTCCAGATAGACCACCTTCTTCGTATGTCGGAGGATCGCAGAGACATCGGAGGCGATGAAGTTTTCTCCCTGCCCGCAGCCGATGACCAGAGGGCTGCCGTGGCGGGCGGCGACGATCTCCTTAGGATTTCTCAGAGACAGAACCGCAATCCCGTAAGTGCCCTCCACCTGACTCATGGCGGTCCTGACGGCCTCCACCAGGTTACCCTGATAATATTCCTCGATCAGGTGAGCTACGATCTCGGTGTCGGTGTCGGTGGTGAATTTGTGGCCCTTGCGCTCGAGAACCTCTTTTATAGAACGGTAGTTCTCGATGATGCCGTTGTGGACGACAGCCAGCTCCCCTTTGCAGTCGAGGTGCGGGTGGGCGTTGGCGTCGGTGGGTTCACCGTGGGTGGCCCAGCGAGTGTGGGCGATACCGGTGGTGCAGGCGAAGTCCCTCCCCGAGAGTAGCTCTTCTAAGGCGGCAATCTTTCCCGCGGATTTCTCGAAGATCAAGTCTCCATTTTCCAAGATGGCGATTCCGGCGGAGTCATATCCTCGGTATTCTAACTTCTTTAGGCCATCTAAGAGGATCGGCACCGCCTTCTTTTCACCGATATATCCGATGATCCCGCACATTTTCAGACTCCTGGTATGCTATTGAACGAACGATACCCCTTCAAAGAACCTACGTATACAATATTACGTATTTTCGTTCTTTTCGACGACTTCTGAAATAATGCTGGTTAATTTTTTTTCCCACCCTTCAATACCGTTTCTGAAAAGTAGCGTCTTAATTTTGGACAGCTCAATGGGGGATAGATAGCGACCCAGCTTTTGCGAGGCTATGTCCTGTGTCTTGTCCAGTGGGATCCCCCAGACGTAGTCTTTACTGGATTTCAACAGATTACCAAGTCCTGCGTAATCCGGATAATGCGTTTTTAAGGCAACTTCATCTCTTGATTCCTTGACAAAAGTAGCTTCCGTAGGGTCGAGGTTCTGAAGGACGCATCGGTAGTGATAGTGTAACCCATCCGTATACTTGTGGTGGAATCGCTTTGTTTGCATTCTCCGGTATTTAGTGTAGGGACACGCCCCTTGCAGGATTTGCTCTTCCGAATACTTACTGCATTCATTCAAGCATCTCACCTCTGCCTTCTTGATTTCATATTCAAGATCGCAGTAATGGTCAATCACAGGCTGGCAAAACATGATCCATCTCTTGCAGATGGGGCACCTGTCTGAGGATCTGGAGTTTATGGTGTCTATGGTGGCCGTGGGAATGTCAGTCTCGAGCGAAAATGAACCAGACTGGATCTCCTTTTTCATGCCCACCTCAATGCCGTAAAGATTCTTACTCTTCGTTATCACAAGGAAATCAGGGGGGACCACAGTCTCGAATTTGCTTAAGAACCTTTGGGTTAGAACAAGAGGAATCACGTACCCGAAATCATAGCGCAGTAGGAAGGAGTAGACCAGTAACTCGTGCCACAGCCCACCGGCTGTCTTGGGAAGGAAGCTATCGAAGTATCTGTCTAAGGCGGCAGATGCGTCTGACTCTTTCCGGGCTAATCCGATCCTTCCTCGGAATCTCAGCAACTCGTCGAAGTCATCCTCGCTTTCAACGGCAGGGATCGCGGTCTTGAGCTTGTCGAGCAACTTGACGCGCAGGTTGTCCTCAACAGTGACAGTCTCGTATGACATGAGAAGGTTGACAAAGTACATGATCGCTTTCAGGAATCCCTGTAGCTGATATCGCCCCTTTGCAGCAATGTAGTAACCTCTCCCTAAGAATATGTACTCGATCATATCAGCCAAAATCATCTGGCGATCTTTTGAGTTGTACAGTTGCTTCCCGAATTGATGCTCAGCCAAAATGTCGGTGAGTCTCGCGAGATTCTCCATATAAAGCAGGTGATCTTGCACGTTCCCCTGGAAATTACCTCTGTCTAGGAAGACCTCGTGGAGCGTTTCCAGATGTCTTACCGAGTCGTGCAGCTTTGTGAAGAGATTCTGCAAAGCTATTTCCCTACCGTGAAGTAGTAGATGCTCTCTGAGAATCTTACGTTATCCCTTTCAGTCCGCTTCAATACCGGCCTATGGTAAACCTTCTGTAATTTGAAACGGCAGGCCTCAGCAATATCTGCATATAAGTTGTCTCTGTCGTTCACTACAATGAATACCTTTGCCTCGGGTTTAAGTGAACTGGTGATTTCCTTGAAAACTGCTAAGATGTCTTTTTGGTATTGTCCCTTTGCCTCGTATCCTCTTCCCTTAGACGCTGGACCGATTTCCTTCTTACCGTTGTCTTCGAACGGGAATAACTCATACGCATAACGGTGCTGGTCATGGTAATCAATCAGGCCAACATAAGGTGGTGAAGTGAAGATGCCGTCGAACTTACGCTCTAGTTGAACCTGTCTGGAATCTCCTCTGATAATGTCCATTGTGGCATCAGTCCGAAGGGCTGCAAATTCTCTTAGCCGTCTAATGGTATCCCAACTATATCGGTTAATGAACTTCAAGCATTCCTGTACTGGCTCACAGTATCTTCTGTGTTTTATACACCAGTATGTCTCGTATACCGGTTTCTTCGGTCGAGCGAGGTCATAGTGGGTAATGAGCCGCGCACTGCGGGTAGCCCTGCTTAAGATAATCTTCAAGATGTCCTGATGTTTGCAGTTCGATATTTGGCTTCGGTAAAAGAGAATCTCTTGCAAGGACCTTGGCGCTAACCATTCTGAAAGATATTCGCTATCACTGACATACTTGTGAAATCCGGAATGGGCGAAGCTTGTTTGCTTTTCTCGAAGCCAAAGGCTGAATTGTCTCGTCTTGTAAAGTATGTCCCTGATCTCTTTCTCTACTTCTTCTATATCATAGTCTCTTATCTTGACGTTGGCAATTAGGCAATTGAAATCCGAGATCTCGATTCCAACAGAGTTAATTCCCAGAATGTTTGCTTCGACAAGCGTGGTTCCAGAGCCAGCAAAAGGGTCCAATATCGAATCGCCTGTCTTGAAATACGTTCTCAGAAAGACCTCGACCAATTGGGGAATGAACTTACCCAGATAAGGGTGCAACCTGTGAACGTGTTTCGTTCTTTCGTACTCCGGGACTCCTGCAAAGGATAGGTCAATGCCTCTTAAGGTCGTTTCCGGCTTCATCCTATGTTTGCCGCCTTCTTTTTGAATTGCACGAGTCATAGCCAACGAAACCTGGTTGGGTCCTTAAGCGCAAACAATCATGTTCTTTGCTACTTCAATCATGTCATTTGCCCAGACCTTAGCTTTGCCCTCCGCCAGAAGCCTCACAATCGGCTCGGTATTCGATGCTCTAATATGCAACCATCCTTCGGGCAAGTCAATCTTTAATCCGTCGGTCTCGTCAAACTTAGCACCGCGGAAGTGTTTCCTAAGTCTCTTTAGCCCAGGCTTCATCTCCTTCGGAGCGGCTGAAATCCTGTCCTTTATCATATAATACTTCGGGAGACCCCGTATAAGTTCCGAAATACTTTCACCGGATTCGGCCATATAGGAAAGAACCAAAGCCATTCCCAACAAGGCATCACGCCCATAGTGAAGCTTAGGATAAATGACGCCTCCATTGCCTTCTCCCCCGATGGGAGCCCGGACCTCTTTCATCTTCAAGGCGACGTTGATCTCGCCAACCTTGGTGCGATAGACCTTGCGCTCGAATTCCGCACCAACATCGTCAATCATCCTGGAGGTAGAGAGATTGACGACCACCGGACCCTTTTTCTTCGCCAGGATGAATTTGGTGGCAAGAGCCAGAGTATGTTCCTCTCCGGGCGCAACCCCCTTATCGGTAACAATTGCCAGTCTATCGGCATCGGGGTCGTTGGCAAAGCCGATGTCGGCACCGTTATCTTTGACCATTCTCCGAAGCTGGGATAGATTCCGGGGGACTGGCTCTGGAGGGTGAGCAAAAAAGCCGGTCGGCTCGGTGTTGAGTTCAACAACCCGGCAACCTAACTCCTCCAGGAGCGCCGGCGAGATCACACTGCCGGCACCATTGACAGTGTCGATGACGACCTTGTATTTCCTTTTTCTGATGAGGCGTAGATTCACCACCTCAAGATCGAGAATCCTCTCAAGGTGATAATCGAGCAGGGTCATGTCCAGACTGAGCGAGCCGAGTCGGTTATACGGGCGATAATTGATCTGACCCGATTCAAAGATTTCCCTTACTCTATCCCCCTCTTCAGCGCTGAGGAACATGCCTCCGGCATTAATGAGTTTTAAGGCGTTCCACTGAATGGGATTGTGGCTGGCGGTGATGGCAATTCCACCCCGGGCTCGAAGCTTCCTCACCGCAAGTTCCACAGTCGGAGTGGGACAGATACCGATGTCGACAACGTTGCTTCCAACTGCCATAAGCCCGGAGGTCACCGCCTGCTGAACCATCTCCCTCGAGGTGCGACAATCTCCCCCGAGGATGATTTTCCCTCCTCGGCACCAGCTCCCGAAGGCAGAGGCAAAGCGAGAGACAAACTCCGGAGTCAATCCATCCCTTGCCCCGACAATCCCCCTTATGCCGGAAACCGATATGAGCAAGTTCTTCCCCACCGGTTGAGTTCCTCTTGAGTTATCTGTCCGACGGAAAGGATATACAACTGGTGTCAGTTTGTCAATCGACTGTTCAGAGACAGTCAGGAGTAAAGATTATCTGAGGTCGATACTGGCCGTTAGGTTTTATGGCCAACGGCCATTATGTATATTGGCTCTGCCTCTGAGATGTGGATCGCTCTTTTGACTTCCTCGTCGTGGAAGGCACCAATGGCGACGGTGCCCAGACCCAGAGCCTCCACCTGCAAATAGATATTCTGCCCGATGTGGCCGATTTCGATGTCGGTATAGCGGTGCCCTCTCTTTCCATATTTGACGGTAATGCGGTCGTAGACGGCGGCTAAAACTACGCTGGCAGGAGCGGTGGCGATGAAATCCTGGCTCAAAGAGGCTTCTGCCAACTCCTGGCGGACATCCCCGGAGAATGTCTTCTGCAGACTGTGTTCTTTGACACCGTATTTGTAAACCCCGGCTTCCAGCGACTCCACGTTGCCGACCACCACAAAGGTGTCAACCGGGAAAAGCGCACCGGCTGAGGGGGCGGCTCTCCCGCCCCACCGGGAGGTAATACCCTGAGCAGCCCACAGAAGCTGGGAGAGCTCCTGAAGGGTCAGGGATTGGTCGGAGAACTCCCTAATTGAGCGCCGGGCGACAATGGCCTCCTCCAAGGACAGTTTCCCTTTTCGTCTCGGTTCTGGTAATTTCATGTTACCCTCTATCTCCAAAATTCCCTTTCGTCAGGTAGACGACTCTATGGATGATAACAAAACAATGGAGGCTTTGTCAATCGAAGTTTTGCACCCCGAATTGAGGAGCGGAACAGAGATTCGATTCAACTCCCGGCAAACGAGGACAGAGCCGAAACACCATTGACAATCGGACAGTGCAGGATTAGAATTGCTTCGCCCATAGATTGAATCGAGCTTTGCCCTGGATGCACTTTGGGAGATTTTGCCAAAGGCCTGCTTCGCTTGAGAAGAAACGTTGGGGCGGTATTAGCGGTCACACTTCTTCTTTCTCCTTTTTCTTTTGGGCAAATCAGAATCGACGATGTATTGGAGGGATTCATAAAGGCAGACTTCAGACCGGTCTACCTGGAAGACAGCTTCCTGCCGATCGACCCTCTCAGGTCTCATCTCTCCCTGGGGGAGGTGGGCTTGTCCTTGAGCAACGAACATCCGCGACTGCTCTTCTCCCGACAAAGGAGAGCCGAACTTCAATCGAGAATCAGGCGGAGACCATACAGCATCTGGTGGAACAGCCTGAAAAACCGGGCGCAGGGAGCTCTATCAATTGATTTGTCCTCTCCAGATTTTGGAGAGTTGGAGAAGGCTCTTTACGCTGAGGCTTGCGCTTTCGTCCATTTCATCGAGGGAGAGGGGAGGTATCTTCAGAAGGCCAAGGAGGCGCTGCTCCACATCTCGCCTCCACCACACGTCGTCAACCTGGAGGGGGGCGAATCGGGTGATGGCTGGGGAGATTTCGTCAGCGCCTCGGAGACGATGTTACCCTACCTGGTGGCATACGATATTATCGTTCCGGAACTCACCGGACAGGAGGATAGATTCGTCCGTCATCGCCTGGCGGCGGAGGCCATTCAACTTTATCACTACCTTCCGGTCGCCACCCCCAACAATCACAAGACCGTTATGGCGGCGGCAGTGGGTGCGGCGGCGCTCTGCTTGAGCCCTCATGAGGATTACGAAATCACCCCAGATAGGTGGATGGAGAGGGCAATCGGGGGCCTGGAGGTGGGGCTGTCGGAGATCTTGAGGGACGGTTCGTACAAGGAGGGACCATACTATGCTACCTACATCGCTCAACAGACCTTTGCCTTTTTTCTTTTCGTAAAGAATTGCACCGGAGTGAACTACTTTGAGGACATCCGAATAAGAAAATTCTGCAAATACCTTTTGGATATACGCAATCCCGGCGGGGAAATCGTCGTCTTTGATGATTCCCATCGCTCCAGGTACAACTGTCTCCCGCTTGCCTCCGGAAATCTCCGCGAGAGCCGTAGCGTGAACTGGGTGGTCACAAACGATCCCTTTTTAGGTCAGCGAGGTTACAATCTGGTGGCGTCGATTGCCAACTTCGACGATCGTATCCCTCCAGAGAGACCGCCGGATGTGGAGGTTAACTTCTATCCCGATGGAGGTCAGGCGATATTCAGAAACAGTGGGAAAAAGAGCGCAACCTATGCAGTTCTTTTGGGAGAACCAGAAGAGGAATTCTCGACCGGGCACGAGCATTACGATCCCGGAAGTATCTTGCTAAATCTTTACGGACAAGATTTCTTTGTCGCCTCCGGATACGGTCCCAAGGGGACCTCTTCTGCAAACAGGGATTACTATCTCTTGCCGGAATCGGAAAATGTAGTTCTAATCAACGGTCGGGGTCCCAATCGAAATCCGCTCTCCACCGATGACGCCGGCTCGAAGCTGGTGGATCTCTTCCATACTGATAAGGTGGCGGCCGCCTCGGTGGTCTCCTTTTACCGGGGGGCGGAGTTGAAACGCACCCTGTTTTTCCCGGATTTCAATTATCTCGTTCTGTATGATTATGGAGAGTCCCTGGAAACGACCGATTTCACACTGCTCTTTCATACCCCAACAGAGTGTCAGTTCAAAGAGGCGAGGTCGCTGACTCTGGAAGCTGCAGCTGGCGAGAAGCTGAAGATGGTCACTCTGGGCGACCTTGAGAATTCTAAGATGACTTTCGGAAGTGAGATTTTCTCAGTCAGCGCAAACTTAGAGGAGGTCTCAACCCTGATAAAGGTGAACTATCTCAAACAGAAGGAGTTGAACAGCCCGATTCTGCTTCTGCCAGAAGATATCGATATCACCGAGCTACCTCTGGTGGAGAATCGACGAGCGACGGCCTTTATCATCCAGCCCTTTGCGCCTCAAGCAAGAAGACATGTTGCCGTGGCCTGTGATAGTGGAAGTTGCCAATACGAAGGGATCACCACTGACGCTAAGTTCTGTCTCTTCGAGAAGAGTGCTGCCGGAATGGAGTTCCTTTACGCCTTCGGCTGTTCCGAATTCGCACACGAAAAGGACCTGGAATTCCGTAGCTCCAAGAGGGTTGATGTCTTTCTGCAACGTTACCGGCGAGGCTGGTCGGGTTTTATCTCAAGCAGAGTTGAAACCGCAGAAATCGAAATCTACGTCGGGTCAAATCCAGGTCGAGTTGTCTTTGCGGATAGGATTGTCCCTTATGACTATGAAGCTGGTTCAGTGAGCTTTGAGGTTACAGGCAGCGGTTATTTGACTCTCGGGCCGGTCAAACCAGTCTCAGTCCCTTACAAATACAGAGAGAGTCCCAATGTCACCCGGAGGCTTCTCTACCATCCCAACCCGAGATGGTATTATGACCATCTCACCCCGGAGATGCAGACTCAGGCCAATGAGGAGATCGCAGAAGAAGTAGTTTCCGCTTTCAACCGCGAACTTGATGGCTGGATGGTAAAGGAGGGTTTCGAGAATCCTCAAGCCGGTCGCTGGGCAACCGCCCTGGCGGGTTTTGTGGGACAATTCGCTCACGCCAATGTCGGAGTGGTGCAAGAACTATCTGGGAGCTGGAGAATTCAGGGGAACCAGATGCAGATTGTGGAAGAGGGGCTCATAAAGGAGGAACGCCTCTACCTTCGGAGACTGTGGATGAACTACAACCTCGGAGAGACCTTAACGGTCAACTTCAGACGGAACTCTCTTTTCAAAGGTCACGATTCGGAATTTCTTGGCGTTGACTTTCCGGGGCGATATGGAGCCTTTATCCAGCGGGAGGCTTTCCGCGAGAAGAAAGACTACAGCTTTGGAGCCTCTTGGCGAGAGGGATTTAACCTGTCTTTTCAGACCAACATCCAGAGGCCGGGGCCGGCGAGGGTGCATTACCTCCTATTTCAAAAAGGTAGGACAAAGAATCGAATCAGTTTCGGGAGAACGCCGCAGGGGGTGGGATTCAAATCCTTTTACTATTCTTACACCGACAAGCTTCTCTCGCCGTGGCTTTTTTGGTCTTGTAAGAACGACATTACTCCCCCGGAGGTTGGCTTCGGATTTGTTGCCAGACCCTCAGCTAAGACCTCTGTGGAGGCAAGGTTTTCTGACTCAGGGGAGGTAAGCTCTAGATTTGGCTGGAGGGGGAGCTCCTGGGGAGGCGAAATACATCTTTTCCGCTTACCCTGGACCACGACCGGATTTCTTAGGACAGATTTGACTCGAAATCGCTGGCACTTCGAGGTGAGCTCTGATTTGTCTTCAGAGGGGAGGTTTCTCCGAGGCGAGAGCCTCGCCGCAGAATGGTTGGGAGATTATTCCCTCAGTGGAGGTTTAACTCTCCGGCATCTCGAAGATGACGAAGACTGGGAATCGGAGATCCACTTGAACAAAGGTCTCACCGAGAGGATCTCCTCCTCCGGGCGGGTTGCGTATCTCTTCGAGCGAGGGGAGGTTTCACTTCTCGGTGCGGGATTCTACTACTATGGAAAGAATCAACTCGGCTGGGATTTCGCAGCACGTAGGTTCTCTGACCAATATTACTATTACCTATCATCGTATGTGAGCTTCTATTTGAGAAAAGCTGTGGGGCTGTCAGTCCTATCTGAACTGCAATTCGATGAGGGGTGGGATTTAGTCTCCGCCAGGGAGATTGTCGGTCAACTTGGGGGTGGCATCTCTCCGGGGATCCATCACCGCTACGACAGGTTTTTCGGTCACGAGGTGCAGGGCAATCTCTCTTTTAGGTTTTGATGAGTTCAGCGGAAATATCCCAGCGCCTTCAGAGCCTCCATTTCCTGCTTACTAATCTTTAAAGTTTCAGTATGAGCAGCCAAGGTATCAGCGCTCATCCACGACAGGAGAAGTCCCTTGAGCTGGGAGAACTGCCAGGGGTCTTCTCCAGACAAGTCGACCAGCTCATCGGGGTCCTCCCTTAAATTGTAAAGCTCGAAGTGCTCGGCTTCCTCATGAGCCGGGGTGTAGATTAACTTCCAGTCTCCGTCAATTACCGCCCTCAGTTTCTTCTCGTTGAGCACCTCCAGACCAACCTCTTTGGTGAGGCTCCGTTTCTTCTTGGAAATGAGCTTATAGGGGTTCTCTCCTCCCTCCTTTATGGCTTCGATCCTTCTGGGGTCAAAAGCCAAGCGCTCTCCGGATTCGGCGAATATCGCCGGAGAGTCTTTCTCTCCAGTCTGTTGTATCAACGGGAGAAAGGAAACCGCATCTATCCCCTGGGCATACTCATCCAGAATTCCGAGGATGTCCAAGACCGTGGCGAATATATCGATGTTGCTTAAAGTGGTGCTGACGACATCTTTGAGCCTCTCATCCGGAAACCTGATGAACAGAGGCACACTGATGTCCTGGGAGAAGATGAAATGCGTATGTCCCCCGTACCAGTAATGCTCGTCCGCCAATGCCTCCCCGTGATCGGAGGTGAAGATTATGATCGTGTTCTGGAGTAAGCCCAGCCTCTCTACAGTTTCCAGGAATCGACCGATCTCGTGGTCGGCATAGAGAATTTCCCCGTCGTAGAGACGGTGAATCCCCTCGATCTCCTCTCTTTTGGGAGGCAGACTTTCGTAAATGCGGTTGAAGTCGGCGTAGGTGAAATTATCATTGAACCAGGTTTTACGCGTGACTTTGAACTTGTCTGCAAACAGTTTCGGGGGATCATAGGGGCAGTGAGGATCCATATAATGCACCCAGAGGAAAAACCTCTCTCGGTGGTGTTTCTTCAACCACTGCAGCGCCAAATCGGTGCAATAGCCGGCTCCAAGCTTCCAGTGCCACAGATTTTCGAGCCCAAGTTTCTCCACTGAGATCTTGTAAGCTAAAAGCCCCGGAATCAGATAGGATAGCTGGTCGTAGGCAAAGCTCTCCCCGTAGTAGTCGAAACCCTGGTCGAGCTTTCGGGTGGAGCGGATTACACGGTTGGCAACCACGGCCCCGGTGGAGTAACCCTGCTCTTTCAAAATCTCCGCCAGAGTGAGATTCTTCTCGCTCAAGAGGTAGTTCAGGTTGTCCCTGGCGCCATGATTTTGAGGGTATTTCCCGGTCATAATCGAGCCCAGAGAGGGAAGAGTTATCGGAGAGCAGGAAAAAGCGTTGGAGAAAGTCACTGCTTCCCTTGCCAGTTCGTCCAGATTCGGCGTGGTCTTGCGAGAATAACCGTTGAAGGAGCAATGGTCCCCCCGCAGAGTATCGATGCTCAAGATGAGGATGTTGGGACGGTCGGATCTATGATGGAGTGCTTCCAGGGTGGGTTCAGCTCCCAGGAGGGGAGGAATGAAGGTCACTGCCAGGAAAATTACCAGTGTGATCAATCCCAGGGAGGCGAGCAATCTCAAGATGAGCTTGGACAGCAGGAATAAGAACAGATAGGCAATGCCCAGAAGTATGATCGCCGCCGCCAGAAACTTGGGGTCTTTGGGACTACCGAAAATCCTGAATTTCAACAGCTGATTGCTCTGAAGGAAAAAACAGATGAAGAGAAATACTAGCAGATAGAATCGATAGAACCTTCCCCTCAGAGGCTTGAAGCTCTTAGGGAGCAAGGAGAAAACGAGAGTGACTGCAAGCGCTATGATGAGGAAAAAGGAGAAATTGTACCATACCGCCATCCTGATAGCCAAAAGACGGTCTCCGGCGTTTAAGCCTCCGAAATAGAGATTCAGATAGAACTGAATTAGGGTCAAGATGGTGATGTAGATAGATGAGACTAACCAGAAGGTCGAACCGTGAAGGAGATGAGCCCTGAGGCCGAAGTTGCCTTTTTTCTCAAGCATCGAAATTCCCTCGAAAACCCATTTCAGCTCTCAGACATGTTAATTAGAACGACACCGGACAATTTAGCTCTCTTCCACCTGGCGCCAATAGCTCTGAAAATATAAGCTTTGGATGAACCGAAAACAAGATTACCCAGAAAGACTGATCAGCAAGGAGAATGACTGAAAGCTCCGAAGGAACCCTTTCAAGAGGTGTCAAAAACGGGGGCCTGCCCGCCCATAGGTTTGAGCTGTGAATCTCTTGAACGGAGTTCACGATGGTTCATGAGTGCAGGTGAGAGGATGCTTTCAGGTGAGTTTTTCCGTCTCTCCGATTGCCACTTCAAAGGAGTGAAACCTCAGAAGCTTATGGAGTCAGTCGAATTCCGATAAGGGCCCGCTATCCCGCTGCGGCGATGATTACTATCCCGACCGCCAACCCGATTATGAACAGTCCCCACAGGGTTGAGACTCCCTTCTCCGGAATCCGGCTGGTGCCGGTTACCGCTTTGGCAAACAGCGCCACCCCCGAAGCGGCGGCCAAAGATAGAAGCACAATGCCAAGGGCCCTGAAAATATCGTAGTTCGACATCGTCTTTATGCCTCCAGAAATGCGCTACCCAAAAGGTGCTCCGACACCGACCGCAGCGAAAACCCTGAAAGGCTTCACAGTTCCAAGCACTATCAATACTCATCTAAATGATAGCACAAATTGATAAAAAGGCAAGAGAAATGTTCCCCCGATTTCCGGCCTCAGAGCTTTTGGTTGCGCTTTGGCGAGTGTCTCAGCTTTTCCGGGGGCCTTGTGGAGTGCTTCGGAGACATCCTCCTCTCCGGTTGAACTTCGGGAACATATTTTAGTTGTAAATTTAGAATTAATGGTTAACTTATACGAAATTTAAGGAAGCTTAGCAGCCATGATAGATAGACAATTGACCCCCAAACAGATAGTGACCGAGCTCGACAAATATATAATCGGGCAGGACAAGGCTAAAAAGTCGGTGGCGATCGCAATGCGCAATCGCTGGAGGCGACAACATGTTACCTCCGACCTCAAAGAAGAGATAATGCCCAACAACATCATTATGATCGGCCCCACCGGGGTGGGCAAAACCGAGATCGCGCGGCGGCTGGCCAATCTTGCCGGGGCGCCTTTTCTGAAGGTGGAAGCCTCCAAGTTCACCGAGGTGGGGTATGTCGGTCGGGACGTTGAATCGATGATCCGCGACCTCACCGACCTGGCGATCAACAGGGTCAAAAAGGAGAAAGCCGAGGAGGTTCAAACCAAAGCTGAAGCCCTGGCCGAAGAGAGAACCCTGGATGCTCTCCTGCCACCACCTCCGTCTATGAGGAAAAAGGGGGTTAGCGCCAACGCCCTTACTGTGGAGCAGAAGCAGGCCCAGGAGCGCTGGAGACGAACTCGGGAGAAGTTGAGAGCCCAGTTGAAAGACGGGCTTCTGGACGAGCGCCAGATGGAGATCGAAGTTCCCAACGACCGCTTCCCCATCATAGAGATCTTCTCCCCGATGGGGATGGAGGAGTTGGGGGTTAATTTCCAGGAGATGTTCTCGGGGATGATGCCCCAAAAGACCAAAAGGCGCCGGGTGGCGGTCAAGGAGGCCAAAAAGATTTTCGTCCAGCAGGAGACCCAGAAGCTGATCGATATGGAGGCGGTCATCTCCGATGCCACCGCCAGAATGGAGAACTCCGGGATCATCTTTGTCGACGAGCTCGATAAGATCGCCGGGGAGAGATCCAAAATGGGACCGGACGTCTCCCGGGAGGGAGTCCAGAGGGACTTACTCCCGATCGTGGAGGGGTGCAATGTGATGACCAAATACGGTCTGGTCAAGACCGACCATATCCTTTTCATCGCCGCTGGCGCTTTCCACATCTCCAAGCCTTCGGATCTGATTCCGGAGATGCAGGGTCGTTTCCCCATTCGGGTGGAGCTGGACAGCCTGACTGCTGGGGATTTCGTGAGAATCCTCACCGAGCCGAAGAATGCCCTGATAAAACAGTATATCGCCATGCTGGAGACGGATGGGGTGGAGGTCTCCTTCACCAAGGAGGCCATTCGGGAGATCGCCAGAATTGCCACCGTCGTTAACGAGCGCGCCGAGAACATCGGGGCCAGAAGACTTCACACCGTGATGACCACCCTCTTAGAGGAGATAATGTTCGAGGCCCCCGACAACAAAAAGAAAAAGATAAGAATCTCGAAGGATATGGTAGTAAAGAGCCTGACCGGAATTGTCGAGGACGAGGACTTGAGCAGGTACATCCTCTAAATTCTACCCACAGTCTTTTGACCTTTCCATCCGATTTGACATCCTCTTTAGGGAGAGAGCATGAAGAGAGATTTCTTGGCAATCACCGATTTCACTACCGAGGAGATCCAGGAGGTCTTTTCTCTGACTGGTAGGTTGAAGGCAAATCCATCCAAAGGGAGCGAGGTTCTCAAAGGTGCCACCGTCGCCTGCATTTTTCATAAACCCTCTCTGCGCACCAGGATTTCGTTTGAGACTGGCATTCATCAGCTGGGCGGCAATTCCCTTTACATCACCGAGAAGGAGATCCAGTTAGGAGTCAGAGAATCGATTTACGATGCCGCTAAGGTGCTTTCCCGCTATGTCGGGATGATCGTGATTCGCACCTTCGAACAGAGTGACGTTGAACAATTGGGCAAGCATGCTGAGGTGCCGGTCATAAATGGATTGACCGATCTATTGCATCCCTGTCAGGTGATGGGGGATATGTTCACGGTCCTCGAGAAGAAAGGTGGCCTGAAGGATATGAAAATCGCCTATCTGGGCGACGGCAACAATGTCTGCAATTCCTGGCTGAGTGCTTGTACCCGATTCCCGCTGGATTTGCGAATCGGCACCGCCCGGGGCACCGAACCCAATCCCGAAATTCTCGAAAGGGCCAGAAGCGCTGGTCTGTCAAAGATAAACATATGCTACGAACCAGAGACTGCCGTCGCCGATGCCGATGTGGTCTATACCGACGTCTGGGCCTCCATGGGTCAGAAGGATTTGGCCCAAGAGAGAGCGAAGCTGCTTTCATCTTTCCAGGTGAATTCCAAACTGCTGTCAAAGGCCGCCCCGGATTGTATCGTCATGCACTGTCTTCCTGCCAACCGCGGAGAGGAGATAACCGATGAGGTGATGGACGGGCCCCATTCGGTGGTGTTCGACCAAGCCGAAAACCGCCTCCATCTTCAAAAAGCCCTTCTAACTCTTTTATTAAA
>JAUWHO010000006.1 GCA_030605835.1 Candidatus Zixiibacteriota bacterium | reverse complement strand
GAAGTAGACATACACCGCGCCGTAAAGTGCTCGCAAGTCCTGTGTCTGCCTTCTGATCTTGGCGTTTTTGATCATCTGGGCACCTCCCAGAATCGCCCCGATCAGAAGCCCGATAATGACCAATCCGATGGCCAGCTCAACCAGAGTGAATCCGGCCTCACGTCCGAACAACCTCCTCATGCTCTTCATCCTTGCACCCTTTCGCTTTGTGCTGGTGAAAGATGTTCATCGTTCTTGCTTTCCTGAAGCGAAACCTTTCAATCACCTCCTTTTGATAGCAGGACATTTGACTGCGCCGTAAGTGCCAGATATTCCATTCCGGCAGGTTGTGTCTTTTCCCTGTCAAGACCCGTTTCCCGTCTTGGAGAACCAGGAGAAAAGGCTGGCCCAAGTCCACTGACTTTTTTCGCTCAGATTATCGGCTCTCAGTGTGCAAACTTTAGGAGATCTGCCAGGTCAAAGCCAAACTGAACTCTAAACAAACAGACCTGAAGAATATGGCATTTCACAGGTTGAGATAGCTGATAGGTATCTGCCTCCTTCGGAGGTAGATCGATTCTGAGTTGGGTATCGGATTCCTGCCGCGGCTTCTTACTTGAAGGACTCAGACTCGTTCAAGCTCGACGGTCATGCCGGGGCTCTCTTCCATTGCCGTCCATACCTCCACCCCCCCACCAAATCTCTCCTCTCGGCAATTACGTTGCTGCTCCAAAGCAAAAGGTCAGCAACTGGCAGACTTGCTGACCTATGACGAATTGGTGAGGGTGGGAGGGATCGAACCTCCGACCTCCTGCTTAAAAGGCAGATGCTCTGCCGACTGAGCTACACCCTCCCGCTGACCCCCCAGGCTCTCGGAGGATTAGACCTCTCGCCCAACGAAGTAAATCCATAATAGATATTGATGCCCTTGCAAGTCAAGGGAAAACTGTACTTCCCGACCGACGATCCCTTTCGCCGGAGACGGATCAGCCTCGGGCTGGAAATCGTCCTCTGTAAATCCGTACGGATCCGTAGGGACCACAACTCTCCCTCAGGCTTTAGCTTCTTTTTCTTTTCCCGGTGAGCTGAACCCTTCCTATCTCGTGCCCTCGATTTACGCCCGGTAATCTATGCTCCCCATGCCGGAGGCAGAGGGAGAGAGAGTAGAAGCTCTGCTCCTCTCGGATTTTTTTGTTGACATATTCCCAATTGGTGTTAAATTGTCCTCTCAAGTTCGTTAGTTATAATATGCTTAGATGCAAACAGATATCGAGCCTTCTAACCCTTCTGTTCTCCTGGCTTTTTCTTTGCTCGCCTCTTGAGGGCGCAAAATATGCTGGAGAGTTCTTGGATTTGGGCGTCGGTGCCCGTCCCCTGGGGATGGGTTCGGCCTATGTCGCTTTAGTCGACGACGTCACTTCGACCTACTGGAACCCGGCCGGGCTTGCACAGTTGCAGCACAAGGAGATAATGTTCATGCACGCCGAGACCTTCGGCAATCTTTTGAACCATGACTATTTCGGCTTCGCCTTTCCGCTTTCTGGCGCGCAGGCTACTCTGGGGGTGAGTTTCATCTATCTCGGGGGAGGGGGAATCAAACTGACCGATCTAGATTACTCCAGCCCCAATGATAAGAGCCCTTATGACTATACTTTCAAACAGGTGGGGGAGGAGAGTCACGGAGATTACTCCCTCTATTTCTCATACGCCCGCAAGGCCGGGTCCAAGCTCTCCTGGGGAGGCGGCGCCAAGGTCATCTATCGCAAGATCGCCGGATATTCCGGCACCGGATTGGGGTTGGACCTGGGGGTCAGGTATCTGCCGCGACACTGGCTTTCTCTGGGAGCGCGACTCGCCGATGCCACCTCTACATACCTGTCGTATTCCACCGGGGAGAAGGAATCGATTCTGCCCTCCCTCCGCTTGGGAGGAGCCATCTCCAAGAGATACAAGTCCTTCCAATTTACGGGTGCACTGGATGGCCACCTCTTCTTGGAGGGGCGGGACTATGCCTCCCAGCTTTCCTGGGGGGAGCTTTCAGCGGACACTTACGCCGGTGCTGAAGTCGGCTTCAAAGATAGGGTTTGGGGACGGCTTGGTTCCGAGAGGGGTCATCTCACCGCCGGGGGAGGCATTAGATACAGGAATTTGCTTGTCGATTTCGCCTTTCTCAGCCACGAGCAATTGGATGACAGTTATCGCCTCTCCCTGAAACTTCGGCTTTAGGAGAAGAGTCTACCCTTCATAAAGATAAAGATCTCAAATTCAAGTGGTTTCATGAAAGGATAATGCGGTTATGCTCTCCACAAAACTATCAATTCCGATGATTCTAGCGCTCTGCCTTGTCGGTTTCCTCCTGTTGGAGGGGTGTTCCTGGGGACCGATGGTCAAGAAGGATACGGAAAACGTCGCCTACGTCAATGGATGGCCCATAAGTTACGCCAGCTTCGATTCCACCGCCAAGGCCAAGCGATTCCAGTCCACCGGAAATGCCGAAAAGGATGCGGAGAAAAAAAGAGAGGTTGTGGAGATTCTGATTGGCGAGGTCCTGATCGAACAGCAGACAAAACGTACTGAGTCCACCTTAGAAGGGGACCCCGAATTCTCAAAGGAGCTTGAGGAGAAACTCTCGACCAAGGCCTTGAGGTTGCTTTACGATGACGAGGTCGGCGCCAGGGCGGAGGTAACCGACGAGGACATCGAGAAATACTATAATGAGAACAAGGAGATCTATAAGCTCCGGGAGACGATCGCAGCCAGCCACATCCTCATCAGACCCCAGATCGATTCGGTGGATGCCAAAGTTCCTCGAAAGCTCAGAAAGGCCGAGCAGAAAGCTAAGAAGAAGGCTTTGGCCATACTGAAAGAGCTTAAAGAGGGAGCAGATTTCGTCGAGCTTGCCAAAAGCCAGAGTCAGGATGAGGCCAGCAAGAATCGAGGTGGAAATCTGGGGATCTTCGGGAGGGGGCGGATGGTCCCGGAGTTCGAGGAGGTAGCCTTTGCCCTTCCGCTGGGGGAACTCTCTGACCCAGTCAAGACCGAGTTCGGCTATCACATTATCAAAGTTACCCAACACAACCCCGAGAGATACAAGCCTCTGGACATCGAAGTAAGAAACCAGATAAGGAGGCAGGAACGGGCTCGACGGGAACGGGAGGTGGGTCAGGCATACGTCGACAGCGTTAGAGATGCGGCCGAATACCTGTACAACGAGGAGGTGTTGGCCTCCAGCGACACCACCTTCTCGGATGGCCTCTGGGTGATGGTGGTGAACGGCGTCGACACTAGCTATTACGGTAAGCTCCGCCAGGAGATGCCCAAGTATACGCAGGTCAAAGGCCTGGAGGAGTTGACCTCGGAGGACAAAAAGGATCTGCTCAAGACCCTCTCACTGACCAGGTTACTGGAGAAGGTTGCCGAAAAGAGAGGTTACTACCAGAGCCCGGAGGTCGTAGAGGAGGCGGAGACGATAAGGAAGGAGAAAGCAAAGAGCTTGGTGCGGAAGAACTTGACCGACCAAGATTACGTTCCCACCGAGGAGGAGATCGAGGACTATTACAACGAACACTTAGACGAATACACCGTCCAAAGACCGCTGCACGTATATCACATCATCTTCACCGACTCGGCCTTTGCCACCGTAATCTTAGACTCCATAAGAGATGGCGCCAACTTCGTGGAGATGGCGAAGAGGTATTATCCCGGAGAGAAGGAGATTCGGGAGATCGCCTACGATCTGGATTTCATCTCCGAGAGAGAGCTGTCCCGAGAGTTCTTCGAAGCCGCCAACAAGTTAGAGGTCAAGGAGGTTGGGGGACCGGTCAGGACCGAATGGGGCTATCATATCATCAAGCTGATGGAGCGAAAGATGGGCCGCAGCTTAGACCAGATGCGAACCGCCATTCGCCAGATTTTGAAGGGCGACAAAGACGAGGAAGCTAGGAAGAGTTACGTGGCGCGCTTGCGCGGCGGCGCCGAGGTGGAGATCAACAACTGGCTCTTGAAGAGATACGTCTTGACCGGCGTCGCCCGTTCTGTGGCCACCGGCAAAAAAAGATAGGTTTACAGCGGTAAATGGTCGGCGAGAGTAACTGATGAAAGCGGGTTAAAATCCCGCTTTTCTAATTGTGGACCTCTTCCTGCAAAGATGAGGCAAAACTTCCCCATCTTTTTAGCCCTCTCTGGTGAGAAACACGGAACGATTCACTTGCTACGCCCACGGTGAGATTGAAACCTCCGACTAACCATCAAGCGACAGGCCTCCCCAGATCTGCCCGGAGAGGCTCGACCGAACATCATCAATAGGCCGAAAGGTCCGAGGTCAGGAACTTCAGCTTCTCCTTTCGCCGTTTGACATCTAAAGGCATCTTTAATAAATTCACGGTTGCGTGCCGAAAAAGAGAATGGCAATGATTGGGAGCTTTAGTTCTTGATGCATAAAGTAATGGCCATCGGTTTGGACGGTACCGGTTGGGATCTCATCACCCCCTGGATCCAGGCCGGCCAGCTCCCCAATTTCAAGCGACTGATGGAGGCCGGCACCTGCGGGGTCTTGCGTACCACCATCCCTTGTATCACTTGCCCGGCTCTGCCCTCCTTTTACACCGGCAAAAACCCCGGCAACATCGGGCTTTTCGCCTTCAACAAACCGGACGGCAGCTTCATGACCTACCGGGATGTCAGCAGCCGCACCATCTGGGAGCTCTTGAGCTCGAACGGAAAGAAGTGTGGCGTCTTCAATCTCAGGACCACCTATCCTCCGCAGCCCACTAACGGAATCATCTTAGCCGGCACCCACAATCCCACCAAACAGCGTGACTACATCTACCCTGAGGTGCTTCGACCACAGGTCTCAGACTTCCACCTCACCATGAAGGCTCTGACCCAGATCAATATCGACCTTTTGAAGGGCAAACGGGAGGCGGTGGAGGCCTTGATGAGGGTCACTCGAAATCGCTTTCGGATCGCAACCGATTTTCTCGACAAGGAGGACTTCGATTTCTTTCTGCTCTGGATCGAACACTCCGATTCCATTCAGCACTGGAGCTGGCACCGACAGGATTACATCCTCGATTTCTTCAAGATGCTGGATGGGCTTATTGGAGAGGTCATGGAGAAGTACTCGCGAGACCATAACATCTTTTTTCTCTCCGACCACGGCTTCGGCGGATACAAGACCCGCGAGTTTTTTGTCAACAGCTGGTTGAGGAAAGAGGGATACCTCCGGATGCAGAATCGGAGATTGGCGATTGGCGTCTATTATACCGCATACAATCTGGTCTCCAAGCTCTTCGGCTTGGGGTCGCTGGGGATGTGGCTGCGCGTCTACTCCAAGATTCTGGTGAAGCTGCTTTTCAAATACTTCGGAAAGAAAGGCCCCCGGGCGACCGGGCAACAGAAGAGAATCCTGGCCTCCAAGCGACGTTTCCTCTTCGGCGTCGACTGGCAGAATAGCCCGGCCTATTCCGACCTGAACTGGTGCATCCGCCTGAACGAAAAGGGCCTCCCCGAATCGGAACGGGACAGAATCATAGGCGAGATAATAGAGAAGCTCCGCGATCTCTACGACTCCGAGGGCAACAAGGTGGTGAAGGAAGCCCTGCGGAGGGAGGAGATATATGAGGGGATATACTCAGAGCAACTGCCGGAGATAATCATTCTGTATAACGAGCAGTATGCCGGGCGCAACACTTTGACGCGAAAGATCACCAGGAGGATCGCACATCCGAGCAAGGTGGGCTCCCACCAGGACGCCATTGAAGCCGTGATCATGGCGATGGGACCGGATATGAAAAAGGGAGGGGAGATTCAAGACGCCAACATCTATGATCTTACTCCCACATTCCTGCACTTGATGGGAGAGGCAGTTCCCGACGACATGGATGGTGAAGTCCTGAAGGAGCTCTTCGACGAAAACTCTGAGGCCTATGCCAGAGAGGTTAGGTATTGCCCCGGAGAAGGATTAATCGATCGGGAGGCCCACGTGATGGACAAGGAGGAGAGAAAGGAAATGGAAAAATCACTCCGGGCTTTAGGATACATAGATTAGCACCCATATCTGATAGGTAGTATGCTCACCATCATAGAGCTTAAGAGAGATAGAGCACTCACTCCTCAATACCCTTTGGGGGTTTTCCCTTCCGATATGTCCACCTGTCGTTCAGGGTGAAGTTCAACACTACTCCAGCCACTATCCCCACCACGTTCGCGTACATGTAATACCAGCCGAATATCGAAGTCAGTATCCACAGAGTCGCGATATTGCCAACGAAGGATGAGAGGTTGGCGGAGATGTTGTATTTGATCAGCCTTCTGAAAAACTGCAGCGCCCCCTTCCTTCTCCGGTCCCTCCAGGTCCAGATGTCGTTCCAGAAGAAGTTATTGAGAATGGCAATCTCTATTGCAATGATGCTGGATAAGAGGTAGAAGAGTCCAAAGACGTCCGTGAACAGGTATAACATCCCCATATTGAGGATAACCCCACCCCCTCCCACCAGGCAGAATTTTAAAAACCTCCTGGGGGTTTCCAAGCTTGCGCCGTATTTGATTTTCTCAATCAGAGTGGAACTGTTTCTAATCATAGGCTTCTTACTTATGCCGGCTTAGTGACCTCCAGGATTCAATCCCTTGTAATTATAACACCTATATATATGAAACGTCGTCACCAATCTGTCCATACGATATATCTTCAGAGGTGATTCAGCAACTACATTGTCGAATAGAGACTTCAATCTGTCAAACTCTTTGTATTCGTTACGCCGGTCGTAGACGAAAATCGCATCTCTGCCGATGAGAGTATCAGGATCGCACCAGTAATCGTATTGCAGACCCGGTTTTCCCACGACGTTGTTTGAGACCGTCTCCGGCTTGCCGGGAAGATAAAAGGCCATCTCCGAGGCACTTTTATACTCATATCCAATATAGATCAATCTCTCCTTGTCGGGCATATCCTCCGCAATCGATCCCACAACCTCCCCCACCTGTCTATACCCGGTCACAGTATCGGCGGAGGTAGAAAGGGTCAAAAAGGGGAATAGCGCCTCCAGATGTAAAAGCAAGGTTACAATCGCTGTGAAGACCAACGCCACCCGTCCGAAGTTCTTCCATCTGCTGATTACTCGAGGGGGTTTTAACTTCTCCTTATCAAAGTAGAAGAACAGCATCGCCAAAATTCCCGTTATGTATCCCGCGGTGGGCCAGTTCATCTTCACCCAGGTGCGCAGAGCCGTAATTGTGAAGAAAACCAGTATCGGTGCTGACATCGAGAAGAGGAAAAGCAATTTCGTTTCGCTCCTCTTGATCCCCACAATCCCGCTTTTTGCGACCGCATAGACTATGAAAGGACATAAGAGAAGTCCGACAACGCCTAACTGCGTGCCCAGGTATCCGAAGAAGAAATCGGGCCTGAAGGAGAGCATCTCTCCGGCACGCCTGCCGGTCTGAAAGAGAAATGACGCCCACCCGTGCTTATAGTTCCAGATGAAAACCGGGGAGGCACACAGCGCTGCCACCAACATTGCGATGTAGGGTTGAGGTTTGGCTAACCAGTGGCGGTCTTTTCTAGATAGGAGGAGATACAGAAAAGCCGATGCAGGTATGAACACTGCAGTGTATTTTGAGAGAAAGGCGAAACCGAAGGCAGCTCCCCACAGATACCAGTAGAAGCCACGATTGGTGGTAATTGCATTATACAGAAAAAAGATCGACAGAACCCAGAAAAAGATGAAGGGCGCATCCGGCGTAACTACCACCGCCCCCAGGGAGAATATGAGGATGCAGTGGAGGAGCAAGGTGAAGTAGAACGCAATCCTGGCGGAGTAGATTCTCTTGGCTAAAAGGAAACAGACAATGCTTGTGAAAAACGACATCGCCACTGCCCCCAGATGAACCATAAACTCACTGTGCCCTCCCAACGTTGTGAATATATGTATGAGATATGCTATCACCGGCGGGTGGTCGAAATAGCTCAAAGCCAGATGGCGGGAGTAGTTCCAATAGTATGCCTCCTGCGGCACCAGGCTCAACCCTGATACATACAGGAGCCTAAAGGTAGTGATGACGGCTAACGTTACCCAGAATAACGTTACGAATTTCTGATTCTCACTGGCCACTTAAACTGAAAAGCATCCCGGTGCCGAAAGAAAGGTATATATCGCCGGTCTCCAGGGCCTTGGCGAAATCCAAGCGCAATACCTTGAAGCCGGAGGATTTCCTTAAACCGAATCGCAAGCCGATGCCGACGTCGGAGCGAAAGTCCGAAAGTGTAACCACCTCTCCGGGATACCAGGCATAACCCCAATCGACGAAAATGGCGGTGCCCAACGCAACCGTGAAGATCTCAAGCGGAGAAAAGTACCGATGCTCGAGATTGAAAAGGAGAACTCGGTGACCTCCGAACTGTCTGGAGGGATAACCACGCAAACCGGTATCACCGCCCAGGAGAAACTGGAACGAGGGTTGTTGCCTCACCCCGTACCACAAAGCCGAGTGACAGCACAAGGTCTGCCGGTGCGACAACTTGTTGTAGAAGTACAGCTCCCCGGTGTTCATCACTCTGTCGAGGTTATCCCCCGATATTCGGAAAGTGCTTTCCCCGCCCAAAGACAGATAAGCCCCCTCTCCCAGGTAATTGGTGGAGGTAGCTCTCAACGTCACAAAGCTTCTGTCGTAAGTAGAATTAAGGAATTTGAAGGAACCTCCCAAGGTTATCTGGAGCTTGTAGCCCAAGGTCAAATCTTCGATATTCCCGAAGTTGTCCAGGTAGCTATCAGTTACGTAATCGTAGTAACCCAGGGTCGCTTTCAAGTCAATCCTGCTGATTATCTCGCCTTCGGGAACCAAAACTTGATAGGCGGGATAGTCCTGCAGAACCGGGTGGTCGGAGCTGTAATGGTAATCCTCATATGTATACATAGGGGTGAGAGTTCTCTTTCTCTTGAATCCGTGCGATCTCGTTACGGAAAATGAATAGATCTCTTTATCATAGTCATAGTTGAAAAACTCTCTCCCCCGGTAAAAAAGCCTCTTCTCTCCCTTACTGGAAATAAATGTCGAAGACCACCCCCACTTCGTCTTGCGGGAGTAAAGAGGTCGTTCTAAAGAGAGTCCGAAGTAGCGGAGGTAATCATCCTTATAATACCCGAGCCCCAGACTGTGTCTGGTCAGAAGCAGCCTGGGGTCGTAGAAACTTATGCCGCCGCCTTCGTTGTCGGTTCCTGTGAATATCTCTCCCTGGATGAGCTTTCCCCATCCAAAAAGATTGCCCTCCCCAAGCTGGAAACCGATAGTATATTCACCACCTCCACCGGTAGAGATTATAGCAACTTCGGTTGACCACTGATCCTGAGTGACAACTTTCACCTCCACGCCGCTGGAATCGCTATTCAATGTCGGAACCACGTATACATCCCCAATGAAGTCGTAACTCCGCAGATTTCGAGCACTCTCCTCCGCCAACTCCAGGTCGAACCCCTCCCCCTCTCTGAATAAAAGCTCCTTTCTGATTAGGCGCTCGCTGGTGAGTATATGCAGTTTGTTGGCCCAGCTGTAAGGAAACTCATCCCCCTTCTCCGTCACCGGATCGAATACTGGGTGTCTTTCAATTATGATCTTCTCTATAGGCAAGCCCTCATAACGACCTGCATCCAGCTCCTGCTGTGCCCACGTCGTAGTGCAGAGAGGTGGGCATAAAAAAAGCAGGCACCAGAAACATACACCGACGCCCTTCATTATCTTTCCTGCAATCAAGATTGGTCTTCTCGATTTTTCCCGGGATCGATTTTGCCCTCGGCGTACATATTTATCACCTCCGGCAGAATCTGGTGCTCGACTTTCAAGACTCTGGCGGCAAGGCTCTCCGGGGTGTCGTCAGCTAAGATCGGCACCTCCCTCCGCAGGAGTATGGAACCGTGGTCGTATATCTCGTCGACCACGTGGACAGTGGCACACGTTTCCCTCAATCCTGCAGATAACACTGCCTCATGCACCTTCAGGCCATGCATCCCCTTGCCTCCGAATTCGGGGAGCGGCCCCGGATGGATGTTTATGATACGACCCGCGTATTTTCGGATGATCGCCGGGCTCAGCAACTTCATATATCCGGCGAGAACCACCAGTTCGATCTCTCTCTCCTCGAAAACCTTGAGTAGCTCTTCGTCCAGGCTCTCCTGGGAGCCAAACTTTTTGGCGCTCATGTGAAGTGCGGTTATGTTATGCAGGCGGGCTCTCTCTAACGCATAAGCCTTGCTATTGTTAGATATGACCACTTCAATTTGGGCGTTGATTTTCCCAGCCTCCACGCGGTCAATAATCGACTGTAGATTGGTGCCACCCCCGGAGACGAGAACCGCTATTCGGAATCTTCCTTTCGTTGTCATGGCATCGCTACGGAAACTCTGACAATTCGCCGTTTACTACCTACTATTGACTATTCACTATTCACTACTCACCACTCACCAAATATTCCACGGCCTTCCGGTTCAGAACTGGCAAAGCCCCAGGGAGACCCAGGCAAACCGGACAGGTTTGAGTGTTGGGAGTTCTTCCGTAGGTCGTAGCACATCCGCAGAAAATCTTCAATTCCGTCGAGAGTTGAGCGTGAACCTCTATGCCGATGATGCTTTCGTATTCCATCCGGAAAGGGATTTAGACCGTCTACAAGTGAAGGCATCAATTGCCTAAGGTAAATGTCCAGGCGGAATTTAGCAAGTCGGAAGCGAAAGTCAAGGTTGGCAAGGTTGGATACAAAATGTTTGCGTGCCGCCAGCTGTTTCCACCTCGCGGTTTCTGTCGGGAGGAAACTCCCGACAGCACTGTCAATTGTCTTTGGTCACTATACGACGAGGCTTTGTTCCCCGCCGATGCCTTTGTTCTCCTGTGAGGAGAATTAACGCCCCAGGCAATGCAGAGCGCCTGAGGTAGGTGGCGCTGAAATCGTAGGGCGGAATTATCCTGAATAAAAATATGCCGAAGGTGGGATTTGAACCCACACGGGCAAAAACCCACTGCGCCCTGAACACAGCGTGTCTACCAGTTCCACCACTTCGGCACTTTGTTTAAATATAAAGATTGAAGCCAACGTGCGCAAGACTATTTTAGTAGAGGAAACCTTAAATCCATTCATCATCTTGCTAAGTGTATGTCGCAAGACCTCATGGGGTGGGGGGTCGCCCTATCTACTATCTACTGTCTACTATAAAGTCTCCAGGTTGAGACAACCTGGCCTACGTATTTCCCTTCCCGATCAGCGTCATCATGATCGCTTTTTG
>JAUWHO010000019.1 GCA_030605835.1 Candidatus Zixiibacteriota bacterium | reverse complement strand
AAGGAAAACCAGGACTAAAGCCGAAAACAGGATTTTCGAGAGCTCAATCCACCTGGCCCGACGCGGTCTCTGAGCTCCGGATACCCTCTCCGGTTCAAGGTCGGTGGCCTCTTCCTTCGTCAGCTGCAAATCCTCGGAGTTCGGGGGCATTACGGGTCGGTGCAAGCTCCTTGAGTGAGCCCGCTGATAAGCTCATTCAAGAACGGCGATGGCCTCGATCTCTATTAGAGCTCCCTTGGGCAGAGCCGCAACCTCAACCGTCGATCTGGCGGGCAGGGATCTGGTGAAAAACCTGCTGTAGATCTCGTTGAAGGAGGCGAAATCCGCCATGTCCTTGAGAAATACGGTGGTTTTGACCACGTTCTCTAAGCCGGCGCCCCCGGCCTTGAGAATCAGTCTCAAATTCTCCAGCACCTGTCCGGTCTGCTGCCTGATTCCGCCGGAGACGATCTGGTTGGTTCGGGGGTCTATCGGTATTTGCCCGGAGGTGTGGATGAAGTTCCCAACCTTCACCGCCTGACTGTAAGGCCCGATCGCTGCAGGAGCCTTGTCGGTAGCAATTGTCTTCATCGCTTTCCTCCTCCCTTCGTTTCTTACGGATTCATTTTCCCCAAACTGAAGCCTCTCGAAAACTCCCCGGAAGAGGCTCTAAGCTACATCTTGCAGGCAACCCAAATGCCTCACCAGAGCCTGATTCCACAAGGCCCTCAGATCTTACCCCTAAATATAGAGGCAAGGTGCGAGGGGCGCAAGTTCTTTGGCCCCTCCTCCCCGCACTCCGCGGGAACCTCGGTCTTGTAACGGTTGCACAAAAAAAGGAGCTTCCTTGAACAGGATTTGTGCGGAGAAGGCTGCGCTTGAGAGGCCGTTTCAACGGCAACGGTAATTGCCTGCACAGCAAGGCGTTACAACCGGGAGATATTGACCTCTTTTGGCACATTAATTGCTCTAACGTGGAACGGAGGTGTGAATGAATGGCCAGGACAACGCTTAGAACAGCTGCTCTGACGGTGAGTCTCTTCATGCTCTCTCTTTGTTCCTGCGACCGGAGAGTGACGGAGGTCTACTACGTAGACGATACTCCACCGGCAGTCCCCTCCGGGGTTTATTCTGTCACCGGCGACGGGGAAATCATCGTCTACTGGTGTCCGGTCGTCGAGGAGGATTGCGATGGATACAATGTCTACCGCGGCGATTCCGCTCTGGCGGGACCTTACTATCTCATTGTTACACTTTACGGTATGTATCAAGATTACTACACCGATACAGGTCTCTTCAACGGGAAAACGTACTATTATGCGGTGGCCTCCTTCGATGAGAGCGGGAACGAATCCGACCTTTCCTACGAGGATGTTTTCGACACTCCCAGACCGGAGGGGTATGATGTGACCCTCTGTGATTTCGACACCAAACCCGATAGCTGTGGGTTCAACCTCTCCACTCAAGCGGTGGTGCAGTTCGACAGCTATAATAATACCGAAGCCGATTTCTATCTCGATTATGACAACGGCAACCTGTTTATATCTGTTGCCAGAGACTTCACCTATCTGCAGGATATGGGTTACACCGAATCCTTAGACGAAATCGGTTACGCTCCCGCGGGTGGCTGGTCTCAGTGGGGGAGGGCGGAAGCTATCCCGTATCACACTTACGTGATTCTTACAGAAGATGATCATTACGCGAAAGTACGTTTGACCCTTGTGAGTGCTTCACTGCATCGGATGGTTTTCGATTGGGCCTATCAGACCGATCCCGGCAATCGGGAGCTCAGTCTGCCTCCGACGGAAGAGGTGCCTCTTTATTGAAGTTAGAAGTGAGGTGATTAAAGTGAAAAGATATGTCGTGATTGTAATGATTCTCCTGACCTGGAGCCTATTCCCGAAAGCTGCGAGTTCTCAGACTCCAGAGGAATACGGCTTCAGTGTGACTCCCCTTCATCCGGGACCCGAGCTGGAGATCGAGGTCTGGACTAACAAGGGAAGAGGGGGAACGTTCTACTTGGGCGAGGATGTGGTCGTCTATTTCCGCACCAACATGGACTGTCATGTCCTCCTGTATGAGATCGACACCGAGGGTTATCTCCACCTTGTCTATCCGCACGACCCTTACGAGGACTGCTTTGTCAGAGGGGAGGTGACCTATCGGGTGCCGGATCCCGAGCGTGACTATAGGTTTAGGATCTGCGGGCCCCGGGGGGAGGAGCTGCTTTATGCAGTCGCCTCTCCACATCCAATCTCCCCTCCCCGGTGGCTGCCGTATCGGAGCGAGGCGGAGTATGATCCCTCCTGGTGTGCCTACCTGGAGGAGGAAAGGTTTGACCTCATAGACAAGGCTAATTTTAAGGTTTTCGAGGATCGGTATTTCGTCTCCGACTGGTGTGTTTTCGAGATCGAGAATGTCTATCATCACTACTATCGTCCGCGGGCCTATTACCGCTACTGGCCGGTGGGAACGGTCTGGGTGGACTGCTCTTGGTACGGTGGGGAGATCTTTATTGACGGTGTCTTCTGGGGTTATGCCCCGATGTGCATTCCCAACATTTTCATCGGTCCCCACATAATCATCGTCTATTACAATGGCTATCCCTGCTGGCAGAGATATGTCTATGTGGAGAGGTATCGGCCGGTGAGGGTGAAGGTTGGATACACCAGCAAATTCGAGCGGCGCAGATACAAGGGCGATTACTTCCGAGACTACGATTGGGGTGGAAAGAAATACAAAGATCGACCCTCGTGGGCGAATCCGGAGACTTCAGTCTCGGAGGGTAAGTTCACCAGACGTGACCGGACTGGCTCAAAATCGACGTATACCCCACCAGCGAAGACCACACTTGCGAAAAGCAGCGAAGGCAGGTATATTAAGTCGAAGTCTGTGAAGTCCAAAGAGCGAGCATCTGCCAAGAGTGAGTCTATCTCCGGCGGAGCCGAGAAGAAGAAGACGGTAACTTCCTCGAAGGGGCGAACATACAGAACTGAGAAGAAAAAGGAAGTAAAAGAAGCTAAATCTTTGAGTGGGAAGAGTCGAAGTTCTTCCAGAAGTGAAAATGGCAAGGAGAGGTCGACTTCCACCATCAAGAAACAAAGCGTTCGCGTGGAAAAGGGAACCTCATCTCGACAAGAGAGTCCACGCACCAAGGTTGCTCGACGAAGATGAAGGAGGGAGGACATGTCTAGAAAAATAACACTGCTTTCAGCAATATCGATCCTGGCCTGTTTCACCTGGCTTGCGCTCTCGCCGGTTTCTTATGCCACTCCGCCCAAGAAATCCAAGAAAACCGAGCAGGTGGAGAAGAAAAAGCTGACGCCCCGGACGGAAAAAGTTAAAAGGGCTCCAAGTCCCGATAAGAAAAAAGAATCCGCAGAGAAGCACAAGAGGCTGCCTGAGGTCAGGAAAGACAAGGCCAAGGAGAGCTGGAAGAAACTTCCCAGCAAGGATAAGGAGAGATCTTTTCAGAAGGAGAAGAAGATCAGAACCAGGGAGGCGTACGACTATTTTCGGGACAAAAACGGCGACGGCATAGATGATCGTCTCAAGGAGAAGAAGACTGAGGAGGAGAAGACCAAGGAAGATGAGACCAAGGAAGAGAAGATCACCAAGGAGAAGGATAAATCTGGCCCATAGTAGCAGCTGGTCTGACTTGACCGGGTGTTCCTTTGTAGGGACACCCTTTTTATTTCATGTCAAAGGACAAAGATATTGACAACTCAAAAAGATTTTGATAAATAGACAGAAATTTCAACTGCTGGAGAACTGAATCCCTCCAGGGAACATTTCGCCGGTGAAGAGTTTTGATTGACTTCTAACAGCTTCAGGAGGTAAAATTGAAAAGGGTGTCTCTTTTTCTTATGGTTGTATTTCTCGTGGGGGTACTTCCGCTTCTGGTCTCCTGTGATAAACAGGCGGCGTTAGAGCAGATTTACAAAGACCCGGTGTTGCGTCAGAGCATTCTCGACCGCGTCGCCGCCGATACGGAGATGATCACCTCCATGGTCGACCGCGCTTTCGAGAGGGTAGATATGACCGAGAAGATGATGCGGCACTTTATCGAGGACAAGGAGCTCGAAAGTAAGATGCTGGATCTGATCATCGCAGACTCGACCGCCCACGAAATGCTGGTTGCCAAGGTCAAGGAGCACAGCGATCTGGTCAGGGCGATCAGGAGGAGGTAGTCCCCCAAAAAAGTCTAAACTTGACTGACCGTCAGGACACGTCCCGCCATAAGCGGGGCTTCGGTCCTGACGGAACAGTGGGAGATCTGGTCAAGGCGATCAAAAGGAGGTAACGCTTCAGAGTTGGAGCTCGACAACTACGAGCTTTCTATCGAGAGAGCATCATAAGGAAAAAGCAAAAACCCCCGGAGTGGAACCCGGGGGTTTTCACTGTTTTAAAGATCGTCTGCTAATCCCGACCCAGATAGGTTCTCTCTATCCCCACAATCACCCTCAAGGCGGTGGCAACCGAACCCAGACCTATCCCGATGAATATCCCCTTTCTGGCGGCCATTGAAGGCACCCTCAGAATCCAGTCAGCAACCTCCTGCGAGTAGGTGACATAAGCGAGAACATAGTCCGCTTCTACCCTAAATGTGACACGACCGGTAGGATAACTTACTCATATCGCAGGGCTTCGATGACGCCGATATGAGCCGCCCTCAAAGCCGGGTAAAGCCCGGCCGCCAGACCGATCCCCACACAAATCAAGAGGCTGTATCCGATCCAGACCCACGGCATTATCAATTCTCCCCCGATTATTATCTTATTGAACACCATTCCGCCTAAGATACCGAGAGCTCCGCCGGCGATGCCGAGAACCATGGCCTCGATGAGAAACTGGGTGATTATCATCATCCTGTTCGCCCCCACAGCTCGGCGAACGCCGATTTCACGAGTGCGCTGGGTCACAGAGACCAGCATGACGTTGGCTATTCCGATGCCCCCAACTATCAGCGATACCAACGCGATGATGATGACGAAGTTTGCCAGCTCGATATTGGTTTCCTGTATTGTGGAAAGAAAGAAATCCTGACGCCTGACGCGGAAATCGTTATCCTGGTCCGGTCTGAGGCGGTGGTTACCTCGCAGGATGGTCTCGATGTCAAACAGCGCCTCTTCGAAGTCACCGGGGGAGTTGTACTGGGCCAGAATCAGGTTCAAGTGATCTACACCGTATAGCCGTTCCTGGGCTGTGGTTAATGGAATGAAGACCTGATCGTCCGGGCTGGACCAGGACTCTCCCTTAGCTTCCAGGAGTCCAATAACCTCAAACCGCTTTGAATTGACGTATATGGATTTGCCCACCGATGTCTCCTCTCCGAAAAGCTCCTGGTGAACGGTAGCTCCCAGAAGACATACTCGCGCACGTTGCATTATCTCAAGATCTGAGAAGAACCTGCCCTCCGCCGCTTTAGTGTTGTTGATACTTGCATACGCGGGAGTTGTACCGGTGACACGTGAATTCGTGTTCTTGTCCTCAAACTCAATAACATTGGAGCCGGAATAAGTCGGGACAGTGGTTGTGATGACCCGGGAGTTGGCGGCGATGTCTCTGGCATCATCCCAGGTCAGATTCTCGACGTTGACAGCGGTGCGTACACCGTGGAAGTGGGAGGCACCGGGCCTTATCATTAGGACATTCGATCCGAGAGCCGCCAGACGCTCGTTGATGCTCTTCTTTGTGATTTCTCCCAGAATCACTACGTACAGAACCGCGGCGATGCCGACCGCTATCCCGATCAATGTCAAGGCGGACCTCAAGGGGCTGTATCTCAAACTCTGAAGACCCAGCCTCATGTTTTCAAGAATAATCATAGCTTTTTTAAGTTACCTCAGCACGGCGGGAGTTGGAGATGCTGTGATTCTTACCGAGAGCCGGCTGCTCCGAAGCTCTGGGTGCTTCTTATGCGCTCCTCCACTCCATCATGCTCTTCTTTCAGGCGAGAGATCATTGGAACCCCCAATATGTCGCCTTCCTGCAGGCCCGCGGTCACAACGGTGTGCTCGAAATCGGAGAGGCCAATCTCGACCTCGTGGGGCACGAACTCGTGGCCACTTTTCAGCAAGGTCCGCCTGACATTCCTACCGGCGTCAGGCCGCATCGATTCGGTGAGTGCCAGGGTAGGAGCCAGAAGGACATTTTCCTCTTTCGCGATGGTGATCTCTACGGTCGCGTTCATACCAGATTTAAGCAGTCCTTTAGTATTCTCCACTTCGATAATGACATTGAAGCGGGTGACGTTCTGGACTACGTTGGCCTCCGGTGCAATTCGAATTATATCTCCCGAAAACCTGGTCTGCGGATAGGCTTCGGCAATCACTGCAGCAGGTCGTCCCACTCTGACCTTTCCCACATCGATTTCGTCGACACCTGCTTCTACCTCAACGAATCGCATATCCGCTACGTCAGCAATGGGGGTGCCTCCGCTTACGTTGCTGATGCCAGAGGAGATTATCTGCCCCGCCTCCACATATTTCTGAAGTATGACACCGTCGATGGGAGCCTTAACGATGGTCTCACTGAGTCGGGTATGGGCCTGTTCCAAAGAGGTCCGGGCGCGCAGCATTTTCCCCTTGGCCTGTGCCAGGAGAAGGTCGGCTTGGTCGAACTGCTCCTTGGAAATAAGCTTCTTGAGGAAAAGCTGCTCTCGTCGATTGTATGTGTTTTGAGCCTGCTTTAGCTCCGCTTCAGCAATATCCAGGTCGGCCTGGGCTTGCTCCACCTCGGCCTTGACGTCCGTCTGGTCGAGGCGGCAGATGAGCGCTCCCCTCTTGACGTAATCTCCCTCTTCGATCGGCAATTCTTCGATGAGTCCGCTAGCCTTCGATTTTATTTGGACCCTATCGATCGGTTTCACGATCCCGCTGGCCGAAACGGTGCTGTGGAATGTCCCCCTCTTGATGGAAAGTTCTTTGTATCGAATTTCCTTTCCAGATGATTCTCGCGATCCCACATTATTGCTGATGTAGAAACCAGCGAGAACCAATATGATCAAACCCAATCCAACGAAGTGCCACTTGGATAGTCTCATGGTACCCTCTCAGTTTCAGTTCTCACGCATTTAGTAGAATACATAAATCCATTTTTCGTTCCAGATAACCTGGCCCGGGGATATAGCCCTTTCACTCTCGCGAAATTTAGACACCTAGCAGTCACGAGAAGTTTAATGAGCAATTCCTCTGTTCAAATAATACCAAGGGCCCCCATTTGCAATTGCAAGGTAGGCAGGACACAGACTTCTCATGAATCGGGAACCGGCAGACACCCCTTCAGGCCAGGAGGGCGGGTTCAATGCCCGGCGTAGCTTAGGAAGGGTTTTGTCATTCGTGAACTCGAATCAATCATAATTTAAAGATAATCCGACGCCTACTTCCATCAAGTTTGCTATTTTCGATAGTGCAATCTTTGATTTGAGATCGACACAATGACAAGCATGTAGTTCTTTTGGCTTCAAATTCCTGAAGTATTCTAAGGTAACATTGAGTTGCTCTGGCGAGGGGTCGAGTAAATGGAAACCTCCTATAACGTCTATTACCCTATCTTCATTACACACCTTTTTGGCGTAATCGATAATGTTGCAGATTCCAGAATGTGAGCATCCTGTAACTACTAATAAGCCGTGAGAACTCTTATAAGCTAGGGCAGAATCATCCAACACAAAATCATCTTTGAACTCTTTATCCACAGATACCTTACCTACCGGCTCAGTATTTTCAAATTTATTAGACCTTTCTATTTCGCCCAGGAAAACCAATTTTCCCGTTAGCCAAAAAGGTTCCTTCGTCAAATTCAACTTGAAATGTTGCGACAATTTTTCACTTGAGATGATTGAGCCGATCTCACTTAGACCATTGAGTGATTTAGTATTAAATACCTGCGGGTGTGCTACTAAAGTTGTCTTTCTGTAAGGTAGTCCCTCAATTTCAGCTTCCGTATACAGCTTCAATAGTGGAGTGAGTCCCCAGGTATGATCTAGGTGGCCGTGAGAAAGAACTACGAAGTCACTATCAAGCAGATTTATCTTTAGCTTTCTTGCATTAACTGCAAAAGCGTCGGAATATCCAACGTCAAATAATATCTGCTTATCTCCCTCTTCAATTAGATAAGATACACCCGGTTCACCCAAGAAGTATCTATCTATTAACGTATTGTTGTCGATCAAAACTGTTAATTGCATATTGGTAACTCAAATGCTGCCAAATATTTCACTGCAGTTGTTAAACTGATTTCTCAATCCCGACCTAAATAGGTTCTCTCAATTCCCACAATTACCCTCAGAGCAGTGGCAATTGAACCTAAACCTATACCAATGAATATTCCCCTTCTGGCGGCCATGGAAGGCACTCTCAAAACCCAGTCAGCAACCTCCGGGGAGTAAGGGAATATCATCTCACCAATCGGCACTCGCCCGATCATCACTATCACCGCCGCCACCAGTAATAGAACTGATTCTAAGTTCCGAATGCGAAAACCTCTGTAAGCTGCGGAGGCGATGAAAAACGCTAAAAGCGCGAACATCGTCGCCTGCATCGGCGCCTGCAGGTTTTCGAAAATCCAATTGAAGGGCGTCCCCCGCCCCACTCCGAAAACGAAGCCCAGAATCACCATCGCTGCCAAACCTAAGATTGTGGTCAGGCTGTAAAACCAGCCCTTCTTCCCCGGGGACAGTTTGCCTCCGTGTAATTTGATGATTCCCGCCACCCCCACAAAAAGAGCAAACACATATATTATCTGCACCCAGTCCAGCACCGTTTCGTAAGCCTCCGTCCCCACCGGATGGGGGACGAAAAACTGCACCAGCATGAAAAGCCCAAAGAGGAAGCAGACTATTACTGGAAGACGTCTACGCATATTGGTTAATGGTGAATAGTGAATGGTGAATAGTAAACAGTGAATACGGACGAAGGCATCTGCTTAATCTGTTTAATCTGCTGTGAATGTTACCCCACACTGAACCAGTTCACAAGAGTCTCTACCCCGAACGTTCCCAGGATTGAGCCCGAAACCACAAACAGGATAATGACCAGTTTGGAATAGTCGGTCCCCTTGAGGCTGCCCAAGACCATCGGGTCTTTGGTGATGTATCCGGAGGCAGCAAAGAGCTCCTCCCCGATCAGAACATAGTCGCAGGCGACGATGAAGAAGGCAAGCTGAATGGAGGAATCGGTTCCCGCAATCTGGATGGCGCCGATTGAATTCCCGGTCTCGGCCAAAATCAGCGACTCTGCCTCAAAAGTACCTAAGAGCAGATTAGCGGCCGGTCTCTCTCTGACCATTACACCATCCACCGCGGCGACGTATCCGAACTGCGATTGGGTAACGAAGTAGATATTGTCGGGATCGAAGGCCTCCGGGTGCCCGGCCTTGTAGTAGCCCTCCTTTACGACCTCCTGGGCGACGGTGGTGACCACCGGATCCCAGTTGGGGAAGATGAACTTGGTGTTGTATTCCGCTATCTTGGGCGCGATGGAACCGAGGATGTTCATGGAGGCGATGGTTGCTACCCGGGACATCTCTCCCACACCTGAGGAGTACAAAATCGGTTTCCCCATTTCGGTGGCTCTCCCGATGGCGTCGTCAATGGCAGAAAGTCCGGCTATAGGTCGAACGTATAGCTCCCGGCCGATTTTCCCCTGGATCATGAAAAAAGCAACTAGAATTCCGCAGATGAGAATCCCCACCAGGACGTTAAGCCGAGCGGTGTTGAACAATTGGGGAGATGAGCTTACCGGCCTGAGCGTGAATGAGCCCACTGTCGATTCGCCCTTGACCAAAACGAGGTTGTAATAGTAGGAGCTGTCGTCCTCGACGTCATCGTCACGGTAAAGGGACTGGTCGAAGGGGACGGTGGCCACCAACTCGTAGGTCCCCTCCTGCTCGGGCGAACGAAATATCCTGCACTCCTCGGGGACGGCTAACTCTGAAGGCTCAAGCTCCTCCCAAGAGATGGTTATGCTGCGCCCAGCGTCGTTGGGAGTATCATATGCGCTAACCGGCTCGCTCTGCTCTGCGCCACAACAGAGTTGATAAGAGAGTAAGACAAGAATGATGATGGGGACTTTTTTCACCGGAAAGCTCACTTCCCTCTCACAAGATGATTTTCGCTCAAAATACTGGCCATTAAAGTTGATGTCAAGTTTCTCAGGCGACGGCTCTGACCTAATCCTGTTGACAATCTCGAGCCCAGGACATAAATTCCTTTTCCCGTGAGACCTCAGGTTAAGACTGTGGAGAATCCGAAGATGCCCAGCGACACTGATCCGAAGCTTTCCCATAGAGCCGGAATGATGCCGGCCTCCCCGATAAGGAAATTGGTTCCTTTTGCGGATGAGGCCAAGAAGAAAGGGGTGAAAGTCTATCACCTAAACATCGGACAGCCGGATATCGCCACCCCGAAGGAGTTCATGAACGCCATCAAAAATTTCGACCAGGAGGTTCTCGCCTACGGGCATTCCCAGGGGAGCATCGAATTCCGAGAAAAGCTCTCCGAATATTACTCCCGATACAATATCGAGCTTTCGCCGGAGGAGATCGTGGTGACCACCGGGGGGAGCGAAGCTATCATCTTCGCCATGATGGCGGTCTGCGAGCCCGGGGAGGAGATCATCGTCCCGGAACCTTTCTACACCAATTATAACGGCTTTGCGGTGGAAGCGGGGGTGAATCTGGTGCCTTTGACGACCTATGCCGAGACCGGATTTCACCTTCCCGGCAAAAAGGAGATCAGATCAAAGATAACCTCCAAAACCAGGGCAATAATCTTCTGTTCCCCGAACAATCCCACCGGAACGGTCTTCACAAAAAGGGAGCTGGAGACCCTGGGGGAGTTGGCCATCGAACACAATATCTTCCTGCTTTCTGACGAGGTTTACAGAGAGTTCATCTACGAGGGGACTCACACCAGTGTTATGAATATTCCCGGAATAGAAAGTCGTGCTATCCTTTTAGACTCCATTTCCAAACGCTTCAGCGCTTGCGGAGCCAGAATCGGCTGTTTGGCCAGCAAGAATAAAGAGGTTGTGGAGACCGCGCTGAGGTTCGGGCAGGCTCGTCTATGTCCGCCAAGCATTGAACAGCATGGGGCCATGGCAGCGCTATCTCTGAAAGAGGACTACTTCAGGAATATGGCCGATGAATACCGCCGCCGCCGTGACGTCGTCTATGAGGCTCTGATGCAGATCCCGGGGACGGTCTGCAAAAAACCCTCCGGGGCCTTTTACATCATGGCGAAACTGCCGGTGGATGACATCGAGGCATTCTCACAGTGGATGCTGACCGATTTCCAGTTCGAGGGTGAAACCACAATGATTGCCCCGGGCCCGGGATTCTATGCTACCCCCGGCAGGGGGAAGGACGAAGCTCGGCTGGCTTATGTCTTGAACGTGGAGGATCTGAAAAAGGCCATGAAAGCGCTGGCGGTGGGGATTGAGAAGTACAACAGTCTAAGATGAGAAAGAAGTTCGCTGTCGGAATTGACCTGGGAGCTACAAACGTAAAATATGGCCTCATCTCCAGTGATGGGAAAGTCCTTTACGGCACTCTCCAACCTCTCCCAGAGAGCAAGAATCGCCGCAGAGTGTGGGAGGTTATTCATTCTGCAATGGCAGAAGTTCTGAATCGAGCACAATCCCAGAAGCGAAAGATCTCTCACATCGGAATCGGCAGTCCCGGCACCGTGAATTTTCTGACCGGGAAGGTGCAGGGTTTTAGTCCCAATCTCCCCTTCTGGATCGGGGTGAATCTAAAACAGGGGATCAATCGACGTTTCCCAGAGTATGAGGTTTTCGCAGACAACGACGCTAACGTCATGGCTCTGGCGGAATACCAGCTTGGCGCCGGCAGAGGTTTCAAAGACATCCTGTGCCTTACCCTGGGCACCGGTATTGGTGGAGGTCTCATCCTAAATGGTAAGCTCTATCGGGGCAGTCGCTACTTTGGGGGGGAGTTCGGACATATGCCGATAAGATATCAAGGTCGTCGGTGCCTGTGTGGGGGTAAAGGCTGTGTGGAGGCTTACGCCTCCGTCCCCGCTCTTTTAAGGGAGATACGGTCCCTCTTGCGAAGAAGAAGAGACTCCGTCCTGAAAGACTGGCTCCGGGGTGATTCAAAAAAACTGACATCACAGCTGGTGATGGAAGCCTTCAAGCTCGGCGATGAGGTTGCCACTGAGGCTGTCGATAGACTGGTTGAGGCTTTAGCCGCGGGCATAGTCGGGGTGGTAAACCTTCTTAATCCTGAAGCGGTAATCATCGGGGGGGGTCTGGCCGATTCCGGAGAGGTTTTCATCAAGAGAATCAGGATGGCGGTGAGAGAGAGGGGCATGAGCTCCAACACCAGGGGATTGAAGATCCTGAGGGCGAAACTGGGCAATCGGGCGGGGTTTATCGGGGCGGCTCTCTTGGGTTGGCAGCGAGGTAAAGAAAGTCAAAGATAGATCGTGGAATCCTGAGGAGGAGATATGTTCTTCAAGAGAAGCATCTTTTTGTTTGTGACCTTCACTTTAGTTTCGGGTCTGGTCTTCTCCTGCGCGAAGAAAAAAACTGTCCAGGAGCTGTATAGCGAGGCCGAGACCGCCCAGAGGATGGGGGAATATCGGAGGGCGATCAGTGCCTACGAGCAGGTAATGAAAGACTATCCCGACGATGAGCGCAACGACAAGGCCCAATTCATGATCGGCTTCATCTATTCTGAGTACCTGAAAGACCAGGACAAAGCTAAGGAGGCCTTCCAGAAGATTTTGGACAACTACCCGGAGAGCGACTTGGTCGACGATGCCAGGTTTATGATGGAGACTCCCCTTGATTCTCTCCCGACTCTGGAGGAGTAACCAGGGGATGTGAACTAAGGCAGAGAACTCTCTTGCCAGGGGGCTTTGTTCTCCTCCCCGTAGACAGTCCTTCTGGGTCCTACCGGTTGCTTGCGCTCTTTGAATCTGGAAGCAGTTACACCTGGCAGTCTTTTCCTCTCTGGAGGTCTAGGCGGTGGACTTCTGCAGGCCTCAAGCAGGGAGTTTTGGTCAATTCTCATACAGAGCTGTCCCGTTGTGACGTGCGCCCCTTGACGATATCCGAGAATTTGCTCTATTGTCAATGCAAGACAAACAGCAAGTAGTGTGGAAGCTGTAGTCATCGCTCGGGGTGGTTGTTTTCTCTGTGCTATCCTCTCTTACTGGGTCCACGCCTAAGCTTCGACTAATACTCTTACTTGAGCGTTGACTTCAGGCCCGCGTGAGATTTAAGAAGTGAGTCCATACTTAGAGAACTAACTGTCTTTCGCCACGGAGGTTACCGAGCAGGACTTCAAGGAGATAATGGAGTTGTATCGGCAGGTGTGGGGGGATGAGAAAAGTGCCGGTATGGATAAGATTTATAAGTGGAAGTTTGAGTCCAGCCCCTTTATGCCCGAAGATAGGCTTCAGCTTCTGTTTTATCGCGCCGGGGGACGCATTGTTGGCCATCTGGGGAGATGGTCAAGGATGATTACCAGATAATCCCGAAAAGAACCGATGCTTACTTGAACTGGTGCTTTGCCGATCATCTGACCAATCGCTACCACAGGTTCGTGCTGGAGGGGGGGGGTGAGATCAGAGGGTATTTGGTATTACGCCTCATAGAGAGAAATGGAGAGAAGATCGGCCGCATCGTGGACATACTGGCCACACGAAAGGACGAGAAGTTCTATCAAGGCTTGATCACTTTTGCCCTGGAGTTCTTCGAGAAGAGGGGGGTCGACACAGTTCAGGCCTTCGAGTCCACCTGCCCAGAATTGAGTAAGGCTTTGAAGCGCAACGGCTTCAGCCATCGACTCACCACCCAAAGGCCGATGAAGATGCAAGCCTGGCAGAGAGAAGACGATATCCCACCAGAGATCTTCCACAATCCCAAGAACTGGTATTTCACTTACGCCGACTGCGAGTCCGATCTGTTCCCTCTTCAGGTGTAGAGCATAGAAAAGGGCGGGAGTGCAACTCCCGCCCTGGCTTTTGGGGTGAACGGCTGCCGCTCAAGCTGCAACACAAATGGGGTGGGAGTTCAACTCCCACCCCAGCCGGAATTCACCTGCGTACGCTCGCTACTTACTTGACCAGATTCATCTTCTTGACGCTGCTGAAGTCGCCTGCCGTGAGGCGAAGGAAGTAGACCCCGGTTGCAACCACGTTGCCGTGGTCATCGGTGCCATCCCAGGTGATCTGATGACGACCTGCAGGCTGATGACCCTCAAAGGGACAGACTATCCTCTGCCCAGCCAGGTTGAAAATCTCCAGCCTCACTTCTAATGCCTCTGGCAGAGTGTATCCGATGACGGTGGATAGGTTGAAGGGGTTAGGATAGTTCTGAAGAAGCTCGAACTCGGTGGGAACCTCGCTTCTCTCCATGGCTATCTTGTCAAACGGGGAGAAAAAGCAGGGAAGCTCGATCCACTCAATGCTCTCCAGGTACGTCCGTAGCTCTTCGCTGACAACGTCGAGAGCCACAAACCTCATCCTGTTCCCGACCATCTCGATCTTCTGGCCCATCTCCGCTGTGATGACTACCTTGTCGGGAGCCTTCTTAGCCGACTGGGTCGCCCAGGTGCTATCGATGAAGATGAAAGTCAGGCAGAGTAAAACCGCCGCCAAAAGGAAAGCTATCTTTTTCATATGTACCTCCGAACTACCGTAATAAAGCCATTCTTTCAGTCTTTGTCAAGTTATTACAACTTATTTTGCAGAAGTAAATCCCGCTACTTACAGGTTGACCCCTGTCATCCAGACCCTCCCACATTATACTCTTACGCCCGGGGAACTGAATTTCATCGACGAGGCAGGAAATTCTCTGGCCTACCAAATTGAACACCTCCAGCTTTACGTGGGTTCTAATCGATAGGCTGTAGCTTATAACCGTGCTGGTGTTGAATGGATTTGGGTAGCAGCCAAGCTTAAGCTCCGCGGCCTGGGGCAACACCTGGGAGGTTTCTACTGATGTGACGTTAGTGGTGTAAATGGTCACGCACGAACTCCCGGGACGCCCATAATACTTAGAAGATGCAATGAATTCTGGATAGCCGTCTCCGTTTATGTCCCCGGGGAAGGTAGTCTCCTCCCCCAGAAGCTGGTATGGGTCTTCTCCGAAAACGACCATGTCTGCAACGGTGTCCATTTCCTCGCCACCATAGTAAATCAATACCTGCCCCACGCAGCTATCCTGACCACTCCACCCACTATATGACACAGCGATGTCGGCATAGCCGTCCTGATTCAAGTCTCCTCCGCCGGAAAGACAACTGGTATAGCGTATGACCGCAGGTCTGAGTACAAGATCGGGCAGTGTGTCCGGGTCTTGCGACCCATAATATATGCTCACGGCACCGAGCTCGTCGGTCATAAAATCATCAAAACCATCACGGTTCACATCGCCGCATCCCGAAAGAAGAATGCCAAAATACCATCCACCTTGTCCTTGGAAGACCAAGTCCGGTTGGCTGAAACCGGTGTCGGAGCCGAAGAACATGAAGGCGAGGCCGGAGTCTCTCATTGCCTTAGGATTACAAAGCACAATGTCATCCTTGCCATCCCCGTTGTAATCCCCAACGATCTTGGCAGGCTGAGCAAGAACAGGATAATAGCCGAAAAACGGCCATATCTCAAAATCGGGGATGCTATCCGGTGCTTCTCCTCCCAGATAGATATTAACCGGGCCGGCATCGTCCATCCACGACGTTGAGGCCACGATATCATTGTAAGAGTCACCGTTTACGTCACCGAAACCATAGAACTTCGACCAGCTATTATACGTCTCAGTAACTAACCGCAGACCGGGAAGTGTGTCGATGACCGGCCCGCCCCAATAGATGAACCCTCCCCCGGAAAACCAAGGGCCCTGCCAGTTGAAATCATACCAGGGATCACCAATCAAGAAGTCAGGATAGGAATCACCATTTATGTAGCCAGCTCCCGTGCAATACGATCCAAACCCATTGTAATTATATTGGGGTTGATCGCAGACTGCTGGGATGGTGATGTAGTTTGAGGTATCAATGGGATCCCCTCCGAAATAGAGCCGGGCGTATCCGTTTTCACACTCATGGTTGTTTCTATCCCGCACTGGTGAGCTTATAATGAAATCATCATAGCCATCACCATTAACATCCCCTGGCCCACAGACATGATAGAACTCATCGCCCCCCGGCGGGCCGTAGATCGTCACCAGCTCCACAAGCTCGGCACTTGCCAACGGACAGACAATGAGGAGAAGCGGGATGAACAGAACTGCGGATTTCATCTGACTAACACCAGCCTTTTCGTCGCCGAGAGGCTTTCGGTAGAGAGCCTGCAGAAGTATATCCCGCTGGAGACTTGCTCCCCAGTTTCGTTGGTGCCGCGCCAGGTTATCTGCCCTTCGCCGGAAAGCTGCCCCAAATTGTATGATCTGACCTTTCTGCCAGCAAGATCGAATATCTCCAGTGTCGCTTCCTTGGTCCGTGCTTTCAACGTTATCGTCGTGCTGGTGTTGAACGGATTCGGGTAAGCTCTCAGCTCAAGCTCGGATGCCTGGGGCACCTGCTCTGAGCCTTCCACTGATGTGACGTTGGTTGTGTAGACGGTCACGAAGGAGTATCCGGGATGATTCCTGTTTGCGGAAGACACCAGGAATTCGGGATAGCCATCACTGTTTAAGTCCCCAGGGAAGACCATTTCCTGCCCCAGCTTCTGACGATAGAACTCGCCAGTGAGAACGATATCCGGTATACTATCCATTTCTGTCCCCCCGTAATAGATAAACACCCGACCTTGCCATTCATATTGATCACCCCACCAGGGATTGGACATTGCGATGTCATTGAAGCCGTCCACGTTCAGGTCTCCGCCACCAGCAAGCCAATGGACGTTGGATAGAGTATCCTCATCATCTACGAGGATTACATCAGCCACGGTATCCGGGTTTTCAGAGCCGAAGTAGACGTAGGTCGCGTGCCAATCACCAGCCGCGAAGTCATCAAAGCCGTCACCATTCAAGTCTCCGCAGCCGGACACCACTTGGCCGAAATCGCCTGTACCTTCCGTGCCAAACAGCAAATCCGGTTCACTGAATCCGCTTTCTGACCCAAAGAACATGTAAGCTATACCTGGATGCAGCCAGGGATTACAGAACACGATATCATCCTTGCCATCCCCGTTGTAATCTCCAATGATCTTGGCAGGCTCAGCGATAACAGGATATTGGCAAAAAAATGGCCATATCTGGAAATCGGGAATGCTATCCGGAGGATCTCCCCCCAGATAGATATTAACCGGGCCGGCGTCATCCGTCCATTGTGTGGAAGACACTATGTCGTAGAAAGAGTCTCCGTTTACGTCGCCCAAACCATAGAATTTCGACCAGCTATTAAACGTTTCAGTAACTAAGCGTAGACCGGGAAGTGTATCGATGACCGGCCCGCCCCAATAGACAAAACCTCCCCCGGAAAACCAGGGACCCTGCCAGTTGAAATCATACCAGGGATCCCCGATCAAAAAGTCAGGATAGGAATCACCATTTATGTCGCCGGCTCCCGTGCAATACGATCCGAACTCATTGTCAGCGTATTGGGGTTGGTCGCAAACCGCTGGAATGGTGATGTAATTGGAGGTATCAATAGGGTCGCCACCGAAGTACAGCCGGGCGTAGCCGTTTTCGCATTCATGTATTCTTCTGTCACGGATCGGCGAGCTGATAATGAAATCATCATAGCCGTCCTGGTTCACGTCGCCAGGACCGGCGACATGGTAGAATCCTGCACCTCCCTGGGGCCCGTAGATTGTCACTAGTTCCACAAGCTCGGCATCTGCCAATGGAGGGGCTGTTAATAGAGCTACTAGCAATAGGCTTAACACCTTCATTCTATTCCCCGAAATAATCATTCCTGCTTTTACCTTTTTAATCCCTGCTGCTAAGAGAAAACTAATCAATGTCACCGATATGTCAAGGGAAAAGCAAAAAGACTGAATCGGGCGAAACCTGATCTGCTTTTGTGTTGACAGATAAGGCGAAAGCGCTATATTGGCTGAACTTAAGAAGATCGGGCGAAGCTTGCTTTGCCCTTTGTTTAGATTCCTTTCTCCACTTGGGAGGAGATAAATGGATAAGACGCCCTCAACTGATAAGAAAAGAGTGATCTTGCTGGGCCTGGACGGTGCCACCTTCGATCTGTTCGGCCCCTGGATGGAGAAGGGGTATCTGCCCAACATGAAGCGGATTAAAGAGGAGGGGGTCTGGGGGACTCTCGACTCCACCATCCCCTGCACCACCCCGGTGGCCTGGTCGGCGGTTTTTACCGGAAAAAATCCCGGCAAGCACGGGATCTTCGACTTCCGGGAGTCGTTCCATTTCGATCTCAAAAGACCTCTCATCTCCTGCAAGTCGATTCGTGCCGCCAGAATCTGGCACATACTCAACCAGGAGGGTAAAATCACCAACGTCATGAACGTCCCCATGACCTTCCCGCCGGAGAAGTTAGAGGGTTTTATGATCGGCGGGATGATGACCCCTTCAGAGGAGAACGATTTCACTTACCCGCGGGAGTTGAAGGGTGAGCTTTTGAGCAAGTTCCCGAATTACAAGGTCGATATCGACATCCCCAAATATGACCCCACGTTTATAGAGGACTGTTTCGTATTCCTGGACGACATCAAGAACTCCTTCATCACCCGCCGGGACGCCTTTTTCTACATGATGGACAATAAGCCCTGGGACTTCTTCTTTACGGTCTTTATCCTCTCCGACCGCATACAACATGTGCTGTGGAAGTTCTTCGATCCCAACTTCCCCGAATTTTACAACAGCAAGAAAGGTCGGCGGCTGTGGGATCGAATCCTGCAGTGCTATCAGCTTCAGGACGAGATGCTGGGGATGCTCCTCGATAAGCTTGACGATAACACTTACCTCTTCATAAACTCCGATCACGGCTTCGGTGGCACCGAGGCTTACATCAACGTCAACACTCTCTTGGAAGAGTGGGGACTTCTGAAGACCACGAAGTCCGAAAGCCTTCAAAAGAGGCTTTTCTTCAAGGCCTGGGAGTTCGGGGATACCCCATTCGCGAAAAAGGTAATCCCGAAAGGAATTCAGAGAGCGATTAGGAACAGGATCCGCCAGACCCGCTCCTCCTTCAAGTCCGAGATAGAGGCTCAAATCGATTACTCCACCTCCAAGGCTTTATTCGCCAGCATACCGGCACAGGGCGTTTTCATCAACGTCAAAAGAGAGGACGGGACTGGAGTTGTCGAGCCCGGCAACGAATACGATGAGCTTCGGGCCCTCATCAAGGAGAAGCTTTACGAGGTGAAAGATCCCGACACCGGCGAGGTGGTGATGGACAAGGTTTTCTATCGGGAGGAGCTGTATCATGGCCCTTCGACCAAGTATGCCCCGGATGTGGTCTTCATCGCCAAGAACTACGCTTTCCTGGGGAGGCAGCATATCGGCTCCCCCAAGCCGGTGACCTCCTGGAGAGATCAGCCCACCGGCTTCCATCGTCCCAACGGGATTTTCATGGCTTACGGGAAAAACATCAAGAAAGGTTTCCAACTTCCGAAGGCGGAGATGTGGGATCTTGCCCCCACAATTCTTTACTCCTTTGGTTTGGGCGTCCCCGAAGACATGGACGGGAAGCCTTTGCTAGGTTGCTTTGAACCGGATCATGTCGCCGCCAATCCGGTTAAGACCGTCGATGCCTCCAAATATGAAGGGATATATGAAGAGGTTTACAGCGAGGAGGAGACCGAAGCGATAAAGGAGCGACTCAAGGGTTTAGGATACATCGAGTAGGCTTTCAGATAGAAAAAACCTTCCACTTTCAAAGGGAAGCATCCTCATTATGAAGAAGATCATAGTCAATCTCCTCAAGGTGTCGGTGACGGTTCTGATTCTATATCTTATTTTTAAGAAATTTCAGATCGGCTGGGCTGACGTCCGTAATGCCTTCACACAGGGGAACCTCTGGTGGTTTGCAGCCTCCATCGGAACGCAACTGGTGGCGATCCTTTTCTCCATCCTCAGGTGGACGACGCTTTTGAGGGCGCAGGCGTTGGCGGTCCCCTTTCCCCATCTGGTGAAAACGTACATGGTGGGGAGGTTTTTAGGAACCTTCACGCCCACCGGTCTGGGGTTGGAGGCTTACAAAGCTTATGATGTTGCCCGCTACACCCAAAAAGCTCCAGAGTCGGTGGCGGTGGTCCTGGTCGAAAAGGTTCTGACGATTTTGGCTTTGAGCCTCCTGGTAGTTTTGAGCCTCTTCCTTGTGCATCTATCGAAGCTGTTTCTGCTGGTCTTTTTCGGCTTTTTCCTGTTTCTTTTCTTTTTAGCTTTACTTCTGATCGTCAAAAGTGGGTGGTTGGAAACTCTGTTGAAGTTCAATTTCCCGCTCAAGGGCAAGATCGAAAAGCCGCTCAGGGAGGCGGTTCAGGCCTTCGGTCGTTATCGGGAGAAGCGAGCTAGCCTCGCCATTGCGGTCATATGCGGGGTGATCGTCTATTTCGGGCTTTTCAGCACCTTCTACACTAACGGATTGGCGTTGCGAATCCCCAGTCCCGCTGGTGGCCAACTCCATACGTTGCAGTTGACAGAAGAGACCAAGGAACTTTTAGTCCGAAATCAGATCGAATTCATCGAGCGCGGAGAAACTACTGACGCCAATGAAGTGGTTACTGGCCAGCCCGGGGCTGAAATAGGAGAGGTGTACCTTTCTTCCGGGGAGATGCAATTTCTGACGAAGGCCGGAATCGAGCTTACCACAGCCACCTCTGAATTCCACCGGAAAGGGGTTTCGCTCTTCGACGTTTACAAGGTTGGCCCACTGACTCAGATTGCGACCATGATTCCCCTTTCGATCGCAGGGATCGGCCTGCGGGAGGGAGCCTTCGTCGGGCTTCTGCGTTCCGCCAACATCTGGGTGGGGCCCAAGACTGTTCTGGCGGCGACGATGTGGTATTTCGTGAGCGTCTCCATCAACATAATCGGCGCCATCATCTTCCTGACGAGAAGGACCGATTACCAGAAGATGCTCGCGGAAAGAAAAGCAGAGATAATGAGATAAAGTGAGAGTCTGAAGTCCCGCTCTTGCCCGACGTAATTGGTGAATAGTAAATGGTGAATGGCAGATGGCGACTGATGAGCATTAACCTGTAAATGGTATTCAGCAGTCAGCGAGGAGTGTACTCTTCCTCAACCGTAGGGCGGCGAATTTATCGCCGCCTTTCTTGGTATGAACCAACTTGGGTCGGCCCTACGGCTCCACGAGATAAATTCCGACCCCTACGATTTTTTCGAAGGAAACAGGGGACAGGGAGCAGGTGTCACGATAATGTAGCGGAAAACTTCAGTTTTCCATTTCCTGTCACGGTGCCATCATATATTTCCACTTATGGTGACTCTGTCGTCGGTCAATCGAAGGAGAGAATCGAAGAGCCCCAGATCACTATCTGGCAAGTATCCTGGACTCCGAGGTTCAACAGACTCAAGACCTTCTGTAAGGCCTCTCTCTCGGAGCTGGGTATGATGAGGTGCAGTTCCTTGGCCTCTCTGGCGAAGGCGACATACTCCTTCATTGAGGCGTTGGTCTGGATGTCCTCAGAGGTTTTCGCCTCCCCCAGACACAGCTCCTCTTCGGAGTTGTTTGCCATTATGTCCGGCAGGCAGCCTCCGATGAGCTTGGGGGCGGCATACTGAGTGGAGTTGTTCACCGCAATGACGTCGTATCCCCTGAGGCGGAGCTCCACCAGAAGCTCTTCCTTCAACATCTCGTGAAAGAAAGCTGGATCCATGGCTCTCAGGTTGAATCAATCTGACAGTGAGGATTTTCGGCGAGAAGTTAGCTCGCTTGACCGAAAGGGGTGAGGAGGAGGGTTGATCGGCAGGGCCCTAAACGTTGACTTAGCCTTTTCTTCCCCCTTCAAAATATTCTATAGTCTTCTCCAACCCCTCCTCCAATTCCACCCTTGGTTCCCAGTTCAGAAGCTCCCTGGCTTTGGAGATGTCCGGTCTTCTCTTCTTTGGGTCGTCCTGGGGCAGGGGCTTATAAACCGTTTTGCTCTTGCTTTTGGTCAACTCGATGATCTTCTGCGCCAGCTCAGACATGGTCATCTCGGAGGGACTGCCCAAATTGACGGGGGTGTGGATCTGGGCCCCCATGAGCCGATAGATGCCCTCAATCAGGTCGGAGACGTAGCAGAAAGAACGGGTTTGTTTTCCATCGCCGAAAATGGTTATCTCTTCACCCTTCAGCGCCTGGTTTATGAAGGCGGGAATGACCCGACCGTCGTCTCTGCGCATTCTGGGACCGTAGGTGTTGAAGATGCGAACAATGCGGGTGTCAATTCCGTGGTGTCGGCGGTAAGCCATAGAAAGGGCCTCCGCGAACCTCTTGGACTCGTCGTAGCAGGACCTTGGCCCGATCGGGTTCACATTTCCCCAGTATTCTTCCACCTGGGGATTGACCAGGGGATCTCCGTAAACCTCGGAGGTGGAGGCCAACAGGAACTTCGCCTTCTTGGCTTTTGCCACCCCCAAGGCCTTGTGAGTTCCCAACCCCCCGACCTTGAGAGTCTGGATGGGTAGCTGCATGTAGTCGATGGGACTGGCGGGGCTGGCGAAGTGCAGAACGTAGTCGACGGCTCCGTCGACAAAGATGTACTCAGTAACATCATGTTTTATGAAGTGGAAGTTCCCCCGGTCTGCGAGATGGGCAATGTTTTCGATGGTGCCGGTGATGAGATTGTCCAGACAGACGACATCGTGCTCCTTGCGCAACAGATACTCACAGAGGTGGGAACCTAGAAAACCTGCCCCTCCAGTGACCAGAATTCTCATAAAAGCCTTGACAAAGTTGACATCCGTCTTTATCTTAATATAGCAAATTCTTGACGCTGGTCAAGTTCCCCAAATGAGGAGCCCATGGCCAGCGCATCAACTGGTCGTGAGCCACAGCTGCAATATCCTGCAACGGCTTGCAACTGGAGTTTATCTGTGAGGTTCTGGTTAAAATTCTTTCAAGGATTTCTTCTGGCGTTTTTGCTGGTGGCTTAAGCTTTTACAAGCAGACATTACTCTAAATTGACATTATCGCTGGAGCGTCTTGCTCATCGGTATTAGGCTTGCTCTTTTGCATGGGGAACCATCGGGAGTCGAGGAGGTTGACTCTACCAGGAGAGGACTATGGCAATCCCCAGAGTGATAAACGGCGCCTTCGCCCACGAAGACAACGGCGAGGAAATCCTCACCGTAGTTACCGAAGAGGGGATGGTGGTGTTCCGCAGGGGACGGCTGCTTCTCTCCCTCTACTGGCGAGTCAAAAGGGCTTTCGACATTCTGTTCTCCGCTCTGGTGCTTCTGCTCCTATCCCCACTTCTCCTTTTGGTGGCGATCTTAGTGAGGCTGGATTCCAGAGGTCCGGTGATTTTCAGACAGCAAAGGATTGGTCGGGACCGTCGCAATGGAAACAGTGTGCGGTTTAACCGCACCAACCGACGCCAGGTGAATCGCAAGGGCAAGCCCTTTACTATCTACAAGTTCAGGACCATGCGGGTGAACAGTCCCAGGTATGCCACTACCCCCGATGAGGATTCCGACCCCCGATTGACCCGGGTGGGGAGGGTTTTGCGCCGAACCTGTATTGACGAGCTACCTCAACTTTTCAACGTCCTCAACGGGGACATGTCCTTTGTGGGCCCCAGGCCGGAGATGCCTTTCATTGTTCAGACATACAACAGCGTCCACTGCCGGCGGCTGAAGGTTAAGCCGGGCTTGACCGGGCTGTGGCAACTGCGAGCCTCAAGGAAGGTTCCGATCCACAAGAACCTCCACTACGACCTCCACTACATCAAAAGACAGTCGCTCTGGCTCGATTTCAAAATCATAGCTCAGACCTTACTTTTCGCCCTCTCCCGCAAGAATCTTTAGATTTCTATCTCATCAAATTCCGCCTGGGGGGCATCCAGACCTCAATAGTATTGCGATTTTCTCTGCCCTGGTGAACCGCAGGAAACTCGTCGGTAGATTCTCTCGAAGTTCTCGGGCAGTGATAGTTTTTTCACAGCAGTGGGGTTTGAAGGTGGTAGGTGCGGTCGGATGTCACACCGGGCAGTCTGCTGGCGGAAGAATGGAAAGCTGAAGCTTTCCCCTACCTCTTTCACCATATGTAGCGTGTCAGTAGCAGCGATTACTTAGCCTTGCGGACGGTAATTCCCCAGTGCTCAGGGTCTCTTGGTCTGGCGGCGTTCCAGTCCTTGAAGGAGTGGGAGCCATCGGTGACGAAATAAACTGTGTATTCCCCCTTATCCAGGATGATACTGTCTTCGAACACCCTGTTTTTTTTCGCACCACCGGCATGGTCGGTCATGCGAGAGGTCATCTCCCATACCACCTTTTTGGTTTTGGCATTCTCGATCCAACCGTAGTCATACATTTCATCTCGGTCCCCCTCCCCAATGGCGTAGATATGAACCTTGGTGACCTTGTCCAGCTTGAAACGTTCTTTCCTCTTCACATCATCCCCCAGTCGAATCATCTGCACCAGGTGGGGTCCCTCCTTCTCCTCCTTTTCGAACAGCTTGAAGTTTTTCTTGTTGAACTTCTCATCGAGGCTGGCTATGGTGATCCCCCAGCTTCTCGGGTTGAAAGGAGGGGAATCGTTCCAGTCCTCGTAAGAGTGACAATCATCGGTGAGGTAGTAAACCACATAGTCCCCCTTGGGCAGCTCGATCACCCCGTCGAAAACGCGGTTTTTGGCGGCTCCCCCGGCGTGACGGGAATTGTCCGGAGTCATCGCCCAGACCTTCCGGCCGGTCTTGTAATCTTCGATCCAGCCGTAATCGGCCATCTCCCGGTCTCCGCGGCCGTATTCACCCAGACAGTATAGGTGAAGCGATATCTCCTTTTTTAAGGTGAACCCCTGGCTTCGATATTCGTCATCCCCGACTCTGGTGATTTTGATGAGAGCAGTGCCGATCTCTTTCGGGGTGAATGCTTTGAAATCCTTTCTGTTGAAGCCCTCTTTGGCACCGGTCAGGATCAATCCCCAGGCGTGAGGATCATAGGGGGGGGTGGCGTTGAATCTCTCTTGGGAGTGAGAGTCGTCGGTGGCATAATAAACCAGATAGTTCCCGGCGGGGAGTTCGATCTCATCGTCGAAGACCCGATTTTTTGTCGCTCCACCGGCGGCGTCGGTATTCCAGCGATCCATCTCCCATACCGTCTCTCGGGTGCGGGCATTCTTGATCCAGCCGTAGTCGACCATCACCCGGTCCGACTTGGAATACTCCCCGAGGGCATATACGCGCAAGCGGGAGGGCTTCTTCAGGGTGAAACCGGCCTCTCTGTAAAAGGAATCCCCGATTTCAGTGAATTCGATCAACCCCCTGGGGAGTTGGGGCTTCTTGTTATTGGGAGTCGCTCTGGAGCGGTTTTTCACCTTGATTTCCATCTCAAATTCTTCCAAGAGCCGATCCCAGTCGCGGCTTATGTCTCCGGAGAAGAGATCCCCCAAAAAATCGAAGAGGTCTCCGGCACCCCGGATTTTGATGTCGAGGTAATAGTGCTCGCCAGCATAATAGTAGGCTTCGTAATCCCCCGGCGAGAGAGTGATTTTCGTCGTAGCCTCCCTTTTGCCGTGGTCGCGGCGACTGGGTCTGGAGCTGTCGACGGTCAATGCCCAGACCAGCTCCCTGGTGTCGGCATCTATGATCCATCCGGTCGCAACCATGTAATCGTTGGACTTCCCCTTGGCCCCGACGGCCTCGATCTCCACCTCGGTCGATTTCTCGACCGTGAAGCCCTGCATATAGATTTTCTCCTCACGGATATTATCGAACTTGACCAGGGTTTTAGCAGCGGGGGTGGATGATACCAGAAACGGGAACAGAAAGCTGCACCAGAATAAAACAACCAGCCTGTTTTTCGTGCTCATAACAACCTCCTCTCCTTCGCCAACCGGAAAGCTTCGGTCGGAGGCAAAGCTTCTACATCTGCCTATACGGATTCAGAGGGATGGGGTTTCAATTAACGTCGCTGCCACCGGAAGTTTAGGATGATGGAGACGAAGCCGAGGACGCTTTTGAATTTGGTCTCCCCGTCCTGGAAGTTGGAGCTTCCAGAGATGCTGGCTTTGGAGTAGGAGAATTTTAAGCCCGCCTGCCCGGAGAGGGAGAAGGCTCGAGAATAGACATATTCTGCCGAAAAAGAGGGGATAAAACCCCAGGGGGCGTAAAGCTTCTCCAAGTACTCCAAATCCCCCTCCGAATACACTGCTCCCTGAGAGTGCTTCAGTTTCGTATAGGTTTTGAACACCTCCAGCACCAAAGCCGGGCTGACCTTGTCCTTGAATCTGGGCCGCAGATAGTAGCGCAGCCCCAGCCAGGGGATGAATTGCCGGGAATAAACCTCGCCCCCGGGCTCACTTCTCACCCTGGAGGTGGCGTAATCCACGCCGAAGTATATGGTCTCCTTGGCGTTAATATCTTTCCCCAGAAAGCTTCCGAAGGAGGTGCTCATGCGATCTGCCTCGAAATCGGCAGCTAAGACCTCCTGATGTGAACCGCTGAACCTGACGCCGAACAGCGTTTGTGAGAAAGCGTCAGGGCGAAGAAAACTCGCAAGGAGGGCAGCCAGCAGCAGCTGCAACAGCAACTTTCTTTTCACAACAAAAAGCCTCCTTTTCCGCCAGAGGCGGCCTCTTCCCAGAGGAGTCCTAAAATCGATTCACCTGTTAGAAACGGAGGTCGGAGGTTGCCCGACCTCACTTCTGTGTAAATGACCGCCAGCTCTAAAACTCGGTCTTCCCACTGAAGTTGAAATTCTTCACCAGCATCGCTGGACATACCAGGCTGCCGATATCCTGCCACCAGGAGTTGATTACCTGGCGTTCCCGCGAGAGCGTGACGACGTTGGAGAAGGCCCTGACGATGCTGTCGGTGAAACGCAGATTCTTGACCCCGTGTTTGACTTTCCCCTCCTTGATCAGGAAGGTGCCGTCTCGGGTCATGCCGGTCATCAAAGCCTTGGTGGTGTCCAGGTAACCGTTGATGTAATGAAAGCGGGTTATCAGAAGACCTCGCTCCACAGAACTTATCATCCCTCTGAGGGAGGAGTTGCCTCCCTTCACGAAAAGATTCAGGGCCATGGGGTCTTCCGGGTATTCCGGGGTGAGGGCGTGTCCGGTCGATTCCACCTCATCATGGATGGCGGTGAGGCTGTTATGCACCACCCCCTTTGCAATCCCCTTCTGAATCAGATAAACCCTCTTTTTGGGAACTCCCTCGAAGTCGAAGGGAAAGGCAATACCGCCCCCGTCGTTGCCGTCATCGTAGATGGTGATGTTTTCCCCCAACACCTTCTTGCCGATCTTTCCGGAGACGAAGCTTGTTCCCTCGTGAAGCTGTCTGGCTCCGAAGGCGATGTAATTGAGCCACTCCATTATCGAGCCCACCGCACACGGTTCTAAGATGACATCGTATCTGCCCGGTTTTATCTCCTGGGGGCTTTTAGAATCGAGGCATTTTTTGATGGCAGTGTCAGCGATGGCCTCGAAGTCGAGGTCCCTCACTCTTCGCGACAACCCCTCGGCGTAGCCGGAGCTGTCTGGCGAGAGGGCTATGACGTTTATGGAGGCCCCGGTCAGGGACTGATAGGCCCTCACCCCCCGAGAGTTTACCACCGCGATCTCGGATTGGCTGGTGGAGAAGGAACCGGCAACATCTAAGTCGTATTTCGCCGCCTTTTTGAAGATCCTCCTTACCTTGTCGGCCCTCTGTCTGGGGGTGAATGAAGCCGTGCTCTTAAGGTAAGTCTGCAACTTGGGGTAGCTGGCCTTGGAGGGCAACTCCGGCAGATCGGGGTTCTCCCTCTGGTTTTCGGCGATGTAATAGGAGTTCAAGAGGGTCCTCTTTAAGTCCCCGGGCACGAAAGAGTTGGTGGAGGCCACCCCCACTCTATTCTCCACCAGGGTGCGGAAATAGACCTTGCTGTTGGTCTCGGCGACGTTCTGATGGATGGTGGAATTGGCGTATCGAGTCAGGGCGGAGGTGGTGCCGATCAAGACCGCCTCAGTCTGCTCCGCCGGGGATTTCTTCAGAATCGCCTCCAGGGTCGAAAATATTCTGTCCTTTCCGATCATCTGCTCACCCCAATCTTTACGTTGTGAAACCGAGCTGGAGAGGTTCCATGAGCTACGTGCATCACCTGCTGCGGCTCCCCCTTGCCGCAGTTGGGAATACCCCAGAGGTGCCAATCTCTCCGGTTGCAGACGGCATCACAGCTGTTCCAGAATTCCGGGGTCATTCCGGTGTATACCGGATTTTTGAATATCTCTCGCAACTTACCGTTTTTTATCTCCCAGGCGATCTCCACTCCGAACTGGAAGTTCAACCTTTGGTCATCTATTGACCAGCTCTTGTTGGTGTCTAAGAGGTAGCCACTTTTGGTGTCGGCGATGAGCTCTTCTAAGGAGGGCTCCCCGGGCTCCAAATTGATGTTGGTCATCCTGATTAAGGGCAAGCGGTTCCAGCCGTCGGCTCGCATGGTGCCGTTAGACCGTTGATTCAAGACCGCGGCGGTCTCTCGGGAGGTGAGATAGCCGACGAATCTCCCCTCCTTGACGAGGTAGCTCCGCTGGGCTTTCACTCCCTCATCATCGTAGGCGAAGCTCCCCAGCCCCCCCTCCAGGCTGGCATCGGCGGTGATGTCGACCACCTTGGAGCCGTACTGCAAGTTATCGAGTTTGTCCAGGGTCAGAAAACTTCCACCGGCCAGGCTAATTTCCGTCCCTAAGACGCGGTCGAGCTCGGTGGGGTGACCACAGGATTCGTGCACCTGCAGCGCCATCTGTGCGCCGGTGATTATGATTGTGGCCTCGGCGCTGGGGAGGGTTCTGGCTTTGAGCAGGGCCACTGCCTCCTCCCGAACCCGCTCGGCGCTCCTGACCAGATCCATGGCCTTCACGAACTCATACCCTCTGGTGGCAAAATCCCCACCGTGACTGCTGGGATAAGATCTCTTCTGCACCTCTCCGTTTTCGATGGCGGTAACCTCCATACCCGCCCCGGATTCTAAGATTTCCTGTTCCAGCAGGGCTCCCTCGGTGGAGGCGAAGAATTTTTGGGTGTTGTAGAAGTCCATACTGCTTTTTGCCACCTTGGCTCTTTTATCCTTCAGCAGAATGGAGTTGACCTTCAGAAGCAACTCGATCTTCTCCTCCAGAGGCACTGAGAAAGGGTCGATCTCATATTCGCTGGTGTAGGTGTCAACATAGGGGTCGCATTCTGCAAGGAGCACCGGTTTTTTCAGGGTGGTGGCGCTGGCCTTGGCGATTTCTATGGCCTCGTCGGCCACCCGTTTCATCTCCGCCGGGGTGACGATACTGCTGGAGGCAAAACCCCAGGCCCCGGAGTAAAGGACCCTTATCCCGAACCCGTAATTCTCGTCCCGGGAGAGAGACTCCACGTTGTTATTCTTTACCGCGATCGACTCCGTGGTCTTTCTCACCAGGCGGAGGTCCGCATAATCCACGCCACTCCTCTTGAGGTGCGAGACGGTGCTTTTGATCTTCTCTTTCAAATAAGTTCCTCCGCTTTAGTCAAGATCAGCCGACTATCCGTATAATATGCAATAGTCTGGGATTGCCAGAATTCACTCTGCTATACGCAAAATGGTCAGAAGATAGAGCTGAAAAATAGTTTGCGTGCATTTGACCATATATAATATTATGTCTTCTGTGCGAAGTCAAGAAAGTTGATTTTGAAAACAGGGATTCTGCAACTTCGCTGAGAGCACCATTTATTTCCGGAGAAAGTCTATGAAGCTCTTCAAACTGAATCGACTCTGGACCCTGAGCGCTCTTCTGCTTTTGTTGTCAGTCCCACTCTTCTCGAGCGCGGGTGCCTCCTCCGGGAGTGCGAAAATATCTATAGGGACAGACCAACCCTTGGGGGAGGTCAGCCCCTACATCTATTCCAGCGTGGTCAGGTGGGATCTGGGGAGGGGTTTGGCCCTTCCGGAGAATGCCACCCGGGAGGATTTCTATCGCCTGGCGGTGTGGGTGAAGAATCTGAACTTGAGCATGCTGCGCTACCCCGGAGGCACTGTAGCTGACGCCTTCCACTGGAAAGAGTCGATAGGACCCCTGGAGGAAAGAGCCCGGGGGACTATCACCGGTTTCGACAAAGACAGACATAACCGGATTACGGTTGGGCTGGACGAGTTTTTGCACTTCTGCGAACTTGCGGAGGTCGAGCCTTTGATCGTGGTGAACTTCGGCAACGGTTCTCCCAAGGAGGCCGCCGAGTTAGTGGAATATCTCAACGCCCCCGATGATGGCTCCAATCCCGGGGGAGGAACCGATTGGGCAAAACAGAGAGCGGGAAATGGTCATCCTCAACCATATGGGGTCAAATACTTCGAGATTGGAAACGAGATTTACCTCTTCAAGGGGCGCAAACAGAGCTTCGAGCCGTTTGGGCACACCGACATAAAGGATTACGCCACCCGCCTGGTTCAGTTCGCCAGGAGGATGAGGCAGATTGACGCCTCTATTAAGATAGGGTGTCCGGTGAACTCCCCCGGAGTGGTGGGCTCCTCCGATCGTGCTGTCCGTACCCGACGCCCCTGGAACAAAACCCTCTTTGAGATCGCCGGGAAGGAGATCGACTTCGTCTGTCCTCACATATATGGACCCGGGGAGAGGGGGAAGGAGTATCAGCCTACGGTGGAGGTCTTCGTTAAGAAGAGCTTTGCCTACCTTGAAGCCCGGAGACGGGAGTTGAAGGAGATGCGAAAAGAGATGCGTCAAATCTCCGGAAGGGAGTTCGAAATCTTCATAACAGAATACAACATGACCCCCAGCACCCAGGATCTTCTGAGTGGACTTTACGTTGCCCAGTTTCTCTCCACCTGTATTCAGGGCGGGGTTCACGGGGCGATGTTTCACAACCTCTTCGCCTTCGGAAACAGGTTTGCCGCGCTCAAGTTCGTCCAAGGACATAACCTCAGAGTACCTCGACCTGCCTATTTTGCCCTGAAGCTATTGTCGAAACACCTCCGGGGGGTGAGGTTGGCAACGGAGGTTAACTGTCCCACTTTCACCTCCGAGTATTATCCCGATCTGGAGGTTCCTTATCTGACGGCCATCGCGGTCAGAAGGGGAGAAAACGTTGTCCTGGAGATGATAAACAAGGATATTCACAGGGATTACCGGACGGAAATCGAAATCCCCGGTCGCCGATTCCCGTCGGAGATAAAGGTGTTCGAGCTTAATGCCCGGGAGCTAAAAACTAACAACGAACGTGACCTCAATCCCCAGAGAACAACGGTCAAACTTACTGAGAAAAGCGTGAGTGGCGGTGGAGAAACGCTCACTTACACCTTTCCCGCTCACTCAGTAACCATATTGGAATTCTGAGGTTGCGCTTTCATTTGCTCCTTCGAGGCTGTTCCCATGAAAGCTAACTGAATTCAATGCGGAGAAGTTTATGAGCCTTGTCAGTAGCGGTCGACTTTGGATACCTTTTCTCATAGCATCTTTTCTCACTTTGGTATTTTTCGGCTGCTCGGCCAAAGATTCCAGCAGACTTGCACAAGTTGAGCCTCCGACTCCGGCAAATGTAGAACTGAAGCCGATTTCGGTGATAGGCGAGGTGTTGGGGAGCAGCCGTCTGAATTCCCCCTCCGATTTCATCCTGGATCATTCTGGAAATATTTATATCCTCGATGGCGGGAATAACCGTTTGGTAAAGTTGAGCCCCGAGGGGAGGTTCTTGGAGGAGGTTGGCGGTTTCGGAGGCGGTGTCAATCAATTTCGTCAACCTTCCGCTTTGGCCTTCGACGGGGGCATAAACATCTTAGTCGCCGACTCCCAGAACCGCAGGCTGGTGAGGTTTGACCGCAACCTCAATTTCGCCGGCTCTATCGATACTTACTTGGATATCTCCCAGAGCGAGCGCAATTTTGGACTCGTAGCCGGGGTGAGATTCACCAACCAGGGAGACATTCTCCTCTCGGACACCGAGGAGGACCGGATTTTGAAACTGGACGGCTTCTATAATATGTCCGGGGAGTTCGGTGGCTTCGGTTACGGCTTCGGGCAATTGCGACAGCCGGCTGCCATCGTCGTTGACGCTCAGGATAAGGTTTATGTCGCCGACTCCGGCAATGGACGGATTGCGGTCTTTAACCCCTTCGGCAAGTTTCTGTGGAGCATCGGTGAAGAGGAACTGGTCGCCCCCAGGGGCTTGGAGATTGATACCTCCGGGCTTCTCTGGGTTGGGGAGGTGGGTCGAGGTCGGGTACTTGTTTTCTCGAAAGAAGGCAGATTCCTCAAGGAATTCGGCGGTGGTGATGATCCCCAGGTGACTTTCTCCTATCCGACATCTGTGCGGGTTTCCTCCGAGAATCGGCTCTACGTCCTGGATGGAAGTGAGGGGAGCCTCAAGATATTCGAGATCATGAGGTAGAAGGTGCGATTCTTTTGGGTTGGTTTAACCCTTTTCCTTCTCCTTTTTTCTCTTTCGAACTCCAGTTTTGCTTCCGAGACGAACCTGAGGTGGCTAGGCGAGGGGAAACCCCCACCACGGGTCTTTGAGATTTCCGGGGACGGCTCCTCAGGCCCCTATTACCTACCGGACAGACCGGTTTTCCAGAATTGCCTGGAGGTCTATGAGGGCGACAGTCTTCTGAGAATGGAGGAGGATTACTCCGTCGATTTCGAGAAGGGCCTTATCTTCTTTGAAGAGCCGTTGAAGGTCGGGAGCCATGCCATCGCCTACTATCTCCCCTTCCCTTTTCAGGTCGACGAGAAATACAGCCACAACGAAATCCGCTTTGTGGGTGAGCTTCCACAGGGGAAGGAGCCGTTGCCTATGCATCCATCTCCCCCTCAACAGCTCAAGGGGAACGCTGCCACTTCAATAAACCTGGGGGGGACGAAAACCATCTCGGTGGAGGTCGGGAGTGGGCGGGAGGTCTCCCTTTCACAGTCGCTGGATCTGTCCATCTACGGCAACATCCTTCCAGGAGTGAGAGCCACCGCGCTTCTCTCCGACCGCAACGCCCCGATCTCCCCCTCCGGAACCACCAGAAGGCTGCAGGAGTTGGATAAAGTTCTATTCGAGATCGAATCGGAAAGATTCAGGGGGAGCCTTGGCGATTTCTATCTCAACTATCAGGAGGCGCCGCTGTCCAGATACAGAAAAAAGCTCCAGGGGATTAAGGGGGAGCTCCGCTTAGAGAATCTCAAGCTATTGGGCGCGGGAGCGAATTCCAAGGGAAAATATTCTAACAACTACTTCTTCGGAAGGGAGGGATTTCAGGGGCCTTATTATCTCACCACCCCGGAGGGGCTGGAGAAAATCCGGATGCTGCCGGGGACTGAGAGGGTTTACCTCGACGGAGTGCTTCGCACCCGCGGAAGCGAGAACGACTACATCATCGACTACGACAGCGGAAGCTTGAAATTCACCCCCAGGGTTCTCATTGACGAACAGTCCCGCATAGAGGTCGATTTCGAGTATTCCAAAGAGGATTTCGCACGGAGCTTTTACTCCGGTCGAGGTAAGGTAGAACTGTTCGCCGACAGACTTTCTCTGGGATCGACTTTCATCCTGGAAAAAGATGATCGAAACAATCCCACCTCCGGAGTTTTTACGAGCGAGGAGAGGAGTATCATCGCCTCTGCGGGGGCCGACAGGGATTCTTCTTATAAGTCCGGAGCCAAGTATGTAGGCGATGGCGGGGGGGATTACGCTCAGGAGGTCGATTCCTTAGGCAATGTCTATTATCGTTACGTCGGAGAGGAGGCTGGAGATTACTCCGTCAGCTTCTCCAGGGTGAAGTCCGGTCGAGGAACTTATGAGTATCTCGGGGGAGGCATTTACGAATACATCTATGAGGGGGGAGATTACCTGCCGATAATTCAGCTTCCGCTTCCGGAGAAGCATTCCATGTTCGGAATCGATTTCTCGTATGACTCCCGGAGTCTGTTTTACACCTCCGGAGAGGTGGCGTTGTCGTCCGAAGATTTGAACAGCCTCAGCGACCTCGACGAGGAGAGAGAGGATCTGGGTTTTGAACTGAAGAGCGGTCTGGATCTTCCGGTGTCGAAAACTATGGGGGGCATCATCGATTCGCTCAACTTCACCAGCAGGTTCCGGCATCTGGGAAGTGAATTCTCTCCCTTCGGTCGGGTGGAGGTTTTAGAGAACCAGAGAAGGTGGGATCTGCCGGAGGGAGAAAGGTCAGAAGAGGAAAGATTAAACGAGTTAGGTGTTCAGCTGATAAAGAGCTCTCTGTTGAGGTTGAACGCCGAGTATGGAAAGCTCGACCGCGGGGATGCTTTCGATTCCGAAAGAAAGAGCCTGAAGGGGAATTTCACCTCTCCTGCAGAGACGAACCTGGATTTTCAGTTGGAAGATATTGCCAGCAGCGAGAAGTCTCACCCCGATAGCCTTCTGACGAAGAGAGATTGGAAGAGGGCTGAAGCCACCCTATCTCAGAAGATTTCGTTTCTGACACCTAAGATCGGTTATGAGGGGGAGAAACGAACTTCCAAGCGACAAGGCCATCCAACTGACGGCTTCAAGTATGACGAATATCTGACCGGTCTAAAATTGAAGCCGGCGAAGAGCCTTACCCTCAGCGGGGAATACATCCTGCGGCAGGATGAGATATTTCTCGCCCAATGGTTGAAGGAATCGGAGTCGAAATCGTATCGCTTCGAGGTCAATCTGAGGGAATACAAAAGCAGTCTATCCTCGCAGATCTCATACACCAAGCGAAAGAAGAAGTATTTCCGGGACAACCGATCCGATGACGACCAGGATTTGATCTTCACGAAGCTGAATTACTATCACCCCAGGCGAGCTTTGAGGTGTGACCTTTTCGCCTCTGTCAATCAGGTGGAATCCAATCCGGTGGTCAAATCCTACCTGCAGGTGGAGCCGGGAGCGGGGGATTTTCGTTACGAAAACGGGGAATATATCCCCGAGCCCTACGGTGATTATGTGGAGATAACCGAGCCGGTGGGGGAGGGTCGGCCCACCATGGAGATTATCACCGGGTTGGATCTAACTGTAGAGCCGGCAAAGTTCGGTGCGGAAAATGATGTTCTCTGGAATAAGTTCAAAGTTGACCTCTCCCTTGATTGCCAAAACCGAATCCTCGACCGCAAGAGGTGGTCGCCGGAACTGCTCAATCCCTGGTATGATTCGAAGAGCGATAGCCTTCAATATCGCCGCATCAGTTTTCGAAACGATCTTTATTTCTATCCGGGCTCACCGGGTCAGGAGGTGAGACTTCGCTATCAGCGAAACGAAAGGATGACCTCGCTGGGTCGGGGAGCCTCCCAGGAGGAATCGGAGATTCGATACGAGCTCAGATTCAGACAGCCACTCTCGGGGGGCTACTCGGTGGAGCTGGTGGGGGTTTACGGCACCATCCTGGAGGAGTTGTCCAATCTGAGGAGCCTCGATATCGATTCCCGGTTTTTAGGAGCGAAACTGATCCTCAGACCCCAGAGAGGATTGCAGTTGACCTTGGAGGAGAATCTTCAGTTAGATGGGGAGAGGGTTGCGGAGGTGAAATCAACTCTCTTGAGAAGCGCCCCTAATCTGCAGTGGGATTTCTCCAATCAGGGGAGAGCGGACGTCACCCTGGCCTGGTCTCACGTGAAGGTTGCCCCGGAGGGATCGTATCTGAACTATCGTATGGCCCAGGGCAATAAACCCGGCAACAACTTCGAGATCAGTGCGAATATCATCTATCGCCTGGGGAAAAACTTGGAGGCGACCTTCAATTATAATTTCAGAGCCTCCTCCTCCGGGGAGAGCAGGCACTTCGGAAAGTTGTTAACCAGAGCGTATTTCTAAGATGGTCAGGAAGAGTCTCAACAAAACACTTCGGGAATCGCTGGTCATAGTTATGCTGACGATGCTGTTCTCTCTCCCAGAGACAGGCTATGGACAGGCGAGAATCGACGCCATAGAGATTGAAGGTTGCCGCTCTTTATCTAAAGATGAGGTTTTCCAGGTGCTCAATTTCAGAGAGGGAGAGGTTTTCCAGGAAGTGGATTTGGTGGGCGAAGTCGAGACGATCAAGAGGCTGTATTACTCCGAGGGGTTCTTCTGGACTACGGTCGAGACTTCCGTTCAAAGACGGCCAAACGTCCAAATTACTTTCAGAATATCCGAGGGGAGGGGGGCGGTCGTAGGAGAAATCGATTTTGCGGGTATGAGAGTCTTCCCCCGAGAGGAGTTGGAAACCTACCTGGGGCTCAAAAGGGGCGCATTTTCCAAAGCCGCAGAGCTCAACTCCGGAATTGAGCGTATACTCGAAATGTATGAAAAAGCCGGACATCCCTATTGTCAGCTAAACTTGAAGGACTTCGAACTCTCCCCCGGTGGGAGAGTTGATTTCACCTTGCAGACTATAGAAGGACCCGCGGTCACCGTAAACGAGATAGATTTTGCGGGGCTGGTGAATACTCGTCCCTACGTCCTTCAAAGGGAGATGGAGATATCGCCGGGGGAGGCTTACAACTCCGAGAAGATCGAACGCTCCGTTGTGAACCTCGACCGCCTGAGGTTTATCCGGGTGAACGAAGAACCCCAGATTCTCGCTCTGTCGGAGGCCTCGCGGGGGAGATTAAGGATACCGGTGGAGGAGGTTCAGGCCTCAAAGGCTGAGGTCGCCCTGGGCTACAATCCCGGAGAAGGCGAAGTCGCAGGATACCTGACCGGGCTTTTTGATTTCCACCTGGTGAATATCTTCGGAACCGGAAGAGAGGGGAAGGTGAGATGGTTCCGCAGAGACCCTCACTCCTCGGAGTTGGAATTCTCTTACACCGAACCCTATATTCTGGGGACGAGGTTGAATGTGAGAGTATACATCTCCCAGGTCGATTTCGACTCTACCTATATCCGCAACAGTTTTGGACTTGATCTGGACAGCAGGGTCTCTTACGGTGTTACCGCCGGCGCCGGGTTCTCCTTCGAGAGGACCAACCCCGAATCCTGGGGGAGGAGTTTTCTGGCCTCTGAGGAGAAGTGGAAAGGGAAGCTCTTTTTGAGTTTGGATTTCCGCGACAGTGGCTTCAATCCCCGTTCGGGAAGCTACTTCTTCGCCGAAGCCGGCTATGCTTCCAAGAGGAACTCAGCGACAAAGTTCTTCTCTCCAGAATTGGCTGAAGAGAATATCACCTCCGCAGAGGGGCTGGCAGAGTATTTTGCTCCACTGAGGCGAAATCAAGTTATAGCTGCGAGAGTCTTTATAGGTGGGGTCGGTAGTTCCGCTGATCGGTTGCCTATAACGGAGGAGATTTATATGGGAGGCCTGGGCAGTCTGCGGGGTTATCGTCAGGATCAGTTTTCGGGAAGATTGATTTTTTGGTCGAATTTGGAATATCGCCTGCTGCCAGACCCGGATTCGCGCCTGTTTCTCTTTTTCGACAGCGGGTATTTCTCGAGAGAAACCTCCGAGGGGTGGAGTTATGGATACGGCTTAGGATTCAGATTGGGTTCTAAGCTTGGAAATCTCGCCTTCGATTTGGGGGTTCCCTTGAAGGAGGGGTTCTCTCAGGCGAAACTTCACTTCGGGGTTGCCAGCAATTTCTAAAGATGAAAAAACTCACCGCCCTTTTTGAGCTGACTCGCCCGATCAACAACCTCATCGCGTTCATGGCAGTCTATCTGGGGGGAGTCATCTCTGTCGATTTCTATTTCAGCCAGGAGATAATCTTAGCTTCGCTTTCGGGAATGCTCATCTCTGCTGGCGGCAACGTAATCAACGACTATTTTGATATAGAAGTCGACCAGTTGAGCAAACCCCACCGGCCCCTGCCTTCCGGCAAGGTCGGTGCGAGCGGGGCTTTAATCCTGTATGTGCTTCTCACGATAGTAGGTTTGATCCTCTCAGTGCTGATCAATCGACCCACCTTCATCATCGCCAGTGCCGCCGTTGTGGGGCTCTTCTTTTACAGCGCCTCCCTGAAGCTTGAACTGTTCTGGGGCAACTTCACGGTGGCGTTTGTCTCTGCTTTAGCGTTTCTCTATGGTGGGGCCTCGGTTGGAAATGCAAGGGGCGCTCTGATCCCGGCCGTTTTTGCTTTTCTGTATCATTTCGGCCGGGAGGTCTTGAAAGACCTTGAGGACATGGAGGCGGACAGGCTCAGGAGGTCTCGGAGCATCCCTCTGGCTTGTGGGAAAAGGGCGGCTCAACGAACCATCGTCTCCACTTTTGTTCTCTTGATAATCGCCACTATCTTGCCCTTTGCTCTGGAGATCTACGGCTGGATATATTTGCTGGTAGTAATTGCAGGAGTGGATCTGCTTCTAATCTATATTGCATTTTCTACCTTACGGGATTCAAGCCCGGTGAACCTTTCCCGTCTCTCAAGACTTTTGAAATTCGGGATGGTCATCGGTATTGTCGCGGTATTCTTGGGAAGCCGAGGGCTTTAGTTTGGTGAATGGTGAATAGTGGATGGTTAATAGTGAATGGTGAATAGTCAATGGTGAATGGTGAATAGTGAATGGTAAATCATAGGCATGCCATCTTTCATCCCTAATTCCTATCTCCTAATTCCTGTTCCCTGTTTCCTGTCCCCGGTCTCCTGTCCCCTATCTTCTAGTGCTTGCATTTTACTCGGCAGCATTTATATTTACTTCCCTTAGATTTGGGAGAAAGTATGTTGGTTAGCGTCTGCAGAGCGAAAATCCACCGCGCCAGGGTCACGGCCGCGGAACTGCATTACCAGGGGAGCATCACCATCGATTCTGAACTTCTCGCCGCCGCCGGGATCAATCGCTGGGAGGAAGTCCAGATCGTAAATCTCAACAACGGTGCCCGCTTCACCACGTACGTCATACCCGGGAAGCCCGGCAGTGGCACTATCTGCCTCAACGGTCCCGCCGCCCGCCTGGGCCAGGTCGGCGACATCATCATCGTCATCGCATACGGGTTGATTGACGAAAAAGAGAGCCACAACTTCCATCCCAGAATCGTCTTCGTAGACGAGAAAAACAAGATCACCAGAATTGCGGAAGAACTCGAAGAGAGAGAGTACGAAGGGGATTGAGCGGAGTCCTCACCGGAGTGAGGGGAGGCTCAGGCAAACTAATATGCCCGAAACCGTTGCCCTCATATTAGCCGCCGGGAAGGGGAAGCGGATGAAATCCGACCGCCCCAAGGTCCTCCACGAACT
>JAUWHO010000004.1 GCA_030605835.1 Candidatus Zixiibacteriota bacterium | reverse complement strand
CGCCTGCCTCTTGTGGCACTGGTCTGAGGCCACAGGTATTACTTTTACTGCCGATGGCTGGTGGTCCTCCTCTCCCGGGGCTTGGAATCTTACCCTCTCCAAGATGAGTATCGGAGTCGATTCGGATAACAACCTCTTCGCGATCTGGACTCAATTCACGGATGACGACAAATCGATCAGCGGTTGGTCTAACGGTGAGCTTTATATGAGCTACTCCACCGACAGCGGGTTCACCTGGAGCGAGCCGGAGAACCTGACCAACAGCCCCTCGCCAGACTGCTGGCCCGGACTCTGTGACAGCGACCATTGGTCCTCTTTGGCAGAAGAGGTGGACGACTACCTGCACATCGTCTATATCAACGACAAGGACGCTGGAGGCGTCCCACAGACCGAGGGTGTGGATACCGAGAATCCCGTACTGTATTTGAAGGTCGAGAATCCTGCCCGCCAAGCTAACGTTCAGGAGACGAAGTCAAGCTTCCCGATGCTGACCTCCCTGCTTCAGAACTATCCCAACCCCTTCAATGCCAGAACGACCATTAGTTTTCAACTATCAGAAGCTGGTAAGGTCAGATTGCAGATCTACAATCTTGCTGGCCAACTGATGGAGACTCTGGTGGATTCCCATCAGGAGGCTGGCAACAGGAGTGTGACTTGGGATGCTTCGGATTACTCTTCCGGGATTTACTTTTGTAGGTTGACGGTTGCCCACTTCTGCGAAGCCAAAAGGATCATCCTGATGAAATGAAAAAGAGGTTTACAAATTAGAATATGAGGTTAACTTTACTGTAGCAAGAGAAGTTGCAAGGGGAGAAACGTCTCATGGGCAAAAGGTTAATGTTGATACTGATTATGTTTTGGGCTTGCGTTTTGTTGATCTCAAGCTCGGCTGTATCTGGTAATGGCGGAGTTGCCATCCAGCACGGCCCGGAGAAGGTTTTAACCTCTCCTGGCTATCAGGTCGGCACCACGCATTACGACTACCAAACCAGTGGACCCACTGGCAATCGTATCGTCAAAGACGCTTTTGGCGGCATTCACGTTTGCTGGATGAACAGCATCGACGAGTGGACCGGAAACCGCTGGGTCTACTACAGCTTTAGAGACGAGGCCGGGGATTGGCGTTGGCCTGACGTGGGTACTCAGGTTAACACCACTCAAGGAGCTGGGTACACGAATATGGACGTGTTCTCCGATGGGAGAGCTGCTATCACCTATCATAGCCTCGGCAATGACCTGTATACTGTGGTCGCGATCGATGTCCTCAGAGGTTTTGGGAGCTTCACCGAATATGATGTCCCCGATACAATTGGAGAGGACACTCACTCTATCTGGCCTTACGTTGCCGTTGACCGCCAAGACAGAATCCACATCACAGCCCACGAGTATGCCTACTTCGAACCCATGCGCTTCATTTACACCCGCTCGAATGACGGCGGTCTCACCTGGACCCCGCCACAACTTGTAGACACTCTCGATGGCTGTGAATGCGGCATAGTCGTTGCCTCCTCCGTGGATGACAAGGTTGCGATTGTATACGCTGACGAGACCGTAGACCCCGACGTATATAACGACATATACTATGTTGAATCTCCGGATGGTATCACCTGGGACTGGACTAACAAGGTTAATGTCACCGGCTATTACACAAATCCCGCTGTTGACAGTATGGTGGCCTACTTCGATATCGATGCTGTCTATGACAACGATGGGAATTTGCACATTGTCTGGGTTGGTACTCACTGGTCTTGGACCCAGGGTTGGCTTATTCATTCCTATCTGATGCACTGGAGCGAAGCCACTGGAATTACTGAGATAGCCGAGCATCCCCAGTGGGAATTCCCTGACTGCAGGACGGGCAGCTGGAACTTGTCCTTCGCAAAGCTCAGCATAGGATGCGATTCCCAGAACAACCTGTTCGTGATTGCCACCCGGTTTGACAACCAGGATTGCTCCGCGGGAGGCTACGCCAATGGTGAGATTTACGGCTCCGCCTCCGCTGACGGCGGTCTCACCTGGGGGGAAATAGTGAATTTGACCAACTCCCCGACTCCCGGTTGCCTGCCGGGTGAATGCGATAGCGACCACTGGTCGAGTCTGGCGGAGACTGCGGATGACTCGCTCTACATCCTTTACATCAACGATAAGGACGCCGGCGGTATCCCGCTGTCCGAAGGAGTCGATACAGAAAACCCGGTGATGTATTACGCTGTTCACAAAGGTACTCTTCTACCAACTGGTGTCAACGAGGCTAAGGAGGTGGAGCCAACCGCCTTCGCTCTCATGCAGAATCATCCCAATCCCTTCAATGCTACGACCGAAATCAGCTACCAGTTGGCAACAGACGGCCCCGTGAAGCTGGAGATTTTCAACCTCCTCGGCGAAAAGGTTGAGACGGTCGTTGACGAAAAACAGACTCGTGGAGAGAAATCGGTGATCTGGGACGCCTCTGGGTTCTCATCCGGCACTTATTTCTGCAGGTTGACTGCGGGAGACCTCAGCCAGATTGGTCGGATGACGCTTTTGAGATAGACACCGGCCGGAAGTAGAATCGCACATATTGGAGGGCAGCAAAACAAATCCCCACCTTTCGGTGGGGATTTCTTCGAGGTAGGATTAGTTGTTATTCCTGGGGCTTAGATTTCGTGCCATCAACTACAGGAACTTGAAGCTTTCCAGCATATCGTGGAACTCTCCCTGGTTGGTGTTGTAAAACTCCCGCTCGCAGTAGAAATGAATCACAAGTATGCGATCGCCCCTTTTCATCAGATAGATTTCGTAAATATTGAAGTCCTCGATCAGCCTGGTATTGCCATCCGTCTGGAGAACTCCGCCACCCGCTGAGAGATGAGCACGCCGGAACTTGTTTTTCAGCCGGAAGAATTTCGCCTCCGCCTCTCCCAGCTGAGTAGAGGTGCTGTCGTAAAACTCAGTGCCAGTCAAAATCTTCATCTTCTGGAAAAGCTTGTTTTGGGAATTCACTGCATTCACTGATTCCGCAAGCAACTTCGCATATTCCTCCAGGCTCAAAGAGGTGGTGTCGGAATAGATCGTAATTGTGGGGACGGTGTAGTGGCTGCCCTGAACGATGCGGGGATTGACCTCGTAGTTCCTCTTGGTCATTATCACCCGCTCGAGCTTGGGACTCTCCGGCTTTTCTTTGTAAGTCTTGACCTTCCAGTTGCTCAGAGCCTGCACTTCGAAATTGAGCAGATTGTCGGTGTAAAGATTGTGCTTGACCTCACCGGTCTTCCTCTTGGCGGCAAATGAGGGAACAGAGATCACGATAATGAAAACCAGCAAAGCCCCAACCGCCAAAATTTTCCTTGTCATAAGACCTCCAGAAAAACTTCTCTCTTCAATTGAAGTGCTCTTCACCTTTCTCTATCTCTATACGCTTCTTCCCGGGAGATGGTTTCAAAAGATTAACCCTCTTCGTGATACGATACCGATCACCCTCCAATATATTCAAATCTCCGAACTGCAGCCTGCCGACGACCTCACCCTGTCTTCGAGAAGACCATCATCGTCTGGGAGATTGTCAATTGACAACCTGAGTCAAGGCGGATATATTCTCAAAACCGCCAGGAGGTTTAGACTTGTGGTATGAACAAGCGGGTTTTCTTGCTCTTGCTCATTATCTTCTCGGTCTCCCAATTCGTTTATATCTATTGGGAAAGGCACGTGGCCGGGGAGTTGGGTTTGGCTCTGGACGATTCCTGGATTCACATGGTCTTTGCCAGAAACTTGAGCGCCGGAGACGGTTACTCCTTTAATCCCGGCCAGCCGGTTTCCGGGTCAACTTCTCCACTCTGGACTCTGCTTCTGGCACTTTTCTTTACAGTGACCGGACCCAGCGTCTGGACTGCAAAAATCCTGGGAATGGCGCTTTTTCTTCTCTCCATCTTAGTAACGTACAAGCTGGCACAATTCGTCTGGTCGGACGAAAGAATTGCCATTTTTTCCGCCATTCTCGTAGCTCTCTCCCCTTTTCTCAACTGGGGGGCGCTCTCAGGAATGGAGGTCAGTCTCTATGTAGCTTTGAGCCTGTGGGGAATATACCTTCACCTGGTCAACAGTGAAAAGAAGAGCTTGAAGAGATACTCCTCCACCCTGGTTTTAACTTTGGCTGGTTTGTCGCGGCCGGAGTGCTTCCTGATTCTCTTTATCGTCTGGGGAGAAAGATTCCTATTCACGAGATTTCGGCGACAGAAGGAAAGGTTCGGAAAGGTCGCCGTTGAATTCTTACCGCACCTTTTCATCTTCGCGGTTCTCACCCTGCCCTATTTCATTTTCAATCTGGTGACTGTTAATAGCCTCTTCCCCAGCAGCTACGCCGCCAAAACCGGAAGCGGAGGTGTATTCGGAGAGCTCTTTCAGGGAGATCTTCGAGGTGCAATCGTCGCCGCCACGATAAAACCGCTATATATGCTGATTGTAGCTATCGGCACCCTTCTTTCGGACAATCCGATTCTAAGCCTCGCCTTCCTGTTGGGGATCATAGCACTTGTTAAGATCTCCCGTGAGAGAGAGAGAAAAGACCTATGGTTGCTTCCCTTTCTTTTCCTCCTCATCCCTCTGGGGATGGGGCTTCTCGGTCACGTCAAGGCACTGGGGCAATCGAATCGTTACGCCGCTCACCTTTTCCCTCTGTTTATCATGATCGCAGTCGGAGGTATTTTCTCCATACCGAGATTCCTTTCGGGAGATAGCAACTTGACTCAAAAGGGCAGAAAAACTTTGTATCTCTTTACGTTGCTCGTCATATCTGTTTTCGGAGTCTTAGCGTTGACACAACCATATCTCTCGAAAATCATCGAAGAGATAGGTCCTCACACCGGCTTGACTCATGTGAGCGCAACTGATATTCAAGCATATTTGGGGCAGGTTAATCTTTTCCTCAAGTTCTTGCTTCTCTGCTTGATTCTGCCAATTCTACTATTCTCCGTTCCTAGAGCAAAAGGCAGATATGAGAAACAGGCGGTCTTTCTATCCTATGGACTGATCGTCCTATCCCTCCTCCTCACAACCAGGAACAACATCGCCTACGCTGATTATTATGCCTACAACGTGAAAAACATAAACGACCTCCACGTCGCCACTGGAAGGTGGCTAAACGAGAATATTCCAGAAGAGGCGGTGATAGCCATTAACGATATCGGGGGCATCGGCTATTTTGCCCGACGGGAGATCATCGACTTAATCGGTATGGCTACTCCGGATATCATCCCCTACAGGCTGAGGGGAGAGTCGGGAATTATCGACTACTTCAAGACTGTCAAAAGACCGGACTATCTGGTCATCTATCCCGAATGGTTCCCGCTGATTGACAGCATGGAAGAAGATTTCAAAAGGATAAAGGAGTTCAAGATTGACCACAACACCGTGTGTATACACGACAGACATTTTGTCTACAAGGTGACTCTCACAAAATGATTGGCCCTCGATTCTACCTAAGAGCTTGGAAATGCCGTTCAGATTCTTCGCGATAATATTGCTAATCATCCTTGTAGCCGGCTGTTTCTATTTGTACAAGGAGAAAACTGTCGCTGGGGATTGGGGTCTGGCCCTGGACGACTCCTGGATTCACATGGTCTTCGCCAGAAACCTCGCCAGCGGTGATGGGTTCTCCTTCAATCCCGGAGAACCGGTTTCGGGAGCAACCTCACCCCTTTGGGTCTTTCTGATGAGCGTAATTTTCATCTTGGGGACAAGCCCCATTTGGGGCGCCAAGTTCATTGGCGTAATTCTGTTCATGGGCAGTTGCTTTTTCGTTTACAAGATAACATTGGATTTGACTTCCGATAAACGCTCCTCCTTCTTTGCGTCTCTGGTGGTCGCACTTTCCCCCTATCTCATGTGGGGGGCTCTCTCGGGAATGGAGACGGCCTTATATACGTTTCTCTCGACCTTCGGCATGTGGGTACACCTGAAGTGTTTCAGAGCACACGGTATCAAACGTTATCTGCCCACTCTGGTATTTACATTGTCCGGTCTGGCCCGGCCGGAATGTTTCCTTCTGGTTATCTTCTCCTGGGTTGATGTTTTGATCCATGACCTGCGTTTCAGAAGGGGTAGAACCTTCACCTTCGGAACAATCCTTAGTTATCTACTGCATCCGGCCATTTTTCTGATAACGACAGCACCATATTTTCTTTTTAACTACGAAACCACCCACAGCTTTTTCCCCAACACTTACGCCGCCAAGGTGGGCTCGGCAGGGCTCTTCGGGGCTCTCTCCTCGGGAAATCTGAGCGCAGTAATTACGACCCTGACAATCAAACCACTGAATATGCTGCTAATCAGCATCATGGTGCTTTTCAAATCCAACCCGCTGCTGTTGGTTTTCTTCCTTCTAGGGCTGTTCGTCATTGTAAAGAGATATGCAGGCCCGACTGCTGAGGCTCCATCACTCATTCTTCCGATAGCGACAATCCTCTACCCTCTGGGAATGGGAGTGTTTGCACACGTCCTGAGCTTGGGGCAATCACATCGGTACATACACAACCTCTTCCCTCTCTTCTATATCATCTCGACCATCGGGCTTTTTTCGGTCTGGCGATTTCAGACCGGCGAACTTGTGACCAGTGAGAGGATGAAAAGGGGCGCAACATATATTCTGGCGGCGGGAGCGTCATTGATCCTGTTTCTCCTCTTTGGCAAGCCTTTATTTGTATGGATCGTGGGTTTGATCGGGCCTCACACCGCACTGACACACCTATCGCCGGGGGATCTGGAATTCTACTGGAGAAACCTGGTCGACGGCGGCTTTGGGATTTTCCTGATGCTTATCGTGGCAGGATTTGCAGTTGTGGCTGCACATTTCAAGAATATGCTTCTACGTTGGAAGAGTGCCATCTCTGCTGTCGTGCTTGCGGCGCTGCTGATATTTATGGTCGCCAGCGACTTCTCCTATGCGCACTTCTATGCCCTGAATGTGAAGAACACAAATGATATGCACATAACTATGGGTAACTGGGTCAATGACCACACCCCGGAAGATGCGGTGATCGCCCTGGGGGATGTCGGCGGGATTGCTTTCGTCTCACGTCGGAGGACAATCGACATCGTCGGGCTGACAACCCCCGGGATAATACCCTATCAGCATCAGCGGGGACAGGAGGGAATTTTGGAGTATTTTCAAAAGGTCGAATGCCCGGATTATCTGATCATCTATCAGGATATGTATTCACAGCTTCTGAACCTCAAGGGCGACTTCGAGAAAATCTTCGAAGTTGAAATCGAAAGCAATACCCTTTACGGATACCCGCGGATGGCGGTCTTCAAGGTGAAGTGCGATTGACCAATAGCCGGCCATGATACAGATTCTTTTTGCGGAGGCGCTTTCTTCGTCGTTCCCCCTTTCAATGATGGAAAATCAAACACCGTGGCTTGCGAGCTGGCGCTGGCGGGCGACGGCGAGATATCATCCCTCATTCAGACTTGCCTCACCAAAAAAAGCGGGAACTCAGGTGCAAACTCTAAGGTTTCTCAAATATGGTAAGATAAATATGGAGAGAGGGGAAACCCGAGCGATTCTCAAATGAGAAAGCCTAACTTTTGGAACGCTTAATCAGACGCCGAACGTCTTCTGCTCGCGAGAAGACCGAAGGGGAGCTTCTCGACCTCGCTGAATACTTCAGTACCTACTGCTGTGAGAAACATGAAAGGGTGAAGGCTCTCTACATTAACAGCTGGGGTCTGATAATGAATCCCAACCACAAGCTCTGCCCGGAATGCCAGGAGCTTCTGAATTATAGCATCAATCTCTACTTGAGATGTCCGCACTCCCCTAAGCCGGATTGCAAGAAGTGCGACAATCTCTGTTTCGCCCCCGCATATCGTCTGCGGTTTCAAGAGGTCATCAGATTCGTGGAAGGCATACTCTGAACTTGGTGGCTGGACTGACTTCTAAGATATTGCCTTTTTTGTCATCCAGACTGAGCTATCACCGTCCTCGACAACTCCATCAGAGCAATCAGGATCTCAAGGCTTTGCGCCGTTACAGCTGATACGAGATTGTATTGCTACTTCCATCTTCGACAGTGCCAAAGTAGTTGAGTGAACAGAAGAGAATGTCTAAACCCGAATGCATCGTCAGCGCCTGTCTGGCGGGCGAATTCTGTCGCTGGGACGGGGCGACCAAAGCCAACCCGGAAATAGTGCAGCTAGTGAAACAGGGAAAAGCGATCCCCCTCTGTCCAGAAGTTCTAGGAGGGTTAGGTGTTCCCCGGCCTGGGGCAGAGATTAGAGGTGGAGACGGTAAGGATGTCCTCTCCAGAAAGGCGAAAGTCATAAATAATGAGAACGAAGAGGTCACCGAAGCATTTCTGCTCGGCGCCGAAAAATTCTCAGAGCAGGCGAAGAAGCTCGGAATCACTGAAGCTCTGATGAAAGAGAATTCCCCCTCCTGTGGCGTTAAAAGAATCTATGACAACGAAAAGTTGGTGGATGGTTGTGGTGTTACCACTGCTCTTCTACTGAAGAATGGCCTCGAGGTGAAAGCAGTAGAATAAGCACAGAAAAAACGAAGGCCCCGAAGTAGAAGAGTTGAACCTTCGAGACCTTCTGCCGTTTTGTGTGAAGTTTCACCGAGACCCATTAGAGTCTAAGCGCTCACTTCCGCTAGCTTTGCCTCAGTTTCCTTTTCGGCTTCCCCAATCTCTCCTTTCCCGTTACCAAGATATTCGCTCTCCCAGATTGGGTTAGTAAGTCTCTCGACTCCCCGGTCGTATTGGCACATTCCGCGGAAGTAATCGGGGTCCTCAAGAGCCTGCCTGGCCTCTTCATCAACTGGCCTGGCACCGAACTTCTGAACGATCCCATGAGCCAAACGATGGTGATCCCGCATCGGGCAGGGGATGATCTGGTTGCCGACATGCGGACAAGGCTTACCATACCCGTAACCCCGCTGCCATTTCCTTATCGACTCAAAAAAGGGAGAGAAGAGAATCGTATTCAGATCCCCTCCCTGCTTGTAAACCTCCACGATGTTGTGAACCGAATAAGGAAAGAAGGCACATGGTGAGACAGTCCCGTGCCAGTTGATGTAAAGATAACCGCCGGGACGACCGCCGGAGATACAGCCACTGGAGCAAGGACCGCTGTTCCAGAAATCAGCGATGAAAAGCCCCTTTTCGCGAAGGAGAACCTGTTCCCGATGCCACAACTCCAGCCTCTGTTCTGGAGTCACCATCAGATCCAGGGTGTAACTTCTCCCGATGGGCATGTATTGGAATATCCAGCAGTAGGAAGCTCCCTGTTCGTGGAAATAGTAATCCACCATCTCGTCGCTGAGCAGAATCTCGGCATTCTCTCTGGTGGCGGTTACAGATATTCCGAAGGGAACCCCCACACGGCGCAGATTCTCGAAGGCCTTCAGGATTCTCTTATGAACCCCCTTCCCCCTTCTTTTATCCGTCTCGGCCTCGAAACCCTCCACCGAGATCGCCGGAGTCACATTGCCGAGCTCTGCCATCGTTTCGGCAACCTTTTCATTGATCAGAGTGCCATTGGTATACATCAGGAAATAGTTGTCGCTATGATCTTTGAAAAGGTCGAGGATGCCCTTGCCGTTGCTTCTCCAGAGCAACGACTCCCCGCCGGTTATGACAGTAAAATACGAGCCCCAAAGCTCTCTCTTCTCGGTCAGGATGCGATCTACAACTTCGTAGTCGAGATGAGCTGTGGTCTTTGGGGAACTGGCGGCATAACAACCAACGCACTTCAGATTGCACTTTTGCTCCGGGCTAAGAGCTATGAAGGCCGGAGGCCGCTGACCGTATTTCTCCGTGAAGGCTCTGCGAGCCTCGTTATCCCCTAACATCACATGTCCTACCAGCCCATCCAGCACCTTCTTTCTAACCTGCGGCGAGAGAGTCTTGCAAGACAAGGCCCGGTTGATAGCATAGAGAAGATTCCTTATGGCGAAGAATCGGTCCTCCTGAGCTTTCAGAGGTCTTTTGTCGGGGTTCTTCTTCAGCACTTGATCATGGACTCTTCTCTCTGCCACTTTCAGCGCCGCTCCTCTGATGGTGTCGTTCTTAGTCACCGCACCAAGCATGGTATGAGCTGACTGTGTTAGAAGTGTCTCCATTGTGGGTAACATTTTTACTACCTCCTTAGTTTAAGATAAGTTCGTTTCCATTTAATTCTCATTAACATAAAAGTATCATTGATTTCAGGCCTTCACAAGCTGATGGATGAAAACAACCTCGGCCTGCCTCCTTTGGTATTCACAATCACAGGTTCAAGCTCCAGCATCTATCTCTGTGCTGCCTGTTATGACAAATACCCCCGGCAGGGCTCGAACCTGCGACATTCTGCTTAGAAGGCAGATGCTCTGTCCGGCTGAGCTACGGGGGCATCGGCGAGCTAATGTATTGTTCAGCCTTTTGATTTCCACCTTCATATTAAATCTCACTATCCTAAAAGTCAACACAAAATCTTCACCCTACGGAATCTGATAGACAACTGCTATTATGGTTTGATTCTGGTCCCGATAACGCAGGTATATCCCCTTCAGGCCAATGAGGAAATCAACCTTCTTCTCCTCGACGCGGGATTCAACCAGATGTTGCCACCTGGCCCCCTGTTTAAGAAGCTGCGCGATATATTTCTGAACCCGGGAAGAGGCAACCTCAAACTCGTAAATTATCTGAGGAGTTTTGTTCTCTTTTTTAAGCTTTGATTCCAATAGTCCAAACTTGTGTTTGGCCTGTGAGATTAACTCGCTGCTGATCTCGGTCGCCTTTCTTTTCCTCGTCTCTAAGATATTCCTTAACTTCTCTTCCACCATATCTCTCCTCGCTCTCTATTCAGGTTTCTGGTTCTGCGTCTTCAACTTCTACAAAATACTTCTTGTCTCATTTGTTAATATCGTCAATCTTGTCAGCTTTGTCAAGTGAAAAATCAAAAAAAAACAAACTTTTTCGCCCCGTTGTCGAATTTACTCAAGTGCCTGAATCGCAAGGCGTTAGACTTAAATGGAAACCGCTCGTGTAGAAAAAGTGATTCCCGAGGGAGAAACAGGCATTTTAGAGTCACCTCCCAGATACCTTTTGCGGTTGCTAACTCGACCTCGGACGAATGTTGGCTGTTTGCTAGCTACTAATCACCAATTTCAGTTGACATCCAACAGGCCAATTTTATATTGTCTGCGAGATTGGAGTTCGGGGCGTGGCGCAGCCTGGTAGCGCACTTGCTTTGGGAGCAAGGAGTCGGAGGTTCAAATCCTCTCGCCCCGACTGAAGTGATTCAGCATAATTGGTTAGTTTTTAGTTGACTTCTCCCCTTCTAAAGCGCAAATTCTATTCGGAGCCCATTGAGGTGCTCTCTGTTTGATTGACGCATTGTTGCTTAGCGGAGGAACCGCCCCGTTGACAAAAGGTTAAGACCATAAGAATGAAAGTAGCCATGAAATATCTGACCATCCTCGCTAGTTTTTGGCTTTTGGTCTCGGTGGCCCATCCCGGCCAGATCGACTTGCTAACCATAGACGCGGTCATCGGACCGATCTCCTCCCGGGTGATCACCGGAGCTATTGAGGAGGCGGAGACTGACGGGGCAGAGGCTTTGGTGATCGAGTTGAACACCCCTGGAGGTTTGGATGAATCCATGAGGGAGATAATCCAAAAGATCCTTGCCTCCGAGGTGCCGGTGATAATTTACGTCTCCCCTTCAGGTTCGAGGGCGGCTTCGGCCGGGGTGTTTTTGACCATAAGCGCTCATGTTGCCGCCATGGCACCGGGGACAAATATCGGGGCGGCTCATCCCGTAAATATCGGCGGGGAGATGGACTCGGTGATGAGCGAGAAGGTCGCCAACGATGCCGCCGCCTATATCAAAACTCTCGCCAACAAGAGGGGGCGTAATGCCGAGTGGGCTGAGGAGGCGGTTTACAAGAGCGCCTCCATCACCGAGTACGAGGCTCTAGAAAAGAACGTCATCGACATCGTTGCCACAGACATTCGTGACCTCTTGAACAAGTGCGATGGGCGGGCGGTGGAGCTGCCCGACACCTCGGTAATCCTGGCGACCAAAGGTGCGGAGGTGAAACGAATAGAGATCAGCTTTGCCAACCGCGTCTTAGATGTCATTTCCAATCCCAACATCGCCTATATCTTGATGACCATCGGGATGATGGGCCTATACTTCGAATTCGCCAATCCCGGTGCCATAATTCCTGGAGTCGTTGGAGCCATCTGTTTGCTTCTGGCCTTCTTTGCCTTCTCAACCCTGCCGATAAACTATGCAGGATTGCTTTTGATAATACTGGGAGTTATATTATTTGTTGCGGAGCTGAAAATTGCAAGCCACGGGGTCTTGACGATTGGAGCCATCGCCTCCCTCTTTTTCGGCTCTATAATGCTGATTGAAACTGATGTACCCTACATGAACATTTCGCTCTCAGTCATAATCCCGATGGTAGCCACCATCGCCGCCTTTTTCATCTTCGCCATCTGGCTGGCGCTGCGGGCTCAAGGCCGGAAGGTGGCCACCGGCGCGGAGGGGATGGTTGGAGAGGTGGGGACTGCCTCCACCGACATCTCCGAGAGCGGCACCGTGTACATCCACGGCGAGTATTGGAACGCCCAGAGTGAAAAACCCATAACCAAGGGAGACAGAATCAGAGTAGTGGGGGTCGACGGTTTAGTCTTGAAAGTCGAGAAACCTTCTTAACAACACAATTTCAGGGAGAAGAAAAAGATGAACATATCTGCCGGACTGCTAGCCATCATTGTGGTGGTAGTCTTCATTCTGGCTAACGCTATCCGGATTCTCAGGGAGTACGAGCGAGGCGCAATCTTTCGGCTGGGGAGGTTAATTGGGGCAAAGGGACCTGGCTTGATTCTCTTGATTCCGCTGATTGACAAAATGGTCAAGGTCTCTTTAAGGGTGATCACCATGGACGTCCCCTCCCAGGACGTAATCACCAAGGATAACGTCTCCGTTAAGGTCAACGCCGTGGTTTACTTCCGGGTGCTGGACGCCTCCAAGGCGATCGTGGAGGTGGAGGACTTTCTTTATGCCACCTCTCAGATCTCCCAGACCACCTTGAGAAGCGTCTTAGGACAGGTGGAGCTGGACGAGCTCCTCTCCCGCCGGGAGAAGATCAACTCGGAACTCCAGAAAATTATCGACTATCAGACCGAACCATGGGGGATCAAGGTGTCGGTAGTGGAGGTGAAAAATGTCGACCTTCCGGAGGAAATGAGAAGAGCTATCGCCCGCCAGGCCGAGGCGGAAAGGGAAAGAAGAGCAAAAGTCATCCACGCCGAGGGTGAATTCCAAGCATCTCGGAAGCTGGCGGATGCCGCCAATGTGATCTCCACTGCTCCCGGGGCTTTACAGCTGAGATTTTTGGGGACCTTGGCCGAGATCGCCACCGAGAAGAACTCCACCACCATTTTCCCGGTGCCCATCGACCTCTTTACACCGTTTCTGGAAAAGCACATCAAAGAGAAAGGCGCCCCCGCTACCGAGACCAAGAGAGAATAACAGCCTCTGAACTCAGCGACTTGATCGGGCAGCTCCGACTGGGCTGCCCGTTTTTTTATATTTTTTCCACGGGCGGTTCCCGGTGGTGAGCGCACTTCCCAGATTTTGCCTGAGGTTCTTCACCGGGCAATTAACTGCACTTACCCTCTGGCCGAAACATTTGAGTCTATGGGAATCCGTCCGTGAAGCCGGAAACAGATTACCACCTTTCGTCAGGCCAGATGGGGGCGATTATGAATCCCGCACGAAGATCCTGTTTTGTGACGTAGAACACAGCCTTGCATTCCTTCGCCTACTTTCTTATGAATAAGAAAAGGTTGCTAGAACTGAAAAAAAGCTTGACATCGGGAAACCCGAGGCTATTTTCGGCGTTATAATTGAACACACAGGCTCAGGGAGAGGGCTTTCCGCTTCGCAAACGAGTTAAGGAGGTGATACAGAGTTGATTTGATTCTCACTTGATTGTACGGAGCAATCATGGGCAAACCACTCACACAAACCGCAATCTTTCACTAAACCCTATCTAAGGAGAGGAGAAATGAAAAATCTAACTATCTTTGTCGCCATCGTGTTTCTTGCGGGACTGTCGATTCCCGGACATGCCGGTGACTCAAACGAGCGGCTCCCGTTCGAGGAGTTGGTCTATCAGGAAGTGTCCGAATGGACCTCGGGTTCGCTCGACGTTGAACCTGTCGGCAGAGCACTCTATGGTCCCTGCTGGGCAGTTTTCGTGGACCTGGAAAGCCATTACGCCTACGTCGGAGGCGGTGGCTGCCTCTTGATTCTCGACATCACAGACCCCTCCAATTCCCAGCTGACTGGTAGCGTCTATACGCCGGGGCTAATTTGGGGGGTTCACGTCAGCGGCGACTACGCATACGTGGCCGAGGGCGATCACGGCCTGCGGATTATCACTGTCAGTGATCCCTCCAACCCCTATGAGGAGGGGTTCTACGACACCGGAGGCTATGCAAGAGGTGTGTTTGTCAGGGTCGACAGCAGATACGCTTACGTCGCTGATACCGAAGAAGGTCTGCGGATCATCAACGTCAGCGA
>JAUWHO010000001.1 GCA_030605835.1 Candidatus Zixiibacteriota bacterium | reverse complement strand
CAGATGGACGGAGCGGTATTGGTGGTGAGTGCGGCGGATGGTCCGATGCCTCAGACCCGGGAGCACATATTGTTGGCTCGTCAGGTGGGGGTTCCCTGCATCGTGGTATATTTGAACAAGGTTGACATGGTGGACGATCCGGAGCTATTGGATTTGGTGGAGTTGGAGGTTAGGGAGCTTTTGACCAAGTATGAGTTTCCGGGGGATGAGATTCCGGTGATCCGTGGTAGTGCTCTGGAGGCGATGAATAAGGCGGCGGACATGAGCATCGAGGATGATCCTTCGTTTAAGAGTGTTTATGAGCTACTGAAGGCGTTGGACGACTACATCCCGGAGCCGAAGCGGGACGTGGACAGGCCGTTTTTGATGCCGGTGGAGGATGTATTCAGCATCACCGGCAGGGGGACGGTGGGTACTGGTCGTGTGGATCGTGGGAAGATCAAGATGGGAGATGAGGTGGAGCGGGTAGGGATAAGGGAGACCCGCAAGACGGTGGTTACGGGGGTGGAGATGTTTCGGAAGATTTTGGATTATGCTCAGGCGGGGGACAATGTGGGTTTATTGTTGCGGGGAGTGGATCGGGATGATTTGGAGCGAGGGATGGTGATAGCGGCACCCGGGAGCATAACTCCGCACACCAAGTTTAAGGGGGAGGTCTATGTATTGACGAAGGATGAGGGCGGTCGTCACACCCCGTTTTTCAGTGGTTATCGTCCGCAGTTTTATTTTCGGACCACGGATGTGACTGGTCTGGTGCAGTTGCCTTCCGGGGTGGAGATGGTGATGCCCGGTGATAATGTCACCGCGGAGGTGGAGTTGATAACGCCGATAGCGTTGGAGAAGGAGTTGCGTTTTGCGATCCGGGAGGGTGGCAGGACCGTCGGCGCCGGGGTCGTAAGCGAAATCACGGAGTAGGTGGAGAAATTGATTGAAGGTCAAAAAATAAGGATCCGGCTTAAAGCGTATGACCACGCCGCCTTAGATAAGTCCGCACAGGAGATCGTGCGCACCGTGACTCGAACCGGCGCCAAGGTCTCCGGTCCGGTGCCGCTGCCCACCAAGCGGACGGTGTACACGGTCTTGAGGTCCCCGCACGTTGACAAGAAGTCCCGGGAGCAGTTCGAGACTCGCATCCACAAACGACTGTTGGACATATTCGATTCCAATCAGGAGACCGTCGATGCCCTGATGAGACTGGATCTGCCTGCGGGAGTGGATGTGGAAATAAAAGTTTGATTTCTCTGAGAGAATTGATATATTTAAAGTTTTATTATGCAGATGATCTTGGGACGAAAAGTAGGGATGACTCAGCTGTTTGACGAAAATGGTGAGGTAGTTCCGGCCACCGTTATCGAGGCCGGGCCATGTCATGTGGTTCAGGTGAAGACTCCGGGAAAGGACAGCTATGCCGCGGTTCAGCTCGGTTTCGGGAAGATACGGTCGAAGCTGGTCAATAAACCTTTGGGCGGACATTTCAAGAAAGCTGGACTGGAGCCCCGCAGGTGGCTCCGAGAGGGAGAGATCTCTCCGGAGGAGGCAGTCAAAGTTGGAGAGACGCTGACGGTGGATATTTTCAAGGTGGGGGATAAGGTCAACGTCACCGGCACCACCAAGGGTTTGGGCTTTCAGGGGGGAGTTCGTCGGCATCATTTCCGCGGGGGACCCAAGACTCATGGGCAGTCCGACCGCCTGCGAGCGCCGGGATCGATTGGGGCCAGTTCCTATCCCTCCCGAGTCTGGAAGGGTACCCGGATGGCGGGGCAGATGGGCAACGTCCGTCAGACCGTAAAAAACCTCACCGTGGTCGCCGTCGATCCCGAAAGCAATCTGCTTTTGCTGAAAGGCTCAGTCCCCGGAAAGATACACAACCTGCTCAAGATAACGCTCACCAAAAGGGGGATAGGGGGATAGATGGCGGAGGCGATTTTCTACAGAAGCGATGGCAATCCTGGGGAGAAGGTGAAGCTCCCGGATCAGCTCTTTTCTGCTGAGATCAAAGAGGCAGTTGTGCACCAGTATGTTAAAACCTACCTCCGCAATCAGAGGCAGGGCACCCACTCAACTAAGACCAGAGCCGAGGTTTCCGGTGGAGGCAGCAAACCCTGGCGGCAGAAGGGGACCGGCAGAGCGAGAGCCGGCAGTAACACCTCCCCTATCTGGGTCGGGGGTGGGGTAACGTTCGGACCCAGACCTCGAGATCACCGCAGCTCTCTGCTCAAGAAGATGAAAAGGGCGGCCTTAAAATCTGCCTTCACGGACAAAAGCAATCAGGGGAAGATCGCGGTGGTGGAGGTGCCGATATTGGAGCAACCTCAAACCAGGGTTATGGCCGAATTTCTGGGGAAGCTTAATCTCCTCGATAAGAAGGTATTGCTGCTGGTGGAGGGCAGGGATGAAAACCTGTTCAAATCCTGCAATAACATAAAGAACCTGAGGTATAAACGAGCGATGCTGGCCAACTGTTACGATGTTTTGAATGCTGAGTACCTGCTCATATCGCCACCTGCCTTAGAGTCACTCCGGGAGGTGTATTCGGAATGAAGTCGCCCCGAGATATCTTGGTGACGGCCCTCACCACCGAGAAGGCCACCTCTTTGAAGGAACGAGAGAATCGTTACGCCTTCGTGGTGGCGACGGGTGCCAACAAGCTGGAGATAAAAGGGGCGATCGAGACAGTTTTCAGCGTCAGGGTCCTGGACGTCACTACCATGAGGCTGAGGGGCAAGATCAAGGCCATGGGGCGCTTCCGGGGAAGAAGGCCAAACTGGAAAAAGGCGATCGTGAAGCTTGCCGAGGGGGATACCATAGAGCTTTTCGAGAAGGTATGAATCGCCGAGGCAACTAAATGGGACTTAAGAAATTCAAACCGACCACGCCGGGACTTCGCTTCCGTTTAGCCCCGGATTTCGCGGAGCTTTCGGGGAAGGGTCCGGAGAAGTCGCTTCTGCGTCCCCGGAAGGGTAGTGGGGGGCGCAACAACCTGGGACGGATAACCTGCCGCCATCACGGTGGGGGGCACAAGCGGCGTTATCGCCTGATCGACTTCAAAAGGGACAAGTATGGTATCCCCGCCAGAGTGGCGACGATCGAATACGACCCCAATCGTTCGGCTCGGATAGCGCTTCTGTTCTATGCCGACGGCGAAAAGAGATACATTCTGGCTCCTTTGGGATTACAGGTTGGCGACCAGATTGTGTCTGGCGAGGGGGCTGAGATCAAGATAGGCAACAGCCTGCCTTTGGCGAAAATACCCGCCGGGAGCTCTGTTCACAATGTGGAGCTGAAGCGTGGACATGGTGGTCAACTGGCCCGGGGGGCGGGCAGTATGGCGCAGCTTCTGGCAAAGGAGGGAGACTTCGCACATCTCCGTCTCCCCTCTGGGGAGGTGAGGCTGGTGCGGCTGGAGAATTACGCCACCTTGGGGCAGGTTGGCAACATCGACCATGAGAGCATTTCCCTGGGAAAGGCGGGGAGATCACGCTGGCTGGGAGTGCGTCCCTCGGTTAGGGGGGTGGCGATGAACCCCGTTGATCATCCCATGGGGGGTGGTGAGGGGAAATCATCCGGCGGCCGACATCCCTGTAGCCCCTGGGGAAAAATCACCAAGGGGCTCAAAACCAGGAGAAAGAAGCTGTCGGATAAACAGATAATCAAACGTCGGAAATGAGTTCGAAGAGATGGCTAGATCGCTGAAAAAGGGTCCCTATATCGACCCGAAACTGCAAAAAAGGATCGAGGCTTTAAACCAGACCGGAGAGAAGAGGGTCATTAAGACCTGGGCCCGGCGCTCCACTATTCCTCCGGAGTTCGTGGGGCATACCCTGGCGATTCACAACGGAAACAAGTTCATCCCGGTGTACCTCACCGAGAATATGGTCGGCCACAAGCTGGGAGAATTCGCTCCCACCAGGATTTTCCGGGGGCATTCCGGGAAGTTGACTCATCGTTCGGTGGCGCTGAAATAAGACATGGAGTATCAGGCCCAGTTGAGATTCTTGCGGATGTCGCCTCGCAAGCTGCGACGGGTGGGGGAGCTTGTGGTTGGCAGCGGCGTGGATGAGGCTTTGGATACACTTCTGCTCACCCCCAAGGCCACCGCCCAGGCGATCGCCAGGGTGGTGAAATCGGCGGCCTCCAACGCCATCGCCAGGGAGGGAAGCGCCAAGATCAAATCTGAGGATCTGTTTGTCAGGTCGATCACGGTCGACTCCGGACCCACCTTGAAGAGAATTCGACCGGCCTCCATGGGGAGAGCCTTCCGCATCCGCAGGCGCAGCTCCCACCTGAAGGTGGTTATAGAGGCGAGGCCAAGCGAAACCGACAGGCGGAAAACGTAGTCGAGGAGGAGGACTGTTTGGGACAAAAGACCCATCCATACGGCCTGAGGTTGGGGATTATCAAAAGCTGGCGTTCGAAGTGGTTTACGGACTCTGGCTTCGCGGAGCTGTTGAACGAAGACCTTCTTCTGCGTCGTTACACCGAGAAGCGTCTGGAGCATGCCGGGATTGCCAACATCGAGAGTCTCCGGGCGCCCCGAAGGGTCACTATCGACATCCACACCGCCAGGCCGGGAATTGTCATCGGTCGTAAGGGTGTGGAGGTCGACAAACTCAAGGGGGAGCTACAGATGCTCACCGGCAAAGAGGTTGTCTTGAACATTATCGAGGTGAAAAAGCCGGAGCTGTCCGCCAAGCTGGTCGCGGAGAGCATCGCCAAACAACTGGAGGGGAGAGTTTCCTTCCGGCGAGCCATGAAAAGGGCGGTCTCGGCGGCGATGAAATTAGGCGCCGAGGGAATCAAGGTGATTTGCGGGGGACGGCTGGGGGGGGCTGAAATCGCCCGGAAAGAGAAGTATCACGAGGGGAGAGTTCCCCTTCACACTCTCAGAGCGGACATAGATTACTCCACCGCCACCGCCAATACCACTTATGGTACCATCGGAGTGAAGGTCTGGATTTGCAAGGGAGAGGTCCTGGGCACTCCAGAATACTTAGAGGCGATCGATAAGAAATTCGAGCCCCTCCCCGAGGATTCCCTGGTGAGCAGAAGGAGGGAGGCAGACAGGGCCAGACCTAAGGAGGCTCCCAAGCGGAGGCGACGCGGTCGCATTCGCAGGAAAAGACCTGGGGCCTCCGCGGAAGCCAAAGGGGCAGCCAAGAGAGAGGCTCCCGGCCGCAGCCCCGGGGGAGGCGGAACAGTGAAGGAGGGTGGGTCGAAGTGAGCGGAGGTCGGCTAAAATGCTAATGCCCAAGAGGGTGAAGTTCAGAAAGCAGCAGCGTCGGAAGATGCGCGGCAAAGCCTACCGGGGCTCCCGGGTGAGCTTCGGTGAGTATGGGCTGAGGGCCCTTCAGGCGGCCTGGATCACCAATCGCCAGATAGAGGCGGCCCGGGTAGCTCTGACCCGTCACATCAAACGTGGGGGGAAGGTTTGGATCCGCATCTTCCCCGACAAGCCGGTGACCAAAAAGCCCGCCGAGACCCGTATGGGTAAGGGTAAGGGGGCGCCGGAATCCTGGGTGGCGGTGGTCAAACCTGGACGGGTGCTGTTCGAGCTAGAGGGGGTCTCAGAACAGCTGGCCCGGGAGGCGATGAGTTTGGCGGCGGCCAAGCTCCCGATCAGAACCAAGATCGTAACCAGAAGCGAGCAGTTCGGAGACTAGTAAATGAAACCGCGGCAGATTCGAGATCTGACCACCGAGGAGATTCTTCAAAGAAAGAGAGACTTAGAGGAGGAGCTCTTCAATCTCCGCTTGAGGCGATCGACTCAGTATCTGGATAACCCTCTCAAGGTCAGGACCTTGCGCCGGGAACTGGCCCGGCTCAACACCATCCTCAAGGAGGGTGAGCGGGGAATCAGGGAAATAGCGGCAAATTCTGAAAAATAGAGTGGTGTGTTGAAGATGGAGGAGAGAAAGACCCTTAAGCGGGGCAGAAGGAAAGAGCGGGTCGGCCGGGTGGTCTCCAACAAGATGGACAAGACCGTGGTGGTGGCAATCGAACGTCGGATGGCCCACCCCATTTACAAGAAGGTGATTACCCGCACCACGAAGCTGTTTGCCCACGATGAGGAAAACCGCTCTATGGTCGGGGATTTGGTGAAGGTCATGGAGACCCGTCCGCTTTCCAGAAACAAAAGGTGGCGTCTGGTCGAAGTCCTGGAGAAGGCGAGATAAGATGATTCAGGAGCAAACCAGACTGAACGTTGCCGACAACTCCGGAGCCAAGAAGGTAATGTGCTTCCGAGTTCTGGGAGGTTCCAAGAGGAGATATGCCCGGGTCGGAGACATCATCGTCGTCACCGTGAAGGCTGCCATCCCCGGTGGAACCGTCAAGAAGAGCGACATCTCCAAGGCGGTGGTGGTGCGCACCACCAAGGAGACCAAGAGACGTGACGGCACTTACATCCGTTTCTCGGACAACGCCGCGGTCCTGATAAATGAGCAGGGAGAACCCCGCGGCACCCGCATCTTCGGGCCGGTGGCCCGGGAACTTCGGGAGAAACAGTTCATGAAGATAGTCTCCCTGGCCCCCGAGGTCTTATGAGGTTTTAAGCGGTAATGAGGATAAAGAAGAACGACACCGTGATGGTGATTGCCGGCAAGGGGCGCACCCAGAAGAGCAACATCGCCAGGGTGCTTAAGGTTTTTCCGGAGGAGAGACGCATTCTGGTGGAGGGGATAAATATGGTGAAGCGTCATTCGCGTCCCACCAGACGCAACCCCAAGGGGGGGGTCATCGAGAAGGAGGGGACCGTCCATATTTCCAATGTGATGCTTTACTGCAACAAGTGCTCCTCCGCTACCCGGGTCGGCTATCGTGTCTTAGAGGACGGCACCAAGGTGCGAATCTGCAAAAAGTGTGGGGAGATCCTGTAACTGTTATGAGTCGGCTCAAACAGAAATACCTTGAGCGGGTGAGGGGGGAGCTGCAAAAGCGCCTGGGTTATGAGAACATAATGCAGGTGCCCAAGCTTGAAAGGGTTGTCGTTAACATCGGGGTTGGCGACGCCATCTCCAATCCCAAGCTCTTAGAGGTGGGGGCGGAGGAGCTCGGCATCATAACCGGTCAGCGGGCGGTCCTCCGTCGGGCCAGAAAGTCGATCTCCAATTTCAAGCTTCGAGCTGGGATGGCCATCGGTGCCAGCGTCACCTTAAGAGGCCGGAGGATGTATGAGTTCTTCGACCGGCTGGTGAACGTCGCCATTCCCAGAATCAGGGACTTTCGCGGCTTGCCCAAGAAGTCTTTCGACGGACGAGGGAACTACACCCTGGGTTTGGAGGAGCAAATCATATTTCCGGAGATCGAGTACGACAAGGTTCAGAAAATCCGGGGGATGAACGTCACTATTGTTACTACCGCCCAGACCGACCGCGAGGCTTACGAGCTTTTAAAGGAGTTGGGAATGCCGTTTCGGGAGAAATAGAAGGGGATTTCGTGGCCAAGAAATGTAAGATAGAGAAGTGGAAGAGGAAACCCAAATTTCCGGTGAGGTATCACAATCGTTGTCGACGCTGCGGCCGACCCCGAGGCTATATGCGCCGTTTCGGATTGTGTCGCATCTGTTTTCGAGAGTTGGCCTTGGCCGGACATGTCCCGGGAGTGGTGAAAGCCAGCTGGTGAGAGCTTAGCTATGACGATGACGGACCCCATTGCTGACATGTTGACTCGGCTGCGAAACGCTTGCCGGGCCCAACACAAAGAGGTCGAAATCCCGGCCTCCAAAATCAAACGCCGGATCGCCGAGATCCTCCTGGAGGGCAACTACATCTCCAAGCTGGAGTCTGTTGACGACAACAAACAGGGGACTCTGCGTCTTGGTCTGAGCTATACCGCCTCCGGGGAGAGCATCATAACCGGCTTGAAAAGGCTTTCCAAGCCAGGTCTGCGCATTTACTACGACAAAGACCGGATTCGGAAGATGACTCGGCACCTGGGGATGTTGATCGTCTCCACCTCCTCCGGGGTTATGACCGACGCCGAGGCTCGGAGGATGGGTATTGGGGGAGAGCTTCTGTGTCGGGTCTGGTAGAGAAGGTGATAAGCGGTGTCTAGAATCGGAAAGGTGCCCATAGTCATCCCCGAGGGAACCAAAGTCACTTTGGACGACCGCAGGGTCACGGTCGAAGGTCCCCGGGGGAGCTTGGGACACCAGTTGCCAGAGGGGACGGGCATCGAGATCGATGATTCCCGCATCCTGGTAAAGAGAGCCACAGACTCAAAGAGGCATAAATCCCTCCACGGCTTGACCAGAACCCTTTTGGCGAACATGGTCACCGGAGTCACCGAGGGTTTCGAGAAGAGGCTGCAGATAGTGGGCACCGGTTATCGTGCCGAGATGGTGGGCAAAGTCCTCTCGGTGGAGGTTCAACTTTCGCATAAGGTGGTGTTCTCTCTTCCGGAGGGGATAACGGTAGAGGTCGGTTCCCCCAAAGGAACTAAGCCCCCGACCCAGGAGATAGTCGTCTCCGGAATTGACAAGCAGCTGGTGGGAGATGTTGCTGCCAAGATCCGCTCCGTCAGGCCGCCGGAGCCGTACAAGGGGAAGGGGATTCGATATCTTGGGGAGGCCGTTCGTCACAAAGCTGGAAAGACCGTTGGAGCTTGAGCCGAAAGATGCCTGACAGATTGAAAAAGATCAAGTTGAGGGCCGAAAGAAGGAAGAAGCGATCAAAGAGGAGACTTTACGGGACTCCCGAAAGACCGCGGCTGGTGGTGTACAAGAGCTTGAGACAGATATACGGACAGTTTGCGGACGATGCCTCCCAGAAGACCATAACTGGAGTCTCCTCTCTCTGTCCGGCACTCCGGGAGAGCTTCCAGCCGGGTATGAGGAAATTAGAGATTGCCAAAATCGTGGGAGCTCACCTGGCCCGGATGGCCAAGGAGAGAGGAATCGAAAGTGTGATCTTCGATCGTAACGGTAATGCTTATGGGGGGAGGGTCAAGGCCCTGGCTGAGGCTGCCAGGGAAGGCGGTTTGCAGTTCTGAGGCATTCGTCATTTGGAAGGTTTGAGGCGAAGATGATTGGGAATCTTGGGGAAGCAGTTCTAGAATACGAGGAGAGGGTAATTCACATAAACCGGGTCGCCAAGGTGGTCAAGGGGGGGCGGCGTTTCGGGTTTACGGCGTTAGTGGCTGTCGGCGACAAGCGCGGTCGAGTCGGAGTTGGTCTGGGAAAGGCCAAGGAGGTCGCGGCTGCGGTGAGAAAGGGAACCGAAGCTGCCCAGAAAGCTCTGGCTACAGTTCCCCTGGTTGGTGGTACCATCCCCTATGAGATTGTGGGAAAGTTTGGCGCTGCCCGGGTGCTTCTGAAACCGGCGGCCCCCGGGACCGGGGTTATCGCGGGAGGTGGGGTCAGGGCGGTCTTGGAGGTCGCGGGGGTGCAGGATATATTGACGAAGTCCCTCGGATCTCCCAATCTGCACAATGTCGTCAAAGCCACCATGAACGGGCTCTTGGAGCTAAAGAGGATTGGGGAGATCGATAACTTCAGAAAAAGCGGCCTGGGCAAAGAGAGGGCACCCGAAGAGAAGAAAGCTCGAAAGAGGGCATAGACTTTTAAGCTGGGGAGCAGTACGTTGGCGAAGAGATTGAAGATAACGCAGGTGAGAAGCTCCAACGATTCTATTCAGAAACAGAAGAGAACTCTCCAGGCTCTGGGTTTGAGGAAGATGCACCAGACTGTAACCCACAAGGACACGCCTCAGATTCGGGGAATGATATCGAAGGTCCGCCACCTGGTGGAGATGGAAGAAGAGTAGCATCTATGAAGTTGGGAGAACTCAGAAAACCTCCGGGTTCCACCAGGAAGCGCAAGCGGGTGGGGCGCGGACCTGGAAGTGGTCACGGCAAGACCTCCACCAGGGGCCACAAGGGGCAGAAGTCCCGCTCCGGGTACAAAAGCAAGGCCTATTTCGAGGGGGGGCAGATGCCGCTCTCAAGAAGGCTCCCCAAAAGGGGTTTCAGATCCCCCTTCAAAAGGGAGTTTGTGATAGTCAACTTAGATAGGTTGGAAGCTCTGACCGGGTTGGAAAGGATCGACCCTGACATCTTACAAGAGAGGGGAATCGTAAGAAAAATCGATTTGCCCATAAAGATCCTCGGCGGTGGAGAGATGAAGTTCGCCGCCACCGTCGCCGCCAACGCCTTCAGCCGGAGCGCCCGGCAGAAGATCGAGGCCGCCGGGGGTAGGGTAGAGGTCATCTGATGATTCAGAGTTTCAGGAACATCTTCAAGATTCCGGAGCTACGAAAGAGGATTCTCTTCACCTTGGGGATTCTGATCGTCTACCGTCTCGGCGGACACATCTCCTCTCCGGGGATTAATGCCGCGGCGCTGCAGGAGTTCTTCGAGCTGGCCAAGGGCTCCCTGTTCGGTCTCTACGATATGTTCGCCGGTGGAAATCTCAGTCGTGCCACCATCTTCGCTCTGGGAATAATGCCCTATATATCCGCCTCCATTATAATCCAGCTTTTGGGTGCGGTTCTTCCCTATTTCCAGAAACTGCAGAGGGAGGGGGAAGAGGGGCGCAGGAAGATCACCCAGTACACCCGCTATGGGACCGTCTTGATCTCGGTGATGCAGGCCTTCGGCACCAGCCTGTGGCTGGAGAGCCTGACCACCGCCTCCGGGGCCACGGTGGTTCCCAACCCCGGAGCTGGCTTCAAGCTCTTGACGATGATAACCTTAACCTCCGGCACCATCTTCATCATGTGGCTGGGAGAACAAATCACCGAGCGGGGAATAGGTAATGGGATATCACTCATAATCTTCATCGGAGTTATCGCCCGACTGCCGGGGGCGGTATTGGGGGAGGCTCAGCAATTCCTGGCGGGCTATCGAAATCTGCTCTCGGAGCTGTTGATATTGGCTGTTATCTTTGTGGTGGTGGCCGCCATCGTGCTGGTTACCCGGTCTCAGAGAAAGATCCCGGTTCACTATGGACAGAAAATCTACGGGCGGAGGATGCGGAGGTCTTTCCGTACTCACCTGCCCCTTTCGGTGAACACCGCCGGGATCATCCCGATAATCTTCGCGCAGTCGATTATGTTTGCCCCCAGCACCGTCACCACCTTTTTCCCCAATTCGGAGGTGATGCAGGAGTTCGCCGGCTATTTTCAGCCCAACGCGCTTCTGTATAACATCGTTTACGGATTGATGATCGTCTTTTTCGCCTATTTCTATACTGCCATTGCGGTTAACCCCGTTGATATGGCCGACCGCATCGCCAGGGAGGACGGAAAGATTCCCGGAGTCCGTCCGGGAAAGAAGACCTCCGAATATATCGATCGGGTCTTGACGCGGATCACTCTCCCGGGCGCGATTTTCTTCGCCCTGATAGCGGTAACGCCCACCCTGATGGCGAGCAGTTTTCACGTCGCTTTCTATTTCGGCGGGACTGGGCTTTTGATTGTCGTCGGCGTAGCCTTGGACACCTTGCAGCAAATCGAGGCCCATCTCTTGGAGAGACATTACGAGGGTTTCATGAAGAAAGTGAGGCTGAAAGGAAGACAGGCTTAGCTGCCAGAGGGCTTGGAGTCGAAAGTGACTATGAAACCGAAGTTGATAATTTTAGGGCCCCCGGGCTCGGGAAAGGGGACGCAAGCGAGACTCTTAGCGGAGAAGTTCAACCTGGTTCACATCTCCACCGGGGATATCCTGCGAGCTGCGGTCGACTCCGGCAAGGTCTTGGGGCAGGAGGCGAAGGGGTATATGGATCGGGGGGAGCTGGTCCCCGACGGGGTGATGTTGAAAGTCATAAGAGAGAAGTTGTCGGAAGATGAGACTGCTTCCGGCTTTATCTTCGACGGTTTCCCTCGAACCATCCCCCAGGCGGAGGGATTGACTTCTATCTTGGGAGAGATGGGGATAAACATCTACGAGGTGATCAAGCTGAAGGTCTCAGATGATACCCTCATCAAGAGACTGACCGGCAGGCTTTTCTGTCCCAAATGCGGCGCCCTTTTCAATCTCTCCTTCAAACCCCCGAAAGAGGACCGGCTCTGCGAGCATTGTGGGGCGGAGCTTAAGAGACGCTCCGATGATAGCGAAGAGGTGATAAAGAATCGTTTAGAGGTTTATCGTCACCGGACGGGGCCGATCGAGGATTTCTATCGACTGCAGTACAAGCTGAAGGAGGTTGATGGGGAGGGGGACAGCTCTTCTGTTTTTGAGATGATCTTAGAGGTTATCACCATTTCCTGAAGAAGGGAGAGGTTGCCTCCGAGGGTAGTTATGATTTCGCTGAAGACCAAAGCTGAGATAGAGAAAATCCGTTCCGCGGGGATGATTGTGGCCGGAGCCTTCGAAGTGATGAGGGAGAATCTTAAGCCCGGGATCACCACTGCGGTGCTCGATGATCTGGCGAACGAGTATATTGAAAGGCGCGGCGGCAAGGCGGCCTTCAAAGGCTATCACGGCTATCCCGCCAACATCTGCATCTCCATTGACGAGGAGGTAGTTCACGGGATTCCGGGCGAGCGCAGAATCGAGGCCGGACAGCTGGTCTCGATCGACGTTGGAGTTCTCCTCGATGGCTACTATGGTGACAGCGCTTACACTTTTCTGGTCGACGGGGTTTCCCCGGAGGCGAAGAAGTTGGCCCGGGTGGCCGAGGAGGCTCTGTATCGAGGGATCGAGGTGGCCCGGCCGGGGGGGCATCTGACCGATATTTCCTGGGCCATCCAGAGTCACGTGGAATCCAACGGGTTTTCAGTGGTTCGGGATCTGGTCGGACACGGCATCGGGAAAAAGATGCACGAAGATCCCCGAATCCCCAACTACGGCAAGCCCGGAGCCGGTCCCCTTCTCAAGGAGGGCATGGTTCTGGCGATTGAGCCGATGGTCAACCAGAGGGGTTACGAGATAGAGACCTTGAAGGACCAATGGACGGTGGTGACCAAGGATCGTTCCCTCTCCGCTCATTTCGAGCACACCGTCGTCGTCACCGCCAACGGTCCCGTGATCTTGACAGGTGGTCGATTCACTTGCAAAATATGAGATTTGCTGACAACGATTGAGTTTGCCGGATGGCGAAGAAGGAAGAGACAATTCAGGTTGAGGGCAGAGTGCTCGAACCTCTCCCCAACGCCATGTTTCGGGTGGAGTTGGACAACGGTCATCGGGTGTTGGCTCACATCTCCGGAAAGATGCGGATGCACTTCATAAAAATCCTCCCCGGGGATAGGGTGACCCTGGAGCTCTCTCCCTACGATTTGTCTCGGGGTCGGATAGTCTATCGGTACAAATAGGTGTATAGAGAGAACCTTATTCTCAGGAGTCAAAAGTGAAGGTCCGCTCTTCGGTGAAGAAAAGATGCGCCAAGTGCAAGATCGTCAAAAGGAAAGGGGTGGTTCGGGTAATCTGTGTCAACCCCAAGCACAAACAGAGGCAAGGTTAGTTATTAGATAGTAGGTAGGGTCTATGGCGAGAATTGCGGGAATCGATCTGCCACGCGACAAGAGGATTGAGGTGGCGCTCACATACATATACGGTATTGGGCTTTCCTCTTCCAAGAGGATTCTGATGGCCACCGGAGTCAATGCCGACACCCGGGTCAACAAGCTGTCGGAGGAAGAGGTTGCCAAGCTCAGAGGCGAAATCGAGGCCAGTTGCAAGGTGGAAGGGGCTCGGCGGGGTGAGGTGGCGATGGACGTTAAGCGCCTCATCGATATCGGATGTTATCGGGGTCTGAGGCACCGCCGGGGGCTCCCGGTGAGGGGCCAGAGGACCAAAACCAACGCCAGAACCCGCAAGGGTCCCAAGAAAACCATAGGGCACAAAAAGGGGAAAAGAGGTAGATAGGTGACTAGCGATTGGAGCAGGGGTCTTTCGTTCGCACCCTTTTCTTTAGGAGGTTAGTTGGCAGAAGCTAAGAGAAGAAAGTCGAAAAAGAAGGGTCGCAAGGTAGAGCCCCACGGCATCGCCCACATCAAGGCGACCTTCAACAACACCATCATCACCCTGACCGACGAGGGCGGCAACGTGATCGCCTGGGGCTCCCCCGGCAAGATGGGGTTCAAGGGTTCGAGAAAGAGCACCCCATTCGCGGCCCAGAGGGCGGCCCAAGCAGCTGCCAGGGAGTCGATGGAGATGGGATTGCGGAAAGTGGAGGTTTGGGTCAAGGGTCCGGGATCCGGACGAGAGGCCGCCATCAGATCCTTGCAGGCTGCGGGATTGGTGATAACCGCCATAAAAGACGTTACTCCCATTCCCCATAACGGTTGCCGTCCACCGAAAAGAAGGAGGGTCTAGCCGCGGCCTCGAAGTTCTTTTTAGGGTCGTTGCTTCTGGAGATGCTGTTGATACTAGTTCATGATTTCGGGAGTGATTGATGGCCAGGTATAGTGGTGCAAATTGTAAGCTGTGTCGACGTGAGGGGATGAAGCTCTTCCTGAAGGGGAATCGCTGTTATGCCGATAAATGCGGCTTCGACCGGCGTGGTTACCCTCCCGGGCAACACGGCAACGCCATCCGCCGCAGAAGGACCAGCGGTTACGGTCTGCAATTGCGGGAAAAACAGAAAGTCCGCAGGATTTACGGGGTCTTGGAGAGACAATTCAGGAACTACTTCGAGAGGGCGGAGAGGTGCAAGGGGATAACCGGCGAGAACCTCCTGCAAGAGTTGGAGTGTCGGCTGGACAATATCGTTTATCGTTTGGGCTTTGCCCCCTCCAGGAAATCGGCCCGACAGTTGGTGCGCCACGATCATTTTCAGGTCAACGGCCGCCAGGCGGATATTCCCTCCTACGCTCTTAGGCCCGGCGATATTGTGAGCGTCAGAGAGAAGAGCCGTAACCTAGACGTCATCCACGACGCTTTGAAAGATGCCGGAAGGGGGTCGGAGCTCCCCTGGTTGAGGTTGGACAAGGCCAAGCTGGAAGGGGAGCTTCTGGAGCGCCCCAAAAGGGAAGACATCCCGGTTTTGGTTCAAGAACAGCTTATTGTTGAGCTTTACTCTAAATAGGTGGTTATTTTCGGGAGGAGGTCCTGGTGACCGCTAAATTGAAGAATTTTCAGATGCCTAAAGAGGTTGTCTTGGAGGAGTCCACCGCCACCGATATGTACTCCAAGTTCAAGATAGAGCCCTTGGAGCGGGGGTTTGGGACTACTCTGGGAAATGTCCTGCGGAGAGCGCTCTTGTCTTCCATACCGGGGGCGGCGATCACCTCCATGAGGATTGACGGCGCCCTCCACGAGTTTTCTACCCTCCCGGGGGTATACGAGGACGTCGTTGAGATAGTTTTAAACCTCAAGAAGGTCCGTCTGAGGATGCAGGAGGACGGGCCCAGGTCCATCTATCTGGAGGTCAAAAAGAAAGGAGACTACACTGCTGGCGATCTCGTTTGTGATCCGACAATTGAAATCGTTAACCCGGAGCAGCATCTCCTCAAGCTCAGCGAGAACAGCGAGGTTAAGATCGAAATGGAGGTCGACACCGGGCGAGGCTATGTCTCCTCAGAGCAGAACAAAAAGCCGGACCAGCCGATCGGAACCATCCCGCTGGACGCGACCTACTCCCCGGTCAGCAGGGTGAATCTCAGTGTCGAAAACACCCGGGTGGGTCAGAGAACTGATTATGATCGTCTGCTCTTAGAGATCTGGACCGATGGCACCATGAGCCCGGAGGAGGCCCTGGCCTTTGCGGCGAAGTTGCTGAAAGACCACCTGATGGTGTTCATCTGCAAGGAGGAGGAGATAGAGATTCCCGAAGAGGAGGTAGTCGACGAGGAGACCATCAGAATAAGGAATCTCCTCAAGATGAGGGTTGACGAACTGGAGCTTTCGGTCCGTTCCTCCAACTGCCTGCAGGCAGCCAACATTCAGATTATCGAGGATTTGGTCCACAAGAGCGAAGCGGAGATGCTCAAGTACCGCAATTTCGGCAAGAAGTCCTTAAACGAGCTCAATGCGGTCTTAGGTGAGATGGGGCTTCACTTCGGGATGGATATATCCAAGTACAGAGAGCCTTCAACCCAAGAGTGACATGCGCCATCGCAAAAAAGTGAGAAAATTGGGGGTGACCAGCTCCCACCGTAGGGCCATGCTTGCAAATCTGGTGACCTCACTGTTGGAGCATGGACAGATCAAGACCACCACCACTAAGGCCAAAGCCCTCAAAATCTGGACCGACAGGCTGGTCGCTCTGGCGAAAAGAGGCGATCTCCATTCCCGGCGCCTGGTGGCGACCACCGTCAGGAACAAAGTAGTCCTCAGAAAGCTCTTTGATGAGATAGTTCCCAAGCTGGAAGGCAATAGCGGTGGAAGTTGCAGAATCATCCATCTGGGGCACAGGCTCGGGGATGGTGCCTCGGTGTCGTTGGTGCGGCTTTTGACTTACACCGAAGAGAAAAAGGAAAAGAAGAAAACCAAAGCCAAAAAGACCGCAAAGAAGAAGGCTCCGGAGGCGAAAGCTTCCAAGAAGAAAGAGGAAGCTCCCGAGACAGAGACAGAGGAGAGGGCAGACGAGGAGAGAAGCGAAGAGAAAGAATAGTCGAAGGAGTCCTCAATAGCCGCTTTGAGGTTCGCCTCCCGGGAGGGAGGTTAAAGAAAGCGGTTTTTTTATTTTGAGGGACTGGATTGGGTAGTTTCCTGTGGCCAGAGAATTCGAAAGGGTCATCATCATAATATTGGACAGCTGTGGTGTCGGGGCTTTGCCGGATGCGGCCCGGTATGGGGATGAAGGCTCAAACAGCATTGCCAACACCGCCGAAGCTGTCGGAGGTATTAATCTCCCGCATTTGGAGAGGTTGGGTTTAGGGGATATCGTTCCCATCAGGGGTGTCCCTCCAGCTTCAATGCCCAGTGCCTCTTTTGGAAAGATGGCCACTCTATCCTCAGGAAAGGACAGTACTGTCGGCCACTGGGAGCTCATGGGTCTCATAACAACCCGTCCCTTCCCCACCTACCCGAACGGGTTCCCGGAAGAGATCGTCGAGAAATTCAAGGAGCTGACGGGGCTGGAAGTTCTGGGCAATAAACCCGCCTCCGGGACAGAAATCATAAAGGAGCTGGGGGAAGAACATTGCAGGACGAGAAAGCCGATCCTCTACACCTCCGCCGACAGCGTGTTTCAACTGGCGGCTCACGAGGAGGTCATTCCGATAGACAAGCTATACCGGATATGCCGAAAAGCCCGTGAGATCCTGACCGGAGAGCATGGTGTGGCTCGAGTTATCGCTCGCCCTTTCATCGGTAAACCGGGGAATTTCACCAGAACCGAGAGGCGCAAAGATTTCTCTCTCCCCCCGCCTGCTGACACTCTATTAGATTATTTGAAAGCTGTAGGTGTCGAGGTCACCAGCATTGGCAAAGTTGATGACCTTTTTGGTCGGCGAGGCTTCACCCGCGCCATTCACACCAGCTCGAATAAGCACGGGATGGAGGTAATTCATCAGACAATGAAAAGCCAGAAGAGAGGACTGATTTTCGCCAATCTGGTGGACTTCGATATGCTCTGGGGCCATCGCAACGATTATGTGAATTTCGCAAAGGGGCTGGAGGATTTTGACCGGAGGTTGCCGGAGTTTCTGTCTCTACTCGGAGGGAAAGACATCTTCATAATCACCGCCGACCACGGCTGTGACCCCACTACTCCCTCGACCGACCATTCCCGGGAATATGTCCCCTTATTGGTATTTGGTCCCGAACTGAGGCCCGGAGTTGATCTGGGGACCAGGGAAAGCTTGGGCGATCTGGGTGCCACCGTCTCAGAAGCGTTCGGGTTTTCGTCTTTCGGTTGCGGAGAGAGCTTTTTAACGGAGATAACATGAGCGAAGAGGAACTGATAGAGAGCGCCAAGAGGGCTCGGCTCAAAGCCTACGCTCCCTATTCTGAATTCAAGGTAGGGGCGGCGCTTCTTACCTCCTCCGGCAAGGTTTACACCGGCGCCAACGTGGAAAACGCCTCCTACGGACTTACGATTTGTGCGGAGAGGACTGCTGTCTTTAGCGCGGTCTCCTCGGGAGAGAAGGAATTCGCGAGCCTCGTCGTGGTAACTGACAAGTCTCCTCCGGCCAAACCCTGTGGCGCCTGTCTGCAGGTCTTGACAGAGTTCAGCCGCAACTGTTCGATAGTCTGCGCCAATCTGGATGGAGAGATAACCAGACACAAGCTTGGCGAGCTTCTGCCGGAAGCCTTTGAGCTCTAGCGCAACGGCGGTTAGTAGGTAGTAGGTAGGGATTGGGTCTATTCACTATTTACCATTCACCATTTACTACTCGAAGATGGACGTATACGGTATCATTGCCAAAAAGAGAGACGGTAAGAAGCTCAGACGTGAGGAGATCGATTTTTTGGTCTCGGATTTCACCCAGGACAAGATCCGCGACTATCAGATGTCTGCATTTCTCATGGCGGTCTGCATCAACGGTATGGATGAGGAGGAAACTCATTTCCTCACCGAATCGATGTTGCATTCTGGCCAGATACTGGATTTGAGCTTCATAGACGCCCCTAAAATCGACAAGCATTCCACCGGCGGCGTGGGCGACAAGGTCTCTTTGATCCTGGCTCCGCTTTTAGCTTCCTGTGGGGTTGTCGTTCCCATGATCTCGGGGAGAGGCCTGGGCCACACCGGGGGAACTTTAGACAAGCTGGAATCGATACCTGGATTTAGAACCACTCTCTCCCTGAAGGAGTTTAAGGAGAGCTTGCGCCGAATCGGGGTGGCCATCATCGGGCAGACCCATGAGATTGCTCCCGCGGATAAGAAGATCTATGCCTTGAGGGATGTCACCGCCACGGTCGAATCGATTCCTCTGATTGTCGGCAGCATCATGAGCAAGAAACTGGCCTCCGGCTGTGATGGAATTGTCTTCGACGTGAAGGTCGGCAATGGCGCCTTCATGAGGAAGTTGGACGACGCCGAGAGATTGGCTAAGGCTATGATCTCTGTCGCCAAAAGGATGGGCCGAAGAGCGGCTGCGGTCTTCACCTCCATGGACGAACCTTTAGGTTTCGCGGTCGGAAACGCGCTCGAGGTCGTTGAATGTATTGAATGCTTAAGGGGGGAAAGTCCCCGAGATCTCTGGGAGGTCACCGAAGCTCTGGGAGTTCAGATGCTCTTAATGGCGGAGGTGAGCTCCGATAAAGAGGAGGCTCGAAAGGTTTTGAAGAGAAAGATCGAAAACGGCGAGGCGCTGGAGAAGTTCAAGGAGATGGTGGAGAATCAGGGAGGAGATAGTAGAGCAATTGACGATTATTCAAGGTTGCCACGGGCGAAGCTGGTCTTACAGGTGAAAGCCGAAAGAGATGGTTTCCTCAAAGCTGTCGATACCTTGCGGGTTGGTCAGCTTTGTATCGAGCTCGGCGGGGGACGAAAACTCATCAGCGACCAGATCGACCCGGCGGTAGGTTTCATATTCGAGAAGAAAATTGGAGATAGAGTAGAAAGGGGAGAAGTAGTAGCCTCCGTTCACGCCTCGGATGAATCTCTCGGGAAGAAAGCGGCTTTGGATCTGAAAGAAGCTCTTGTTTTCTCGGATACAGCGGTCAAACCTCTTCAGAGAATCATCGGCTTCTTGAACTAGAATCGGATTCTCTTCTTATCCTCTTCTTCTTGAATTTTGAAACGGGTTTTCTCCTCGCTCTTTGCGGAAAACTCCATATGAGATAGACTGCAGGTGTCTTGTGGCACCGTCGATTCCGTGAAAAGATCAGTGACCTTATTGGGGCAGTCTGGTCTTGCCAGCAGGCCGGACTCCAAACAGACGGCGGCTTCGATAATTCCAGCAGGTTGGACGAACTCCTCCACCGGCAGTCCGAAATGTGCCTTCTTCATGAACTCGGTCCAGATCGGTAGCGCCGTGGCAGCTCCGGTCAGACCTCTCCCCTCGCCTATCTGGGTCTTGTCGTCATAGCCCACCCAGACAGTTGTGGTTATCTGAGGGGTGAAGCCGGTGAACCAGTTGTCGGTGCTGAAATCGGAGGTGCCGGTTTTGCCTCCGGCGGGGCGATTGAATCCCCATCGCCGGGCTCCGTAACCTGTGCCAGAGTTGATGACACTCTCCAGCATACTGGTCATAATGTAGGCGGTGGTGGCGGAGATGGCCTCCTCCTGATAAGGTTTTTCCCGCTCCTCCAAGACGTTCCCGTAGCGATCCAGAATCCTGGTCACAAAATACGGCTCCGTCCAGATGCCTCCGTTGGGGAAGGTCGTGAAGGCTGAAGCCATCTCCAAGGGGGTCACCTCGGAGGTTCCGATTGCCAGAGAGGGGACTGCTTGAAGCTCCGATTTTATTCCCATCCGTTTGGCGTAGAAAACCACCTGCTGGGGGGTAACGGTCGGATCCATCAGCAGCTTGATGGTGACCAGGTTTATCGATTTGCTGAGGCCATATCGCAGGGTAGTGGGGCCCCTGAAGGTGCGGTCGAAGTTCTTGGGACGCCATTCCTCTCCACCTATTGGGACTACTATGGGGGCATCTATGATAATATCGGTGGGCTTGAAACCGTTGTCTATGGCGGTGGTATAGGTGAAGGGTTTGAATCCGGAGCCGGGCTGCCTTTTGGCCTGAACGGCACGATTGAACTTGCTCCTTTTGAAATCTCTCCCTCCCACCATGGCTATTACGCCTCCGGTCTTGTTGTCGATGCCCACCAGAGCACATTGCAGCTCTTTGTATTCTCTGGCGACAACGATTTCTCCATCGACCGTATCGGTGACTTCAATGGTGTAATTGGAGTCCTCCAGACTGTGATGCCTCTCCATGTCTGCCTGCAGTCTCGACAGATGTTCAGCGATGATTCTTTCGGCTTCCACCTGGAGTTCGTAGTTCAGTGTGGTTTCAACGGTGAGGCCGGAGGAGTAGAGGACATTCTCTCCGTATTTTCTCACCAGATACTGCCGCACCGTCTCAGAGAAGTAAGCCCCAGGTCTGACCGGGGGCTCGGGGGGATGAATCTCGAGCGGAAGACCTTTGAGGCTATCGGCAACCCCTCTTGATAGTTTTCCGTAATCGACCATGGCGTTCAGAACCACGTTGCGTCGCCCTCGAGCCCTGTCGGGACGGTCGATGGGAGAATAGGTATTGGGTGCCTTCAACAGGCCGATCAGAAGCGCCGACTCAGAGATCGTCAGCTCGGAGATATCCTTGCTGAAAAAGGTTTGAGCCGCCGCCTGAATGCCGTAAGCCCCCTTCCCGAAATACTGTTGGTTGAGATACATGTTGAGGATCTCGTCCTTGGAGTAGTTCTTCTCGATCTCGATGGCGGTCATCGCTTCCCTGATCTTTCTGGCGATGGTTTTTTCCGGGGTCAGGAAGAGATTCCGGGCTAACTGCTGGGTCAAGGTGGAACCACCCTGGGAGCGGCTCAAGGTCATGATATTCACCGCTGCCGCCCGGGCTATGGCGCTGAGGTTCACTCCCCAGTGGTAATAGAACTGTCTATCTTCCACCGTCAGGAGGGCATCAACCAGGTGTTTGGGGAATCTGTTGAAGGGCACCATGATCCTTCTCTGATTGAAATATTCCTGAAGGATCTGTCGGTCGGCTGAGTATATGCGGGTGATCAGCCCCGGTTGGATATTGTGAAGCTGTTCTAACGAGGGAAGGTCTTCTCGATAGGACTTATAGGTTTCAATGCCGACGATTATTACGATTATCGCCAGAACCAGCCCGGAGGCGAGAACGAATCTGGCTCTCTTTTTGGCTTTTTCTTTATCCAGTCTCATGCAACCATTAGTGCTTGTTTGATTTTTTGGTCTATTTCCATCTCCACCATAATTTACCGGTAGACCTCTCTTCTCAGCCGCACCCGCATTATCCGCACAACTTTCTGTTTATTGTCGATTTCATAAACTACTCGCCAGTCTCCGACCCGTATTCGCCAATCGTCTTTGGAGCCGATAATCTTTCTTGCGCCCGGCGGTCTTGGCTCTTTAGCCAGCATTTTTATCTCGGTTATGAGGCGATGGAAGTTTTCTGTTGAGAGGCGCTTCAGGTCACGTTCGGCGGCTCTTTCGAGGTAAAGCTTATACAACGGGGGAATACTCCTTGAGGAAATCCTCCAGCTTTCTGAATTTTAGCGGTCGCTTTCTCATTTTCTGGAGCATCTTCAGATCCTCTATATCCTCCAGACGCTCAAGCATATCCTGATACTCCTTAATTTCGAGAATGACCGCTGCCGGTTTTCCATCTCTGAAAATTATCTCCGGGCTTTTCTTCTTAGTTTTCAGGGTCACTTTATTCTCACCTCCAGAAGTTCGTTACTATTGCTTTCGAAGATTTCCATCATCAGCACCAGATATTCTCTCTCGGACTTGTATCGTAAAAGTAAACATATCTATTCATTAATAATATCTTCGGCTTACCGTTTTGTCAACCATCCCTGCTGGTAAGTAGATAGCAGCTGGGATATAGGGTTTTCTTGCAAGTGATGATATTAGGCCGTTAAGCATCCTGCCCATTTCGGCAGTTCTCTCAAGCAGATCCTTCGTCTCGTTCAAGTAGTTCAGGTCCTTTGATAAGATAGCATAGTATCTCAATTCTTCCAGAGAGCCCTGAGCGATGTTGTAGAAGTTGGCTTTGTCTCTTAAGGAACGCTTCTTGAATCCCTCGGCCATGTTTGCGGGTATGGAGATAGCCGATCTTCTCCTTTGCGAAGCCAGGCTATAGTTCTCCTCAGCGGGGAAGCTCCTGGTTATCCCATAGACGTTCAGGACCAGTTGATGTGCTTTCTTCCAGACCTCTAAGTCCTCGAAGCTTTGTAGCTTGACTTTGTTCATTTCTCCCCTACCTACCGTCTACTACCTACTACCTACTTTAGAATCGTGATGATAATATTTCCACTTTCTCAATAACATCGCCTACCGTGATTTCATTGACCACCTCCATTCCGGAGACCACTCTGCCGAAGGCGGTGTAGCGTCCGTCTAAATGCGGTTGTCGGGAGTGGCAGATGAAAAATTGACTCCCACCAGTGTCTTTCCCAGAAGTTGCCATCCCGATAGTTCCCCTTTCGAACCCCAGCTTGTTAATCTCCTCCCTGATAGTGTATCCCGGTCCTCCCCAACCATCCCCGCGGGGGCAACCTCCCTGAATCACGAAGTTGGGAACCACCCGGTGAAATGTCAAGCCGTCATAGAAACGAGAGTTCGTCAGATGAATGAAGTTGGCGACGGTTCTGGGGGCATACTCCGCCAGAAGCTCGATTATGATTTCTCCCTTCGGGGTGAAAATCCTTGCCCGCAGGAGCCTGTTGGGATTATGGTAAACCTCAAAATAGTTGCCGAATGTCAATTTGCTGCGGAACACTCCGGGCTCGTATTTCTGCTGCAGTGAGAGCTTGCTTGAGGCCGCGTGAGCCTCTCTTCTGACGATAGGGTCGCTGTCCGCTAAAGCCTCCAAAAGGAAATTTTCGATCCTGACATCGGCCTCTCCCGGAGTGGCAAGCTCCACCAGGGCGGAGATGACTGCCCTTTTGAACTCCGAGTAATAGCTCCGAGGGGTGAACTTGTAGGACTTTATCAACGGATAGACATACCTGGGATCTTTCGTTTTCGCTAGAGCTTCGGCGCAGAGGGAGCGCAGGGCGAAATCCATGCTCTCAAGGAGCACCGTCTCCAACTTCCTCAATCCCCTCTTACCATCGATTGTCCTTTCGCTGACTGCGTAACCGATAGCATCGATTGCCGCCATCTGCACCCTTCTGTCCCTGTCGGCGGTCATTACCAGAAGCAATCTCTCCACCTCTTTCCCACCGACTTCTCTTAAGGCCTCCGCAACCTTGGCACGCACATGCCAGGACTCATCCTTCAGAAGTTCTTTCAGATCCTCCAGAACCTTTCCGCTCTCCAGCCTGGCGACAGCTACGGCAGCCTCGCCCCTTAAGATTTGTGAATCTGAATTCAAAAACCCGGTGACCTTCTCCAGCGCCCGTTTGTCTCCAAGATTTCCCAGGACTTTGATTGCCTCCGATAGGAGATTCTCGTTGTGGCTGGTGGACAGCAGTTCCAGAAGAGGTTTTACGGCTCTCTTATCGTTAATCTTCCCCAGAGCTCTTATGGCTTCTGTAGCAACACGCTCGTCCGGGTCTCGCAGAAGATTGAAGGCAAAAGGAAGGGCACCAGGGTGTTCGAGGTTGCCGAGACCTCTGACGGCATTGGCACGCACCTCCGGGTCGGAATTTCCGAGCAGCTCTTCGAAAACCTCGAAGCATTCCGGAGTTGCCAGACGCATCAGAGCGTAACTCAAGTTGTAGAGGAACTCTCCTTCTGCACTGTGCAAGGCTGAAATCAAGTCCGGCACCGCTTGTTTGTGGTCGAGCCTCCACAGAGCCAGGGCGGCCTGGCATCTTATAACCTCCGATGAATCTTTAAGCAGGGGCCGAATCCTCTCGCCCAGGTTCTCCCCGCCAATTCTCCCCAGGGCTTCGATAGTCCTGGCGCGCACCTGTTGGTTTTCATCCTCCAGGTGAGGCAAGAGAAAGACAGTGGCAGAGAGGTTTTTTATCAGCCCACAAGCAAAGGCGGCTTGTTCTCTCACGGAGGGGTCCTCATCCTCGATCAGTCTCTGGAGAAGGTAGAAGTGGTGGGTGCTTCCGACTCTCCCTATGGTTGTGGCGACTGCCTGTCGAATCGCAGGCTTTTCGTGCTCAACATACTCGCGGAGGGACACGTCTATCAAACCCCGATCCTCCAGCAAAGCCAGACGATAAAGCGGATACTCCTCCTGCTTCACGCACGACAGGAGTGAGAGCAGAACCAGAAGCGAGCAAAGCCAGATTTCTCTTGTCCCAGAAGGTGTTCTCAGGATTTGCATAATTGCGCCTGTATCCGTATTTTGCTGTTAACATATGGAGCCCAGGATGGTAAATCAACAATTTTCCGTTGCAGTGACTGTTGCAAGAGAGCGAAAACTGCGTAAATTCTGAAACTTATCGATTCGGCTTTGGTTTCTAAAATAGTAAAGATAAAGAGGGAGTACCGATGATTAGCGAGGAAAAGATAGTTGAGGCTCTAAAGGAGGTCGAAGATCCAAAGCTTCACCGCAATTTAGTGGAGCTGGGGTTGATTGAAAAGATGGAAATTGCCGGGGATACTGTTAAGCTCCAGGTGACCCTGACAGTTCCGACCTACCCGATGAAGGATAAGATCGAAGAAGACATCGTGGGGCGATTGAAGAGGTTTGGCGAGGTCAAGGAGGTTAAAGTAAACTTCACCACCATGCCCCCCCAGAAAAGCCAGTCCCTGATAGAGAGTCTGTCTAAGGGTTCAGAGGAGAAGGAATCTCGGATCTCGAAAATCAAGAACGTCATAGCCGTCGCCTCGGGGAAAGGTGGAGTTGGAAAATCTACGGTGACAGCTAACCTGGCGGCGGCTCTGGCCAAGCGGGGCCACCGGGTGGGGGTGCTAGATGCTGACGTCTACGGTTTCTCGATTCCGACTCTACTGGGCATCAAAGAAACGCCCACGGCAATAGATGGTAGGATGAATCCCCCGGAGAAATTTGGCATAAAGATCATCAGCATCGGTTTCTTCGTCAGCCAGGATACCGCCATAATCTGGAGGGGACCTCTTCTGCACAAGGCCATAACTCAGTTCATCGAGGAGGTTGAGTGGGGGGAGCTCGATTATCTTCTGATAGATCTGCCCCCCGGCACTGGCGATGTGAGCATCTCAATTGCTCAGAAGCTCCCCGGGGCCTCCGTCCTGGTGGTGACCACCCCTCAGAAGTTGGCAACCTCGGTGGCCTCCCGGATAGGCAGTCTGGCGGAGAAAACTGGGCTTAAGCTCCTTGGAGTGGTCGAGAATATGTCCTATTTCTTGAGCCCCGAAGGCAAAAGATACGAAATCTTCGGGACCGGAGGAGGACAGCTTCTGGCCGGGGCTTTGAGGGCGCCGCTTTTCTGTCAGATCCCTCTGGAGATGAGCCTGAGGCGCGACAGCGACCAAGGTATTCCGGCGGTCTTTTCCGAAAATGCCCAGATGGCCAAGGCGGTTTTCGAAGAATTGGCCTCACGAGTTGAAGAGGCAATGTCGAAGAAGTAGGGAGGAACGCTTGGTAGAAATGGACAGGTTTCCTGGTCAACTCCATTTGACGGCTAGGTTCAGAATCGCGGTGGCGCGTGCTCGCTTGGAAACCACAAACTCCTTCAAAGGATCAATAGTATAAACAGATGAGTCTACAATCCGAAAAAGAGTGAAGAGACTATAGAGGAGAGGAAATGAAAGAGAAGGTCGAAGAAGCCTTAAACAGCATACGCGGCTACTTGCAGGCTGATGGTGGGGATGTGGAATTGGTCGAGGTCGGAGAGGATGGTACCGTTAAGGTTCGATTGACCGGTGCTTGTAAGGGTTGCCCGATGTCGCAGATGACCCTGCAGATGGGAGTGGAAAGAACTCTGAAAGAGAAAATCCCAGAGGTGAAAAAGGTCGTGGCTGTGGATTAGGCGAAAGGACTCCGGCAAAGTGCTGGAGTTTTCCGTCTCGTTTTCGGCGTGTTTTACTGACCCAACTTATACTTCGCCCCTGCGAAGATGGCAAATTGATTAATATCCGAGACTATAGCATAGCGCCATTCCCCGAAGAGCGCCACCTTGGGTGAGACCTCATATTCAGCCCCCGCCAACAGGTGAAGGCCGAACTTGGTGTCGGTCTCAGACTTGCCACTCTGCTCGTGCTTGACGAAATGAGGGCCAATCCCCCCACCCATGTACGGCTTCACAGGGCTGCCTGGCAACGAGAATCTGTATCTGGCATGAGCGCAAAGGACTATGTCACGCCAGCTGACCTTTCTATCCGAGGGCCCCTCGGACTTCGACCAGTACAGTATCTCCAGGTCCAGGCCTAACGTTGGCGTCAAGGTGCCCATATCAACAACCGCGCCGAAGCCAAGGGTAGCGTCGACGTGCTCTGGGTTGACATACCCCAGAAAAGCTCCAACCCCCTTAGGACCCAACATCATCTGGGCAAATGAGGTTGAACCTAGTGTCAGAAACAAGAACGTGATCGGCAGTAAGATCAAGAGTCTCTTCATTTCATCCTCGCTATTTTTAGAACTGGTTTTGCTCTTTAACAATTGTAGCTGGACACACCACCTCCTTTCGACCAGGAAATTTGTCAATTACTAATGGTTTTCAAATGTGATGTCAAGGTATTTCAAATGGTCCTGATAGGAGTCTTTGGCTTGTGGTTCACAGTTGCGGTCATTCGTCTGGCAGGCTTTTCCGATCTCCCAGGTGCGATCGCTATCTCCTTATTGAGCACTTCATGATAATACTTTAGTGGTTTTGAGAAGATAGTAGCTTTGACACATGCGGCCACATCATCTGTAGAAATCCTTCGATTATGGCTGGCTCCGCGTCAGTGGTAAGCCTGACGAAAAGGGCGTCGGTGGGGTGACCTCTTAGGGCGTTAGAGACCAGATCCAGTTTTAAGGCATACTCATCTGCTAAGGTGCCGCTGCGGGTCAGAAACCAGTAATAGACCTTTACCTCTTTCTCCCCCTTTCTTGCTTCAAGCAGCCTGCTCTCCAACGTATCCCCCCCGGTTTTCAACTTCACCATCTCCTTTTGGACAATCGCCCAACCGCTCCCGGGAAGACAGTTCTGAGGCGAGTGTATCTGAGAACCATATCTCTGGTCTTTGAAGTAGCTCAGGAAAAGCCACACGGTCTGCCCTTCGCCGTTGGTGTATCTGCGATTCAAATTGAAATCCGCTCCTAAGATCTCGGCGGTTCTTTCATCTAGCGGGAAATCCTGGCCTCTCCAATCCTGGCAATCGAGGGGGATGGAGTCAAGTCGCGGTACACTCGCCACCTCGGCTCGACCGTAACGGAGCTTGTAGGTGAAAAGAGCAGCCAAGAATATGAGGATACAGGCGACTAAGATTCTTTTCTCTTTTGGACCCAACTCAAAATCCCTCCCAGAATAACGAGACAGAAAACCGAGCATACGAATACTAAAAGCCCCGAAAGCTTGTGCAGGAAATCCTCCGCTAACTTGGGGCTCACCGCATAGGCTCCCAGAGCTGTGGTGCTCACCCGAAAAACGTTTGCGATTATCGCGATGATTGGGGTGGAGGCGAAGAGTATGGCGCGATTGAGGTTGCGCTTCTGACTTAGGTAGGCGAACAGGAATCCCAATGCCATCAAGCTCACCAGGGAGCGCAAGCCACTGCAAGCCTCTCCCACCTCCAGAGAGTAATTCGGCAAGATGATGATGTTCCCCGCTCTGAACACCGGTATGCCCAAGAACTGCAGAACTCCCACCGCGCATTTGCTCGCGAACAGTTGCATCGGCAGAGTAAGGGAGTAATAGATGGTGTAGGGGATCGGTATCATGAATAAGAGGTAACAGATAGGAACCAGCAGGAGCCCTAAAAACTTCTTCCCATACAAGTAGGCAACCAATCCCGCAAGTAATACCACGAGAGAGAATCGCACCGTGAAATACTCCGCCCCGGCAGTGCCCAGAATCAGAAGCAACAGCCCGAAAATCACAAGGGTCAGCCCCCACCAGCAGGATTTTCTCTCGCTTATGGCCAACTCTGGCCACTTCTTGTAAACCAGGTAGATTGACACAAAGGGAACCAGGAATCCGTGGGAATAGTTGGGGTCCTGCCACCAGTCCTTGACCAGATCGATGATGACCGGAATGTATGTCAGAAGCAAAACCAGCCCTAAAAGTAGAAGTGGGAGTATCTCCCTCAGACCTGAGGAAAAAGTCTTGACCGAACTTGGTCTTGGAGCTGAAACCTCGGCTTTGTCTTTTTCGATGGTCGCTCTCACCTTATCCTCTCTCTGTTACTTTATCGGTAAAGGGCTCAAGCGATTGAAAGAAGCTGTAAAATGGAGTCAACCGGCACGTCGCTTCAGACAAGGCCCGATTATGTTCTCTTCTGGTTCGTTGAAGTCTGTAAGGAAAGAACCCCGCGGGAACGAAACCCGCAGGGTTCTTCAAGGTCGCCGCCTCCGACTCCATCCAGGATTTGGTAAGCAAACCCCTTCTCGAGAGGGCAAAATCGGCGGCGAAACCCCTCTTGCCCGAGCCTTTGAGTCATGCTCGATGAGTATGATAAGGGATTGCCCTGACAGTTCCTGTCAGAGAAAACTTGCTCTTGGTGATGCTTTGTGCTCTCTCAGTCCTTTAGCTCCTTTAAGGCCTCATCGAAAGCACCAACCAAGATTTTCAGATCCGCTTCGGTATGCGTTGCCATGGTGGTAATCCGCAATCGGCTTCCTGCCTCGGGGACGCTGGGGGGAGTGAGGGGGGCGATGAAAATCCCACGAAGGTAGAGCTCCTTTGCCGCCTTTCTGGTTTTGCCGGCATCGCCAAACAGCACCGGCAGAATCGGAGCCGGTCTCTCCGGGAGGGAGAGCCCCAATCGCCTCAGATTCTCTCTGATGAAGTCGAAATTGGAGCGCATCGTAGTCACCAATTCTGGCTGGGCACTCAGGATTCTCAACGATTCCAGAGCGGCGGCGCAACAGAGGGGTGAAAGGGAGGTGGAATACTGATAGTGACGGCATTTTCCTTTAAGGTGAGCGATGGTCCTGGAGGAGGCGGCCACAAATCCGCCCTGTGATCCTAAGGCTTTGCTGAAGGTGCCGGAGAGGAGATCAACGCTCCCGCGGACGTCGAAGAGATCCTCGATGCCTCCGCCTTTTTCTCCAACAGTGCCGGTGGCATGAGCCTCGTCGAAGAAGGTCAAGGCTTTGTACTTTTTGGCGAGCTCGACAATTTCTGGCAGGGGGGCAACATCCCCGTCGATGCTGAAAACCGAGTCGGTAACAATGATGCGGGTCTTGTAACCTTTGAGGTCCCTCAAGAGGGATTCCAGGTGGTCTAAGTCGAGATGTTCGTATATCTTGTGATCGCCCTTCGATAACCTCACTCCATCGAGGAGGCTGGGGTGATTGAGGCGGTCGCAGAAAAAGAGAGTGTCACGGTCACCGAGAGCAAACAGGGCTCCCAGGTTGGCGAGATAGCCGGAGGAGAAAATGAGAGCGGACTCCCGATGCTTGAATTCTGCTATGGCTTCTGATAATTCGTGATGCAGACGGGTAAAGCCGGAGGTGGAGGGGGCGCCTCCGGAACCGGCCCCAAACGCCTCCAGGGCTTCGAGAACTGCTCCTCTAACCCCGGGATGGTAGGAAAGCCCCAAATAGTCGTTGGAGCAGAAGATCACCAGCCTCTTCCCACTTATCTCTAAGTAAGGCCCCTGTCTTCGGCCCACGAAAAAGGGGGAGCGGGGGTCAATTTCATCCGGCACCAAGGTCTCCAATCTCTTCGAGCAAAGCCCGAGCCCTCTCACAATCAGGCTCTCCGCTCGCATCTATCGGCACGAGGCGGCATTTCAGCCAGACGATTGGAAGACGGTTCGAACTCACAGCAAAGATAGAGGGGCAACCTTTAGTTGTCAATCCAACTGCGGTGAGAAAGCCCGAAGGGTTTTCAAGAAGCTCAGGAAGCTCTGCCGATTGGTGTCGTAAGAGGGGAGTCGATTCGAGGATACAAGTTGCCTTTCCATCGGTGAGTTCGACAGATTGTAGGTGCTACTTCTCACCTCGCTGAAGCACCGCGGACAGTGGACTTTACCTCCAAACTTCCCCATCCGAGAGCCACAGAAGGGACAATTCGGATTGCCGCTCAAGCCGGAGGTGCGTAAGAGTTCGGTTCGCAAATCAAATCTGGTCATGTTTGGAACCTCCGTTTGAGGAAGTTTTTGCAACTCCTGTGCCATCATTTCAGATTCCGGTGGGCAAGAGGGTGGGAGCCTTCTAACTGATTGCCGACAGCGAACTTAACCTTACTCTAAAATGCCGGAGGCAGAATTGCCGGGGAGCGGCAGGCAAAAGGACCGAGGTGATTATGGGAGGATTCCAATACCTTGTTGATGTGAGGATCAAGGGGGCTAATGAGTTTTGCTGTTGACACTGGTGGAAGCGGTTTTTATGTTCAGGGTCGAATGCCTCTCATTCGAAGAAGGAGTATGAAAATGTGCAAGAATGCCATCTTTCTTATGGTAGCCTGCCTGTTCATCTTTCGTTGTCTCAGCTTTGCCCAGGATCCATTTGAGCTTGCCTTGAAGGAGGTGGGATTGACCAAGGAGAGCATGAGGTTCGATTACAAAGATATGTCGAACTTCGGAGGGGGTGAGTTCAGCCTGCCTCTTTTTTATACCCTCCACTCCGAACCTTTCAAAATCCCGAACTACCTCGATTACCTAAGAAAAGTCATCAAACGGAAGCCGGGCTCTTTACATCATCTGATAGTCTTCTCTAACCTCAGACTCGCCTGCGGAGTGCGCCGCGGAGTTTACGATTTCAACAACCCCGTTCCGGAATTCTACAGGAGGTGCAGGACAGAGAATCCCCTCTTTGACGCCATAGTCTACCTTTACGAAAGCGCTGATACGGAGATGAGCGGGGAGGAGAAATCGAGATTAAAATCCAGAGTCGAGAAGGTGCCCGCTACCGTCTCTCTTCAGGCGGCGATGTTGGTCCGTGCCGTCGGTGACAGCTTGGCCTGGAGGGATTTGGCCTTTTACGAGGCCATGGGGCTCTTTGATATGGAGGATATGTATCAAGAGATCACCAAGATGCTCTCCAGCGATGAGGATTTTTTCTCCCCGGGAATCTACAGGCTGATTGAGTCTGTTGACTACCGTTACCTCTACTCCGGGGCGCAAGATTTAGCGCTGGCGGTGGATGCCGCCTCCGATTCCTTAAGCACTTTCACAGAAAAGGTGAGTTTCTCTTTCGAGTTCGACACTCCCTTAGGTGTCATTTCCTTGAACGGAGGGCAAAAAAATCACTACGTCGGGGACAAAAACTACTTTCTGATAATAGACACCGGAGGAGATGACACCTACCTCGGAGGGGCGGCGACGCTTTCCTTCTCGCATCCCTATTCGGTGTTGATCGATCTGGCCGGGGCGGACAAATATGTCTCCTTCTCAGAAGAGAAGCCCTCCTTCGGGGGAGGCGTTTTCGGTTACGCTTATTTGGTCGACCTAGAGGGAGACGACGATTACAGCGGGGTCAATCTTGCTCAAGGGAGCGGGCTTTTTGGGGTGGGGATGCTCCTGGATAAGAGCGGCAACGACAACTACGCCGCTTACACCTCCTCCCAGGGCTCCGGTGCGTTCGGAATCGGGGTCCTCTCGGACCTCTCGGGAGATGACAGCTATTACACCTTTACCACCTCCCAGGGTTACGGTTTCACCAAGGGGCTGGGTCTGCTGGTCGAATTGGACGGTGACGACAACTACATTGCCGAGGATAAAAAGATCGATTTCCCCGCCTCTCAAACCAAGGAACACAACAGCAGTCTCTCTCAGGGGGTGGGTTTCGGCAGGAGAGCCGACATCTCGGATGGACACTCACTGGGTGGAGGCATAGGGATTCTGTTAGATAATGCCGGGAACGATAACTACTCTGCGGGGCTGTTTGCTCAGGGTTGTGCCTACTGGTATGCCATCGGGCTTCTGGCTGACGAGGAAGGTGACGACCTCTATCAGGGGATCTGGTATGTGCAGGGTTCCGGGGCTCATTTTGGCCTGGGGATCTTAAACGATGTCAAGGGGAATGACCACTATATCGCCACCATGAATATGGCTCAGGGTGCCGGACACGATTTCACCCTGGGATTCCTTTTAGAAGAGGATGGGGATGACATTTATGACTGTCCCAATCTGAGTTTGGGTGGGGGCAACGCCAACGGCATCGGCATCTTCTGGGACAAGAGGGGTGATGACACCTACAATCCCTCCGGCGAGATCACTCTCGGTCGGGCGAACATCGGCACCCGAGGTTATCTCCGCGACCATCTTCTCTGCCTGGGGCTTTTTTTAGACACCGGGGGCAATGACACCTACGCCAAACCTTTCGCCAAGAACAATAGCATCTGGACCCAACCGGGCTTGAAGCCGGATTCACCCCTGGAGGCCGAAAAAGGAGTAGGCCTGGACGGAGAGTATTCAGAATGATGACTTTGCTACGACGATACCTCGTGGTTATTTGATTTTGACATGAAATTGGGAATAGGAGATAAGAAATAGGGGTAGGGCGGACTATTAGCCATTCACTATTCGCAATTCACCATACAGGTGGGTAGCCCGGTGGCCTCCACCACTGGGGCAGAAGGTGATTTCGCAAAGGAATGGAAAAACTATCTGTAAAGAATCTGACAAAAATCTTTGACGGAAGTATCGTCGCCGTCGACGATTTCAACCTATCGGTTAAGGAGGGGGAGTTTGTGGTCCTTCTGGGTCCTTCGGGCTGCGGAAAGTCAACCATCCTCAGGATCATCGCTGGATTGGAGAGGCCCGACTCCGGTGAGATTATTCTGGAAGGCAAAAGAATAAACGACCTTTCTCCCAAGGATCGAGATGTCGCCATGGTTTTTCAGGAGTATGCCCTTTATCCCCATATGACCGTCTTCGACAACCTGTCTTTCCCTTTGAAGATGAGAAAGCTTCCCAAGGCGGAGATTCAGAAACAGGTCCACGGGGCCGCGGAGATACTTGGTTTGAAAGACTTATTGCCCCGGAAGCCCAGGAGCCTCTCCGGGGGTCAAAGGCAGAGGGTGGCCCTGGGGCGGGCGGTGGTCAGAGATCCGAAGCTCTTTCTCTTTGATGAACCCCTATCGAATCTGGATGCCAAACTGAGACAGCAGATGCGGGCGGAAATCTCTAAGCTGCATCGAAGACTCAGGGCCACTACCCTTTACGTCACCCACGACCAGCAGGAGGCCATGACCTTAGGCGATAAGGTCGCGATCTTAAAAGAGGGGAGACTGAGACAGATGGGAACTCCTTTGGAACTCTACCGCCACCCGGCGGAGGCCTTTGTGGGGGAGTTCATCGGCAATCCCGGTATGAATTTCCTCACCGCGAGAGTCGAGGGCTCCGGGGAATTGAGAGTGGCCTCTTCGCAATTCTCTCCTCCCGGAAACATCTCCAGAGTGTTTAGAAACTACACCGACCGGGAACTGCTTTTGGGGATAAGGCCAGAGGATATTTTGCTCTCTGGTTCCGCTGCTGAGGCCATAAGTCTCGAAGGAGAGATTGATTTGGTGGAGGAGTTGGGCAACGAAACTGTCGTCCGCGTCAATTGTGGTGAGCATCAGCTCACCGCCAGGGGGAAGGACTACGGGGAATTGACGATTGCCCAGAAGGTGATATTCTCCTTCCCCTGGTCGAAAATTCATCTCTTCGAGAAGGAGAGCGGGAAGGCACTTACCGGGCCTTTGAGCTGAGAAAGTCACTCCGGGCGCGGGATTTGGGCTCCAATACAAGGGCGAATCCCTCTCACCATCAAGGCGTAATGATCTCTCCTCCAGCTCTCATTAAGCCTCTCGACAGAAAGTGCACCGAGGAGATCTGTCACCCGGGGACAAATCCAACTTCAAAGAGATTGACCTGCCAAGCAGGGCAGATTATTTTGGGGCGGTGTTGGAGGTGGGGGTTCGAAGAAGAACTTCACGAGGAGGGAAGAGTAAGTGAAATTAGATGACATCAAGATCTCCCGAGCGATCATTGAGAGATTCTCATCCAAACTGCTCGACAGTTTGAGCTGCGACGTTGCCATAGTGGGCGGGGGACCGGCGGGATTGACGGCGGCTTACTACTTAGCCGGGCAAAAAAAGAAGACGGTTCTTTTCGAGAGGAAGCTCTCCCTTGGCGGTGGAATGTGGGGTGGGGGAATTATGTTCAATGAGATCGTTGTTCAAAGCGGAGGTAGAGAGATTCTCGAAGAACTGGGAGTCAAGACTACTCCCTTTGAGGAAGGCTATTTCTGCGCAGATTCGGTCGAAGCAGTGTCCAGTATCTGTTCGGTTGCATCGAAAGCAGGAGCGAGGATCTTCAATCTGTTCAGCGTTGAGGATGTCAGAATAGCGGATGGTCGAGTCGACGGCCTGGTTATTAATTGGAGCGCGGTGGACTTGGCCCAGTTACATGTTGATCCCATTACCATAAGAGCGAAATATATCGTCGATGCTACCGGGCATGCGGCTGAAATTGCCAACATCATACAGAACAAGGGTGGCTATGAACTTAAGACCCCGACGGGCAAACTCATGGGAGAGGGGCCGATGTGTGCGGAGGTCGGAGAGCGCATGATTTTAGAGAATACCAAGGAGATATTTCCGGGAGTGTTTGCCGCCGGGATGGCCTGTAACGCCATCTTCGGGGCGCCCCGGATGGGACCGATATTTGGTGGTATGCTGATGAGCGGCAAGAAGGTTGCCCAGCTCCTCCTGGAAAAGCTGTGAGAGAGGGACAACAGCGATTCACAATACATGGTTTGCAGTTCAGATACCAATTCGCTCTGACTGAACTCTCAGGTAGCGAGCGACTAAGGTGACAATCCTGCAACAGACTATTTTCCCCTTGACTTATAAGCAGTTTTTTCGATAATTAGCCAAAATGAAAAACTCCTGGATCAAGGAGCTCAAAGTTGGCGACGAGGTCGTAGACTTTTTTGCTCTGAGGAAGAAGGAGCTAAAGGAGTATAACGGCAACCTCTTTCTCAAGCTGGAGCTTTCCGACCGCACCGGCAGGATTGAGGCGGTGGTGTGGAACCAGGCCAGAGACGCCTACGAGAGTCTCCCGTTGGGAGAGGTGGTTAAGGTCAAGGGAAGAGTGGGCACTTATAAGGACAGCCGCCAGATAACTCTCGAGCGGGTTCGAGAGGCACTCTCTGAGGAATTCGATCCCAAGGATTTTCTTCCCTCCAGGGAGCTGAACGTTGAAGCTCTCTTCTCCTCCCTGAGAGAAAAGATTGCCGCGGTGCAGAATCCCCAGCTGAAAGCTCTTCTAGATTCAGTTTTCTCGGACGAGGATTTCCTGAGCAAGTTCAAGCTCGCTCCCGCAGGCAAGCTGTGGCACCACACTTACACCGGAGGGCTTTTGGAACATACCCTGACGGTGACCGAAATCTGCGAAAAGGTGGCGCCTCACTACAGACTGCTCGACCGCGACCTGCTCGTTACCGGCGCCCTTTTGCACGACATCGGAAAGACTGAAGAGTTGACCGGGACTCTCTTTTTCGACTACTCCGACGTCGGCAGGTTGGAAGGACACATTGCCATCGGGTGCCAGATGGTTCAGGACAAAATCAAGAAGTTGAAGGATTTCCCGGAGAATCTGGCAGCCCGGTTGAAGCATCTGATTCTGTCTCATCATGGGAGCAAGGAGAACGGCTCCCCGGTGGTGCCGCAGACCCTGGAGGCCTTTATCCTTTATTATGTCGATGAGCTCGATTCCAAGGTCAGCGGGGTAACCCGCATTATCGAGTCCGAATCAGCGCCGGACAAAAGATGGAGCGACTGGGTAAACCTCCTGGACAGATTCATATACTTGGGAGAATAGCTCTGGTCAAATAGACTATGTCACTGTTCAATTTCTTCTCTAGCGACGTTGGCATCGACCTGGGGACCGCGAACACCTTGGTTTTCGTGCGCGGTGCCGGCATCGTTCTCGACGAACCCTCGGTGGTGGCGGTGGAGGTGGCAACCGGCAAGGTTTTGGCCATCGGCAGAGCTGCTAAAGAGATGCTGGGTCGTACCCCGGGGGAGATAAATGCTATCAGGCCCCTCAAAGATGGAGTCATCGCCGATTTCGAGATCACCGAAAAACTGCTGTCCGATTTCATCCGCCGGGTGGTGAAAAAAAGATACTTGATGAAGCCCCGGATAATCATCTCGGTCCCCTCCGGTATTACGGAGGTGGAAAAAAGGGCGGTCAGGGATTCGGCTGAAAATGCCGGCGCCAGGGAGGTGTTCTTAATTCAGGAACCGATGGCCGCCGCCATCGGGGTTGGCCTGCCGGTGGAGGGGCCCTCCGGGAGCATGGTGATCGACGTCGGGGGTGGCACCTCAGAGATAGCGGTCATCGCCCTTTACGGGATAGTGAACAACATCTCCATCCGTATCGGCGGCGACGAGATGGATGAAGCCATCGTCTCTTACTTGAAGAAGAATTACAACCTCCTGATCGGCGAGAGAACTGCGGAGAAGATAAAGATTGCCATCGGGTCGGCCTTCCCGCTGGAGGAGGAGGAAACCATAGAGATCAAGGGCCGAGACTTAGTCGCGGGAGTGCCAAAGACCATGAAGCTCTCCTCGGTTCAGGTGCGGGAGGCTCTGGCGGAGCCGGTCGATGCCATCGTGGAGGCGGTCAGGCAGGCTTTGGAGCTCACCCCTCCGGAGCTCTCCTCCGACATTTTGGACCGGGGGATTATAGTCACCGGCGGGGGAGCTCTTTTGAGAGGTCTGGACAAAAGGCTAAGACAGGAAACCAATCTGCCGGTGATTGTTGCCGACGATCCTCTCACCTGCGTTGCCAGAGGCACCGGAAAGGTCATGGAAGACCTTCAGGGATACCAGAAGGTCTTGATAAAGAGCCCCAGAGGTTGAGATCAGCGTCAAGTTTCAAACATCCTCTCCTAAATTCTCCTTCAATTAAACCTTTCTAGCCTCCACGGTGTCGAAACCTTGTGGAACAGAGGGCGATGTCAGAATCGATCCCTTCGGCAAGTGAATGTGACGACCGCCAGTTAATCGAGCAGTTCCTCGACGGAGAACAGAGGAGCTTCAACTTGTTGGTGGAACGTTACCGGGAAAGGATTTATCTTTTGGTTTGGAGAATGGTGAGAAACAGAGAAGATGCCCTGGATTTATCTCAAGAGGTCTTCATCAAGGCTTACAAGAACCTGAAGAGCTTTCGGCATGAATCCAACTTCTACACCTGGCTCTACCGGATCGCGGTTAACATATCTCTCAACTTCACCAAAAGGGAGAAGTTCAAGTCCTTTCTATCTCTGTCCGACCTCTCCGACCGATTCACCTCGGGTTCTTCTCCATCGGAGGATCTGGAGAGAGACCAGCTTTCCGGTCTCATCGACCGGGCGGTAATGAAACTTCCGGAAAAACAGCGGGCGGTGTTCATTTTGAGGCACTACGAGGAGCTCTCTATCCGGGAGGTGGCAGAGCTTCTGGGGAAATCGGAGGGAACCATCAAGGCCAACTATTATCAAGCGATAAAGAAGTTGCGGGAATCCTTGAAACCTTACGTCGAAGGCGAGGAATGAACTAGCATGAAGTGCGAAGAGGTCAGGAAAAGAATGCTCGAGACGATTGAGAAGGGGGAAATCGAGCCCGGAATCAGCCTCCATCTGCAGAAATGTGAGGGGTGTTCTGGTGTGTTCGAAGAGTACAGAGGCCTGTTTAAGCTCCTGGAGACCGAACCAGAACCGTCCCTGGAGGAGGTTAGAAGCCCGCAGTATCTGGTTTCGTTGCGGGAGAGAATTGAGGCCTCCGAGAGGGGTTGGCTTTTCGGTTATCCCAAGCCTCGATTCGTTGTGACGTTGGCTTCGGTGGTGGTATTAGCCCTCATCCTTCTCAACATTTCAAACTTCTCTGACAGATTCCCTTACGTTGCAAACTACAGTCCCTCCTCCGTCTTAGAATATGTGGAAAAACCCGGCTACCCCTATCTGGAGCCGGAGGAGGAGTTAGTGTATCTCCTTTCAGAGATGAACGCCGGGGGGGAGCAGGTTTTTCCTGATCTTTTATCCTCTAACGAGGCTAAACATCTCCTCCAGGCCGGAGAGCTCTTATCGACAGAGGTCAGCTTAGAGATTTTACTGGAGGATTTAACCACGGAGGAGATAGAGATGTTGAGCCAAGAAATAGAGAGCTCGATAAGTGCCCTTCCCTCAAAAACAGAGGAGGTGAAGAAATGTTAGTGAAATCGAAAAGATGGTCATTTCTGATTGCCACAATCTGGCTTTGCTTTTTCGTGACTTCCTTTGCTCAGGAGGGATGGTTGCAGGAGCGACCACAAAACCCGCCCGCTCCGGAGGAGCTAACTCAGGCCCCACCTTCTCCTGAGAGAAGAGAGCAGCTCCGCCGGGATATCGAGAATATGCGCATCTGGAAGATGACCCAGTTTCTAGGGCTATCCACAGAACAGTCCACTAAGTTTTTCCCGATTTTCAACGACTTTCAGGGAAAGAGGGAGAAGCTCGAGGAGCAGCGCGGGGAGATGATGCGTCGGCTGGGAGAGCTGGTAGAGTCTGAGGCAGAGCATGAATCTGAAATCAGGAGGCTGATGTCGGGGCTGGTGAAGAATCGGGAAAGGATGGTCGCTGTTCAGGAGGAGTTTCGGAGAGAAGCAGGGAAGGTCCTGAGCCTCAAACAGCAAGCGAAGCTAATCATTTTCGAGGAACGGTTTCAACGGGAGATCTGCCGTATGATTGATGATATCAAAATGCGGCAGAGATTCGGTCCAGGGCCGCACCGGCGATAGATGTGCGCAGAGAAAGAAAACAGCCGACAGTCTGGCGTAAGGTGTTTACTTTTTCGTGAACAGAGATGGCAAGAGAAGAACGGTATGATTTCAACCATAACTCAAGTTAGGAGGAAGAGATGTTGAAGAAAACCTTGACGTTGAGCCTCGTTCTCACAATCACCGTCTTCATGGGTCTGGCTTATGGAGGCAGGCATTGCTGCGGCGGTCCCCCGGGAGGACACCACGGGATGATGCTTCTTGAGTGTGCCCAAAAGATCGGTCTGGAGCAGGCTCAAACTGACAAGATCAAGAGCATCCATCTGGACTCGCGGAAGCAGATCATCAAGCTGCAGGCCGACCTGGAGATCGCCCAACTGGAGCTCAAGGAGCTGATGCACTCCGATAGTCCCGTCAAGTCTAAGGTCAACAGAAAGATTGACGAGCTCTCTCAGCTAAAGGCCAAGATTCACAAGAACGAAGCGGGCGCGAAAATTGACGTCATGTCGATCCTCACCACTGAACAGAAGCAAGCCTTCAAAGAATTGCGGATGAAGAGGATGAAAGAGGCTCGCCGGGGACACCGTTGCTGTATGGACCGTCCTGGTTGTGCAACTCCCTGTATGGGAATGGGGAAGATGGAGGGGACTCGGGGGGGGGCACCGTTGGCCCCAGCAACCCCATGGCGGTCACGGTCCCGGTCTGGGAACTGAATAACGACCCAGGGAACAAAGCAAACAGATATCTTCAGGGGGAGGCGAGGTTAGCGTCTCCCCCTAATTCTATTTCAATAACGTCATCCTCTTGGTTTCGTTAAGATCCCCAGCGGTCAGCTTGTAGAAATAGATACCAGAGGATATGTTCGAGGTTTCCCAGATTACTGACTTGTATCCGGCCTGTTGTTTTTCTTCAACCAACGTTATCACTTTCTGCCCGAGAAGGTTGTAAACTTCCAGTTTTACCTCGCTGTTCACCGGCAGCCGATAGCTGATGGTTGTGGAAACGTTGAAGGGATTAGGACACACGTTGCCTGACATCGGCTGGACTTGTCCCTCAAGCTCCCCTCTTCGGAGACACTGTGGACTAATTTCCTCCACGACAAGGACGTCCCAGTAGTCTCCCTCACCATAGTATTGTCCAATATATCTCCCCCAGTAATCGATGTAATCCGACTCTAAATACAAATGATAAGAGCCGTCGTATTCCAGGGTGCCGAAGATCCGGTGAGGCCTAATCTTGGAAGAGGCCTGTTCAATTATGCCTCCGGTCAGATGATAATCGATTCCCCCCATCTGAACAGGTTCTAAGGCCACGCCAGAGAAACTGACGGTGTCTTCCCCCTCGAAATGATATGCCGAGATCTCATAGACCACCTCCGGAGTGGGGATCTCTTGATAGTGACCATCTATCCAAATAGAACCGGAATGACCAGTGGGAGGATAGTGGTTCCCCTCCACCATCATGAACTGATACCCTGAATCGTAGGGGGAGGGATTATAACCCAAATAACGGAAAGGACCCTCTTCGGCGGCAATCTTGAGTATCCTCCCATCTTCGGAGAGGTTCAGAAATGCCCACAGGCGATAAAGGTAATTCCAGTCTCCCTGCAAGTCCTGGAGGAGAAAAGCACCGCTGAGGAAATAGAGATAGGAGACCGAATCCTGTTTCTCGATTTTTCGCAGGGGTAAACCCATCCCTTTGAATCGGGTGTTTTTGTCGCAGTTGACGTCGTAACCAGTCATGGGATCGCTGTAGGAGGCAATCCAGATAACCGGAAATCCCTCCCAGATTTTCTCCTCCGCAATCTGGTCGAAGAAATCGACTGGTACCTCACAATAGGCGGGCGCACTTCGAATAAGTATCAGGTAGAGAACTGCCAGAGCAAAAACGCAGATCGCTTTTGGGCTTACTTCATTTCTCACAATAGCTCCAGTGAGTTCAGAGGTTCTTCTTTATTGAATCAGCAACATCCTCTTTGTCTGAACGAATTCTTCCGTGGTCAACTTGCAGAAATAGATACCAGAAGAAACTGCGGTAGCTTCCCAGATGACTGACCTGTATCCGGCTTCCTGTCTTTCGTCAACCAATGTGGTTATCTTCTGTCCCAGTAAGTTGTAAAGCTCCAATTTCACCTCGCTGTTCACCGGCAACTGATAGCTGATGGTAGTCTGGCTATTGAAGGGATTAGGATAGTTCCCCACCAGCTTGAAGCTTTGGGGTATTTCGGATTCCTCTCTCTCGGCAACTCCGGTCGATTTCTGGTAGAGGTAGGCGACCATCTCTAACTGCTGCGTGAGCACTGTTGATTTCTCATTGGAGAAAACCAGATACCAGACATCATCGGTTGGAAAGACAAACTCGAGCGTACCCTGCGGGACCCCACGATTGATTTCAAAGGCTTTGAATTCACTACCGGCGATATAGTCATCGAAGTTGGCCTGATCGCAGATGAAGAGGTCTATTTGCCCCGGCGAGACGAACTCCGAGAAGCTGTCGTTGTCGTCGAGGTTGTCACCGTAAAGGATCTCTGAAGGGAGCTCAAACTCCAGCTCGATTTTGAATTCATCCCTGGGGTTTTCGGGAAGGGTGTCGGGCAGAATCTCAAGCTGGGGCATATCCCCCGGGAGGGTGACCTCCCAGGTATAAACCGCTCCCGGCTGGCTACCGGTGATTATCTGTTCCATCCCGCTCGGAGGGTAGCCTCCGAGTTCGCTGTCCACTCGACCGGTGAAATCGCGACTGTCCCCCAAGAGGAACTGTTTTTCCCCGGTCTCGATTGTCCATCCCGCGGTGGCTCCCCAGGCCACACAGGGTGCACTATGGAGTTTTATTCGGGCACCATCGACGGGGCTGCCACCAGCGTCAGTGATGGTGACTTTCAAGGTGCAGACCTCGGTGTATCTCTCGGTGACATCCCAGATGAAGCCGTTCCCTTTCCAGTTGAAGACGGCGGCAATATCCCAGCCCCAACCGGGGTCGTAGCAGCGGGGATTGTCAATGTGTATCCCCACCGGTTCCCAGCTGATCCAGCGCCGTTCCCAGAACTCGTTGACCTTATGGTCGTTGCTGTACATCACCGTCACGGTGGCGGGAATCAAGGCCGCCCTCGCTGCCGCCGAGGTCAGGTAAGAGTGAACGCTGCAAGTCCCTATATGGAGGTGGTATATCCTCACCGGCTGGTCGTGATGAGGGTAGGATATAAAGTCCATCACCGAATCGACCCAGGCGGTTAAAACTCCAACGGCGCCGTTTTCAATATTGTCGGGGATGTTGTTCCAGAGAGTCTCCACTCCCTCAAGCATATCTTTCAGTAAGGGATAGCCTCCGTCGGCGTAATTCATCAAATAGTCTCTCCAGAAAAACCCGTAAGGAGGCCAGGAGGGGTTTCCGGTATTGGGGTCGATGTATGCCGGGAGCTCCTTGTGGATTTTGGGATGAACCAGATACCAGTAATAGATCTCTTTGGGGAGCTCGAACTCCAGAGTATCCCCCTCCTCTTCCACTCGGTAACTGACGGTCGAATAATAGTCACCCCCCTGGGAGGAGTTGCCGTAGTCAAGGATGTCAGCATACTCCAGGAAGTTATCAATGCTGTAAAGGGAGGCCACATTTTCCGTCAAGACCTCCAAAGCCTCCCATCTCTCCATATCCCGCAGGGTCCGCGGGGCTAGCTGGGCAATCTCGAAACAGAGTTCATCAACAAACGGGTCGGTGGAATTCAGTATTATCGCCGCGTAGGTGTCCTGCAGCCCGGTTGCCAGCCTGGCGAGATTGTCCCCCAGAGCTGGCTTCAACCAATCGGGAGCTTTCTCCAAAGCCAAAAGCGCCGTCTCCGAAAGCCCTCTTTCGGGGAGGGTGACCTCTAAAGAATCATCTCCGGGATTGAATGTAATAAAGCAGTTGCTATCTGCAGCTAATCTCACCTGGAAGCTTGTGGAATCTACGAGTTGCCACTGTGCCAGGAGCGTAATCGGAGATAGAAAACAGCAGATTGAAAGCAGAGCTCCGAACCTAAAGAATGCTTTGAGTATGGATTTCATTACAACACCCTTCAAATCTGATGCAAGGTTCAGCTCTCGGTTCTCTCACCGAGAACTAACTCAATCTCTCCGGGCCGTACAAAAAACTTATTTCAACAATAAGAGCGGTCGGCTCTCGGAGATGTCGCCGGAGGTCAAGCGGTAGAAGTAGATTCCCGAGACCACCTCGCCTCCCCTCTGATTGCGACCGTCCCAGATGAGGTTGTATGTTCCCGGATATTGATACCCTTCGAACAGAGTGCAGACCCGTTCCCCCTGGAGGTTGTAGATTGCCAAGTTGACCGCGGTCGGGGAGCAGAGTTGATATCTGATCTGAGTCTGGGCGTTGAAGGGATTGGGACGGTTCTGGTAAAGGACTATCTTGCTCGGCAGAGGTGGTGAGGCAGGTTCCTCCACGGAGGTGACCATGTGGTCGCAGGTGAAGACGAACTCCCGGGTCGCTCCCGCTGGAAGGGGAGCGTCACCCAGCCACCAGATACACATCAAGAAGAAATCATCGGTAACCTCGGCGGTATAACATTCCGGGTCGTATTTGATGATGACCGGATTTTCAGCCCGGAAGGGGAAAAGAATAATGGGATGGCGATTCCCCCACTTCCCGTTGTAGCCCGGCGAGTCCTCCCGGTTCATGACAATCCGCACCGTGACAGTGTCTTTGTCGTCTCCGGGCACGATCTCAATCTGCTCCTCATACATCGAGCCGGGAATAACCCCAGACACGGTGTCCAGACGGGCATCCAAAGCTGGGTCTCCGTAGAGCGCCGACCAGTTCAAATCTGGGGGGTTAGTGCCAGGAGTGTGGTTGTCGAGGTCAAAGTAAAGGGCCTGGTTGGCTAAAAAGAATGCCTCCGGCCAAGTGTAAAGCCCCTGGCGGGCGAAGAAAGCTTTGGTGCCACCGTGCTGGTGGCTATAGGTGCCCTCCCACTCCACATAGCCGGTCATGAGAGAGGCTCCGCCGGTATGGATCCAGGCGGGAGCCATCGAATTCAGGTTCTGAAGTTTGCCGACATAACAGTTGCCTAAGGCTAAGTAGATTTTGGGATTGACGGAATTGGCGTTGATGTTCGGACCGATACGAGGATCTCCGTAGAGTTGACCAGCGCTGGACATGAAAAACCCCTCCAGGTCGGGAGAGGGATAGTGCAGTTGCCAGCGGTCGTGGTTGCCGTGTCCGCTGGTCATAAAGATGTCGATAGTGTCGGCGTTTATCATGTCCATAAGGAACTCGGTGCGGTCGGTGGGGCAGAGATTCTCATCGGTGGTGTCGATGATGGTGCCGTCCAGATACTTGAAGCGGATGCGATTGTAAGTTGCCTCGCTGGTGGCTATTCCCTGGGGGTAATAGTTCACATCACAGCTCATCGTGCCTCCAAGCATGTTCTTAACCACAAAAGGCTCACAGTTGGCCAGGCGAAGAGCGTCTGCAGCGTCGTAACCGGTGATTATCCCCCAGATGGCATCACCGTAGGGATCATCGTCGAGGCAGCGGGTAAAGGGCCACACTATCTGGACGAAACCGGCGCTGGCGGTCAGGGGCTCGCAGACGAAGGCGATGTGGGTTGGCTTGTAAGCTGACAATTCCGAGCGCACGTCCCACACCGAGCTTTCCCAGGTGAAAATCTCACCGTCGTAGCGCGACTTCAGAGTATCAGCAACAAGGGCCCACTCCGGGATCTGATAGGTGGAGTTATTTACCAGCACCGCATACTTGAATTCGCCCCAGGATAGAGAAGAAGTAAAAAGAAAGACAATCAGAAGCATCGAAAGAAAATAGCTTCTCTTCATAGCTCCTCCTTTTTGGAATGGTAAGACTTCGGACGTTTTAGACACGCTTCGGACTGTCAAACAGATGATCGCCCCGCGGTAGAGTTCATTCTGACCAGTTAGAATGGGGCGGCGTCATCAAGCCCTTTCATTTCCAAAGATACAAAAAAGCCCCCTGTTGTCAAGAAAATTCCTGCCGCTTGATGGAAGTTAGCTTCGGTCTGATACTTGACCTACGCTAATCTAATCCCTGGTGTCTTCGGCGAGGCTAGCTGGTGACACTATTTCAATAGAATCATCCTTTTAGTCTCAGACAAGTCACCAGCGGTCAATTTGTAGAAGTAAAGACCAGAGGAGACATCAGAAGCATCCCACCCATTAAGATATCCACAGGCATTTTCCGGACCGCACTCAAGGGTTGGCGTAGCATGGCAGAAAAAGATAAGTTTTTCTTGACTCTTTGTCAGAGATATATTATATGCGAAATACATTGAAAAGCCGGAGAAATTCGTGCAAGAGAGCGGTGGCGTCATAAGTGTTGGGAGAGTGGATCGAAGGCCTTCGGGCTCTTCATCAGTTGTCTGTAGTGAATCGAAGCATCTGAACCGCGGCCGCAAGGGGGTGCGCAGCCCCGGAGATGGGCTTTGAGCCGTCTTATACAGACTGTATAAGACAAACCCCGTTGAGATGATGAGAGGAGATATAACATGGATATTCAAGGACTTAGGCCCATGAACTATGAAATGCTCAGAAGGTTTATACGGAAGGAAAAAGTCTATCTTTGCCGGTTTATGCACACTGTATAATCATTGTTATGCCAATAAAACAGAAAAGGTCTTAATGGAATGACCGACCAAACTAATGAAAAATTGGTGTTTGTTAGCCATTCGGGGCAAGATACTTGGGTGGCAAGGCAGATAGCAAGAGAAATAACATCTCACAATGCTACTCCATTTCTCGATGAGGCAGATGTCGATATTGGTGCTGAATTCGAGGAAGATATTCTAGAGTTTTTGGATAAGGCAGATGAATTATTAGTGTTATTCACACCATGGTCATTTGAGAGGCCATACGTATGGGCAGAAATAGGAGCAGCGTGGATAAGGAGAATCCCAATAATTGTGGTTTTGCACGGTTTATCCCCTTCAGAATTTCAATCTCGTCCCAACGCACCTGTATTCCTAAAGAAAAGGGACATCATTAGTTTAAATGATATTGACCAATATTTCGGTCAGCTTGAAGAGCGTGTCAACAAAGATTCTAAGATGGGGGTAGAGAAATGAAGAATAAAATATTCTTATCCTACTCCTTCAAAGACAGACGTTGGGTGCAAGCATTCGCTGAAACCCTTGAGCAGGAAGGAATTGAAGTTTGGTTTGATTATCATGAAATATCCTTAGGGGAAGATATTAGGCAACAAACTCAAGAGGCACTTCGGGCGAGTAGCACTTTGGTGGTTTTGTTAAGTTCAAATAGCCTTCAAAGTCCATGGATATATTTTGAGTTAGGGGCTGCTGTGGCTGACAAAAAAAGGATTATTCCAGTTGTTATTGATGAAGTTGGACATGAGCGACTACCTTTATCCTTAGTAAAATATCAATATTTGCGTGAAAGCTCTCCAGTTTCTGCAGCTAAGGAGATAGCAAAAGCTATTCGGGACTGAGACTTAATTTAGCATAACAAAAAGATGAACCCGACTGGTATTCCGCTGCGCTCCATACCAGGGGGTTATCCTTATCGTTATGTGATGAGATAATAGTGAAAATCTATGTCAGTATTTATAAGTTATAACCATCAAGATAGCGAATTTGTTGATAAACTAGCTATGTCTCTCATTTCTCATAATGTCAAGGTATGGAAAGATGAGTGGCAAATCAGTGTTGGTGATTCATTTATCAATAAGATTCAGGATGGTCTTGAAGGAGCAAGCTACATTTGTGTTGTATTTTCAAATAACTCAATAAAATCCGAGTGGGTTAAGAGGGAAATTAATGCAGGGCTATTAAAAGAAATTGAAGATAAGAAAATAACAATACTTCCAGTTATTATTGATGATTGCAAAATACCGCTTCTACTAAGAGACAAACTCTACGCTGATTTTCGGGGTAACTTTGATACTGGGCTAAAGAAACTTCTGGCGGTTCTTAAAAAGAAATACAATATTGATAACTCAGGCAGAATAACTGATGGTTTAGATTATTATATAGATTACCTGATAGAACAAGGAACCCTTGATAATAGATTCTTTATGAGCATTGACGTTATTTCCTTTGACAGAGAAGAAGACTTTTCTATCCTAACAAAAATGGAATTTTATGGTAATGAGTTCGTGACTAAAGAATATTTAGAGTTAACAGATGAGCAGGATATAAAAAGTTATGTTCTTAAAACCTGCTCAAAAGAATTTGAAAACAATCCAGCAAGAGTGAATATTACGGGAAGTAAGGGTGCGCAAGGTATATTTGCAATTTTTGATGCACGGAAAAAAGCTGAAATTAAAGTTAAGATAAAAGTAAATAAACTGGGAATTGATACAGGAAATACAGTCCTATTTAATGTTGGAGCACTGTTCACACAAATATGCGTCAATAGTGGCATAATTGAAAATACATAACGATTTTTTGCAGCCGATTTCGGGGCTGTTGCGTGAATTCAGAGTTTGGTAAACTCGCAAGTTTATTTCTGAATCGTAGCTTAAATGCCCCAAAAACCCGCAACGGCTGAAAAACATGTTGGGCGATTCTGAGCGCGCCTCAGCCTCATGGTTTTGCGCTTGATCCTGTCAAGCTTATCCAGGACTGTCTGTCCCTGCCGGCATATACATTTCTTCTCTAGCCACCCCTGGGCAGAAAACCACACAATGCTTTACACAGCCCCCGTCAAAAGAGGATCAGGGACCTCACTTCACCAGCATCATCCTCTTGGTCTGCGTGAAATCCCCGGCGGTCAACTTGTAGAAGTAAAGCCCGGAGGAAACTTGGGAAGCATCCCAGATTACAAATTTATCTCCAGCCTGCTGCTTTTCGTTCACTAATGTGGTCACCCTCTGTCCAAGAAGGTTGTAGACTTCCAAAGTGACCTGGCCTGCAGTTTGAAGCTGGTAGCTGATAGTGGTGGAGGTATTGAAGGGGTTGGGATAACAACGAGTATTGAGGCTCGTCTCTGAAGGGATAAAGCTCACATCCTCGCCCCGAGAGAACTTTTCCCCGAATTGTGAGAACCAACCTTCACCAGAGGTTGCAATCGCTCCACCTTCAGAAATCTCAAACGGCGTCACCGAGGTGTGCCAGATCTCACCGGTTGAAGCATTCTCCGCCGCCATCACGTAGTTGTAGAAACCGGGCGGCACATAGCTTGGAACGTGGAGATAGCCGTAATCCTCCCTCAAGTGTTGTCTGGGCAGATTTCCCTCCCACGAATACAGATTTCTCAGGGTGTCACCGGCGGAGTTGGTAATGACGCTCGAAAGCTTGACCGGCTTGGGAGAGGCAGTGTTATTGGCGATGGTTCTCATCCCGTAGGCGTCATAACCCCGGGGGAAGCTGAGAGGGAAAGGGTCATCCGGGCGCAGGCGCAAGGCGATCTTGTGGAAATATGGCAAAGCTCCCATGTCCGAACGGGAGTGGTCATAGTCCTCCATATATGGATCTCCCACGTCGATACACGGAGACGTGGGCAGCAGGTGAAAATCGTCTCCGTGGGAATCGATAAAGAGTGGGTCTAGATCGAGGTTGCCGTATCCCCAGACAAGTTCGGCTTCAGGGGCGACGTAAACATCTCCTTCGCCCCCTTCAACGTCACTATAACTAACTGTAAGCACAGGGGGGACTGCTTCCGCATCATATAACAAGCAGAGTTCCATTCCCACCTCGGCAGAATCTTCCCAGAGTATGTTGTTTGTGACCGTTACAAAGGAGCTATCGTGACAACATATGCCCCCACCGTATTGGGCGGTGTTCATGCTTATGGTGTTGCCTTCTATCAAGGGACTTGAGCCCCAGAGATAGATACCACCACCGTAACGCTGGGCGAAGTTCCCGATAATGAGGTTATGAAGTATCTCGGGGCTTGAATTGTGGCAGAAGATGCCGCCGCCATCATCGTCGGCGTGGTAGGTAGTGTTATTGCTGATGAGGTTATTGGCTATGATAACCGTCGAACCATACCCGCAAAAGATGCCGCCACCATCCTCAGCATCGTTACCGGCGATGACGTTATCATTTATTACTCCATCGCAGTCGCCAACGAAAATCCCGCCCCCCAGGTGGCTAATGGAGTTAGCTTCAAAGCTGTCGCTGGTTATGTTGACCTGAGAGCTGAAGGCATAGATCCCGCCTCCGAAGAAGGACCAATTGTCGCTGAAGCTGTTGGAGCTTGAGACCAAATCGGAGGAGCCGCAGTAGATGCCGCCGCCGGCCCCCCACGCCATGTTTCTGACGAGACTGCTGGATCTGATGGTGAGATTTGAATAGACGGCGTAAATGCCGCCTCCGATCGGGGTGGCCTTGTTGAAGCTGATGTCGCTTTCAGTTATCTCGCAGCTCGAGTGGTAGCAGTAGATTCCCCCGCCAAAACCGTTTCTCATCGCATGATTTCTGACGATGCTACAGTTGTTAATTTTGAGGTCAGAATAGTAACAGAAGACACCGCCACCGTGGTAGTCGGGATAGGTCCCCGTGGCTTTTCCGTATCTGATTTGACAATGAGAGAGGTGTGAGGCTCCGTCGGCATGGATGAAGCGGATGCCGTGCCATCCAACGGTGGTGTCCTCTGGAGTGAAGTAGATAGAATCGGTCTCGCTCCCGACTGCTAACAGCACCGCGGCACTATCCACGATAAATTTGTAGTGCCCCTTGAAGTTGACCACCACTCCGGGGTCGATTATGAGGGTCGATTCGGGAGGTACTCTCACCTCTCCAACGACATCGTAAGGGGAGTTCTCAACCGTCCAGCGACCCCATACCGGACCGGAAACCTCCACCGCCAAAGAAGAAGCAGGAAGGAGAAAAAGGGAAACAATGACAAAGCTCAAAAACAGTCTCATATTCATCTCCAGGTGTTGGCGCTTAGATGAGGCCTTAACAAGAAGCTTAATGAGAGCCTCGCTTTCTATAATAAGGCGATATCCTCTTTTGTCAAGGATTTTGGACGCCGACCGATGTTCAATCTCTCATCAGGTTGAATCGAATCTCCTCACCTCCAGGTCTGGAAACTATCAGACGTAGTCTTACCGAGAGAAATGCTATTTTCCTTGAAAACACTCCTGTTTGGCTACGACGGAAGTATAATAGAATCTGCCGGAAGGCGTCAGGTTATGTAGTTTCGACCTCTGAAAGAGGCAGGGAGTTATTCGGGTGGTGACACTTAGAAGACCTCCTGAGGGTCCACGTCGATTGAGACCTTCACTCGCCTTCTGAGTTTCCTGATCGATTCTGATTCTAAAAGCTGATCTAGGACCTCGATCATGGGGAGGATTCTCTTGACCTTGATCAAGATTTGGTAGCGGTACTCTCCTCTTAACCTGGGAATAAGAGAGCTGACCGGACCCAGGATTCTCACCCTCTCCGCCAACAGGGAGAGCTCTTGGCTCAGTCGTCTGTGGAAGACCTCAGCTCCCTTTTTCAGCTCGCTTTCCTTCTTTCCAGAGAATCTGACCAGAATCAGGTGTGAGAAGGGAGGATAGAAAAGCTTCCTTCTGGTGGCTACCTCCTGCCAGAAGAAGGATTCGAAATCCTGTGACACCGCGGCCTTGACGGCCGCATTGTCCGGATGATAGGTCTGCACCACCACCTCTCCGGGGAGCTGACCTCGACCACATCTCCCGGAGACCTGAGTCAAGAGCTGGAAGGTTCTCTCCCCGGCGCGGAAGTCGGGGAAATCAAGGGAGAGATCCGCGGAGAGGACCCCGACTAAGACTACCTCCGGGAAATCGAGTCCCTTGCTCACCATTTGAGTGCCCAGGAGCAGATTGGCTCTCCCGCTTCGAAACTCCTCTAAGATGGACTGATGGGCGCCCTTCCTTCTGGTGGCGTCGAAGTCCATGCGCACCAGCTTCGACTCCGGGAAACACCTCTTGACCTCCCCTTCAATCCTCTGGGTGCCGTAGCCTCTGTAAAAGATCTTCGTCCCCCCACAGTTGTCGCAGACCTGGGGGGCCGGAAGGTGGAAATCACAGTAGTGACAGAGGAGCTTCAGATCCTGGCGATGATAGGTGAGGGAGATGTCACAATTGGGACACCTCCACACAAACCCGCAGTCCTGGCATTTGGCGGTGGGGCTGAAGCCTCGGCGATTGTGCAGGAGTATGACCTGCCGGGAGGTGCTCAAAGCCTTCTTCATCTTGGCGAAGAGCACCTCGCCCAGCAACGTTCCCGGTTCCCTTGGGGAGGTGACCATATCGACGATCTCCACCTTCGGCAAAGGACGAGCCTCCACTCTAAAGCTCAACCTCAAGAGAGCATACTTTCCCGCGAGGGCATTTTGATAGGATTCGAAGCTGGGGGTGGCGGAACCCAGAATCGTCACCGCCTTCTCCAGCTTGGCCCGCATCAGCGCCACCTCCCGGGCGTTGTATTTGGGATTGGGAGACTCCTGCTTATAAGAGCTGTCGTGCTCCTCGTCGATGACTACCAGGCCCAGATTGGGGAGTGGGGAGAATATTGCGGAGCGCACTCCCACAACTACGTCAAGCTCCCCCTCGCGGGCGCGCCTCCAGGTGTCGTAGCGCTCCCCGGGGGACAGACGGCTGTGCCACACCCCCACTCTCTCTCCGAACCCGGCTTTGAATCGCCCCACCGTCTGGGGAGTCAGAGAGATCTCTGGAATCAGAATCAAGCTCGATTTTCCCAGCTTCAGGCAGAGCTTGACGGCCTCAATATAAATCTGGGTCTTGCCGGAGCCGGTCACTCCGAAGAGGAGAAAGGTTCGACTCTGACCCTGACGCAGCGAGCCGCTAACCTCGGCTAAGGCGCTTTTCTGTTCCGAATTCAGCTCGCTCGCGTTCAGGGGATAGGCCTCATAGGACTCTAATGGATCTCTGATCGCCTCCGTGGATTCGATTTCCACCAGGCGTTGTCTAACCAGGCGGTTGATGACTTCCCGGTCGGTTGCGGCCAGCTTCAGAAGCTCCCCGAGTTTGAGCCTTCCCCTCTGGTGGAGAAGCTTCAAACACCTCGCCTGAGCCGGAGCCCTCTCTTCAAACACCTCCACCAGAGCCTTGAAGGTTAAGTCCCCCCTGCCAAGTTGTAGAAATCCCGGAAGGCAAACGGTCCTCTCCAATTTCGCTCCCATCAACGTCGAAACGGACGGCAGAAGATTGACCAGTCCCTGAGACTCAAGCTCCGCTATGACGGAATTGAAAGCAGGAAAGTCGAATCTTTTTTTCAAGGAGGAGACCCTTACCTGCCTGGAGGGGTAGAGGAACCTCAGTATCTCTTCACCTGAATCTCTTTCTCTTTTCTCAAGGTCCTTGGTTGCGAGTATCCCTTGAGCCGTGAGGGCTACTCTGTTTTCTGAGGCTGCCAGAAGCCCCGAAGGCAGCATGGCTTTGAAGGTCTCTCCCGGAGGGGAGAGGTAATATCTGGAAATCCATTGTCCCAGCTTCAAAAGCGAGGGAGAGAGAACCGGCTTATAGTCGAGACATCTCCTGACATACTTCAGCCGGCGCCCCACTTTCTCAGAAGAGGGCTCGAGCACCAGGCCGGTTAAGATCCTCGACCCGAAGGGGACCTCCACTCTCTTCCCGGGCTCTATTTCCTCCCGAAGTTGGGCCGGCACCAAGTAGGTGAACAGCTTTCTGGCGGGAACTGGGACCGCGATCTTGACTCTCATGCCTTCAGAAAAGAAAGGCAGTGGGGGTGCCACTGCCTCTAAAAGGTGAAGTAGAAAGCAATCTCACTCCCCCTTACAATCCCGGTAGCGGTTGAAAGCCTCCCGGGCCTTATCCTGTTCTTTCAGTTGAGTGTAACTTCCGGAGAGCATCTCCCAGGCGTCACAATTCTTCTCGTCCATCTGCACCAACTTCTCCAGGACCGGGGCGGCGAGGTCGTATTTCTCTTGCATCAGATAGGAAAGCGCCAGATTCATGTTGGCGTCTTGATCGTCCGGTACCAGCTCTACCACCTTGTTGAAGGACTCCGAGGCGCAGTCGTAATCCTTCAGCTCATGAAAACAAAGCACCCCTAAGTTGAACCAGACATCTTGATTGCCGGGGATGAGCTTCAAGGTTCGCTCATAAGCGTTCTTGGAGTCCTCCAACCGACCCTGGTTCTTGTAAACCTCCGGCAGGCGGATCAAACCCTCGTTGTGTCCTGGATCCAGTTCGAGGAGCTGGGCGTAGCCTATTTCGGCCTCGTCCCATTTCTGGCTTTGATAGCACACCGTGGCGTAGTCCAGCGCAGTAGTTATGTCATCTCCTTTGAGCTCGAAGGCCTTTTTGTAGCTGAGGTAAGCTCCATCCAAGCTGTCCATTCGGGAATAGGTGAAGCCAAGATTGGCATACGATTCCCACTTGGTGGAGTCGATGAAGATGGCGGTCCGGAATTGCTCTCTGGCGGAGGTGAGGTTGCCAGCTTTTACCTCCTGGAGGCCCTTGTTGAAGACCCTGGCCCACTTGTTCTCTCGCCACTTGTCGTTCTCCTTCTTCAGGGAAGGATCCAGGCTCTCCGCCTTCCTGAAGCTCTCCAGCATCTCCTGATACATGTTCTTCTCGGCGTAAATCTGACCCATCAGATTATAAGCCTTAGCATTCTTGGGGTCCTCCTGGACGCAGAGCTTGAGGTTTGCCAGAGCATCATCGTGGTCCGGAGGACTAAGCTGCAGGGCGATCTTTGCCGCGGTTAAGTATTTACTCTGGCAGCTCACCGAAAAGATAAGGGTGATAATCAATAGACCCCCCAGGAGATATTTGGTATACTTCATCACTCCTCCAAGAAAGTATTCAATAGAAACGAGTTTTTCTCTCCACCAATCAATCCTACCAGCGGTAACGGACCTTGTATTCCAAAATGGATTCGCCGTCGGCCTTCACCGGAATGACGAATTCAACCGTCCAGGCATCATTTTTGGTATAGGTGTAGTTGGATTCAATTATCTCCCAGTCCCGGGAGCGGTGGAAGTGTTCCACCACTACCACCTCTACCTTCTCCTCCTTATGATTTCTCAACTTGATCTCGTAGGTCTCATCGACCAGCTTGGGGGCAAGCTCCTTGCGCTCCTTCTGAGTTCTCTCCCCGACGATATCGAAGGCGTTCCCGACGAAAACGCGCACCTTTTCATCTTTGGGGGTGTGATCGATCTTATCCTCCCCAATAAACTCTAAAGACCCATCTCTGTCGGCCTTATAGACTCTGATTTTTCCCTCCGGCAGGGGGATCCCCAGTCCCTGTTTCTGAGCGTTGGTGAACTCCAGAGTTACGGCCACCTTCTGATCTCGTCCGCCTCGAGCTCGAGGGTAGTAGCCTCTGCTCTCGAAGGTGTAAATCTTTTTGACCGGAGTGGAGGCTGCCGGAAACAGGGAGAGTTGCTTGGTCTCTTTATCTTTGAGAGTTGTCGGCCTGATCATAGTATAGAGGTGGTATTCGAAAAAGGCACGCTCTTCAAATTGGGGCACCGCCTTGGAGGGTCGACCCAGTCCTTCCATATCAACGAGGCGGGTCGGATAAGCCTCCACCAGGTGAACATCTCCGGCGATCAGTTTGAGCTTGGCGTTTTCGTAGGTGGCCCCGCTTCTGTTATCCAATGACACCCATCCAGACAGCTCCAAGTTCTTATCCTCTTGGTCGACTACGGCAACATACTCGGCATGCCAGCTCAACCCCTTGGTGAGATAGCTGACCTCGCAATCGCGGCGACCGCGGATGCCGCTCTCTACCAACCACACCAGCGTCGGCTTGGTCAAAAGCCCCTCGGGGAGGTCGGGGAACTGATAGTCCCTGATCTCATCGACGCGCACGATGGAGAGACCGCCATTCTTAATCACGATCTGCCCCTCGTTGAAACTCAGGAGGCTGCCCTCGTAGAATTTGTCCCCCTTGGTGGTGAGCTGGATCTTATGGTCTAAGTATCTCTCGAATATCTTAGAGGGGCTCACCAAGTCGTAACGGTAGTTTTGCTCCAACAGCGCGATTTTGTTGGCATCCTTCAAGGGCTTGAAATGAACCGAGGTGGGGTCGATCCGGGAGGGAACCCCTTGCAGACTTATCTCCTGGGTCCCCTTCGAGAAGTTGAAGCTCTCTTTCTGTTTCACCAGGCTTATGTCCTGATTATAGACGGTGAGGCTGAAATCCCCGGCGAAAGCGCAGGCCCCAAAGAAAACTATCATAAGAAGTGCAATCTTTCTCATATTCACCTCCCGGTCTTAGGTTCTCTCTCTAACCCCCGCGATGGGACTTCACTCTCTACCATCCCACCAAGCTTTCGATATTCTTGACGATTTTGTCGAGCATCTGTTGATATTCCTGTTGTTTGGCCCTCTCTCTCTCGACAACCTCCGGAGGCGCTTTGTTGGTGAAGTCTTTGTTGTTCAGTTTCCTGGCGGTCTTGTCGATTTGCTCGTTGAGCCTTTCCATCTCCTTTTCCAGACGTGATTTCTCAATCTCCAGATCAATCAAGCCCTCCAGGGGAACGTAGATCTCCGCTCCCCTGACGACCGCGGAGGCGGCATGCTGGGGTTTCTTAGCTCTCGGAGAGATCTCCAGGTTGTCGACCTTCCCCAGTTGCGTTATATAATGTCTGTTTTTCTCCAGCAGCTTGTGGAGCTCGGGATTGTCGGTTTTTATTATGACGTCTGCCCTCTTTGCCGGCTTGACGTTCATCTCCGCCCGGATGCTGCGAACTGAATAGATGACCTCCTGAAGCTGCGACATCTCTGACTCTAAGGCAAGGTCGAGGCACTCTCTTCTTGTCTGCGGCCAGCCGGCGTAGTTGACGGTCCAGGGGGAGCCGTCGATGTAAATCTTCTTGGACAACCTCTGCCAGATCTCCTCGGAGATGTAAGGAACGAATGGAGACAGAGCCACCAGGGTCTTCTCCAGCAGGTGGGAGGCCAAAAGCTGTGGTATCCTTTTCTCCCGGGGATGCTCGGCATCGTAAAGGCGCTCTTTTATGAATTCCAGATACCAGTCGCAAAAATCCTTCCAGAGGAAATCGTAGAGAGTCTTCCCGGCCTGGTTGAACCGATAGCTTTCGATGGCCTTCTCGACGGTTTCCATCGCCCCGTAGAAGCGCGACAGAATCCAGCGGTCGGCGGTGTCCAAGCTCTTTCTGTCCGGAGGGAAGGTCTCCCCTTCCTTGGCCTCGAAATCCTTGAGGTTAGAAAGAACGAAGCGACCAGCATTCCAGAGCTTGTTGCAGAAATTCCTCCCCAGCTCGAAGGAGTTCTTGGCCAGGAAGGGGTCTTGTCCCTCCGGGGTGACCAAGACTAATGTCATCCTCAGGGCATCGGCACCGTAATCCCGAACGATCTCCAGGGGGTCGATCCCGTTCCCCAGGGACTTGCTCATCTTAATCCCGTTTATGTCCCGGACGGTGCCGTGGATGTAAACGTCGGTGAAGGGGGGCTTGCCCATGAATTCATACCCGGCCATCACCATTCTCCCGACCCAGAGGAAGATGATTTCCGAGGCCGTGAAGAGGGGCTTGGTGGGATAGAAGACCTCCAGCTCCTTGGTCTTCTCCGGCCAGCCGAAGGTGGAAAAGGGCCACAGCCAGGAGGAGAACCAGGTGTCCAGGACATCCTCTTCTTGGTGGACATTTTTACTCCCACAGTGGCCACAACTCTCCGGGGTGGTCTTGGAGACCGTTATCTCGGGACAGTCGTCGCAATACCAGACCGGAATACGATGTCCCCACCACAACTGCCGGGAGATGCACCAATCGTGGATGTTCTCCATCCAGTGGAGGTAGACCTTGCTCCAGTGCCCGGGATAAAATCTTATGGTGCCCTCTTTGACCGCCTTAATGGCCGGCTCCGCCAGCGGTTTCATCTTGACGAACCATTGTTCCGACAGATAGGGCTCGATATCGGTATGACAACGGTAGCAGGTTAAAACCGGGACGCGGTATTTCTCCTCCTTCTCTAAAAGCCCCTTCTTCTTCAGTTCCGCGACCAGTCTTTTTCTGCACTCGTAGCGATCCAGACCTTTGAACTTGCCGCCATTCTGGTTGATGCTGCCATCGGGGTTTAAGACATTGATTTTCTCTAAGTTGTGGCGATTGCCGACTTCGAAGTCATTGGGGTCGTGCGCCGGAGTAACCTTGACGGCGCCGGTGCCGAACTGGGGATCGACATATTCGTCCCCGATGATGGCAAGCTCGCGGTCGAGTATCGGCAGGATGGCGGTCTTGCCTATGTATTTTTTGTAACGTTTATCTTTGGGGTGAACGGCGACGGCGGTGTCCCCCAGCATGGTCTCCGGCCTGGTGGTGGCGACGGTGATATACTCGTCCTCCCCCTTCAATTTGTATTTTATGTACCAGAGCCGGCCATCCCGTTCATCCCTTTCGGGTTCATCGTCGGATAAGGAAGTCTGACAGCGCGGGCACCAGTTGACGATGTAGTTCCCTTTGTAGATCAGCCCTTTGTTGTAAAGGTGAACGAAGACCTCCAGAACTGCCCGGGAGAGCCCCTCGTCCATGGTGAACCTGGTTTTATCCCAGTCGCAGGAACAGCCGATCTTCTTGAGCTGCTCGATGATGATGTCGGCGTTCCTGTCCTTCCACTGCCAAACCCTCTTTAAGAACTCCTCCCGTCCCAGCTTCTGACGACTCATCCCTTCTTCTGCCAACTTCTTCTCGACCACCACCTGAGTAGCGATTCCGGCGTGGTCGATCCCCGGTAGCCACTCGGTCTCGAAACCCCGAATCCTCTTGTAGCGAACCAGAATATCCTGAAGGCTGTTGTTTAAGGCGTGCCCCAGATGGAGGATGTCGGTAACGTTGGGCGGCGGAATGACAATGCTGTACGGCGGCTTGGGGCTTTCGGGGTCGGCCTTGAAAAGACCCCGGGACTCCCAATACTGATACCACCGATCCTCGGTCTTCTTGGGGTCGTATTGCTTTGGTAAGACCTCTTCGTTCACCTCAATCACCACTTCTTACGGATCTGTAGCGGACTAAAAAAAATTGTCAAATCACTCTGACAATCAGAAATGATAATAGCCATAAAAAAGTTTGTCAAGCTAATTAGGTTTTATTTTATTACTATACGTTCGGCATTTTTTGCTTCTAATTTTGGACAGCGAGGGTGAAAAAATGAACCGATTTGAGAGATTGATAAGAGTCATGGCTCGTCTGCGCTCTCCCGACGGTTGTCCCTGGGACTTGAAACAGGACCACCAGAGCCTCAAACCCTATCTCATCGAGGAGGCTTACGAGGTCATAGAGGCCATCGACTCCGGAGACGACCAGAAATTGAAGGAGGAGCTGGGAGACCTTTTGCTTCAGATTGTTTTCCACGCCCGTTTAGCTGAGGAAAAGGGGCGCTTCGACATCTGGGGGGTCGCCGAGGGGATCTGTGAAAAGCTCATCGCTCGTCATCCCCACGTCTTCGAGAAAAGGAGGAAGATCACCCCGGAAGAGGTTCTGCAGAACTGGGAACATATAAAGCTCGCTAATTCCGGCAGGAAGGGGTATTCCGTCCTGGAGGGAGTCCCCAAGTCCTTGCCGGCCCTGCTCAAGGCTTATCGGGTGCAGGAGAAGGTTGCCCGGTTCGATTTCGATTGGGAGAGAGCTGAGGAGGTCTTTGAGAAGATCAAGGAGGAGGTCGGCGAGCTGGAGAGGTCGTTCCACGAGGGCGAGAAGCGTAAGGTCAAAGATGAGCTTGGGGATGTACTCTTCTCCCTGGTCAATCTCTGCCGGCATTTAGGTTTATCCCCGGAGGAGGCTTTGAATTCAACCACTGAGAAGTTCAAAAGACGCTTCGAATACATCGAAAACCGTTTGCGAGAGAAGGGTAAGACCCTCTCCGATTCCAACTTGGAAGAGATGGACAGGCTCTGGGAAGAGGCGAAGGAAAGACTGAAATAGCTTGTCATCATTCTGCTTGACAAAGGTCATCTGAAGCCTTAGGTTACTATAGGGATTATAAGAGAAGTATTCCAAGGAAAGCCAGCATCCCCTTTTGACAAATAAACCTATTTTAAGGGAGGTACCAAATGAGGGCCTTACTTAGACTTTTTGTTATGACGGTCGTGCTGTTTCCTCTGATCGCCGGTGCTACTGTTATTAACATCCCCGATGATTACCCAACCATACAGGAAGGGATAAATCACGGGGCGCATGGAGACACTGTCCTGGTGCAGCCCGACACCTACTATGAGAACCTTAACTTCAACGGGCATAATGTCGTTTTAGCTTCGCTGTTTTTGACCACCGGGGATACGGCTTACATATCCACCACTATCATTGACGGTGATTCAGCCGGTTCGGTCATCACTTTTGAAAGTGGCGAAGACAGCACCGCTCAGGTTGTGGGATTCACAATTCAGAATGGAAGCGCTGGCTCCGGCGGCGGGATCTATTGCAAAGGCTCCAGCCCAACGATAAGCAATAATATCATCAACGATAATTATTCGACTGGTTGGTGGGGTGGCGGCGGGATTCTTTGCTCATCTTCCAACGCAACGATAAGCAGTAATACAATTAGCAGAAATTCGGCAGTTGTTGCTTACGCCGAAGGTGGCGGAATTTGTTGTGAGTATTCCAGCCCAACCATAAGCGCTAACACAATTACCGATAACTCCGCTGAGTTCGGCGGCGGGATCTGTTGCTGGCGTGGCAGATTAAAGATAAGTGGTAACACCTTCAATGGTAATTCGGCTACTTACGGCGGCGGAATTTGCTGTGAATATTCCAGTTCGACTATAAGCGATAACGCCTTCAGCGGTAATTCGGCTAGCTTTCGCGGTGGTGGGATTTACTGTTTCGTTTCCAGCCCTATGATAAGCAATAATATTATCAGCGGTAATTCAGCTAGCACCGGAGGTGGAATTTCTTGTGATGATGATGAAGATAAAAGAGCAATAGTGAGGATACGTCCAGAATTTACGATGAGCGATAATATCATAAGCAAAAATTGGGCTAATCGAGGTAGTGGGATTTCTTGCTTCCCCTCCACACCGGTGATTATCAAAAACACCATCAGCGGTAATTCGGCTACTTACGGCGGTGGGGTCTATTGCTACTACTATTCCAACCCAGCGATTACAAACAGTGTCTTGTGGGGAAATATAGCGCCAAACGGCCCAGAGATTTTCGTGGGTTATGCCAGTGATCCTACAGTCAGGTACTGTGATGTCAATGGTGGCTGGCCCGGTTTCGGCAATATCGATGCTGACCCGCTGTTTGCTGGCCCCTACAACGATGATTTCCACCTAAGGTGGCACTCCCCCTGTATCAATGCCGGCGATCCTTCGCTGACTGACCCTGACGGCACCCGCTCCGACATTGGCGCATTCTACTTCAACCTCGCGGTGGTCGGAATCGTTGAGGTGTATCCGCACGATGAGCCGATTGTCATTCCGCCGCAGGGTGGAGACATCACCTATGACGGCGGTGTTCTCAATCTCTCGCGGGGTAACCTCACGGTGGACATCTGGGCGCAGGCCTTTGTGCCGGGGCTTAACCGTCCTTACCGCCTGTGGCGCTACAGCGATGTGACCATCCCCTTTGCGGACAGCATCATCCGGGCTGACCTGATAGAGCATGTGCCGGGTTATGCCCCTTCCGGCGATTACAGCTTCGTGACCTACATCGGGGACTTTCCTTCTTCTACCATTGACTCCAGCTGTATGTACTTTGCAAAGGAGGGCGCTGCTTATACCTCAGGGGAGAGGAACGGTTGGGAGGCTCTTAAGGGGTGGTTCGATAGCCGTTCCGAGCTATCGGAAGCTACTCTGCCGAGAGCGTATTCTCTGAGCCAGAACTACCCTAACCCCTTCAACGCAACCACCGCTATCAATTGCCAGTTGCCGGTAGATGCTTACGTCAAGCTGGAGATTTACAACCTCTCCGGTCAAAAGGTGGCAACCTTAGTAGACGAAAGACAGGCGGCTGGATACCGCTCTGCGATGTGGGATGCTTCCTCGGTTTCCTCCGGTCTTTATTTCTACAAGCTGACTGCCGGAGACTTCACCGAAACCCGGAGGATGATGCTGGTGAAGTGAGGTTCCGCTAATGAAGGAAATCAACTTTTTTGCTTGACAAATGCTCTCGGCAATGTAAGTTATTTAAGGAGATAGAATACATCTAAGGAAAGCTAACAGTTCTTTATAACCAATAACCCCAATTCTGGGGAGGTACCAAATGAGGGTCTTACTTGCAGTTCTTGCGATGGCGGTCGTGTTGTTTCCTCTGACTGCCGGTGCCACCATCATCAACATTCCGGGGGACTATCCCACCATACAGGAGGGGATAGATCACGGGCTAGACGGCGATACCGTCTTGGTGCAGCCGGGCACTTACTATGAGAACCTTAACTTCAACGGGCATAATGTGGTTTTGGCTTCGCTGTTTTTGACCACAGGGGACACAACCTACATTTCCACTACGATAATTGACGGAGACTCAGCCGGTTCGGTTATCACCTTTAGCCACGTCGAGACTGCACCGGCAATATCGACGTACACGGTGGCAGGTTCTTGGTCTTCGGTGGCAATCAGCGCTACTATGCTCTGTTCAACGACACCTGGGCCCTGCACTAGAAACCGGTTATCGGGGACGACGAGTCTCCCTCGAATCCAGAAGACTGGTTTGTATTTACAGCATATCCCAACCCGTTTAATCTTCAAATGAATGTTTCCTTCTGTGTTCAAAAACCAGGCGAGGTTGATCTTTCCGTCTATGACCCCCTTGGCAGAAAGATGGAGAATGTCTATCAGGGGAAGCTGCATAAGGGGAGTTACCATGTTTTCTTCAACGCCAGGGATTATGCTTCCGGAGTCTATTACATGCAACTGTCGTGCGCCGATCACAGTTGGAAAAAGCCAGTAACTCTGCTCAAATGAGGAATGAAAGGGTAAACTCAAAAATCTTCTCGAAGGAGGTGCTGCTTGCAGAAAAAGGAAGCTGATGCCGGTGACCTGCAAAAACAGGAGGCAATCCGCCCCCACTATGACCGGGAGTATTACCGACCACTTTTAGAGAGTTATCGGAAGAGAGACAGGTTCACCCGCTATCGACTGGAGAGGGTATTTGAGATCTATGGGCCTAAAAGAGGTGAGAAGGTGTTGGACTTGGGTTGCGGGGTTGGAACCTTCTCTATGGAGCTGGCCAGGATGGGTGTTGAGGTGACTGGGTTGGACTACTCCAAGGAATCGATTAGTATCTGCCGTAGGTTGGCACAGGATTTGAATCTGAAGGCGGAGTTTGTCCTGGCAGACGCCACTTCTACAGGATTTGCGTCGGCTTCCTTCGACGTGATTATCTGTGCTGATTTGGTCGAGCATCTCTACCCGGAGGTGTTCAAAAGGTTGATTGGCGAGGTCAAGCGGGTTCTCAAGGTAGGCGGGAAACTCATAATCTGGACGCCTAATCCGGGGCATATCTTCGAGTATCTGAAACAGAGGAATATAATCCTGAAAAAGGATGAAGGTCACGTTGGATATAGAACCCTGAGGGAACTCAAAGAGGAATTAACAGACCAGGGATTCAGAATCAGGAGAGCTTATCACCGCGAGTCGCACCTGCCCGTTTTCAATATCGCGGAAAGGCTCCTTCAATGGCTGGTTCCATTTCTTCGGAGGAGAAACGCAGTTTTAGCTGTAAAGCAGTGAGGAGAGCTGAAAGATTGTGGTGAAAGGCCCCTAGCATTTCCAATACCGGCGCGGGCAGGACAAAGACAGGTGGAGTTGGTAAACGGAGACGTTGAAAGCAGTTTCGGGGATGTAGCTCAGTTGGTAGAGCAGGTGGCTGTTAACCACCCTGTCGCTGGTTCGAGTCCGGCCGCGGGGGGTTGACCTCACTAAAGACAGAACTTTTCGGTTCTGGTTCAGACTGAAATAGCTGGGCGCGAAGGTGGCCACAGTGGTGTAAGATATTGAGTGGGCAGGTTACAGGTCGGTCGTCTGGGATGCCTCGGAGGTCTCTTGCGGCATTTACTTCTACAAGCTCACTGCCGGAGATTACACCGAGACCCGGAGGATGATGCTGGTGAAGTGAGGTTCCACTTGTGGAGAAAATCAACTTTTTTGCTTGACAAATGTTCTCGGCAGCTTAGATTATCTAATGGATCGAATACAGTCTAAGGAAAGCTAACAGTTCTTTATAACCAATAACCCTAATTCTGGGGAGGTATCAATGAGGGTCTTACTTGCAGTTCTTGCGATGGCGGTTGTGTTGTTTCCTCTGACCGCCAGAGCAATCGATGTCTGGGGGGATCAATCGGGCACCTGGACGAGAGACAACAGCCCGTATAATGTCATCGGGCAAATACAGGTGCCATCAGGACAAGCCTTAACCATTGAGCCTGGAATCGTGGTGATTTTCCAGGGGCACTACAAGTTCATCGTGGACAATTCAGCAACCCTTCTCGCCGTCGGGACAGAAGCTGATTCGATTTACTTCACTGCGGACGATCCTGGCGTTGGCTGGCATGGTATAAGGCTTCTGTCCGCCAACAGTAACTCCGAGATAAGCTATTGCCACTTGGAGTATGGAGAGGCCACTGGCGGTGTCCCGGACTGGCGTGGCGGTGCCATCTACATTGAGTACTGCAGCCCCACGATAACCCATAACACCATTACCGACAACTGCGCCTACAACGGGGCCGGGATCTTCTCCTACTACGGTAGTCCTACCATAAGCTACAACTACATCGCCCACAACTGGGCGAGGGCTGAAGGCGGTGGTGTCCGCCCGTGGGGTGGGGATCCAGTCATCTCAAACAACATCATCGAGGAGAACTGCGCTCTGCTCCTGGGCGGTGGAGCCATCTTCAGCTCCTATGGCAACCCGACGATAAGCAACAACCTGATCATCCGCAACTCGTCGGGCTGGGAGGCTGGCGGGATCTACGTCTGGAACGAGAGTCCCACAGTGAGCGGGAACCTCATCGTCGGTAACTGTGCTGCCTCAACTGGTGGTGGTATCCAGGTCCACTATGAATATCCTACACCTGCTCCGCTGATACAGAGCAACACGATCTATGACAACTTTGCGTTCGATGGTGGAGGTATTTTCTGCAACTACGGTTCACGCCCCCGGATCGAGAACACCATTGTCTGGGACAACACTGCTCTTGGTAGCGGTTCGGAGATCTATGTCGCGGGGGGGTATCCCACGGTAGAGTACTGCGACATCAAGGGTGGCTGGTCCGGACAGGGGAATATCAACGTAGACCCCATGTTTGTGGGCAGGGAAGTGGACGATTTCAGGTTGCGGTGGCGTTCACCGTGCATTGATGCTGGCGTGCCTTACCTCTATGACCCCGACGGCACTAGGTCCGACATAGGGGCTTACTATTTCAACCAGGATGTCGATGGGATTGTGGAGCTTTACCCCCACGATATGCGAGTCATCATCCCTCCGGAAGGTGGCGACATCATTTATGACGGTTGGATCTTCAACTTCTCAGGTCTGGGCGGCCCGGCTGATCTCTGGACATATGTTTTTGTTCCCGAGTTGGGGCGGCTCGGTCCCATACACCTGTATGACAACATCTACGTTCCCGTCGACAGCATTGGCATTGATGACATCACCCAGCCTGTGCCCGGGTTTGCACCTGGAGGAGATTATGTCTTTGTCGCTTATCTTGGTGACTACCCCGGGACTATCACGGACTCCACTTGTCTCTACTTCACCAAATACGGTTCGACACAGGGAGGGGTAGCCGATTGGCCAGGGAGTGGTGTGTGGTTCAGGGAGGTTACCTCGGTGGAAAGCAATCTTCCCGGCGTTTGTGCCCTATCGCAGAATTATCCCAACCCCTTTAATGCCACCACTACCATCCAGTACGAGTTGGCGGAAGATGGTCAAGTGGTGTTGGAGGTCTGCAATCTTTTCGGACAGAAGGTAGCAACGTTGGTTGATGGGAGACAGGGCGCGGGATACAAGTCTGTCAGTTGGGATGCTTCCTCGGTCTCATCTGGTCTCTATTTTTACAGGTTGAGTGCTGGAGATTACACCGAGACCCGGAGGATGATGCTGGTGAAGTAGGATTCACAGCGGATTAAACGGATTAAGCAGATAATCAACGTTTCTCGGGCCCGCGTATTCGCTGGGGCAGGAGTTGCACTCCTGCCCCACTTTTTTCCCAACAGCCAAGCTTTCGGACAATTCTGGCTCAGGCCATTTTCAGAATCGACTTGATTTTCTCGTGAGCTTCGCATATCATCGGACATTTGAGGACGCCCTCCTCGACCGATAAAGGATATAGAGCCATCGGCAATAGACGGGAATGGAAATCGACACTACCAAAAGACCAACCATTTTAGAGAGGACGGGCGACAGAATCGCCTCCCTGGTTGAGAAAGCCCATCTTTCCGAACAGACCATATTGATCATCTTGGCCTTTGTGGTGGGGCTTTCCACTGGCTTTGTTGCCCTCTTCTTCCGGTTTCTGATACACTTCTTCTATGACCTGTTCTTCGGAAAGGGGGAGCTTGTCTTTTCTCAGTTGACGACCAACTGGCACATATTTATCCCATTGATTCCCGCACTGGGGGGACTTCTGGTTGGACCGATCGTTTCTTTCTTCAGCTCAGAGGCGAAAGGGCACGGGGTTCCGGAGGTGATGCTGGCGGTCGCCACCAAAGGAGGTATAATTCGGCCTCGGGTGGCGGTCGCAAAAAGCGTCGCCTCCAGCATCTGCATAGGTAGTGGAGGTTCAGCCGGGAGAGAGGGCCCCATAGTGCAAATCGGTTCGGCGGTTGGTTCCACCATTGGACAGTATTTTCGGATGTCGGACCAGAGGATTAAGGTGCTCGTGGGGTGTGGTGCCGCCGGTGGAATTTCGGCGGTGTTCAATGCTCCCATTGCCGGGGTTTTCTTTGCCCTGGAGATTATCCTGGGAGACTTCGCGATTCATACCTTCGGGCCGGTGGTCCTATCTTCGGTCATCGCCTCGGTCGTGACTCACGCCTTTCTGGGCAACTATCCTGCTTTTTCAGTTCCCCACTACGAGCTTTTGAGCGTGGCGGAGCTTCCGATGTATCTGGTGTTGGGAGGACTGTGCGGTCTGTTCTCGGTCCTATACATCACCACCCTTTACAGAGCGGAGGATTTCTTTGAGGACAAGGTCAAGATTCCCGGTTATCTGAAGCCGGCCCTGGGAGGCCTCCTTTTGGGCATCATCGGGGTGTTCTTTCCTCAAGTCTTCAAGGATGGTTACGAGTTCATCAAGCAGGCCTTGTATTCGGAGATGGCTCTCTGGCTTATGTCTGTCTTGATATTTTTGAAGATACTGGCAACCTCTCTCACTCTGGGCTCCGGCAACTCTGGAGGCATATTTGCTCCCTCCCTTTTCATCGGCTCTATGGCCGGCGGCTCTTTCGGCAAGTTGATGCACTGGCTTTTTCCGGCAGTAACCGCTTCTTCGGGCGCCTATGCTCTGGTTGGCATGGGAGCGGTTGTCGCTGGCGCGACCCATGCCCCCATCACTGCGATGGTCATCATATTTGAGATGACTGGGGATTATCGCATAATCCTGCCTTTGATGTTGGCTTGTGCTTTCTCTGCTCTTCTCGCTCGGCGCCTCAAACCGGAGTCGATCTACACTCTGAAATTGGTGCGAAGGGGGATCACTTTGAGAGGTGGCAGAGACATTGAGGTCTTAAGCTCCATATACGTCAAGGAGGTGATGAACCGTCACTACCAGACCATTCCTCAACATATGACTCTGGGAGCCATCTGGAGGTTAATGGAGGATTCCCGCGAGGAGTGTTTCCCGGTGACCGACGAGAACGGGCGCTTTTTAGGGATGATCTCTCTTCAGGATTTGCGGACTATCATAACCAGGGAGGGGATGGATAATCTCATCATCGCCCGGGACATCGCCAATTCCGAGATCACCTCCCTGAGTCCCTATGAGAGCCTCGCCGGCGCCTCCCACAAGTTTGGCTTGCGTGACACCGTGGCGTTACCGGTCATAGACGAGAACGTCCCCCACCGTTTAGTGGGGATCGTCACCCGGCGGGACCTGATCAAGGCCTACGACAAGAGATTGATCCAGAAGGCCACCGGGATAGAAAGATAGATTAGTGACTTCAAAAAGGTTGACACTATTTCTGAGATCTTATTTCTTGAGGTTAACCGGTGCCGGTTCCAGAGCAGGAACGAAATATGCGATATGTTCTTGTTCCCATCTGGTGAAGGTGACTCTGGGTTATAGTGACATCTGAAGTTGGCAATATCGACTTGGAGACGCTGCTGGAGCGGATACGTGCTCAGGCACCGACTGAGAAGGTTCGCATAACCCAACACGCTCAACAAGAAATGGTTGAGGAGGACATTGTTTTCGATGAGGTTTTGGAAGCCATTGCTGCTGGAAAGATTCTGGAGGACTATCCCGAGCACCGCCGCGGGGCTTGTTGTTTGCTTAGTGGTTTTGCGGGGAGCGGTCGCCCTTTACATATCGTCTGCACTACAGCCCAGACGGTACTCATCATTATTACGGTCTATGAACCTAAACCGCCAAGGTGGGTGACGCCCACCCAAAGGAGCTAACTGCTATGAAGTGTAGTATTCAGGGCTGTCCCGGTGAATATGAGGGACGAAAAATTGTGCACACCGTGCGGTATCGCGGACAGGTTGTCGTCATCGATCATGTGCCCGCTGAGGTGTGTTCGGTGTGTGGGGATGTGCTTTTGAAGCCTGAAACGGTGCGTGGGATTGAGGAATTATTACGGAAAGCGACGCCTCCAACAGGAACAGTCCCCCTCTACGAGTATGCTTGAGATCTGCTGCCGACATTGGCTCGCAGCTCGTCTCTATGATGCGTCTGCAGTCATCGACGAGAACGTCCCCCACCGCCTGGTCGGAATCGTCACCCGGCGGGACCTAATCAAGGCTTATGACAAGAGATTGATCGAGAAAGCCACCGGAATAGAGAGATAGAAGCCAAACTCTCAGAAGACTCAGATTAAAGGGGTTGATGCTGTTGGTTGTTCATATACGTCGATTGCTCTCTCCCTCTGAAAGCTTGTGGACAAGCAGCTCTTTGGCTCTTGCTAACGCTTTGGCGCGATGGCTCACCCTATTTTTCTCATGGGGAGAGAGTTCTGCGAAGGTTCTTCCCAACGGGGGGAAATAGAATAAGGGGTCATATCCGAATCCTGCTCTCCCACGCGGCTTTTCGACGATAGTACCTTCAGCTCGCCCCTCGACGGTCTGAACATCCTGTTCTGCGAAGGCAATCGCAATCACACAGCGAAAGACTGCGTTCCTCTTCTGTTTGGGCAAACCCTCCAGCAACGATAAGAGCTTCCGGTTGTTCTCATCGTAGGTGGCGGTCTCACCGGCGAAGCGTGCTGATCTCACGCCGGGAGCCCCGTCCAAGGCCTCCACTTCTAAACCGGTATCATCCGCTAAGGAGGGAAGACCGGTGAACTGGCACGTTACCATAGCCTTGCTTATGGCATTCTCTTCCAGAGTGGAGCCTTCTTCCTTCAGTTCGGGGAACTTGTCGAAGTCCTTCGGGGTCAGAATCTCAACCTCCAGGTCGGACAAAATCGATTTGATTTCCTCAATCTTGTGAGGATTGTTTGTTGCCAAGACCAGTTTCATTTCTCTAAGCTTAAGGATGCTACTTTAAGTACTGTCGCGTGCAGGAGCGGAAGCTGCGGGGAATGCATGTTCCTATACATCCGCGAGAACTGCTGAGCTACTTTGCTATCAGGTCCTTGTCAAACGATGAAAGCTTTCCTTTAATCTGCCAGATCCGAAGTTTGAGATCATCTCTTTTGCCCATCAGATCATCCATTTCCGCATTCAGACCGCGCAGTTCACGTGAACTGATAGCTATCGGTTCGTGCATCAGCTTCACTCGCCCGATGGGAAGAGCCGGGAAGTTGCTGAGCAGTCTGGGGGTGAGCACCAGAAGTTCCACCGAGGTATCCCCCTCTGCGGTCCGAGAGATTTTCAGAGGGTAATAAAGGTATTCACACGCGAATCGATACTGGATAGCCTCACCAGTCTTCGGAATTTCATCCAGGGAGATCGCATCGAAGACAAACCACGAAAACCCCTCGTCTAGATATTCGCTCACCACGCTCTTTATCCCTTCCGGGATGGTCGGGTTTTTGACTCCCGCAGACCGGAGATACTCCTCGACCCATTTGATGAAGCCACTCTTGTCCAACACATGCGTCACTGATATATCGTGGGCGCCGATTTTCTCATGGAATGTTACCTCTCCCGCTGGCGAGGCTCCTTCTCTTGACAAATCAAGGCCTTTTCCCGGACGCACATACCGTTCTCTGAGCTTTCTGTTGATGAGGGCGGTGGCTTTGCGGAATACCTCCACATCCCCTTTTTTCACAGTCGGCTCCGAAGGTAGGGGAATGACCTCCAAAACCTCGGTGGCCTCCGAGGCTCTCAAATCTGTCGAAAGCAGCAAGATCTCCTCCTCACCGTTCCACGCAATCATCGCCCTTTGAGTTGGGTTGAAGACCTTCACGTTCGGATTGTGAGGGATTAGACCTCTATCCGCAAACAGCGTCCCGGAACTGATGAAGAAGAAAAAGAGGATAGGAGTGACTTTTTTCATATTTACTCCCGTCATTTTGGCTTAGCACTCGCTCACGATTGCTGGTCTTTCACATGAAATTGGGAAAGAGCCTGTTAGCGATGATTCCCGCTATGGGGGGGAAGAAGAAAGTGCTCGCCAATCGAACCGCGGTGAATTTCCAGCCCATTATGCCAACCTCCATCGGCAGCCGGCTCACCGCCCAGAGCGACCAGCCGGTCAGGAAGGCGACCATAGTTCCAATGCTTGCACCAGCCCGCAAAAACCCGGCGGCCACCGGCAAGCTGACGAAAGGCCCACCGGGAGTAAGCCCCCCGGCAAGCGTGCCTATCAGGATTCCCCTGAAGCCGGACTCTTTCCCCACCCATCTTGACAGAAGTTCCTCTGGAAGGAGGACTTTGACCATCCCGGCGATTACAAAGGCGAAAACCAGCAGCGGCACGATTTCGATAAGCATATCAAATGCAGATTTCAGCCCGGTGAGGTGCTGCCCTTCTCCCTTTTGATAGCCGATGTACAGCAGAACAAGGGCCAGCGAACCCATAATAGCCGTCGGTATCAGCATTTCAGATTTCCTCTTATTTGATTGACGAGATCCTGGCATAAACGACCCGTCTGATGTTCTTAGAGGAGGTTAAGACTTCCGCTCGGATTCTCAATGTTGTGTCGTTGACGCACCGCTGACACTTGATGCCCGGCGGAAGCACATTGCGGAGGCAACTGAACATCAAGAGAATCAAAGTTCTCTCAGAGCAGCTGTTTGAATTCTTCAATCGTAAGTCCAGCATCTCGGATGATTCCTGCCATTGTGAAGGCATTGATAGGATTGGCTCGAGGGATGGTGATAATGCGTTGACCGTCAGTCATGGAGGTGTGCTTACCTTGTCGAACCACCCGGAAACGGGCTTTTTTGAAAGCTGCTACCGCTCGCCTGTGAGAGACGCCTGGTAGTTTGGCCATAATCAAGTTCCTACCACGACGCTGCGAACCATTTTCCCCTTGGCTAACTGCTCTACAGTTTCGAGGTAGGTCTTGATAGCATCCTTGATATTCTCCAGGGCTTCTTCTTCTGTCGCTCCTTGAGACCAACATCCGGGAAGCCCAGGACACCAGACCGCATATCCCTCTTCAGTTTTTTCAAGCATTACCTTGTATTCCACAGCAACTCACTCCCTTTGTTTCTCAGGAGGTTAATATCTATTTCAAAGAACAAGACTAATTTTCGGACCATATCACAGCTCCTGGGAACCAATATCTATTTGGTGCTCTGTAGCTCCTTCTCCACCCTCTCCATCAGGTACGTCTTCAGTAAGGACTGATAAGGGACATCACGCTTATTTGCCAGGACCTTCAGATGCTCTATGAGAGATTCGGGTAGTCTGATCGATATCGTCTTTACGGAGGGTTTCAGATTCGGAAACAGCACCCTTTTGCCTTTGGAATAATCTATGTATTCGGTAGAGTTGTGCTTCGACCAGAACTCCACTTCTTGTTTTTCACTTTTGAACTTAGGGATTTTTTTTAGCTTTTTCACTTATAGTACCTCCGCTCTTTTTTGTTCATATCCCTGGCCGAGATAACCCTGATTTTATCTCCCCTCATCGTGAAAACCACAAAGAGTAATCGCCCGGCGTTAGTTTCGCCCAATACGTAATACCTTTCCTCAGTAAGTGCGTGGGTCTTATTCTGCTCGACAACAGTTGGTTCATTGAAAAACACCTCTTCGCACTCGAGGTAGGTTACCCTGTGTTTTTCCCAATTCTTCTCTACATTTCCTTCGTCCCAGTCAAAGCCCTTGGGCTCAGAGAAAATCTCCATCAATTATAGCTCCTTTTGTATATATCCATTATATATAGGAATTCAGCTCTGTCAAGGGGATTTCGCCGTAAGTTGAACCCGGGGCTGCACTGAAACCTGTCCGTTACTCCTTAGCTAGCCACGGCCTCACCCACAAGTGGCTTTTCCAAAAAACTGGAGGACAGCCTCAGGAGATCTTTACCACCTCTCCCTTTACCTGCTCACCATCGAGGTGTAGAATCCCGTAGCTTTTGCCTCCGAAAAGGTTGCCGGAGAGGCTGCCGGGATTAAACAGCAAAGTCGAGCCGTGCGTCTTATTGTAAGGGCTGTGGGAATGGCCGAAGATGATGACTTCCGGCTTTTCCTCCCCCTGGGAAAACTCATTCTTCACCCGCGAGGGCAAGCCCCAGGGAGGGCCATATCCGTGAAAAATCCCGATCTTGTGCCCCTCAAGCTCAATGATTTCTTTGCTGGGCAAGACCTTTCTTAGCCCGTAGTCGTCCATGTTCCCAGAGACGGCGTGGACCTGTGCAAAAGACTCCAGCCTCCTCAGAGAATCCAAAGTCACGTGGTCTCCGGCATGAAGGACAACGTCTTGGTCGGAAAGTAGTTTCAGGAAAGCGTCCGGGTAATCACGAGCTCTGACCGGGAGGTGAGTATCAGAAATGACGAAGATCGTCATTATCTCTTTTTCTTCTTATGGCGGTCTTTTCTGAGTCGCTTCTTCCTCTTATGCGTCTTGATCTTGTGTCTTTTTTTCTTCTTGCCGCTAGGCATACCACACCACTCACGAATTGGACTTCATCACCATACTCTTGAACTCGTTGGAGGGCTTAAAGACCGGCACCTTTCTTGCGGGAACCGGAACCTCCTCTCCGGTGCGAGGGTTACGGGCTTTGCGCGCCTTTCTCTCCTTGATCTTGAAGGCTCCAAATCCCCGGATTTCGATGTTGCTCCCGCTCTCCATGGCACTCTTGATGGAGTCCAAGAAAGTGTCCACAGTGACGGCGACGTCGTTTTTGGTCAGGCCGGTTTTCTCGGCAACTTTCTCAACCAGTTCCGCTTTGGTCATTTCAACCTCCTTAGAACGTTAACAGAAAAACCTCTTGTTTTCATTCATATCAATTTAATGGCAACTGGAGCAGTTGTGAGTTGAGCAACTGCCACAGCTTGAGTCTCCCACAGAGGAGACAAAACTCCCCCCGGAGGAGAACCCAAAAGTCGAGAAGAGCTTGGTGATATTCTCATCCCCGCAATTCGGACACTGCTTCGGCTGTGATCCTGAATTCCTCACCAGCAACTCAAATTTCTCGTTACAACCTGAACACAAGTATTCATAAATCGGCATAACTTCATATGCCTCAAACAATTAATCTTGCCCGTAGAAAATAAACCCCCTTGCTGCAAAACACAACAGTTTTTTTGAGATTTTTTCGGCGTTGGTGCACTCTGCTTGGCGGAGAGGTTAAGCTGTTCTGATTCAATAGGTTAACCTTACTGACATATTAAGACGGTCCTTATATCGCTGTTACCCTTGCCTCTGCAGTGCCCAATATCATGCCCTCTGCGCACTGCGCGGCCAGCAATGCGGCCTTCTAGAGATCAACAGATTTTACTCATAGCGGGTATGTGGTGCTATTTAAGAAGTTGGCATCAACTTCTCCAGCGCTTCTCTGAACCGCTCGCTTGAGGTTGACTTGAGCGGGGTTAGGCTCTTGGCCTGTTCCCAAGCCCGAAAGCTCTCATCCATTACTTGAGCTGCGTGTTCAGGGATAGCAACATAGAGTGGCGGTTCTCCCAGCGCAGGCACACGGTGCATACGGTGAAGTGGATTAATGCAGAACTTCAGGTTCATTCTACCTATGGTGTTCCACATACCGTGAACGACCGAACTCAGAGGTGTATAAGAAAGGTTGTAAATATCCAAACAATCGCTCTCTTCGGCCATGTCACGTGTGGACTTTCTTGTCCAGGACCCGACGTTTACGGGCAGCAAGTCAGTGAGAATCTGACTATCAATCCACGCACGCATCGCCTCGATTCTATTCTGGAGGTCAGGGGTTTCGGTATCCAGTTCCTCGAGACGTGAACTCATGTGCTCGAGCAGTAGCTTCTCCTGTCCCAGGCCATATTCGATGAACTGGCGGAAGTCTGCCTCGGTTCCACACTTAGCAAGCCACACAAGAGTTATGTGGGTATCGACCATGCATCGCAGTAAGATACGACCTATGTCGAATGACCAGAGAGAGGGGTCGATTGCGATGGCACCGGCCAAGCGTGCCTGTCGGGAGATCAAACCACCCAGGATTTCGTCCTTATATGGGCGAGCAAGGTCTAAGCGCGCGAGCTTCCACTGTCCCTCCACCTCTTGAAACAACTCTTCCTTGTAGCGACCTGCTACCTCAAGAAGTTCATCAAAACTGGGCAACTCCGAACCCTCTGACGAATCCCGGTAAGTTGTTGGGAATTCGCAGACTGATATCTCATACCCGTGTTGCCAGAAGTATGAGCACCAATCAAATCCCGTGCTCTGTATTAGAACGGGCATGTTGAGACCTGCTCTTATAAGGGAGCCTATTTTCTGAGACTCCTCAGTGTCAGGATATTCAAGGATGTCGTTTATTCTCACCAGCCCGGAGTCTCTTGATATCTTCAATTTGCCTGTTACCACCAGTAAGTACATCGCTGTTGCCTGCACAACCATCGCGTCCCGGCTGTGGCGGTCCAAGCACTTGCGTACGACTCGCTTCAGCGTGTTCAGAGAAGTGTCCAAGCCCTGTTGGTGTCTCTCTCGGGCAGGCTCGTCGAAAAGGATACTCAACGGGCATTCGCAATAGAGGCAAACGAGTGAGGCCAGGCTTGATTGTAAGTCGTCAAGCGCTCCCTTATCTGTCAGCGCATCTCGAATGATCTTGGCTTGGTCAGTGTTGATGACATGGTACTCCGAAACGAACGCAAAGGAGCATGCTTTCTTTGGTGAGACGATTCTGTTGGTTTCCTGTGCACAGTTCTGTGCTACTTCTACCGCTCGGCGAGGCGAAAGAGAATCCAGTAGTAAGCCTATCCAGATCATCTCTGGAAGTAGGTTATCAACCCAACGGATGGCTTGGAATTTATCTGACATTGCCGCCCGAATCGGAGGCACAAATATCTTACCCTTACGCTCGTGATCCCCTAAGACTCCCTTTCTTTTTCTCTTTGATTTCCGCTTTGCCATTGTTCCCCAAACACCTTTCAGCTGTTTCAGGACGGTCGTCTCTGGTAATCTTTGCGTACGCAATAGCACCACAAGTAGTCGTGTATGAATGCCCTCACACAAGTCGCCGGCGTGCGGCAGAGTCTTATATTACTCTCGCACTTAGGGCAAATATTAACACGCTCTTCTTCTAAGAGACTTCGATTTTAATCGTCTTGTGGTGTTCTTGTTTAGGGGGTCAGTTAACGTTATCGATACTCCAATTTGGGCATATTCTTGTCCTCTTCGAGGACTCCGGCCAATTCCCCCATTCTCTCGGTCAGAAGCTCCCACCAGGAGACCCTTCTAACTCTCTCCTTGACGGTTTTCGGTTTGCCCTCAATGCCTCCCATCTCGGCGGCAATCTGGATGGCGTCCTCGAAATTGCCGATAACGTCCACCAGACCGAGATCTCTTGCCTGGTTGCCGGTGAAGATCCTGCCGTCCGCCAGCTCGATCACATCCTCAATCGGCAGGCCCCGCTCTCTTGAGATCACCTCCACAAACTGATTGTAGGTATCATCGACGACACTCTGCAACATCTCCCTCTCCCGGCGGGTTATCGGTCTGCCAATGGAGCCCACGTCCTTCATATCGCCGGATTTGATAACCTCCAGCTTCACCCCGAGCTTTCTCATAAGCTCTGAGAGTATCGGCCACTCGAAGATCACCCCGATGCTGCCTGTGAGAGTCCCCGGATTGGCGACAATGGTATCTGCAGCGCAAGCTATGTAGTACGCTCCGGAGGCCGCCACGGCGCTCATAGATGCCACCACCTTGACTCCCTTCTCGCGGAGCTTGTTTATCTCCTCGTAGATCTCCTGAGAGGCCGCAACCCCTCCTCCGGGGCTGTTGATGTGGAGAACAACAGAGGGAATGGAGCCATCCTCCCCGTATTTCTTCAATTGCCTGATGACGTCGTAAGGGCTGGTGATGGTGCCAAAAACCTCCACAATTGCCACCCTATCCCCTCCGACTATGGCGAATTCCTCTCCTTGAAGGGCGCCGTAAATGAGAAGAAACATGATAGCCAGGAAGAGCAGCAAGGTGCCGGATATCACGACTCCGATAACTATATCACCCTTTTTCAAATCGTTCTCCCTTTAGCTCACCCTCTTGATCTTCAGTTCCTCCCCCGGTATAAGCCTGGAGGGGTTCCTTATATTATTGTCCCTCATTATTTGGTTGATGGTGGTGTTGAAGTTTTTCGCAATATCCCAGAGGGTATCTCCGCCCTTAACAACATAGGTTATGAATTCAGGTCCTGGAGCCATGGAGGCGGAGACAGGTTTTCCGCTCGGGATTTGCAGCCTCTGACCAGGGTGTATTCTTGAGGTGGATCTGATACCGTTTGCCTGGCAGATCTCCTCCACAGTCCTTCCATACCTCTGGGCTATCGACCACAGAGTATCTCCCCTCCTCACCTTATGAACACCTCCTGGAGGAGAGGGGGAGCCGGGCAAACTGATTTTCTGTCCCGGATAAATCCGACTTCTCTTCCCCAGACCGTTCAAGCTGCGCAGTCTGTCGACGGTGGTTCCGAACTTCGCCGCAATTTCCCATAAGGTATCGCCGCGCCTGACAGTGTAAGTTTGGCTTCCGGAGGCATAGGTGGTCTTAGAGGCAGTTTTCTTGCCCGAGGGCTTATAGGCTACCCTCTTGCCGGAAGTGGTCGGTATCAAGATGTGGTTGCCAGCGTAAATCTTTGCCTTCCGATTCAAATTATTGGCGGCCATGATTGAGTACATGGAGATGCCGTAGTGTCTCGCAATCGTGGATACCGTCTCTCCCCACCTGACCTTGTGTCTGACCCAGGAGGCCTTCTCCTCCTCGGGGATTTCATCATACTTGGCCGCAAAGATCTTCGATTTCCCCACCGGAACCCGCAGTTTGTAATTGGGGTAGCTGGGCGGAGTTACGTCTCGACGGAGCTCTGGGTTCAGCGCTTTCAGCTCCTGGGTCTCACAGCCGATGGCTTTGGCGATGTTTTTGAGGTGCATGCACTTATGAACCTCAACCACCTCGAAGTCAATCGGATCCTCATATTCGATGTAGAAGCCGTATTTCTCCGGGCTTTTAGCAATGATGGTGGCGGCCATGAACTTGGGAACGTAATTCTGGGTCTCTTGGCGGAGGTGTAGTTCCCAGAAATCCTTGGTCTTCTGCAGCTGAATCTGTCTGCGTACTCTCCCGTCTCCGCCGTTGTAAGCCGCCAGAGCCAGAGGCCAGGTGCCGAACTCCCGGTATGCCCTCATGAGGTAGTCGCAGGCGGCCCCGGTCGATTTCTCGAAGTCCCGCCTCTCGTCATACCACCAATTACGTTTCAGTCCGTACCTCTTGGCGGTGGAGGCGATGAATTGCCAGGGTCCGACGGCACGGGCGTAGGAATAGGCGTGAGGGTTATATCCACTTTCGATCAACGCCAAGTAGAAGATATCTTTGGGAAGCCCCTTCTCGGCGATTATCTCGTGCATTAACTCCTTGTATTTCCCGGAACGCGCCAGGTATATCGCGAAGTGCTTCCGACCGTTAGTCTGGAAATATCGGATCTGCTCTTTCACCCGGCGGTTGAATTCTATGGGGATATCGTAGACCGGTTGCTGTTCCTCCGGGTTTAACCGCTGGGCAAAGTAGTCCTGTGAGGTTTGGTAAGTTTCTAAGTCCTTGAAGGTCTGTTCGAAAACCTCCGCAAACCCCTCCTCTGAGAAGAATCCCAGGGCTCTCAAGGTCTGTTTGTAGTCGGATTTGATCTCGCTGAAAATGGTTTTCGCCAGTGTTCTTTGCTCCCTGCTGGCCCTTCTTAAGTCGATCTCACAGAGGCTTGCCAAAGCGGCCTCAAAATGGGTCCTTGAAGGCTTCAGTTCACCGCGGCGGATGTAGTCTACTCCAGAGGCGTAGAGAGACTCGGCTTCCAGGAGCTTCCCCCGGATGAACTCCTCGGCTTGTCGTCCTCTTTCCCTTTGTGGCAGTGAGGCTCGAGTCTTGACCGCGGGTCTCCCACAATTCATGAAGCCGAGGCACCCGAGTAGAAACAGGCCCACCGAGATAGTCAGGAAATTTCTCTGCATTGCTTTGGACATACTGATAATCCTCGCTAACTCATTCGTAAGTAAACCGATCTGGAGAGTTTGTCAAGAAGTTTCAACTGCTCAGTTCAATGATTGCACCTCTGTATTCTTCGACAATCTTATCGATCAGCTTCAGGGTTTCGACCTCAAACCAGTGAATCTCTTTATCTTTCTTGAACCAGGTCAGCTGCCTTTTGGCGTATCTTCTGGTGTTTCTTTTTACGAGCTCGATGGCTCGCTTTAGGGCATATTTCTCTTCCAGATGCTCGAACATCTCCTTGTAGCCGACAGTCTTGAGAGGCACCAGCTCGCGGTCGTAACCGCGCTCAATCAACGATTTGACCTCTCGGAGGAGACCCTCCTTTATCATCTTATCGACCCGCTCTTCTATTCTCTTATAGAGTTCCTCCCGCCTTTGAATGAGCCCGATCTTGGTGAACTGGTATTCTTTCGGAGGATATTCTCCCTCCTGCTGCAGGAGGCTTAATGGTTTTCCGCAGATCCGAAAGACCTCCAGCGCCCTGACTATTCTCTTCCTATCGTGGGGATGGATTCTTTCCGCCGCCTCCGTGTCGACTTGCAGGAGTTGTCGATAGAGAGTTTCCTCCCCTTTCTCATCTGCTACTCTTTCCAATTGCTCTCGGATCTCGGGATCTGCGGGAGGGCCATCGAAGAAGCCCTCCGTCAAAGCCTTGAGGTAAAGCCCAGACCCCCCGGAGACTATTGGGGTTTTCTCCCTTTGGAACACCTCCCGGATTGTGTTTCGAGCCAAGTTTCCGTAATCCACCGCGGTGAATTCCTCCTCGGGGTCGACTATGTCTATAAGGTGGTGAGGAATTCTTTCTCTCTGCTCCGCGGTCGGCTTGGCGGTGCCGATGTCGAGGTATCTATAGATTTGGCGGGAGTCGGCGGAGATGATTTCACCGTCTAACCTCCCGGCGACCTCTATTGCCACCTCGGTTTTCCCCACGCCGGTCGGTCCGCAGATAATCAGTACGCTTTTCATTTTAAGCAAACAGACGCCGCAGGCGATCCGCCTTGGGCGGGCAAACAGTAGACAGCAGACAGGGAACCCGTAGGGCAGGGGTTAATACCCCGCCGTCCCTTGGTTTTCTCACGAATTCTCCGAATATACGTCCACCAGCGATAATCACGGTCCTGTCGAAAGCCTGCATTTGACAGCTGTCAACCGAGCGTCAGATGTGCGCATCTGACGCCACCATACAGTGGACAGCAAACAGCATACCGTAAACAGCAGACAGGGAACCCGTAGGGCGGGGGCTTGTCCCCCGCCGTGCCTTCATCTCCTCAAGAGTCCCTCGATTGCCTCGAGAGGCGTCTGAATTCACACCCGCCCGCGATAATTAAGTCAAGAAGCTCTTCGATGGCAAGTCTGCGCATGACGAGAGACCCAAGCTGCAATTTCAATTCAAAGCCAAAAGAACCTAATTCCTAATGCCGGTGCCCTGTTCCCTGCTGCCCGTCTCCTGTCTTTTTATTCTAGTGATTTCATCCTTCAGCTCTCTGAGGTAGGTTCGCACGAATTCTCTCTCGGTCGATCTTAAACCCTCCAGCACCGGCACTCCGAAGCCCAATGCCCCTCTTAGAATATCGGATATGGTTTTGTCGTACTCCTCCGCGAGCGAGAGGACTCTCCTCTTGAGGGAGCGAGGGATTCTCAACTGGACGAAATGTTCCTTCAGCGAAGATTCTTTGGGATTTCCCATGTTACCTCCAATAACAGGCCTTGTGAGGCTGGTTAGGTTAGTTAATTCATCATCGAATTTCACTGCATATGCTTCCGGAGGTGAGCGATGACTGTCTGCACCGCGGTGATCTCAAGACCGAACTCTGTCCGCAGAATCTCCAGCGTTGGTCGCCAGCTCTCCTCCGGTTTTTTCCTTTCGAGGATTTCCTCGATTTCATCCTTTTTGGGATGATTGCAGATTGGACAGCGGTGAGGTCTTTCGACCTTGATGCCGAAATGTGCCTCCACGAAATCTGCCAGCAAGAACCGCAGTCGTTCCAATGCCTGGTGGTGTATCCTCTCAAGTTTGTAACGCTCCTTGCCGAGCCTACGTTCGATCTGCTCGTAGGTTTCCCCCATGAAATAGAAACACTCTATGAACTCGCGCTGATGGTAAGCGAGTTTGGCGACCGCTTCTCTCACCTCCCTTCTTATGATCTCCCGTCGGCTGTTTGGTTTCTCCTGGGACCAGAAGCGCGCTTTCGGGGTGGGTGTCTTCCGTAGACGAACAGCTCTTTTGAAACCGTAACCGGCCATATTGCCTCCGTTCGTGAAAGCTTTGTTGCTTCAACCGAGCTCAACATCGCCCTTTCTCTTTCACCCCGACATCGCGAAAGGTTCGCAAGCGTTTCACAGCCATGGGGGGAGGATGGCGCCGATGGTGCGGCGGTACTGGCAAGAAAGCAGCAAGCAGCAAACAGGAAACGGGGTCTCCCTGTTGGTCACGGATGCCCTCATCCGTGACCTTCTGGGTATCGGACGAGGGCGTCCGATACCAACAGGTGGGAGGAATCTGTCTAATCGGCTTAACCGCGCCAGAGGCGGACCAGCTGCTGTGATCGCTCCCTTTCTCTCCCCGTGACACCATAAAAGTGTCACAATGATTTCACCGCTGCGGCGGGACGACAGCGGTGTGCACCTGGGAGCTGGTGGAAGGAGCCGGGTTGGTCTCAGGCGGCAGTCAGTAGATAGCACGCAGCACAAGGCAGACAGGTAGGACTTCCTCGCAACCTCACAGCAGGCTCACAAGCGTTTCACAGTCACGGCGGAACGATGGCGCCGATGGTGCGGCGGTACTGGCAAGAAAGCAGCAAGCAGCAAACAGGGTCTCCCTGTTGGTCACGGATGCCCTCATCCGCGACCTTCTGGGTATCGGACGAGGGCGTCCGATACCAACGGCAAGGGCTTCACAATTTGGGAATGAGGGGATTCCTGTTGTTGCCCTCAAGATGGTGGATCAGGGGGCAGGATGTAGTAGAGAGTAAGGAGGGAACAGACTAAAGCTTCTGTTGGGCATCGATACCGGAGGCCCCATTCGATTCCTGGCAGAGGTGTTTAACTTCCCACTTCGGAGAAGTTGAAATCTTTTATCTTCATCGCGGGGATATACATCATCGCCCCGTACTGAGGGCAGAGCTTTCTCTTTCTGGTCATCATCTCACAGTTGGCGAAAGCCTCCAGGATGGACTGGGCAATCCGCATGTCCTCCAGGGGAGCCTTGATCTTTCCGTTTTCTATCAAGAGGGTGCCGTCCCTGGTGCTGGCGGTCACCATGGTTCTCATCGGGTTCAAGAAATTCATATACCAGAAGTGGGTGATCAGGATGCCCCTTTCAGTGGAGGCGATCATCTCCTCCATCGTGGCCTCACCCGGGGACATCACCATCGCCTTGGGATAGGGTCCATAGGGATTGTTCGGCGGAAGGGCATGTCCGGTCGACTCCACCCCGGCCTTCTTGGCGTAGTAGCGGTTGTAAACCCCGCCTCTGGCGACACCATTCTCAATCAAGATCACTTTCCTTTTTGGCACTCCCTCATAGTCGAAGGGGATATGTCTGACGGCGGGGTTAAAGGGGTCTTCAACGATGGTGATATTCTCTCCGGTGATTCTCTCCCCGATTTTGCGGGACATAAAGCTCCGTCCCTGCACCAGGGTCTTGCCTCCGAAGCCGAGAAATGCCAAAAACAGAAGCAGCGAAGCTACCGCGGCCTCCTCCAGAATAACCGTATATGGACGTGCCGGCAGGGTTTCGGGGGTTCTCAAGCTCATCACTTTTCGAACCGCAGTCCTGACAATATCTTCGACCTCAATTTGCTCAACGTCTCTTGAGAACCCTTGTGACCATCCGGAGCGACCATCTTTATCGCTGACGGTTAAGGTCAACTGCGCCGTGGTCTCGTCGAAATACTGTTCGGTGCCGAGGGAATTGCAGACTGCGGTGACGGTAGTTCTAATGTCGAAGGCGCCGGAACAGGCTAAGTTCTCCCTTTGAGCGATTTTCACGACCTTTTCGACCACTCTCGCCCGGTCTCGTGCTGAGAACTCGGCGGTTTTTCTGACGTAACCTGGATATCTCCTCGCCCGGGGGGATTTCACCAACCCCGGGAAATCCGGATCCGGAGGCATCTGCTTGGCGACCTTTCGGGCGTCATCTACCAGCTTTCTTGTGGCTTTCTCCGATAAGTCGTTGGTGGCTGAGACGCCAGCCGAGTTGCCCGAAAGTGCACGACACATCAGGGTGTGGTCGACTCTGGCCATGTTCTGATGGATGATTGATTCCGCAAAGCGGGTGAGATTCCTCTCCTCGGCGATCAGAACCATTTCGGTCTGGTCTGCTTCGGAGAAAAAGAGAGCCTTCCGCAGGATTTCGATTGCTCGAGACTCTTTAATCATTGTTTCTGGTTACTCGCTGGCCCAATCATTGGTGCCACCAATTTAATAGAGGCTCAAGCCACTCGCAAGTGTTATCGTTTCCCTGCTTCGGTCTGGTCTTAAGGAAGTGCGGTAAGAGTAAGAGGCGGTTCAAAACATCTTGACGCGGTTGGGTCTTTTTTTTATGCTTAGGCACGAATTATCTGAGGCTGACATTTTACCATGTCTGAACAGATCACTTCCCATGAAAATGTAGTTGGAGAGGACAAATGCTGAGAGATCGGTGGGATAGTCGCACCGCGTTCGTTCTGGCGTCGATCGGCTCCGCCATCGGCCTGGGGAATGTCTGGAGGTTCCCTTACGTTTGCTACGCCAATGGTGGGGGCGCATTTCTTTTAGCGTATCTGGTAGCTCTTTTCATCGCCGGCATCCCTCTTCTGATCTTGGAGTTCGGACTGGGGCATAAGATGAACGGTTCCGCCCCGCAGTCTTTTTTCAAAGTTAAGAAGAGCTATGAGTGGATGGGCTGGATGGCGATTCTGGTCGGTTTTTTCATCGTCTGCTACTACGCCATCATTATGAGTTACTGCTTCAACTACGGCATCGCCGCCGTTACTCAAGCCTGGGGAAACAATCCCCAGGAGTATTTCGACAAGCTGACCGGCATCACCTCCGGTCCCTTTGAGATGGGGAGCATCAGGGGACCCGTTATTATGGGGCTTTTGCTCAGTTGGATCGCGATTGTACTCTGTATCTGGAAGGGGGCCAAAACTGTGGGAAAGGTGGTTTACTTCACAGTCCTCATCCCTTGGTTTCTGCTGATCGTTTTTGTAGTTCGAGGCGTGACCCTTCCGGGGGCAATCCAGGGTCTGAACTACTACCTTACTCCCGATTTCAGCAAGCTTTTGGAACCTCAGGTCTGGCTGGCGGCTTTCACCCAGGTGTTTTTCTCCTTTTCGATCGGCTTCGGAGTGATGATTGCTTACGGGAGCTTCCTCCCCCGGGACTCCGACATAGTCAACAACGCTTTCATCATCGGGCTTTGCGACGCCGGGACTGCTTTTCTTGGGGGGTTGGCGGTCTTCGGTGCTTTGGGATATCACTCCTTCATCACCGGCAAGCCGGTGGAGGCGGTGGTCAGCGCTGGTCCCGGTCTGGTGTTTGTGACCTATCCGGCGATAATATCCAACCTTCCCTTCTGGCAACCACTCTTTGGGGTGCTGTTTTTCCTGATGCTTTTGACCCTGGCGATCGATTCCGCCTTCTCCTTGGTGGAGGGAGTGGCCGCCGGAGTCCAGGACAAATGGAAACTCTCCCATCGCACTGTCAACATCTCCGTGGCTCTTTTGGCTTTTGGTCTAGCAATTCCTCTGACTTTCGGCGGCGGACTACACTGGCTGGATATCGTTGACCGCTTTATGACCCAGTTTGGCTTGATCTCAATTGTCCTGATTGAGTGCTTGGTGATAGGCTATATTTACGGCAGTAGGAAGATGAAAGAGTACGTCAACAGCCAGTCGGAGTTCTCGGTTCGTGGCTGGTGGGATATCTTCATCAAAGTCGTCACCCCGATTGTCCTTCTTTTCCTGATAGCTATGGAGGTCATCGCCAGAGTCAAAAGTTCCTATGGGGGTTACCCTCGTGGGGCGGAGTTCATCGGCGGGTGGCTGGTCGTCATCCTCATCCCGGTCGTGGGATTCATTTTGATGAAGATAAAAAGAGTAGAGGCTTGAGTAGACTAGCTTAAGGAGACAGGGAACAGGAAAGAGGGGGACAGCCTTCATCCATGAACCATGAACTGTACACAGTTCCGTCAGGACGGGAGCGAAGCGAGTCCTGACGGTTATGGATTCTCGACGAGGATAAAATAAAGGAGACTAGAAGTGCCAATTTCTGCAGTCGTAATGCTCATTCTAACCTGTATGGTGCTCTACGGGGGGGTTGCCATCTGCCTTTCGATATCGTTCAGAAAGAAAAAGGGCTAACCCGGGCGGCGAAATGGAGCTGGATGAGGGCAACGAAAGGCCGGGGAAGTCCAGTCCGCGAGCAGGCCCGAATGGCGCTGAAGATGCGGGTTAATAGCTGACTATAACTCACGACTAACCAATAACCACTCACCAAAAAATACCCCTGGCAGGACTCGAACCTGCGGCCCGCAGTTTAGGAAACTGCTGCTCTATCCACCTGAGCTACAGGGGCACAATCTGCGAGCCATATAACGGCTCTCTGTTTGTTCGAACTGTCTCTTTTACATTAGCCAGGATACACTCGAAAGTCAAGGAGAATTGCCTCTCTTCCCGTCGAAGTGCTGTCTCTATCAACTTATCGGTTAACGAGAAGCTGGCCATCAGCGATTCAGTGCCGGAGAGAACAACATCACCAGGCCGGAGGTGGAGAAGCCTATCTCAGCGCTTTCGTTTTAGCTTGAATTTGAGGATGCCAGAAGATATATTGTTAACCCGATTGGGGAAGAATCATGATAGGCTACCTGGCCTTTTTGATACGATCTGGATGAAGCCTAAACGTGGGATTGAGATACCATGCGCCGGATAGAATCCAAAGTTGACACCAAGTCCCAGGAATTCAAGGAGAATGAGGCCAACCTGCAAAGGGTGGTGGAGGAGTTCCGGGAGCGCCTGGAGAAGTTGAAACAGGGGGGTCCGGAGAAAGCCCGAAAACGCCACCTCGACAGGAAAAAACTCCTCCCCCGAGATCGCGTCGCCAAACTGTTCGATCGGAATACGCCCTTTTTAGAGCTTTCCCCGTTTGCGGCCTACGATATGTATAAGAACGAGGCCCCCTCCGCTGGAGTCATAACCGGAATAGGGGTGGTCCACGGGCGGGAAGTGATGGTGGTGGCCAACGATGCCACCGTCAAGGGGGGAACTTACTTCCCCGAGACTATCAGAAAGCATATCCGGGCTCAAGAGATCGCTTACGAGAATCATCTACCCTGCGTCTACCTGGTCGATTCCGGAGGCGTATTCTTGCCCCTCCAGGCCGGGGTTTTTCCGGATAAGGAGCATTTCGGCAGGATTTTCTACAACCAGGCTCGACTTTCGGCGGCTCGAATCGCTCAGATCGCGGTGGTGATGGGTTCCTGCACCGCCGGTGGGGCTTACGTGCCGGCGATGTCGGACGAGGCTGTAATTGTCAGAAAACAGGCAACGATTTTTATCGGAGGTCCGCCTCTGGTTAAGGCCGCAACCGGAGTGGAGGTCACCCCTGAAGAGCTGGGAGGCGCAGATGTCCATTGCAGAATCTCCGGGGTGGCCGACCATTACGCCCTAAACGATGAACATGCCCTCCAGATAGCCAGAAACATCATCGAGAATGTGGCCCGCCCTAAGAAATTCCAGCTTGACGTCGATGAACCGGAAGACCCACATTACGACCCGGCTGAGATTTACGGCGTCATCCCGGCGGACATTCGCAAACCGTACGATGTCCGGGAAGTGATCGCCCGCATGGTGGATGGGAGCCGTTTTCAGGAGTTCAAGGAGCTTTACGGCACCACCATCGTCTGTGGCTTCGCCCGGATAATGGGTTATCCGGTTGGTATTCTCGGCAACAACGGGGTGCTGTTCTCAGAATCCGCAATGAAGGCGGCCCATTTCATTGAGCTTTGCACTATCAGGAAGATTCCCCTGATCTTCTTGCAGAATATCACCGGTTTCATAGTCGGGAAGGAGTATGAGCACGGTGGCATCGCTCGTAACGGTGCCAAGATGGTGCATGCGGTTGCAAATGCCGACGTTCCCAAGTTCACTATCATAATTGGGGGTTCCTTTGGCGCTGGTAATTACGGGATGTGTGGTCGCGCCTATGCACCGCGCCTGATGTGGATGTGGCCTAATGCCCGCATCTCGGTGATGGGAGGTGAGCAGGCCGCAGACGTTTTAGCTCAGGTGAAGGTGGAGCAGATGCAGAGGGAGGGCAAGACCCTCTCTCAGAAAGGGATCGACGCCATCAGGAAACCAATTCTGGAGAAATACGAGCACGAGGGGAGCCCCTATTACGCCTCCGCACGATTGTGGGATGACGGCATCATCGATCCGTTGGACTCTCGCAATGCTTTGGCTCTGGGGATAGCGATGTCGCTCAACACCTCCATACCGGATCAGAAATACGGGGTGTTCAGGATGTGAGTGGCACATAAATATCTTCTTCAGTTATATTGACATATTCCTAACTAGTAGTTATACTGAATAGTAGCTTTTTGGCATTAACTTGGCAGATCCGAGCAAAAAGGTTGGCCCGAAGTTCAATAAGGCTGGGATTTGCTATCTTCGAGGTCCAAAAGGTCAACGGATGATCCTTCATAAGAAAACCTGGGACTTCAAACGAAATAAACCAGAGAGATGGCACCTCACCCATAATTTCGATAAGATTAAGGAAGCTGTTAGAAAACCAGACTTTATAAAACAAAGCAAGAAAAACCCAAAATCGAAACTTTATAATAAGAGATTCGATACGATAATAATTGGGAACGGAATTACATTAACAGGACCTGGTCATCTATTCGTTGTGGTAATTCTGGACGATAAGTTCATTCAAACCATCTACACGAAACTGCTAAAGAAGTGAAGAAGAACCGTGAAGCCAAAGTTCGACGTTGAATTCGATTATGATGACAAGGCTGATGTTCTTTACATCTCTCTTGGGACGGGAGAGCCTTCTTACTGTGAAGAGGTTGATGACCTGCTGCTAGTGGAAAGAGGGTACTTCAGCCATCAAATTACGGGCTTCCGTGTTTTAGACGTGAAACATCATAAGATTAGATCAGTAGAATTGGGAGTCTTAATCAAGAGAGCTTTCAAGGAGGAGAAGAAAGATCTAGAAAAACAGCTTGACAGTCGTGTGCAGGTCGTACCTGAGTTAATAAATAAGAGAATGAAAAAGGACCCGCTTTTCGAGTCCTTAGTCTACAAGTGACAAAACACTGCAAAGCGGCTGCGCGTAGAAAGGGGCACTACCTCAGGAGCTTTGAAAAAGTGAAACCTAACAGGGTTAATTCATATACACACTATTAGCTGCATTGCTGAGTTTCCTGCATCGTTTCTCCCAAAATTCGCACAAAGAATTTCGATTCATAAAAGAGGCACTTGCCACTTACCTTTTGGAAGTAACGATAAGAAGGAACCTCCCTAAAGATACTCTGAGCAAAGCCGCGGAAGCTCTGGTCACGAAGCAATCGAACATTTCCAGCCAGTGCAATACTGATAGGAAACAGTTGTGCTTTCGTTTTTCCCGTTGAGTTAGTCTCGTTCTTAGGAGAAGTCATGAAGATTGTTAGCTTGTTGTTATTGTCTCTTTGCACACTCTTTATGGGGTGTGGCACTTTCGACACCTCCCATTCAAGCTCGGCGATGGTGCACACACCCGAAGGGATCTACACCGTCAGCCCCGATGGGGGGGCCATCTATTATTTCAAGTTCAACCAGGCCGGGGAACTCTTTTACGAGAAGAGTTTCAGCGTCGGTGAGGAGGAACTTGAGGGGTTAATGGAGACAGCTCGAAGCTGCACCCTCGCGGTCGGCGACACCTTGAAAAAGATTCTGAAGGTGGAGGCTTTTGGATTCTCTCCCTCGGAGATGATTTTCACCGGAACCGAAGCCTATACCGTCAGCCCCGACCGGAAGGCCGTCTATTGTTTCCGTTACGATGAGGAGGGGAGGCTGGCGTTCTATAAGTCGGTAAAGGCTGAGTGAAGGGTCGGAAGGTTAAAGCCTTCTGCTACATTGCCCAGAGAGGTAGCGGAGACCTTCAGGTCTCCAAACCAAGATTGACAACTAGATTTCTTGGTTAACCAGGAGAAGATAATTGAGTAGCTACGAGACCGTTGCGCTATCGATAGAAGACAAAATCGCCAGGGTCGCCTTGAATCGTCCAGAAATCCACAACGCCTTCAACGAGGTGATGATTGCTGAGCTTCTGGAGATCTTCCGGAAACTGAAAGATGACGAGAAGCTGCGAGTGGTCATCCTGACCGGTGAGGGGAAGTCGTTCTGTGCCGGCGCCGACATCCACTGGATGAAGAAGATGAAAGACTACACCTATGAGGAAAACGTGGAGGACGCATTAGCACTGGCGAATCTGATGTATGAGATGTTCTCGTTCCCTAAGCCTCTGGTGGGGAGGATAAATGGTGCGGCTATCGGCGGAGGCACCGGACTGGTCTCCGTCTGCGACATCGTCATCGCCGCTGAAGATGCCAAGTTTTCCTTCTCGGAAGTGAAGATAGGATTGGTGCCAGCCTGTATCTCTCCGTACATCCTGAACAGAGTCGGTTTCACCAAAGCCAACATGTTTTTTCTGACGGGTGAAAGATTCGACGCCCACAGAGCCTTGAACGTTGGTCTGGTCGATGAGGTTGTCCCCTTGAGCATACTGGACAGCAGAGTGGACAAGCTCGCAGAACAGCTCATCTCCAGTGGGCCTCAGGCACTGGCGACCGCAAAGAAACTTCTGAGGGATATCCCTCATATGGCTATGGAGGAGAAGAGACGCCACAGCGCCGAGGTTTTGGCTAGGCTGAGAATATCAGACGAAGGGCAAGAGGGGTTGGCGGCGTTTTTGGAGAAAAGGAAACCGAAGTGGGCGGAGTGATTCGACGTTGGCGTGGATGAATTCCACGCCCTACAAGCGGGGTATGAGTTCGTAGTCACCACCTGATGATGGTGACTTTTTCGTTTTTTGGATAGCTTCTCTGAAACCCTCCTCGGCGTGGAAGGAGCTTCTCACCAGGGGGGCAGAGGCGACATACGAGAAGCCCATCTGTAAAGCCTCCCTTTTGTAATCCTGAAATCTATCCGGATGGATGTACTCTCTCACAGACAGATGCTTCTTACTGGGTTGCAGATACTGCCCGATGGTGACGATTTCGCAGTCGACTTCTCTCAAGTCCTTTAGAACCTCGAAGACTTCCTCTTCAGTTTCGCCCAACCCGACCATGAATCCGGATTTAGCTACAGTCTCTGGAGAACAGCTTTTCACATTTCTCAAAAGTTGTAAACTTCTGTGGTAGTCGGCCTCTGGTCTGACCGTTGGATAAAGTCGAGCCACGGTCTCTACGTTGTGATTGAGAACATCGGGTTTGGATTCCAAAACAGCATGCAGGGAGTCCGTTTTCCCGAGAAAGTCAGGAATCAGGACCTCCACCGTCGTCTCCGGGCAGAGTTCTCTAATAGCCCTGACCGTCTCTGTAAAATGAGAAGCGCCTCCATCGGTCAAGTCATCGCGGGTAACCGAGGTGATGACCGCGTGCCTCAGCCGCAGAGTCTTCACTGTCTGTGCGACCATTTCGGGTTCGTTCGAATCCAGAGGTTGAGGTCTCCCATTTTCAATATTGCAAAACCTGCAATTGCGGGTGCAGACGTTTCCCATTATGAGAAAGGTTGCAGTTCCTCGCGAGAAGCAATCGCCGAGATTGGGACAGGCGGCGCTCTGACAGACCGTGTGCAGGCAATTGTCGGCCAGAAGCCCCCGCACGGATTCCAATTTCCCGCCGGATGGGAGTCTTATCTTCAGCCAATCCGGCTTTTGACGTCTTCTCATCTGCGCTTGGGTTTCTGTGAACTGGGCTTCGGTCTATCCATGCCGGGAACTCTTGTCATCTTCTCAATGTCGAAAACCCTCCTGGATTCCTCCTCCGTGAGAATCCCCATCTCTCGGACGACATTGACTATTGACCGATTCTCCCTTGAGGCTCTCTTGGCCACCTCGGCCGCCTTTCGGTAGCCGATAATCGGGTTGAGAATTGTCACCAACGCCAGGGAGCTTTCGGCAAAGCTGGTGCAAGTCTCCCGGTTGGCAACGATTCCGTCAATGCACCTCTGTTTGAAGACTCTGCAGGTGTTGGTCAGAATGTCAATTGACTGCAAGAGATTATAGGCGATGATCGGCATCATGACGTTGAGTTCCAGTTGTCCGGCCTGAGCGGCATAGGAAATGGTGGCATCGTTTCCCAGGACTTGGAAGCAAACCATGTTGGTCATCTCCGCCATTACTGGATTGACTTTCCCGGGCATCATAGAGGAGCCGGGTTGAACCGCGGGCAGCTCGATCTCCGCCAAACCTGTCCTGGGGCCGCTTGAGAGCAAACGCAGGTCGCTGGCGATTCGAGAGAGTTCAATCGAGAAATTCTTCAAAGCGCTGGAGGTCTCTGTAAAAGGAGCCATACTCTGCATCGCCTCGAACAGGTTTTTTGCCGGCCGTAGATTCAATCTGGTAATGTTCGACAGGTTCTTGGTCACCAGGCCGCGATATCGGGGGTGAGTGTTCATTCCGGTTCCTACTGCACTTCCGCCGAGGCCCAGCTCTTCCAAAGAGCGAGAGGATCGCTTGATTCTGTCTTTTGCCCTTTTGATGGCCTCGGCATGAGCTCCAAATTCCTGCCCCAAAGTGACCGGGGCGGCATCCTGCAGATGGGTGCGGCCGGACTTCACGACCTTGGAGAATTGCCTCGATTTCTTCATAAATGAGTCTGCCAACGCGCCAACTTGAGGGTAGAGTTTCTTTAACGCTAGAAGAGTAGACAACCTCATCGCCGTCGGAAAAGTGTCATTGGTAGATTGCCCCATGTTGACGTGGTCGTTGGGGTGAACCAGCTTGTAATTGCCCTTTTTGGAGCCTAGAAGCTCACAGGCATAATTAGCGATAACCTCGTTGGTGTTCATGTTGAAAGAGGTGCCGGCGCCGGCTTGAAAGACGTCGACCACGAACTCCTGGTTTAGTTTCCCCCTCCAGACAGCCTTTGCGGCCCCCACGATCGCTCTGCCGATTTTCTTATCCAATCTCCCCAATTCCACGTTGACCAGGGCGCAGGCGATCTTGACCGCCCCGTAGGAGTGGATGAACACCGGATAGGCTAGCAGTCCGCTTATGGGGAAGTTCTCCAAAGCCCGCTGGGTCTGGGCTCCGTAATAAGCCTCCGCGGGAACTTTAACCTCCCCCAGGGAGTCGAACTCAGTTCTGAATCTGATTTTTTCTATCATAGGAAGAAACGCTCAGCCAATGAATCGCTATTAACCAAAGGGACGAGTATAACAGAATGACAGGATCGTTTGTGCCGGAAAGACTACTTTTCAACGGGGCTCAGCTCCACCTCCACAAATGTGGTTTCTTCGGCAACGATCTTGAAAGGGAAGATCCGGACCCAGACATCCCCGCTTTTCTGACGGAGGCCAGCCTGCAAGAAATAACTGCCATCCCCTAACTCGCAGATGTATATCCCAGAGGAATCGGCGCTGGGATAGTCCACATAATCGTTTAAGAAGAGGTCATCTAAGGCGCGGAATGCCCCTTCGTTGAAGACGTTGACGGAGAGATGCTCGAATTCCACCTTCGGCTTCCCCTCTTCGAGAAACTTTGCCTTCAACCAGCCGGTGTCGGTGTATTGATCGGTGATTAACCTCCTCTCGAAGGCGCTTCGGGAGAGCACCACGGTGACATTGTTGGGATAACCTTTCTCGATGAATCCGAAATTGCCGAGGTCCTCTGGTGAGAAAGGATAAAAAGGTAACCAGTTTTCCCCGTCAAACACCTCCACCCAGGTGAAGGATTCCTCCTGCTCCCCGAGGGCGGAGATTCGCGCCTGACGGCTGGGGATTCCCAAGGACTTGAAGATCGCCGTCACCAAAATCGTGATCTCACGTTCTGCACCCTTCCGGGATTTGAAAGTAGCTGTCGGTGGCTGCAGGGGACCGAAAAAAGTCTTCTCTTTGATGGAGAGGTTTTTTTCCACCCAGCGGTTTATCTGTTTGGCGACCTCTCGAGCATCCTTTTTCCCTTCTGTTTGCGGGAGAAAGTATTCGAACAGGAATTTGCGATATGCCTCCACTGGCTCAGAGCCGACGCGATAAGTCAGGATATACTCTCGAAAGGTCTGATCGTCATACGGAACGACAGAGGAATCCCTGGCGATGTATGCATATTCGATATGCTCCCTCAAGATGTCAGATTTCATTTCTAATCTGTCCAAATGGGGCATGTTGTTTATCACCCAGACGGCATCTTCTCTTTTACTTCCCTGGAGTTCCTCGACGACAGTTGATAGCTGTCTCCAGTTCTGGCCTGCATCATTTAAGGCCTCGACGAAATCCGAGCGTAACGAATCCGGTGCTAGATTCGCCACTTCGGGAAATCTCTCGGCCTCGAACTTCTCTGCCTCTGAAGCTCGAGGAAAGGCAAAAATGAAAAGAAAAAGGGTTACCGAAACGAAAACGATTCTATTTGTCATCCTGAGATTTCTCTTTGGGTGGATAGTCTAACCAGAAATTCAACGGATTCGGCGGCGAAGAGAAGTCCAATTCAAGCTCGGTTGTGTTGCCCCTTTCGATCTTTATTACCTCCCAGATCGGATTGGCGTTATCCCCGACCGAGAGGAGATAGTTGCCTCCTCCCAGCTTGAAGGAGCATTTCCCTTCTTTGTCGGTCTTGACCTTCGCAATCGGACGCAGGGAACCGAAGTTGAAAACCGCAAAGCGGATCTCGGCTTCGGGAACAGGTTTGTCTTCTCGCTTCAAGGAGATATTGACCTGGCCAGTCTCCAGATAGACATCGGTTGAGTTTATGCGCCAGTCCCCCTCCCGGGCGAAGTAGAGGTCGGGCTCGCTTTCCGGGACTCCGTAAGGTTTGGAGAAGATAAGCGCCGCCCTCTTGACGGATTTGCTGAACCAGGCATGGTTTAAGGAATCTTTAGGTTCACAGCCACCGGTGTAGTACCACTTCCCCTCGCAGAAGACTTCTGCCCAGGCGTGGTTGTTATCGCAAGTGGCCCAATAGGGGGTCCAGGCCTCTCTGGCGGGAATCCCCACCGCCCGACAGGCGTCCACAAAGATGATGACCATCTCCTCGCAACGTCCGTAACCACTTGCGAGGGTTTCAAAGGGTCCCTGGTCTCGAGCCTGAGTCTGCTTGAATTTCACCTTCTCCCCACACCAGCGGTTTACCTCCAGTGTCGCCTGGTAGGCGGTCGAGCAGCTCTCCACGACCGGCTTCAGCTGTTCATAGAAATAGGGACGCCAGTTCTCCAGCGGTTCCTGTGAGATTCGATGGGGCAAAACGTAATGCAGGAAAAGCTCCTGGGATTGATCTTTACCCCAGGGGAACTCTTCCTTGGCTCTAAAAGCGAACTCGATGTTGTCGCTCAAGGTCTTCTCGTCAACGGAGGTCAAATCGACGGTGGGCATATTCATGATGAGAAATGCGGCCGCAATTCTCTTTTCCCCTTGAAGCTCATCTATGACCGACAGCAAGATCTCCTTGTTGACCCCGGCTCTGTCTAAAGCCTGCCTCAGAGGTTTTTGATATTCTTCCGGAAGACCTTCAAAACGGGGGGCGCAGGAAACGAATAGGATTGCGATGATTAGTATGATGGTGGTTTTCACAATTAACCATTGAGGGGTCATTTGTTAGTCCTTGTGGAGTCTTCTCTGTTTTCCCTTTTGTGAGAACTTCCAAAGACCCAGGTGGACAATACTATAATATATGCTCCCCCCTTTTTCCAGCGGTTTTTCCTCTGAGTGACTCTGTGAAGTAGGCTGCTATGGAGTGCTATGATTGACGGGGATGGATTGATCAAATGGCCGGGGCAAGGAGTAACGCCTCTCCTGCACACAACTACGGGTGGGAGTGCAACTCCCACCCGAGCAGTGGTGATTTCACGTTGTTGCTGGGGCAGAGGTTCAACCCCTGCCCCTTAATGTCTGCTTAATCCCGCCAGAGGCGAACGAGCCGTTTGATCTGCTTGCCTGCCTGAGGCGGGCTGTGAGCTCTACTTCAGCAACGTTGTCCGCCTGGTCTCACTGAAATCCCCGGCGGTCAGCCTATAGAAGTAGACGCCGCTGGCGAGCTCTGAGGCGTCCCAGTTAACCGAATGCTCTCCGGCCTCCTGATTCTCGTTTGCCAGAGTGATAACCTTCCTCCCCAAGAGATCATACACCTCTAAGGTGACACGGCCGCTGGTTTCCAGATCGTAGCTTATGACCGAGGAGACGTTGAACGGATTGGGGGAGTTGCCCAGCCCGGTGAACTTGGTGGGAAGATCCGCAGCGAGCCGTGGCAGCATGTCCTTCCCCTCGATGGTGAACTCAACCACCTGCCATCCGGTGGTGCCCATCTTGGTTCCTTCTATGACATCGAAATCGAAGCTGTCGTGGTCCCACATCTCTTCCATAGAGGTCCCAATCTTGGCAGTGTATACATAAGAGCCAGTGGGAGCTTCCGGAGGAACATCGTGGGCGATGATGCCGGTCATCATTCCTTTCGGCATTATCTTGAGCTGAATCGGTCCCAGCACCTTGCGCTGTCCGGCAGTTGGGATGTCGACCCAGGCCGCCAGATAGAAGGTCTGCCACTCGGCAGTGTTGTTCAGCAGCCGAATGGAGGCCTCCAGCACTCCCCCCTGCGGGACTGTGGGGCCTTCGGTGGTGGCAAAAACCGCAACGTTCGGTCCAAGAGCGTACAGCTTGCCCTCCTGAGAGCCGAAGTAGAGGACCTTGTTCTCCCCTATGGCGGGAGTGGAGACGACATTGTGGCCGGTGAGAAAAGTCCACTTGACGGTGCCGTCTGGGTTGACGGCGTGAAGCATATCGTCGGAGGAACCCACATAGATGGTGCCGTTGGCGTCAATCACCGGGGAGGTATTGACGTTGCTGCCGGTCAGGTAGGTCCAGATGGAGTCTCCGGTTTCGGGGTCGACGGCGTGGAGTTTATCGTCAGTGGAGCCGGTATATAGCGTCCCGTCCGCACCCATGCTGGTGGTGGAGTTCACGTTGCCGCCAGTTCCGTACGTCCACTTCAGGGTCCCGTCCGGCTGAAAGGCATAGAGATTGTCGTCGAAGGAGCCAATGTAGATTGTTCCGTCAGATCCGATGCTCGGGGAGGCGGCGGTGTTCCCACCGATGTATCTTGCCCACATCCGGTTCAAATCGGGATCGAAACAGAACAGGGAATCGCTGTATGAACCGACGTAAACGTACCCGTCATCGTCGATAGCGGCTGAGGATTCGTAAACCCAACCGCCGGTGTGGTAGCTGCCTCTGAGACTCCCATCAGGGTTGAGCGCATAAAAGAGCGAATCGTTCGACCCGACATAGATGGTGCCGTCCGGACCTACGGTCGGCTTGGAGTAGACCTTGTTGCCGGTCGTGAAGGTCCAAGCGGGGTCGCCCGTCTGGGAGTCAAAGGCATAGACCTTGTAATCCCAACAACCGACGTAGATAACTCCGTTCTCGTCGATGGCCGGAGAGGACCAGAAGGCATGACCACCAACATAGGACCACTTCTCGTTGCCGTAAGGATCTATGGCATAGAAGCGTTGGCCTGCTGTCATAGAACCACAGCCGACATAGATATTGCCCTCATTGTCGATGATCGGGCATGATTGAACTGCCCCCTCGGCGGTAAAGCTCCACAGCATGTTGGGGCTATCAGGGCCTTGGTAAGGGGTCAAGCCGCGGTGATAAGCGTTCCCCTGGAACATCGGCCAGGGGCTGTCCATAAGCTGTCCCAAACAGGGGGACGATAGAAAAACCAGGAGCGACAACGTCACTGCTCCTGCTGCTATTAGTTTTAGCCGTTGCATCTTGTTATAACCTCCTTCTGTGAAAATGGTGCGGATGCGCGATTCAACTCCCGCTCGGATTGAACCTTGCATCTGCTTCTGGTTCTACCGGAAACGTTGTCGGGACTGTCTTTGACCTCGCTGCTGGGAACCGTCCGTGATGGTCAGTCGTCACCTCCTCTCTCCCAGTGATTTCTGGCGCTGGTCAGACAGGACTCCTGACAGTTATCAGACCTGATGCACATTTCATTTCTCTCGTACGAGCGAAGTCTCGAAGTCTTGTGCGCTGAGTAAACTCAGATAGCTCTTGTTTCCCAAAAAAAATAACCCTTCCGGGCCGCAGAGTCAAGCGATTTCCGACCAAAGCCGGAAAGCCTGGAGCTTTCCGATGATGTTTTACGACGGTAGTGTTACCTGTCGGTTGGGCGTCAGATACCCGCTTCCCACAACTGCGACAGGGTCGAACTGCAAACTTCCATATGATTTCGGGTGGGAGTTTAACTCCCACCCGAGCAGTGGTAATTCCACGCCACGCTGGGGCAGGTCCATACGAATCCGTATCGGAGGTTCAATCCCTGCCCCCACGCAATCGGTGAGCTCACCTCACTCGAGCATTGAGCAAGTTAGCGCGCTCTTCCTCAAATGTCTCGTAACCGGCCTTATCGAAAAGGACGAAAGCGATCCTATTCAGGTGACGAGAGCCGTTCAGGAATTTCCACGCCTCCGAAATCATAATCTCAGCACACTTATCCATCGGGAAACCGCCGACCCCCGTCCCCAGGGCTGGAAAGGCAATCGACTCCAGCTTCACTTCCTCTGCCCTCTTGAGGCTGTTTAAGGTGGAGTCTCTAATCTTTTTCTCATCCGTTCTCAAGTCTTGTCCCATCACCGCGGCGTGGATGACGTATTTCGCTTTCAGCTTTCCGGCGCCGGTGACAACCGCCTCCCCGATCGGAATGGGTCCCTTCTTGACGGCCTCGGTCTCGATCTCCTCTCCCCCCTTTCTCTTTATGGCCCCAGCGACCCCTGCTCCCATCCAGAGATGGTTGTTGGCGGCATTGACGACGGCGTCAACTTCCGCCTCGGTGATATCACCCTGCTGACAGATGATAGACTTACTTTCCGGTAACATTTTCACTCTCAGATCCTCTTTGTGCGGTTAAGCCAACTTGTGAGAAGGACTCCGACATCTCGGCTTGCGACCAACTGCAGCGGGATAATTCCTATCCCTCTACGTGCCACCCCTCCCGACGGTGGAAGTACTCCCCTGGATTCTCCATGTAGTTGTAACAATCCTCCAGGATCTTGTAGTGCTTTTGCTCCTCCCCAACCAGAAAGGCGAAAAGCTCTTTAGCGCGCAAGTCCGTAGCCTCTTCTTTGACCTTCTTGTAGAAGGCCACCCCCCGAGCCTCGAAGTTCATCCCCAACTGGTAGACCTCCAGGTCAGCGGCGGTCGGCTTCACCTCCTTTTCGAGTACCTTGAAGATGTTCTCTATCCCGCTGTGCAGGGTTTCTGCTCCCGACTTGGATATCACTGCCTCCATTGCGAAGGATCTGCCCTCCCTCCGGGATTTCCGAAAGTGCTCTATGCTTTCGATGTGTTTCAGCTCCTCCTTAGCCAGAAACTCAAAAACCTCTCTGCCCAGTTTGTCCTGGGACTTCTTGGCGGAATCTGAGAAGAATCTTTGCCCTTCTTTTTCCAGTTGTATAGCGGACTTGTATGCCGCAAGTTCTTCCTCGGATATATGTGTCATTAGAAGCTCCCAGTAAGACGAAAAAGGTTCAACTCTCTTGTTTTCAGGGACGTAAGAGTTCTCATTCGGAGCCGAAAATAATGAAACCAAATCCTGATTGCAAACGTTAAGAGATTAATATTTGCTTGCTTTTGAGGGCGAAATTGCTAAATTGTGAAAGTCAGAGTCCGTTATACCATAAGAGTGGAGGAGGAGTTGAAGAAAGGTATACATCCAGAATATTTCGATACGACGGTAACATGCGCTTGCGGGAATGTGATAGAAACCCGCTCCACAGTGAAGAATATCAGGGTGGAGATTTGCTCCGCCTGTCACCCCTTTTTCACCGGCAAGCAGAAGCTGGTCGACACCGCCGGCAGGGTGGAGCGTTTCCGCAGGAAATACGCCAAAATGAAGGATGCGAAGTCCGGCTCCAAATCCCAGGAAAGTTAGTCCTTTTCTCTTCTTACCGCTCTGGTGATTTGACAGACAGGGGCGGCGTTTTTGTTCTATCGAGGGGATCTTGAGGTGAGAGAACCAGAAGAGTTGAATGTTGGTGGGCAGGCGGTCATCGGGGGGGTCATGATGCGTTCTCCGCAAAAGGTCGCGACCGCAGTGCGGCGTCTCTCCGGAGAGATAACGGTGAGCGCCGAACCGTTTGCCAGCTTCTCTGACAAGCACAAATTCCTCAGACTGCCGCTGGCCAGGGGGGTGGTCTCCCTGGTGGAGATGCTCTTCCTTGGCATAAAGACCCTGAACTTCTCGGC